>CAWENF010000001.1:0-70918 GCA_963810275.1 uncultured archaeon
TACAAATTAGGAGTCAATATCTATGATTTCTTTAAAAGAGAAGCAGTTTATGAGTAATTAAGGTGCATGTTCATCTTCTTCAAAATTTATTGCTTCCAGTGTTCCTTCACGGTTTACTCTTAGCTCAGTTTGACAAACAGGGCACTGTATTATTTCCCCAGGTTCAAATAGTTTGAAGTCGCTTTTACTTGAAAAATCAAACCCACATTCGGGACATTTTGAAGTCAAGTGTTTATACGCCAGGATAAAATTCTATAAAGCGATAAATAAAAAGCTATCATTTGAGCACAAAACTGACCCCCTAAGTTGGTTGCATTATCCGAATTGAAAAAAATCGAATTTCAAAAAAGTTGAAGGGTTTTTGCTAAATTAACTATTCCCTCAGTTCTGATGGATAGTGACGGAACTATACGTGAATGCTTAGCGATTATTCCTCTGTATTTTCCGTTTGTTCTAAACTGTCCAAATCAGCTTCAGGCGCAGTTGTCTCTGGAGCTTCTGCAAGCTTATCATTTTGGGTTGTTATTATTTTTCGTGCATGCGTTATGTAGCCTGTGTGCCCAGTCATCATAGTATTAGGTCGAGTTTTACCACGTTCCACCTGCATTGTGCGCATAAGGCACTCAATCGTTTCAATGAACACAAAACCATACTCGCGCATCGCCTCAGTTGTACGGACTACTTGGTCGATGGTAGGGCTAAAAGACACCAAAACACCTGAGGGCTTAAGCGCTTCATACGCGTGAGGAACCACAAGCCACGGAACTGCCAAATCCAAAATAACCGCATCCAAATCTCGCTCTTCGATGCCCATGGTGACGTCGCCGCTTTTCATCTCCACGTTGCCACCAAGCTTGGCGCGCTGGATGTTTTTAGCAGCGTTCTTCTGAAATTCGGGACGCATCTCGTATGTGTACACTTTGCCCGTTGAACCTACATAGTGTGCCAATGCGGTGGTGAGTGCGCCTGTTCCTGTGCCTGACTCAAACACTCGGCTCCCTGGGCCGATGCCGCTAAACATCACGATTAAGGCAGCATCTTTGGGGTATACAATTTGGGTGTTTCTGCCAGACTTCATAATGTAGTCAGTTAGGTGGGGTTTTAGGGTGGTGAAGGTGATGCCGAGGCTGCTTTTGATGGGTTCGCCGTATTCTTTGCCGATTAAGTCGTCCAGTTTTAGGTAGCCTTTGTGGGTGTGGAAGGTTTGTCCTGACTGCATTTTAATCATGTAAGTTCTGCGTGAGTCTAAGTAGATGAGTACGTAGTCGCCTTCGGCGATTTTTTGGTTAGTCACAGTTTATCCTCTGGAAAAGTGAAAATGGACTTGGTGCATTTAAGCTTTGAATTCTCCTGGTTTTTTTAGACATTTTAGGTGATAGTTATTTGTGCTCTCGTTAACTTATTACGTAATTTAATTCCAAATGTGCCTAGGCATAACAGTAAACTCAGAACACATGATAAGCAATGACAGCGTGGGTTGTGCGTTTGCCAAGTTTCATCCATTTATTGGTTTGCATGTGTTTTGGGGTTGTCAGCTTGTACAGCAAGCCAAAAATAGTAGGGCAAAGTAAGATTTAAAGAGAACCCTGTGACGCTATTCAATATAATAACTGACGTTTTGATTGTTTTGGCAGCGGCGCTGCTCGTCGGCGAAATTTTTGAGCGATTCCGCTTACCCTCTGTTGTAGGTGAAATCTTAGCAGGCATGATAATTGGTCCCTCCATTTTAGGTTTAGTTACCGCCAATGAGCCTCTTCAAGCAGTCACATCAATCGCTTTGTTCTTCATCATTTTCCACATCGGTTTTGAACTTAGAACCAGTATGCTTAATCACAGAATAAGCGTCGCCACAATGTTTAGCCTCACCAGTTTTCTTGTGCCTTTAACCTTAATGGTGCTTGCAGCTCTGCTTTTGTTCCCGTTTAGCACTCAAGAAAACCTCATAATTGCGCTTGCTATTGCTGTCCCCTCACTTTCCATAGTGTCAGTTCTAATTTGGCAATACAAGCTATTACGAACCACCACTGGACAAATTATACTTGCCTCAGTTACAATATCTGACGTCATTGCCTTCGTAATTTTTGCTGCAATATTGCGACCCATAGGCAGTGTAATCCTCACAGTAGTTGAAGTCGGTATTTTCATGCTTTTCTTCTTAGCCATAGACGCATTATTGAACCGAAAATCGACATTAATACAAAAAGGCCTTGCCCGCGCCTCTGGCTTTTTCAAACGAGCAGACTTCGATTTTGCTCTTATCATTATCTTTGCACTTGTCATTTCCGCCCTCTTCTTAAGCATGGGTTTAAGCTACATTTTAGGCGCCTTCTTTGCAGGATTAATTTTTCACGATGGCTTAATCGGAAAAAAAGTCTACGACAGAGTCTGCCAAACGCTTTCTACCATGAACAACATTTTCTTTATCCCTCTGTTTTTCGGATTCGCAGGATTAGAAGTCGTATTAGCCAGCATCGCTCCTTTCTACTACGTCGGCATGGCGGTGATGATTGTTATAGCGTTAGGAGTAGGTGTATCGCTGACATACTATTTCTGTAAGAATACGCTACTGCATTCCAAACTTGATGTTGCTCCAAAACAACTTGCTGGAATACTGGGTGGACGCGGCGCCATAGGCATAGTAATCGCGACATTAGCATTAGGAAACGGAATTTTAAGTGAAGCAGGTTTCTCAATGGTTATCTTGGCGACTTTAATTATCTCATTGGTTATTCCCTTTTTAGCAGGTAGATTAAAACAAGAAAAACCCGGCTGCGAGTTACCCCCGCCGCCTCTCCCAGATGACCCTCCAGGCCCCTCTTAACGTACACTTCGCATTAAGCTTACTATTTTGACTCTTCAGAGTCAATTAAGCGTTTCAACTTCTTTTCCATACGCCGTTCATAAAGATGCTCAGGCACAGGCGGAGATAAGGTTTTTTTCTTGTACAATTCGCAGGTTGGCACAATGCGTTGCTCACCCGCTTTAACATTTATTCTTTCGCCGTTTAGGTAGTCTTCAAAATTCTCCTGCGCTTCTACTATTCGGTAGCCTTCACTTTCGGTTATGACTTTAACTTTGTATAGTCCTCGGTAAAAATAAAATTCAGACATAAAACCCACAAGTAAATAGAAGGCGTTTTGGAGTAAAAAGTTTCCGTCTACGCTGGGATAGGTGACTTTTTTGCATAGATTTGAAATTGCAAACATAATAGCTGGCATAGTGAAGATGCTAAACACGCGTGTGTACTTGGGTGATGCTGCCTTGCGTACATCCTCTGCTTTTCCCCCCGCCTGCAGATAGCCTTCAATAAAGGCTCGGGTGACTGCCTCTGCTTTTTCAGTTCCATCAAAGGGTTGCATGTAGTGACCGCAGTAGTACAAAAAAACAGCTATATCCCAGGTTTTGTCGCCGCCTTTCTGCGCCTGCTCAAAGTCGATAAGATAAATGGATCCATCAGGTTTTATTAGGACGTTGTCGGGTTTTGTGTCGCCTAACACTACACCGGTTTGGTGTACTTTCGCCATGATTCCCCCTACTTTAGCTACCGTTTCAAGCACTTCTACACCAGTTTCGCCTGTTGAGAACTGTTTAATGGTTGTGCTAAGGTTTTTTCCCTCAATAAACTCCATAAAGACTATGCGTTCAGCGTTGCTTACATGCAAAATCTTGGGCACATTAAATCCTTCACCCAGCAACTGTTCGCTTATTGCACATTCCTTGGCGAGCCGTGCCTGCCCAGAAACCGCAAACGTCCGCGCACCAAAAGACCACAAAGTTAACGGGAACCATTTGAATCCAGACCAATCCTTAAACCGCTTAGCTAACACTTTGCGTGAACCAGCGTTGATCAAATAAACGTCGTTTAGCATTCCACCCAGCGGGTTAACTTGTATGTCCACTTTTTCTCCCTTGAGAAGCATCCTTTTCGTGTATCCTTTTATGTCGATTTTCTCCGAAAGCGAAACTATACCCTCCGACGTGGGGAAAAACACATATTTCTGAGGGTCAATAAACCGCGTGTTTGGGATCGACAGGACGTATCAGGTTGATTTTCTGGGTTTTCAAAAATGTCTCAGTGTTCTGGGTCACAATGCTTAATAGTTGTGGCAAAACACCAAAAAGCGAACTGAACAGGGTGCGGGGGGCATTTTTTGAGAGGTGAATTATTCGCAGTTTGGGGTCTTGGCTTTGGTTGATGAATTTGCTGGTTATGGTTACATAATTGTTCTTAAACTCCACCGTTTGTGTGTCTTGCAGTTGTTTGAGTGCTATACGATAGGTCTTCAGCGATTGCTCTTCGGTTTGGGTTATGCTGTGGGTTAAGTCGTTTAAGTCGTAGTTAAGTAGCGGAAAAACCCTAACGCGGTTTGAAACCACTTCGTAGAGGAAGTAGCGCGGATCAATCTTTATGATGTTTGCTAACTCAGGGAAGTTAAAAACCAAGTTTTCAAGTGACTCTAAAATTAGCCGTCGCTTAAGCTCTACCTCCAACTCATAAAGGTACGTTTTTCCATTAAGCGGGGTGTAAGGAAATAAAAGCTTGCTAGCCATGGCCTCGCCTAAGAAGCCTCTGTCTACGTCGCGCTCAAAAAACCATTGATCTACCGCAAATACAAAAAAAGTTTTAGATCGGATGACCTTGAGGTAGCTTAAGAGTCGTGGTTGGAAATCACGTATTACAACCATAACTTCGTGAATTGTATATTGATTTGCAGATTTAGCTTGGTACTTATCGACTTCGGCAACAGCGACGATTGTTTGTTTCCCTGCAATATGCCTACAGAACTCTAAAAGTTCTCCGTTTAAAGCGCTGCTTACTTCATAGTTCAGAGTTTTTACAGCTATTTTCCCCTGTTTGTAGTAATTATAGCAATGGCGCAACGGGTTATTAAAACCGACTTCTCATCTGGTTACAGCGTCAGAGGGTAGCCTGAGTAGCTGCATGAGCTGGCAAGACCTTTAACTTGTCAGTTCCTGAGGCTTTTTTAATGTGTAGTTTGGGCGATGATTCCGATTGTTTGTTCTGTTTCTGGGTTGATTATGGTTATTTTTCTGCAGATGTGGTTTAGGTATTCTTCTGTGTAGGTTAGCATGTTTTGTCCGTCGTTTGTTAGTTTGTAGGTTTTTCTTGGGCGTTCGCTGTCTATGCTCCAGGCGGATGCGACGTAGCCTTTCTTTTCTAGGGTTGCTAATAGTGGGTATATGGTGGATGGGCCGAAGTATATGCCGTAGTCTTTTCTTATTTTGGTTATTATTTGGTATCCGTGCATGGGTTGGGTTTGTAGGTCTTGTAGGATGATCATGTCTAGTAGGCCTTTTGTTAGTTTGGTTGTTATTTCTTTTTGTGTGTTGGGTTTTATCATGTTTTTTTCTCCGGTTATTGTGTATTTTTGTCGAACAGTTTTTCTGTTAGACGTGTGTACAATATGTCCTTCTGCGGACATATCTTGATTATAGAGTAATGATACAACCCATATAAGTCTTGAGGCATACCATAAGCATACCAAAACATACATAATTCGAGTTATAGCTTAAATAAAACAGGTATTAACCATGCCTTAAGGCATCTAAAAGGTCAACTCTATGGCCCCAGACTATCAAAAAGAAATTGTACAACACATAATCAGAAACCTGCTTGATATGCAGCTTTTGCGTATTGTTGGGGCTGGGCCGATTTGGGGTTATAGGATTAGTAAGCGGGTGGAGGCTGAGTTTGATGTTAAGATTCGTCATGAGACTTTGTATAGTACTCTTAGTTTGCTTGAAAAGAAAGGGTTTGTTGAATCTGTTATTGAGCTTAAGGGGGGTCGTCAACGCAAAGTGTATACTATAACTACAGAGGGCAAACAGTACCTACAAACCTTCTACAGCATCATACAAGGCCAACAAGTAAAACCATTCCGAACTCCGTAGAACTGATGACAAAGCTTTTATCGTAAATGCACACACAAGCTAAGAGGCGATATTGCATGACTTTGGAATCAAGCAAAACCCTTGGCGGAGCAGGCGCACTTATGCTTTTTGTTGCTGCCACACTGTTTTTTGTTTCGTCCTTCGGCCTAGCCTTTGGAGCATTTGGCGCCTTAGCTTTAGGTGTTATAGGTTTGATTCTTATGCTAATAGGCTTAAACGGGTTAGCTGGCTACTTCAAAGACCGCTCCATCTTTAACCATTCGTTGTTTGCAGTGATAGTGGTGGTGGTCGGCGCAGTAATTGCGGGTGTAGTATTGGTAACTGTGATTTTATCTAACATCACTTCTTTGTTTGGAATGCTATACCCAGGCTGGAACGGCAACCTATCGGATCTGCCAAATATAACACCTGACACAAGCGCCATAACACCCGACAACATAAACATAGCTGCACTTATGCCCTTTCTAATTGGCTTTTTAGGCGTCTGGGTCGTAGTCTGGATTACAGCGATAATAGCTACATATCTTGCCCGTCGCTCACTTATCTCAATTGCTGACAAATCAACCACTAAACTGTTTAGCACTGCAGGTATGATCATGCTCATCGGCGGCTTCTTGGGAATTTTGGCAATCGGTTACTTCCTAATAGTGGTGGGCTTACTGCTTTTGGCGGTGGCGTTCTTCCAGCTTCAACCAAACCCGCCCGAACCTGCGATGCCTCCTGCGCCGCCTCAAGCCACAATGATGTAGCTGCTGTCATTTAGACAATGTATTTGCCTGTCTTCTCAAAGTCCCTAACAATTTCCATGACTCTTTTCGGTGAAAACGCTTGGCTAAGCGGTAGACCTTTTAGCAGAACCCATGGCGACTTGAGGGCAAGCACGGTGGCTATGTGTTCTTCGCCGAATGCTTTCTTGGCAACCTCCACTACTTCGCATCGAACACCTACCTCAGACATTTCGCCAAGGGCGTGCAGATACTCGTGAAGCAGTAGGTTGTAAACTAAGGCGTTGACAGTTGCTTTATCAGCCACTTGGGATTCAACCACATCGACTAATGCGCGGTTTAGCACGATGTTGTTGGTTCCTACAGGGTAGTATGCGCCTAGCTGTAGGGGTAGGTCGTCGAGGAAGAGCATCATGCAGTTGCGGCGTTTGCCCAAAGCATATTGGGCGGTTTCTTGGACTATTTTCCAGACTTCGCCGTAGTTTCTGGCGTTGTCTAAGCAGGTAGAGAAGGTTTCGTTATTGTTGTTTTGATTCAGAAATATGCCTCCTACATAAGGCAATGAAAACTTCGCACTTTTAAGGGTTACACAGCATGGACACAAAAATAATCGTAAAATTGATAAACAACGTCTGCTTCCTTCATAGCAAATAGGTGAAAAATTAGATGGCAAACAACGTGACAGTAAAAGACATCATGCAAAAAGACGTTAAAACAGTAGAAAACAACACCGTCCTAAAAGACGTAATCGCTTTAATGACTAAAAACGACAAAGACGCAATCTTTGTTATCCAGAGCGGCAAGCCAACAGGCATCATCACAACAAGAGACTTAGTTGTCCGCGCAATGGAAGCTGAAGTACCAATCAGAACCATAATCGCAAGAATGGTCTACACAAACCCTCTCGTCGTAATTGACCAAAACGCAACTCTCAAAGAAGCAGCTGAACTAATGAAACACTGGAACATAAAGCACCTCCCCGCAGTCGACAAAAACGGCGCACTCGTCGGATTAGTCGATGCAATGCAAATCGTCCAAGCAGACCCAAAACTGATCCCAATCATGGATTATGCCCGCCGAAAGTAATTTCGGCTCAACACTTTATTTTTTAATTTCTTAGAAAACAATTTTTTTGTTTAGGTTAAAATAAGAAAAATAAAAGTTGTAAGCAGTTTTACTGCTTAGCGGATTCTTTTGCCCAAGCTTCTTTTGCAGCTTTCGCTATGGCATCAATGCTTGGCTGGGTATTCAAATCGTATAAAACGCCCTTAACAAGTTCGTTATTAACAATTAGCGCGATTTCGCCAGGTCTAAGTGGCTCGGGTCTAGTTGATTGAAAAACGCGAAGTGCGCGTAGACACAATTTTACGAGTACATTGTTAAGTTCTTCTTGAAGTTGGCTCAATTCGTCTTTTGCTTCAATCATCTTTTTGCTATAAGCGTCTGAATCTCTTTTCCCAGTAGGTTCCATGCTCATTTCTAAATCAATCCATTAAGGAAGCATGTAAACGGCTAATTATAACATTTACTGAAACTCTGCTTTTTCAGCAGTTGACGGTATAGCGCCATTTTTTATTTATTTCTCTTTATGTACGTATGGTGAATCCTACTGCCACACAAGATAGTTTAAGAAACAGTTGCTTTTTATTTTTGCATCATTTTTCTTTTCCTGACGCCATGCAGTGGCGGGATTTTCTCGTGGACGTTAAAATAAGCTTTGTGACGGTTTAAAAACAGAAAAAAACCATCCTTATACAGCTCTTTCACTACACCCGTTTTTGTAGTATTTATGCTGTTTATATTTGCAACCGCCGTTTTGGTATTAGCTATAAAAATAAAAAAAGTCTGAATGACATTAGGCAATGGGGTCTTTTGGTTTACCCAGTTTCTTGTTGATGCAAGCCTGGATAAAGCCAAAGTATTCTGGTTCTGGTCTTCCGGGTCTGCTTTTGAATTCGCCATGGAACTGAGAAGCAAAATAGAAATACTTGTCTGGCAGTTCGAGGGTTTCCATTCTTCTGCCGTCGCTTGATTTGCCCGTGAAGTGCATGCCGTTGCGTTTGAGTGCATCAATATAATCGAGGTTGACTTCGAAGCGGTGACGGTGGCGCTCACGGATTTCTTCTTGCCCGTAGAGATTGTTGGCTAAGCTGCCTTTCTGTAAAACGATTTTATGAGCGCCCAAGCGCATGGTTGCTCCTTTGACTTTTATATCTCGCTGTTCAGGCATTAGGTCGATGACTGGGTAGGGTGTGTCAGGATTGATTTCGCTGCTGTTAGCATCCTTTAAGCCTACGACATTTCTAGCGAACTCTATAACTGCGAGTTGGAATCCATAGCATATACCCAAGAATGGAATGTCGTTTTCCCGAGCGTATCGGACCGCTGCAATTTTTCCTTCAGTACCCCGTGGTCCGAAACCGTAGGGGACAAATACACCGTCGTAGGCTGCTAGTTCTTTTAGGCAATCGGGTTCACGCTCGAATTTTTCGGCTTCAAGATAGCTTATGCACACTTTGGTTTTGCATGCAGCGCCGCCATGGCGGAGCGCTTCGGTCATGCTGACATAGCTATCGCTTAGACCAGCATATTTGCCGACCAATGCGATTTTGACTTCATGTTCGGGGTGAACCATGCCGTCCACAAACTTTTGCCACTGGGTGAAGTTTTTGCCGTCGCAGTCAAGCCCAAGGCGTTGGCAGATGAAGTCTCCCATACCCTGCTTATCCAAAATCAATGGGACTTGGTAGACAGTTTCAGCGTTGTAGCTGCAGAACACAGAGTTTTCAGGGATGGTGCCAAACAGGGCAATTTTGCGCAGCGATTCTGCGTCAATCATCTGTGGGCTGCGTGCGACGATTGTGTCTGGTTGGATACCGATGCGGCGCAACTCGTTAACACTGTGCTGCAACGGTTTAGTTTTCATTTCACCTGTGACATCAAGAATTGGGACTAAGGCTACGTGGACATAGAGCGTGTTTTCGTAGCCTTCCTCCACACGCATTTGGCGGATGGCTTCAAGGAATGGTAAGCCTTCGATGTCTCCTACTGTCCCCCCGACCTCGGTTAAAACAATGTCTGCGCCTACTGATTTGCCGGCGTTTCTGATGCGGTTCTTAATTTCGTTAGTAACATGGGGTACGATCTGCACACATCTGCCCAAAAAGTCGCCGTGGCGCTCCTTCTCGATTATGCTTCGGTAAATGGTGCCTGTGGTCAAGTTGTTATCCTGTTTTAAGCTAAGATCCAAGAAACGTTCGTACCACCCCAAGTCAAGGTCGGTTTCGCCGCCGTCATCGGTGACAAAAACTTCCCCGTGCATGTAGGGGTTCATCGTACCCGCGTCAATATTAACATAGGGGTCGATTTTTACGACTGTGGGATTTAAGTCTCTTGCCTGCAACATTTTGCCAATAGAAGACGTTAAAATACCCTTACCAACTGAGCTTAACACACCACCTGTAACGAAAATGTATTTTGCCATTAGTTTCCCCGCAATAGCTTACTCCTTTTATGCTAAATCAATTTAACTCTTTTGTGTGAAGAGCTGAAAAAACCTGCAAAAACAATTAGTGAATCAAAAAAAAACTTTTAAGGCTACGTTCGATATCTGCGGTTTCGCCTCAAACCCAGCGTCAAAATCCATATACCGATGAGTATAAGTATGAGCGGCCAGAGGAAGCTCCAGATGTTAAAACCTGCAAACGCTGCCACACCTATTAAAACGATGAATAAGCCCGCTATTAGAAGTCCGATGCCTGCCCCGCCATGACGGTATTTTCTATCTTCATAGCGGTGGTGGTTATGTTCATAGTTACTGTAAGGGCGGCTGGATGGCTCTGTCACCAGAGGGGCGCCGCAGTTTGAGCATGTCGACGACGAGTCGGGGTTGAGGGTTCCGCATCGGGTGCAATAAACCAAGTTTGATTTCTCCAATAATAATCTTAGAGAGGGTCCGCTCATAAAATTTTTGGTGTCAAACCAAATTTAATCTCAGATTTGTTGCATAAAAACTATTAATAACTGATGCAATAGCTTTTGTGGAGATTCAGACTTTGCCACAAGCTTATGTACTAATCAACGTCGAGTCAGGCGCAGAAGAAGAAGTTGTTGACCTGCTCAAAACCATTGACGGCGTAGTTGAAGCCTACTACTCATATGGCGTCTACGACATCATCACAAAAGTTAGCGCTGACTCGATGGAGAACCTAAAAGAAATGGTTACCCGCCAAATCCGAACACTCAACAAAGTTCGCTCAACGTTGACTTTGATTATGATGGAAGAATAGCCGCAGCCTTTCTCCACAATAGTTTTTCATTTTATACGCCACTTTTATTAAAGGAGATACCACCTGCATTTTTCATGAATCGATATCTGGCTTCGGTAACATCCGCCTTAATCCTTGTCTTGTGCTTCTCTGTTTATGTTTCTGCCGAGGTGGCGGTTGGCGTTAAAGGCGGCGACTGGGTGGAATACCTCGTATCCTACACAGGTGAACCCATGAAAGGGCACGACGTGGTCTGGGCACGTATGGAAATCCAAGACGTTCAAGGTGCCTCCATCAAAATTTCGATGGTGTCGCATTTTTCCGACAATACCTCAGAGACCTCAAACAGCACAATGAATATGCAGACGGGACACTTAATAGACGATTTCATAATCCCAGCGGGACTAGCCGCTGGCGATACTTTTCAAGACGAGATTTTTGGCTCCGTAACCATTGACTCATCGGAAACCCGTACTTACCTCGGAACTGAACGCACTGTAATCATTTCAACTTTGGGTAATAGCATATACGTTTGGGACCAGGCCACTGGAGTAAGCATGGAGGGGGAAACACAAACCGAAAACTACACGGTTCGCACAATTGTCGCCGACACCAACCTCTGGAAAACCTCACAACCAACCCCAACGGTCACTCATAACTTCGATTTCGCTTCTATAGTGCTCGTTTTGGGAGTAGGTGTGATTGTTTTTATCACCTTGTTGACGTTTACCGCAAGATACCTGCGCCGTAAGGCTTGTCAAATGCGCAATTCTGAGGCTTAAACTTTTTTTGGTTAGCCTTAAATGGGCAGCTGACAGAGTTAAGGAAGGCAACCCCCATGGAACCCACCCCTAAACCCCGACGATTCAACCCAATACTTATAGTTCTAGTTACAGGTTTAGTGGCTTTTATTGTGTATCTGGCGATATTTGTGGATTTAAACCAGGTAATAGCGACTTTATCCCAAACGAATCTTGCAGTCTATTGGGTAGCGTTTGTCTGCTACATTCTATACGTTGCCTGCTCATCGTTAGTTTGGCGCAGCCTACTAGGCATGTTAAACGTGAACGTGCCCCACCGCAAGGCCTTCCTCTACGCATGGGTAGGTTTGTTCTTTGATGCAACCATCCCGCAGCTAGGCTGGTCAGCTGAGGTCTCCAAAACATATCTGCTCTCAAAAGACCAAAACGTAGACTCCGGGCGCATAGGCGCATCTGTTGTGGGACAAAAGATCTTCACAATGACCATTACCATCATAGCTCTAAGTTCCGGATTGATTTGGTTGTTGGTTCGCTATGCTTTTCCGCTTTTGGAGGCGGTGCTCATTGGCTTGGTTTTGGCTTTGTCGATTTTAACTTTGGTTGTGGTGTTCTACGTAAGTTTTCGATCTTCTGCCACCAAAACGTTGCTAAGGTGGGCGGTGAAAATTATGCGGTTTTTCCGCAAAAGCTGGAACCCTGATGGCTTCATCTTTAAAGCGGAGGCGATGTTGGGTAGCTTCCACCAAAGCTTCAGCCAACTCCAGAAGCATCCAAGAAAGCTATTGGCTCCTGCCGTGTATGCTGTGGTGGGGTTTGTTTTTGAGGTGTCTGTGATGTTTGTGGCGTTTGCAGCATTGGGACAGTCTGTTTCAGTGGATGTGGTTTTAATCGTTTTTACCCTGACGGGAACTTTGCAGACGGTTGGGGCAGCTTTTTTTGGGTTTCCCGAGTTAATTATGACTGTCACCTTGACAGCGATGAGCATTGACCCTGCGGTGGCGGTTTCTGTGACACTGCTAACACGGTTGGTAAACCTATGGTTCCGACTCGTCGTGTCATATGTGGCGTTGCAGGTTGCAGGTGTAAAAATCATGCGTCAAAACAAATCCGCCGCCAAACACAGTTTGCCATTCAATTGATGTTTAAACTTTAGTCTTAATTGGTAATAACTTCTTGCATGTTGATGGGAAAGATTTTAATTCGAACTTCGCTTAATCTTGTTATCAGAGGATGGATATGCCTACAGCGTTTGTGTTGATAAATACCGAGATAGGCTCCGAATCGGATGTTTTGAAGGAAATGAAAAAGGTTGAAGGCGTAGAAGAATCTTCAGCCGTTTATGGAGTCTACGACATAGTAGCCAGAGTCAAAGCTGACACGATGGATAAACTAAAAGAGATAGTGACGTGGAGGATTCGGCGCCTCGACAAGGTACGTTCAACTCTTACCATGATTGTCGTCGAGGAAAAACAATAATTCCCTTCTCTTCTTTAGGATAAACTTGTTTTATAATTCTGAGTATCTTGCTTTTTAGTTGATATCTTCGGGTTTTTTGGGAGATTAACTGTTGATTTAGAATCTGTTGTACAGGTAGTCTATGGCTAAACTCAGAATGAGAAACCAGCGTTTTAAGGGTTATACCATTGAGGCGAAAGCAGGAAAAACAGGGCCGTAACAGTCAAAACGCCACTAGCTTACATCTGCTAATTTAAGTCGAACCATGCAAACAGAACAACATCAAATGACTTTGCGCGACTATCCCATTTATGTCACGTTTGACCTTAAAGGTTTTCAAGCCCGAAAAATTGTACATATATCGCCAGGTCCGAAACTCAGCTAACCAGCACCTTAAAAAAACAAAAATGGACCCAATCTTTAACAGCAAGACCTACAGCCTAGACTTGTTGGAGAATACAATTTTTATGTCTAAAGAACTTGTAAACAAATGTCCTTATTGTGGCAGCAGCAACATTGATCAAAGCTCTGAGAAAGAATCAAAATGCCTCGAATGCGGAATGGGCAAATACGTAGAGGGTAAACATTAAACAATCTTTCCTACAACCCCTTCTTGGAAAAAAATTTTCGAGGTGACAAAATATGACAACAAAAAAATCCAAAAAATATGACTTAGCAAACAAAATAAACCTAAAACACAAACCGACAGAGGTTAAAAAGAAAAATCAAAAAATTAACAAAGGAACTGATACATTTTTCCCCATTCCAAATGAAGAGAAATTAAAAACCCTGACTTCTAACAGTAAATAGTTGGCATGTTTCTTTTCTGCAAAATTTACTGTGAGACCTAAGGCCTAACCCAACTTCAACTTCTTAAAAACTGTCTGTTTAGTTTTCTCTGTTTTAACAGTTCGACTGTGGTTTACACACAGCCCTTTCGAAAACCATCTGCATAGCAAAAAACCAAACATAGCCACCCACGCACTAAATTAGAAGTATTTGTGCACGCAAACGCACCCGCCAATACTTTAGGCAAAAAAACAGAAATGTGTGGTCGGGAGAGCAGGATTTGAACCTGCGACAGCTCGGTATCTGTGGCCTAGACAGGCTAGAATGAAGCCCACCATGGGTAGACCTCTACAGCTTCTCCGTCCGCTGAAACAAGCCAGCGGGCTCGAGAGCTCTGCCAGGCTGAGCTACCTCCCGATACAGAACCCATAGAATTAGAGAAAGAGCATTTATGCTTTTTGGAAGACAGCGCCTCAAGACATCGTAACCCTAAACATATTAATTCCTTCGACAGATGAAAATACATTATTAGAGGCATAAAACGATGACCAACACCATCGGCATAGTAACTTCCGGCGGAGATGCCCCCGGTATGAACGCAGCAATACGCGCAGTCACCCGCATAGCCCACTACAATACCTTCAATGTTTTGGGTTTTGAGCATGGCTGGGATGGCGTAATCGCCAATAACTACAGACATCTAGGCCCCAGAAATGTCGGTGGCATCATCCAACTTGGAGGTACTATTCTACATACACTACGCTGTCCCGCCTTCGAGGAGATAGAAAAACAGCAGCAAGCTGCAGAAACCCTGCGCAAAAACAACATAGATGCTTTATTTGTCATAGGCGGTGACGGCTCTTTCCGAGGCGCCTTAGCTCTAAGTAAAGTAAGCGGCATTCCCATGTTCGGGTTACCCGCCACGATTGATAATGACGTGTACGGAACTGATGAAACCATCGGCTTTGACACAGCAGTAAATACAGCAGTTCAATCCATAGACAAAATTCGCGACACCGCCGTAAGCCATGAACGCATTTTCATTGTCGAAGTCATGGGGCGAAAACGTGGCTTTCTCGCTCTCGAAGTCGGCATTACTGTTGGCGCTGAAGTCATCCTAATACCAGAAAAACCACTAAGTGTCAGTGATGTCGTGCGCGTTATGGATCAGAATCAACGCAAAGGAAAACGTGCAGGCATTATCGTCACTGCCGAAGGGCATGGAGACTCCACAAAATTCACAGCAGATATCAAGAAACAAACAGACTCAGAAGTACGCCTCTCCATAGTCGGGTATTCGCAGCGCGGCGGAAGCCCAACCGCAAGAAGTCGACTTCTAGCAAGTCTATTTGCCGAGAAAGCAATGGACCTGTTTTGTGAAGGCAAAAGAAACATGGCTGTGGGTTTGCAAAACGGTTCTATCAGCGGCATAGAATTGGAACAATCAGCCACCCAAAAGAAGCGGCTGGATCTGCGGCTGCTTAAGGTGGCAGAGATGCTTGCAATTTAGCGGCAACCGTCAATTGGTAGATTTTTAAGGTTTGCTCGGCTACTTTGCGCCATGTAAAGTATTCAAGCACCCTTTGCCTCCCGTTTTCACCCCAGCTTCTGGCTAAATCGGGGTTTTTCAATATCTCTTTTATGCCCCACGCAATATCAGCAGGGTCTTCGCCGTTTACGTGGATACCGTTTTGGTCCAACCCGCCATTTATCACTTGTTCCTTGAACCCAACTACGCCACGAGCGCCGACCACCAGGGGTTTAGCCATAGACATTGCCTCCAGACTCACGATTCCAAACGGTTCATACACTGACGGAAACACACACAGGTCTGCAGCAGCGTAGTGCAATATGCGTTCTTCTTCGGGTACGAAATCAAAGCGGTAAATTACATTGTCTCTTATGTTTAGGCGTTCGGCGTTTTCGGCGATGTCGTTTTGCTCTTCGCCTTTGCCTAAAATTACTAGTTTGGTATTGGGGTAATCTCTGAGAATCATGGGCATAGCTTGGATGAGGTTTCGAACCCCCTTAACCCAAGCAAGGCGCCCGATGAAGAGAATCATGTTCCAGCTGTCAGGTATACTGTATTTGGCTCTGATTTGTGAAATGTCGTTTTGATTGACGTTTTGGGGGTTGTAGCGCTGCGGTTCCACGCCGTTCCAGACTACACTGATTTTGCTTGATTGCCAACCGTGCCGTGCAAGGTCGTCTTGCATAGCGTAACTCACCGTCACAATGTGGTCAGCGTTTTGTGCCATAGCACGCTCGAAGTGGCTGACAACTTCAGAGCCCCCACCTGCACTTCTCCCCCACTCCGTACTATGCACATGGAAAACAACAGGAATGTCAGTTTCACTTTTTATTATAAGCCCCGCGGGGCTGCTTAACCAGTCATGCACGCAAGCAACGTCAAAATGAACGTTATTTTTCCTAACAAGGTCATTGATGAATTTGGTCGCGCTAAGCACATTGTAAATGAATATGTCGTTGAAGAGTTTGATGTTGGTGCCCCATTTTTTGAGGTCATCAGCTACAAAAAACGGCCAAATGTTGGAAGCGTCGGCGATTTGGGGGCGGTGAACTTCGACCCCATGTAGCACTTCATAGGTTTTGAGGTTGCCACTGCTGTTTAGCGTGAACACGGACACGTCATGTCCCATATCCACGTATTGCCTAGTCATATACTGTGCATAGGTGCCCAATCCACCTACTATTTGTGGAGGATACTCGTAAACAAAAAAAGCAATTCTCAAAATAATTCACCTTAAATAGTCATTTATGAGCCGGATTGCTATTTATACTTTAAATCTGTATAAGCTCGCAGATGATCAACTATGACAAAAACCGTCGAGTTGCCTCTGCGAGTCTACGAAGACCTCATAAAAGTCTCTGAGGAGTTGTCATTGATGGCTAAGAAACCCATATCCGTGTCGATGACCGTTGATTTTTTGATTGAAATTTACCGAGCCCACCTAAGCAATCCTTGTGCCCTAGACAGGTTTAGCGTCCAGATGCGCACTTCCAACTTGATGTCACCTGAAGAGTTTATGCACTACTGGGATGAACCCCAAGTGCCCACCGAAATAGAACCCAAAGCCAAGGCAAGAAAACCTAACACCCTAAAATAACTCTCCAGTTCTAACTGTTACGACACTGCTGCCAAAATTTTTAAGCCACACAGCCATTGCTTACAAAAGGAAACAGAGCTTGCATGAATTAGTGGCTATGTGGAAAAATCCCAAAATGCTAACTTACATAGCCTTTATCGCTATCATTTATCCAGTTGCTATGGAGTTCTGCCCTTTTGTTATGACCACCCTCATATTTGCTACTGATGCTTTGTGGGCTGTCGTTTTAGGACCCCTGATTCTGGTTTTTTGTTATGGGTTCTTTAATGAACGTAAACTGCTTTATCAAGATCTACAACATATGCCGCTTAAAGCTCGATGGAGCAAAAGCCGAAATTTGTCCATGCTGGTCTTTGCCTTCAGCGCCGTTTTATGCCTTGCCGTACCGTTTCTGTTTAGTTTTGATGTGTGGGTTTTGTTGCCTTTCATATTGGTTTCGGCTGGTGCGCTTTTGTTTGCCTGCCGATTACTTCTCTTTTAAAGCCAGTCTGTGAGTTCCAAAGTAAATCAACTCAAACATTTGGTGCATTCGTCGTAATGAAATTTATTTTTAAAAAAAGTGGTTTAAATTACAGAGGGCATCGCCTCTAAATTGGACTGCTCATGACTTCGACTTTAGGCATCAACACTTTATCGATGGCGTGACAAACTCCATTGTCTACAACAATGTCGGTTTTAATGATGTTTGCACCGTTAACTTTGAGTTTTCAGCGAAGATGCCACCTGCTATTGTATATACACAGCCCGTCGCCTGAAAGTGCTTGGAGATACTAGTGCTGCGCCAAATCAGATACCATCATTTTTTCCTCAACCACATGGAAAGCTAAAGCTGCCTTGAGTTTCTCCGGATCTTTAAAGCGCATCTAGCTGTTCTTTGGGATTTTGGCAAAAGCATCATCCGTGGGTGCAAAAAAGTGAATGGTCCAGGGCTGTTGAGAGTGTCAACCAGATTAGCTGCTTGACAGCTTCGACTAGTTTGTTGAACATACCTGAAGATACAGCTGTTTTTACGATATCTGGCAAACTCTATCATCTCCATGATTTTATTAACGAAAGTTACTTAGAAAGAACTTTTTAGCTTGGGTACTGCCCTATCGTTTGCGAATATATACCTAAATATGCAGTTTTGTTTTTAACCCTTGATCTTTTCAGCCAGCTTTTCAATTGAAACAGTGCTTTGCTGTCGGCTGGCTAACTTCTTTAGCATAACTGCGCCCACTTCTAGTTCCCGCTCGCCTACGATGACTGCGTAGTCGACGCTGCGTTTATCCGCATCCTCCAGCGCTTTGCCCATTTTGCGTCCCATGACCTCAAACTCGACGGGGATATCTTCTGCTCGAAGTTGCTGGGCAATTTTGAGCGCTGCTGGTTTTTGTTTGTCGCTTATGGCAGTAACCGCCACGGTATTGCAGGTTTTGGCGTTTAGCGGGGCGTTTTGAGTTTGCAGCGCAATTGCTATTCGGTCGATGCCTGCTGCGCAGCCCACCGCTGGGGTTTTTTCGCCCCCAAAAACCTGAATTAAGCGGTCATAGCGTCCTCCACCGCCTAAGGCTATGTCGAGTTCAGGTATGTAGATTTCAAAAATCATACCCGTATAATATTCGAGTCCACGCGCAAAGGCTGGTTCCACGTTGATTTGGATATCGGGTGAGCTTTCGGCTATCAAGCCAAGTATTTCTGCAAGGTTCTCGGATGCAGCTGTAGCCTCTGGATAATTTGCGGTGTATTCTTTGATTTTTTCAGTGGTTTCCCGCCAGTCAACGCCCTTAAGCTCTATCAATCCCAAAAGCATTTTACGACACTGCTCCGACTCAACGAGCTCTAAAGCTTTATCGTACTCTTTTTTATCCATACGCTGAAAAACGGCGTTCTGAGTTTTTTCATCCAACCCCTCCTGTGAGAGAATACCGCGAATAACGCCTATATGACCGATTTTGAACGCGTAATCCTTCAAGCACATCGCTGTCACCATCGAATTCATTAAAAGCACAATTTCAGCGTCTGCTTCAGCCCTCGAGGAACCCATCAACTCATAGTTGGATTGCCAAAACTCTCGGTACCTGCCCTTCTGGGGTTCATCATAGCGGTATACCGTACCCACTGAGAACAACCTGAGGGGTTTAGGTTCATTTTTCAATGCGGTGGTAGCGAGGCGGGCAATTGAGGCCGTGAATTCGGGACGCAATGCGACTTGGCGGTCGCCGAGGTCCCTGAAGATGAACATGCGTTGGCGGATTTCTTCACCTGACTTGGCGCTCAACAGTTCCAGCGGCTCCACGTGAGGCGTAATTACTTCCCGATAACCATACAGTTGAGCTGCATTTCGGGCTTTTTGGATAATTGTTGTGAAGGCTTGAGCTTCTTCTCCGATTAAATCTCGCATTCCACGAACCGGGTGAAACGATGGCATATAATGACCTCTTTGGTTAGCATTTAGATGCGTCTTTATTCTTTATGCTTTTCCTTAGAACAGTCTCTAGAGCCTCTTGTTTAATTGGTTAGAAAAAGTACTGAAATAAAATTGCTTGTATTTTGATGGAAGAGGTTCTAGCGGCCAAAGGCTGTAATTCAACAGCATAATGTGAGCTAACCCCCACATTTTTGTGTCAGGTCAATTAGGCGGTTGCCCAAGTTGACTCGACACTATTAGATCTCACAGTCTGCTTTTTTCATTCAAGTCCCAGTCCACTTGAACCTCTCCCGATTGCGGATGTTGCGTGTATATTGTTTCAGTGCCATTCCTTAAGCGTTTGTTTCTGACACATTATGCCTTATATCTCAATATTTGAGATATTGAATATAAGGGTTGTGTAGTAAAACATTATATTTAAAAACATAATAAACTTGCAAATGGGGCAACAAGTTCAAAATCATTGTCGATTAGACAAAGGAACTAAAATTGCACCTCCTGCTCTAACTTTGAGGGCTTAACATATATTTCCCAAACCATCACACAATGTGACGAAAAACGATGGAAAAAGATTTGAATTTGGAGTGGGTAAGCGACTCCAGAATCTACACGTCCAAAGATTATTAAAAAGTTTGTTCAAGATTATGATTGTACTTCAGAAAAGGTCCTTTAATCACAGAAACTGTAATTACTTATTCAGGGTTTTCTGCGATTGTAACAATCTTGTCGCGACCCTTCTTTAGCCTCGTTAACGCCCCTGTACTCTCAAGAGCGCTTAACAGTTGACTAGTCTTTGCCTTGGAGAAGTGAAGTTGCTCGGTTATTTCTGACTGCCGCATGGTCCCCCCGCGAGTTTTTAGCAGGTTTAGTATTTTGTCTTCTTCGGTTTGAAGCAGCGCCTGCATTTGAGTTGAAGCCACGGGTAAGGATTTGTTTTGGTTATGTTGCCGTCTGAAAAAGAGGAACATAAAAATCGCTGCAGCCAATCCCGCCGTCGTAACCATCAACAACCAAGTTTGTACAGTCACGTTGTCAAAGCTTAGGGTAGCCATCAATACCACTTCTGTGTTTTCATTAATCAAATCATGTAGGTTATTCCATGCCAAGGTGTGGGCTTGGTCGTCACGGTTGTTTGCAGTTGGATAAATTGATTCGACGGAGTAATTTTCTGGGTATATAAGATAGAGTTCTGAGTCGCCAAAGAATCTGGCGAGGAAGTCGCTGGCTTGGAATACGTCTCCGAAGCGCATTTGGTTGTTTTCAGCTACGCTAAAGTTTAGCCAAACAAAATCGTATTCGGTTCTTTTAGATTGAGCAAATATGCTTGTGCTAATTTGAATCGAGTTTTGGTCGATATCCATTTCTCTTTCGGTAGCTGCTTGTGCAGTGTCAAGCACCACAGAGATTATCTGATTAAAATCTTGCCACGTGTACACTTCTGAGTTTACAGTTGAGTACTGTTCAATAGACCAGTACGCTGAGCCGTCGCCTCGAATTTGCACCTTATACTCAAAAGATTCCTGCGCTTCAGCGCTGTGCAGGGGGATGAGCATCAGTAGTAAGAAGACTGCAAGTATAGCTGTCGTTACTCGGTTGTCGCTCATCCCTATTCCTTAAGTTTGTTTTATTGAAAGTTATTTTAGGTTTTTTTAAGGCTTTTCCATAATCCGCAAAAAAGAGTCAAAAATAGCCTCCAATCGCTTACGGTTAAGGTTAATACCTTTAATTTATATTTTGACTCATGTTAGTTCCAATGTCTTTGGGAAAGAAGCCGTCTGAAAACGAGGAGTCTGCTAAGGTGGTTAGGTTGCCTTGTGGATGCATCTACCAAGATAAAGACTGGATGCTCATGCGGATTAAACGAATGCGAATACCATCACAGAAGAAGAACTGCTAAGCGTCCATATCGTCCAAAAGCAGAATGCGTAAGGCCCTAAGAATTTTGGACGCTTTGTTTTTCTTTCTTTTATTTTAGTGAAGGGTTTATGCTTTACAACAAGACTGTTTGCGTTTGTAACTTCTTTTTGGGTTTCGGGTAGTTCTTCTTTGCCTATGTTGTGTGACAGAGGCTTAACACACCAATAAACATCCGTGCTTAATGCATTGCGATGTGGTTGTAGGAGCACGTACGATATGCTTAGGAAATAACAAAGTCCATTTTTCTTAAAACACTGCCATCAATGACGTGATAAATAGAGAAGCTGCAACAGAACATCAATTTAAAATAAACTTGAAGTAATAGTAGATTTTTCCACAACCCATTTAACCTTCCAAATTGCAATTTAACCAAATGTCTCAGCCCGAAACATCACCCAAGTCTAATCCTCAGAGCTCAACCAAGCGACTTCTAAAAATCGCCCTCCAAGTTGTTTTTATGGTTGCTATTGTTGGTTTGTTACTTTGGTATGTTGGGTTAGGCTCGCTCTACGAGGCGCTTTTAACAATCAACGTCGGATACTTGATTTTGGCGTTTGTGATGTATATTGGCATCAATATCTTCTTTACAATCAGGTTAAGACGCGTTCTTTCAAAGGATGGTGTAAAAACATCCTTTGTAAAAACCCTGTTAGCCCAATACGCTGGTATGTTAACAAGCGACGTGACGCCGGGACGCTCAGGATACATCTTAACACCCGTTTATTTAATAGACCAAAATGTTCCCACATCAAAAAGCCTCTCCTCAATCTTGGGAATTCAGACTATCGAGTTTTTGGTTAAAGTTGCAGGCGGTGTAGGTGCAGTTATCCTACTAGTGCAAACCGTGCCATTAACCACATGGAATGAGCTTTTCCCCCAAAGCGTTGCTGGTATAAACATCGGTATAATTGTGGCGGTGTTAGGTATCTCTTTAATGCTTGTCGGCGCCATAGTCTTGGCAGCCTTCACGTGGTCTGAGCGCGCCATAACAATCTTTGATCGAATCGCTAACTGGCGGTTTATCAAAAAATTTTCAGGAGGCATTTTGGGAAAACTTGAGGAATACAAAGAAAGCGCTCATAGCACACAAAAAGCTATTCCGGAAATCCTTGGCTTGACCATGATATGCTGGATTCTTAAAGGGTTTGAGTGGTACTTTTTAGGTTTGGCGCTAGGCATAACTGAAGTTTCTTGGCTTGCATTTTTCCTCATTCACCCATTGGTAACTGCACTAGCATTTGTGCCAATTACCCCAGCAGGATTGGGCGTACAGGAATTTGGAATCATTGGAATCTTGGGTTTACTCGGCGTTCCCTTAGCAATAGCAGGCGCATTCGCATTACTTGCACGAGGTATACTCATACTCCAAGATCTAATCGGAGTACCGCAAATAGTAAAATCCACAAGCCTAATTTTCACCCACAGAAAACCCCGAGAAACACCGCCAACAATTTCTGAACCTATCTAAAATCTTATTTTGTTATTTTGTGCACTGAAATGGTAGTACAAACTGCAATAGATGCATTCTATCGCTTGTTTGTGACTGTGGCGCTATAGTCACATAATCTTAAATTTTTTTATCCGGTTAAAATCATCTATGTGTCTATCTGGTGAAGTTGAAGTGAAGTCAAAATTGCATTTCCCAACAACAGAAAAAGACAACACAGGGAATCCCAGACGATGCATATGCTTTTTAAGTGGTTGGTTGAGGAGGTTTGCGGAGACAGCAAAAATTTTTGTGTCCCCCTTGAACAGAAAAGAGCACTCGCACCTCTAAACCAGCCGTAAGGTGAAAAAAATGGCGACAGCATTTATACTTTTAAACACAGAAATCGGAGCAGAAAACCAAGTTCTAAAAATCTTAAGAAAGATAGATGGTGTGAAAGAAGCATATGGATTATGGGGTGTCTACGACTTAATTGTGAACATCAGAGTTAGCGATACGGCTGAGTTAAAAGAGATAACAAAGCGCATCAGCGATATTGGTCTGATTAATTCAAAGTTAACAATGATTGTTTCTGAGCACTCACCACTGTCTTTTATAAATAAAAAATCCTCTGAAACCATCCAAAAATTCAGCGAAGAACCAATGTCCATACTTGTTTAACCTCATTTTTTAACAAAATTTTTTACTTATAGGTGCTCTCTATTTCTTTGTTTGGAGAGCAACCGCTTTGGCACACAAAACCTTGCATATTGGCTTTGATGATACTGACTCAACTAAAGGCGGCTGCACGACTTACCTCACTGCGGTTTTAATTGATAAACTCAAACCGTACGGTGTAAACTACATTGATTATCCCCTTCTGGTCAGGCTCAACCCTAACGTGCCTTGGAAAACTCGCGGAAACGGGGCACTTTGCTTGCGCTTCACTTATCCAGAAGAGCACGAGATGGCGATAAAGGAAACTGCAGTAGCACTTTGGGAAGAACACTCGGCAGTAAAGCAGAAAGGAACAGACCCAGGAATAGTGTTCTTCGACGGCGAACAAATCCCCTTAGGGTTAACCATGTTCTCCAAACGTGCAGAAACAACCATTGTAACCCTAAAAGAAGCCTTGGAGATAATAAAAAAATTCCACGCAGAATCCTTAGGCTACAACACATGCCGCGGCATAATCGGCTCCTTAGCTGCAATAGGTGAAACCTTGCGATGCGACCACACCTATGAGCTAATTGCTTATCGTACGCCCGAAAATTTGGGTACCAAACGTAGAGTGGATGAGGCGTCAATTTTTGAGATGGACAAACAAACCCGACCTCGCTCTTACAACAATGTGGACTATGAGAAGCGGCGTGTCATCATTACGCCTCGTGGGCTTGACCCGATTCTATTTGGAATTAGAGGTGAAAGCGCTTCGCTCGTTAAACAAGCATTTAGTATCGTGAAACCGTTGGAGCCTGTGGAGCGCTGGGTAATCTTTCGTAGCAACCAAGGCACAGACGCCCACCTCCGACATCTAAACAGCTTGGCCGAAGTTGAGCCATACCAATCTGTGGTCGTGAAGGGTAGTGTTTCGCAGGATCCTCGTATCGTCCCATTACGTCACGTTATTTTCCAGATTAAAGATGATGTTGGCGAAATTGACTGCGCTGCCTACGAGCCCACAGGGGACTTGCGCAAAATCGCTTTGGAGCTTGAGATAGGCGACAAGATTGAAGTGACAGGGGCAGTGAAAAGAGCTACGGCTGTTCGGCCGCAAACCATTAACCTTGAGAAAATTCGAGTGCTCGACTTAGCTAAAAAAACACAGAAACAAAATCCAATCTGTCCAAACTGTAGCAAACGACTAAAATCTATGGGCAAAAACCAAGGCTACCGTTGCAAGAAATGCGGAGAAAAACACTTAGCCCTAAGAAAGGTTGAAATGGAAATGCCTCGGACTCTTAAAACAGGACTATATGTGACTTCCATACGGTCCCAGCGCCATTTAACAAAGCCTCTTAGCCGGTACGGGCAAGAAAAAACCTGCTCAGCTTCCGTCAAGATAATAAATCAATGGTATTTTCCCTAAACACAATGTTTTTCCTTTTTGAAATGCTTTAAATCCAAGAATCCAGTAACCCCTTCTACAACAAATCTTAAAGATGACCTTTCATGGTTGAAAAAAAGTTCCCCAAAGAAGCCTACGAGCTTCCCTTCTTCAAACAAGAAGGCTTCACACGAAAAAAATGCAAGAAATGCGGCGAATGGTTTTGGACCCAAGATAGCGCGCAGGAAACCTGCGGAGAATCTGGCAGCGACGAATGCGGCTGCTACAGCTTCTTAGGCAACTCGCCTACTAAACGCAAGTTTACGCTTCCCGAGATGCGTGAAGCATTTCTCTCATTCTTCGAAGAAAACGGTCATACTCGCATAAAACCCTACCCCGTAGTGGCGCGCTGGAGAAAAGACATCTACCTCACCCATGCTAGTATCATTGACTTCCAGCCCTACGTGACAGAGGGCATCGCTCCACCCCCAGCAAACCCATTGGTCATCTCTCAACCATCAATCAGGCTCACCGATATCGCCAACACAGGTCCTACTTTTGGCAGGCACTTAACTATCTTCGAGATGGGCGGTGCCCACGCCTTCAACCTCCCCGACAAAGATGTATACTGGAAAGACGATACCGTTCGTTTCCACCAGCGCTTCTGCACCGAAGTCCTAGGACTCCCCGGAGAAGCAGTGACTTACAAAGAAAGCGTATGGGCAGGCGGAGGCAACGCAGGACCAGCAGTCGAATGCATAGTTGGTGGGCTCGAAGTAGGCACGCTTGTGTTTATGCAGTACAAGGTTGTGGGAGACGAATTCGTTGAGTTGCCAATCCGCACGGTGGACACGGGCTATGGAGTTGACCGCTTCACATGGATCAGCCAAGGGGTGCCAAGCTTGTTCCAAGCCATCTACGGGGAGCTCCACGATAAAGTTCTCCAAATGGCGGGCTTCACTTACGTTGACAATGGTTTCCTCGAAAAAGTCGCTAAATATAGCGGCTTAGTGAGTGTAGATAAGCGGGCTAACCGCATGGTCGCACGTAAACGAGTCAGCGAATTAACAGGCATCGACCTTGCCACATTGGAACGGGTGCTGGTACCCATCGAGAACGCTTGGGCAGTGCTTGACCACACCAAGACCCTTAGTTTCATGCTTTCAGAAGGCGTCGTGCCTTCAAATATCCAAGAAGGCTACCTCGCAAGATTACTCTTCCGCCGTGTCTACCGCGTCATGCGCACACTCAACATGAAACCCGACCTACTCTACAAAATCATTGAGTTGCAGGCGGATTACTGGGCAAAAGACTTCCCCCACATCAAAGAGATGCAGTGTGAAATTGTCGAAATGCTCAAAATGGAGGAAGAAAAATTCAAAGACACCCTACAGCGAGGCGAAGGTTTAGTTAAACGAGTCGCAGCCGACCTCAAATCAAAAGGCGAAACCAAACTGCCCGACGAGAAACTTGCAGAACTTTATGATTCACAAGGGCTACCTCCTGAAATCGTAAAGCAAGCAGCCGAAAATGAAGGCGTCGCCGTCGAAGTCCCAGAAAACTTTTATGCCCTAATTGCTAAACGACACATGGCAGCCTCCAAACCCATCGAGCAGGAAGAAGCCAAAACCGAAGAAAGCCTAAAACAAATCGCAGAGACTCTTCCAGCCACAGACTTAATGTATTACACGGATGTTTACCAATATCAATTCGAAACTAAAGTCGTAAAAATTATTAACGGCATCTATGTGGCGTTGGAACGCACCTGCTTTTACCCTGAAGGCGGCGGGCAACCATGCGACAAAGGATCAATCGTTGCTAACGGCGTCAAATATGATGTGGTGGATGTGCAGAAAATCGGCAAAGTCGTCATCCACAAACTCAATACTCCTGCTCTTTTTAGCGAAGGCACAACCATAGAGGGCATCTTGGATTGGGAACGTCGATACCAGCTGATGAAGAGCCACACCGTCACCCACCTTATTAACGGTGCCGCCCGTCGTGTTCTTGGTGAGCATATTTGGCAGTCAGGCACCCAGAAGGGTTTGGAAAGCTCTCGTTTAGACATTTCACATTACAAGAGGCTCAGCCAAGAGGAAGCGCACAAGATTGAAGCTCTAGCAAACCAAGCTATAGCTGCCAACATGAAGGTAGAAACCAAATGGTACCCAAGAAACGAAGCTGAATCCCTCTACGGATTCCGCCTCTACCAAGGCGGTGCAGTACCTGGAAAAGATATACGAGTCGTCAAAACTGGTAACTGGGATGTGGAAGCATGCGCAGGCACCCACTTGGGTAGCACTGGCGAGGTGGGTTTTGTCAAAATCGTTTACACCGAGCGAGTACAGGACGGCGTTGAGCGGTTGGGTTACGCAGTCGGCTTAAAGGCGTTGACTGCGGTGCAGCAACAGGAAACTTTGCTATCCAAAGTCAGTGAAGTGCTAAACGCTCCTTTGGATAAGCTTGATAAAACTGCCGAGAAAGTTGTCAAAGAATTAAAAGACGTAAACCTTGAAAAGCGCCGCTTAATCAAGGAACTAGCAGAGAAGGAAAGCGCCGCAAGCTGCTCAAAAGAAGTTGAAGTAACCCAAACCATAAATGGTGTATCCATAGTGAAGCGAGACTTTGCAGAAGAAACCGACTCTAACCGTATGCTCACCATTGCTACAGAAATAATCAAACGAAACGACTACGCTGTCACAGTGTTCTATGGCTCAAATGGCAAAGCTTGCAAACTTATGGTTATGGCAGGCGAAGCAGCCGTTAAAAAAGGTGTAAATGCAGGTATTGTTGTCAAGGATGCCGCGCCGATTATGGGGGGCGGAGGCGGAGGAAGACCCAACTTTGCTCAAGGCGGAGGAACCCAATGCGACAAACTTCAAGAAGCCGTGCAAGCTGCGATTGAAACCGTCAAAAAGCAGGCTAAACCGTAATCTCTCCTTCTTTTTTGGCAACAGTTTCTTATAGTGCACCAAAAATAGTGTTGGCAGGTACAAAGATTTGGATGTATTCAAAGGAATCATCGCCGTCGCAGCTGTGCTGTCGCTGGTTTTCTTAGGGGTCATCTTCACAATTTCCATTAACGCCATAGACAACTCCACCATACCAGACATCGAATACGGGCAAGTCACCTCTAAAGCCCCTGTAACAAACATACCCAACATCAAGTACCAAATCGATTTAGCCGACGGCAAAGTGCTCTATGTAGCAACAAACCAAACACTATACGACACTGTGAACATAAACATGACTTATGTTTTTAGCTGCCGCATAGATTATACTAATCAGTGGTTGATTGCGGAGTCAGCGTGGCAAACAAACAGAACATCCACCTGAAGCTACTTTATTTTTTAACACTGGAAAAAGAAATTTGTTACATCATTAAAAAGCTTTTTAAATCACTCATGACATCTATAAATTGTTATTTTTTAGATAATAAAGAGGAAAAAAAATGACTAATTTTAGAAATAAAACAATGGCTATTTTGATTGCTTTAATTCTGACAATTTCAATGTCAACTTCAGTAATACTAATATCAACTACTAGCGCACATACTCCTCCATGGGAAATTCAGCTTTTTGCCTTCTGCAACGTTGGACCTAACCCCGCACAGATCGGTCAATCAGTTACAGTTGGCTTTTGGCTAAATGAACCCCCAATGACTGCAGCCACCATCTACGGAGACAGATTCGGACCTTTCACAGTACACGTTGTTAAGCCTGATGGAACCAATGAAACCCTCGGACCTTTTACTTCTGACGCTTCTGGCGGATCAAGCACTCAATACATTCCTGATCAAATTGGCGAATACGACTTCCAAATGACATATCCAGGACAAACCCTAGACGGCGGACAATACGGCTTAACTGGCATTAGTAACCCGAACTTTATCAACGACACAATTTTACCTGCAATTAGCAACATTGCAATCCTAACGGTTCAGGAGGAACCTGTACCAGTTCTTCCAGAAAATCCGCTTCCAACCAACTACTGGGAAACTCCAATAAACGCACTCAACGTTAACAGATGGTATGCGATTGGTGGTCCTTATCTTGGTCTCTACATTGGTTATAGTGCCGGCAAAGGAGCCTCCAATTATAACACTACTACCAATTTTAATCCCTACAGCGAGGCGCCACTCTCATCACACATATTATGGACAAGACCAGCAGCATTCGGCGGTGCAATAGGTGGTGATGCAGGCGGAACAACAACTTTTGGCAACTATTATTCAACTTCTCAGTATGAACGCAAATACAATCCAATAGTAATCAATGGATATCTCTACTACACAGAGTTCCCTGGAAGTTCAACCAATCCTACAGCTAACGTCTGCGTAAACTTATACACTGGCGAAGAGGTATGGCGTAATGACGCTACCAACTATGGCGGAGGCTCTCCAGCACAGACAGCTCTAACATCAGATGGTCAAATTACTCGACTTGTAAGCGGCCAAGTCCTTGATTACGTTTCACCTAACCAATACGGCGGAATTGCATACCTATGGACAGAGGGAACACCCGACGGAATATACTCCCGAGGAACATGCTTAAACATGTTTGATGCTATGACTGGCAAGTATATTCTTAGCATTGTAAACGGCACACGCTTTTCATATGGGCACACTGTTGATGAAAGGGGCAACTTTGTCGATTACTACGTTAATGGCACTACTGGTACCCAAACAATCTACACAGAAATTGAACCTGTCACCGGACCAAAACCCACACTAGTCACTAACGACCCAGGCAACGAATTGCTTGAAGTTTGGAACTCTACACAATGCATTATGCGTGGCGTAGGTGGGCGAAGCCCGTCGGCTTCAGGCTGGAGTTGGAGACCTACACAAAACGCAGTCATCGACTACAAATACGGAATAATGTCTGCAAGCTGAACTACCTAACGATGCTAGCTGGACAATTATGGGCGTTAACAGCGGAGTGGCTGTTCTTTATGATTTAAACAATCCAGGGCTCACAAACTACTTCCAGATAGGCAACGTAATGTTTACTGGCTATGACATAAACACCAATACCCGACTATTCGAGACGAATCAAAGCTTTACGCCTTATACTGCTGTTAACTTGGATAACTATGGGAACGTTGGCGACGGAGTCTACACAACTGTAATCAAGGAAACAGGGCAAGTTCAAGCATTCAGCGTCCGAACAGGGGAAGAAGTCTGGTCAACTTTTCTTAAGGGCGATAACGGTGCAGACATTAACCCCTACAATACCATTGGCGGTATCAAAGGCAACATTTACGGCGACAATTTCTATCTATTCGGCTTTGGCGGTGATATTTGGTCGCTTTCGATGGCTGACGGTTCAGTTAACTGGTATACGAATACAACTAAAATTATGGGAGACGCTGGATACAACACGCCTTATAACATTTGGCCTATTTGGGTGCAGACTGGTATTGGCGGAGGAGGAGGAATAATGTTCCTTGGAGTAGGACACGAGTATTCACCTCCACTTTTCCGTGGGGCACAGCAATTAGCACTTAATACTACGACTGGCGAGCTTGCCTGGATGATTGACTCATTTAACGTCAACGCCAATCCAGAGTTAGCCTACGGCATTATGACGAACCTAAACGCATATGACAATCAGATTTATGCCTTTGGCAAAGGCCCTAGCGGTATTACTGTCTCTGCGCCTTCAATTGGTGTTACTACTGCTACGCCGATTACTATTTCAGGTACTGTGATGGATGTTTCTGCTGGTACTAAGCAGAGTGCTGTTGCAGGTAACTTCCCCTATGGTTTGCCAGCGGTTTCTGATGAAAGCATGAGTTCCTTTATGGAAGCTGTCTATATGCAGCAGCCTATGCCTGACAATGTGACTGGGGTTCCAATTACTTTAACTGTGGTTGATGCAAACGGCAACTACCGTGACATTGGCACTACTACAAGCGATAGTTCTGGTGCGTACGCTTTTACTTGGACGCCTGATATTTCTGGAGATTATACTGTTATTGCTACCTTTGATGGTTCAAATGGTTACTATGGTTCTACTGATCGAACCTACTTCAATGCACTTGAAGCTGCGACTCCTTCTTCGACTGCTGGACCTCAATCGGGTCTTGCTACTACAGCGGATTTAATGACCGGTTTTGCAGTTGCTATAATTGCCATTATTATTGCTATAGCTATTGTAGGTGCGCTAATTCTCAGAAAACGGTAATAAAAATGCTAAACCAAAAATCCCCTTTCCTTTTTTTGGAGAATTTATATGACCTTAACGTGTGTAGCTCATAAGAGTGACTTGATTCGTCTTCATAGTAGAGGTGTTGTTTTTTGTTTTAAGTGTGGTAAGCCTATTGTTATTGGTGAGGTCATTATAGTGAGCGGTTCTTATGCAATTCATAAGAAATGTAAAATTTGATCAGGTTTGTTTGCGAGTGCAAATCTTTTATTTCTAAAGTATTATAATTACGTTGTTATCTTGTTTTGTGTTGTCTTGAGTGCTAACTGGCTTTGTTTTTCCTTTCTTTTGGTGTTGGAGATGTAACGTAAGTGAATTTTGAGTCTTGGGTTTATCTGAAGCAACCAATAAGAAACCGTCATTAAACCGCTCGGCTGTTTGTAAAGAAGTGAAGGTTAATTTGTTTAAGCTGTTGATGACAACAAAGTCAGTGGGGCAAGGGCTAGCATTAGCTGTGGTTAAACGATTAGTTGAAGTGCTCTTAACGGCAGTGTTAGTTTTGAGAGTTAAGAAGGCTAGGGGGCAGAATTTATTATCACTTTGCCGATAGGGGATTAAACGCTTTTGCAGCTTTCTCTTAAGGTATGCGCGTTGGAATACTGTTTTTATTGGCAAAATTTATAGCTATATTAGATTTCCATGCAATCAGAGCTGATAGTTTCGTTGGGCTGTCCTTATTTTAACGAGGGAGATGTCTGCGGAGTTTTTCCAACTTTGAAGGTTAAGGTTTCTTTGAAACATTTTTGTGAGGGCGATTACGCTAATTGTCCTATATTTTGGTTTAAAGAAAACAAAAAATATGTTTGTTTTGGTTAAGAATCCGTTTCGGGATTGTTTCAGTTTTGTTTCAGGCAACTACTATACCATTCCATGACCATATTAGTATATGGTGATAAAACAAAATGCAAAAAACTAAAATCATAATCGCTCTGGCCGCAATCGCGGCATTAACTTTGGCGGCAGTTGGGTTGGCAGCAGCCCAGGTCGCTCAAAACCAAAACTTCGCAGCTACGGAGGCACCTCAAAACGGAGCCGTCCCTAACCCTGGTTTCTGGGGCTGGATTGGCAACTGCTTTGGATACAGGGCAGCTGAGCCATATCAAGATCAATATGTGGCTCCTCCAGCCGGGGTTAACCCAACCGCTCCTGAACCTTATCAAGGTGGCTACGGTTACAGCAACGGATACGGCTATGGGTATGGTCCATGCTGGGCATGGCGGTAAACAGTCCCTTCACTCCTTTCTTCTTTTTTAATTAACCGTTTTATTTTTTTTGTCAACAACTTTTCATAATCTAATCTGATTACTTTAAGTCCAGTCTCCACTGCACTGCAGCGTCTTTTGAAGCATCTTATTAAATATCAAAACTGCTGCTTTGCTAAACCCTCTCAAAAGGCGGAAAAACAAGATGATAACAACCGAATTAGCCAAACCCAAAGCCATACAGCAGCGCCTCTCATTAAACCTAAGAAGCATAGACGCCCTTTTCCCCGGCTTCACCCAAGGAGAGTTCTCAATAATCTGCGGAGCATCAGCCTCAACTATAGCCTCGCTACTCTGTGTAAGAGCACAGTTAACAAATCAACTCGGCGGCCTAAACAGCAACGTAATCTTTCTTGATGGAGGAAACACCTTTGAACTCTACCGAATTGCCCAACTCGCCAAAATGCACCAATTGCCCCCTAAACAAGTCTTAGACAACATCTACATCTCTCGGGCGTTTACTGCCTATCAGCTCGTTGAGCTAATCATGCAGAAAATGGAATTAGCCAGAAAGAAGTTTAATTCAAAAGTCATTATCGTTTCAGATCTTACCGGATTTTTCTTAGACAAAGACATCCCAGAGTTTGAGGCAAAAAGGCTCTTCAGTCAAGTCACAACTTATCTATCCAACTTTGCCCGAAAAAACAACATTGCCTTAATTGCCACATACCTGCCTCATCGCAATGAGAAACTAAACTCTGAGCTTCAGACATTGGCAACAATAAGATCAAGCACTGTTCTATCGCTAAAAACAACAAAGTATGAACGTGTAATCAGCTTAGACAAGCATCCATATCTGAGGTTAGGTTCAATGGAGTTGCCTTCTCAAACCACACGGTTGACTGATTTTATAGAGGTGAATGCGTAGTGGGTAAGACAGTTGAGTCCTACCGCCTGGCACTTGAAGATGAGATAAGTCGCTGGAGCGGTTTTGAGCGTGCTCTGCGTTCTGATGATAGGGCAGCTTTTGAGGCGGTGATGGATGCTTGCCGAAGTTATGCTTCTGCAGGAAGCAATGCAACGCAACCCATACTTTTTGAGCCTATGGTGATTTCGATTTTTGTTGCTCAACAGAAGAGGATAATGCAGTTAGAGAAGCGGTTAGATGAGCTCGAACATCGTGAAAAGGGTTAGAGGTTGGCTCTTTGATGTTTACCCATCCGTTTTTGGAACAATGGCGGTCTGGGTAATTTGTGAGAACGGTCAAAGAGTGCGGCTGACTGACAAGTTTCAACCAAGCGTCTACATCTCCGGAAAACAAGAAGATATAGAACGCTTGGCTAGTGGATTTTACGCTAATCAATCTATAGCTTCTTGGGGTTTCGCCGAAAAATATGCAAATCCAACCGACTCCCAAAAATCGCGAGTTTTAGAGGTGACGTTGAAGGATTGCAGAAGAATTTCTTCATTTACCAATCAAATTTTGAGGGTAGGTGATTTTCTTCGATATGGGGTGCATAATTGTGATTTGCCGGGAGATAGAATGTATCTTTTTTCGCATGATTTATTCCCTCTTGCTTTTCTTGAAGTTGAGAGTGAAAATTTAGTTCTAAAATATCGCCTGCTAGATAGTGTTGAGAGCATTAACTATTCTTTGCCGCCTTTGAGGATAATGCAGTTAAGCTTAGACATAGCCAAAGAAGGCAAAATTGCTAGTCTAGAAGACCCTGTGGGAAGCTTTCAGGTTAAGCAGGATAAGGAGAATATAGTGATTGATGCTGGTTCAGAAGCGGACAAGCTTCTCGAATTGGTGAAAGTAGTCAAAAAGTTAGATCCTGATGTTGTCTTAACCAGAGGTGGAGACTCTTTTCTGTTTGCGTACTTGAGCAAACGGGCTAATGTTAATGGTCTCTTGGACAAGTTTGTTTTAAGCAGGGATAATAAACCGCTTTTTCCTAAGCCCACTGCTGGTAGGAGCTTCTTTTCGTATGGGCGTGTTTTCTATAAGGCGCCTACAATGAGGTTGTTTGGAAGGATTCATATTGACACGAGTAATACGTTCATTTTGAATGAAAGTAGTTTTCAGGGGATGTTTGAAATTGCCCGTACCTGCCGTGTACCTCTTCATATGGCTTCGCGTTCATCGATAGGTTCGAGCATGTCTTCTTTGGAGTTTTATCAAGCATTTAAAGATGATATTTTGCTTCCCAGAAACAAGAGCATACCAGAAGCTTTCAAGTCAGCCTCCGAATTGCTAGTTGCAGACCGCGGCGGTTTTGTCTATGAGCCAAGGGTAGGAATACATGATGACGTGGGAGAAGTAGATTTTTCTTCTATGTATCCCAGCTTAATGGTTAACAACAACATTTCTGCCGAGACTGTTCTTTGTGAGTGTTGCCCCAATTCTAAATTGAGAATTCCAGAACTCGACTATAACATATGTGAGAAGCGAATAGGAGTTGTTCCCAAGTCCATTGATCTTATTTTGAAAAAGAGGTTGCTATATAAGCTGCTAAAGGAGGAAACTAAAAATTCTCAGCTTAAGGAGATTTATGATAATCGGCAGGTTGCTTTGAAGTGGATATTGGTAACTTGTTTTGGTTATTTGGGTTATAGAAATGCAAAGTTTGGCACCGTTGATGGTCATATTGGGGTTTGTGCGTTTGGGCGGAATGCTTTTCTTAGGTTTGCTCGTAGAGCTGAAGAGGCAGGATTTGAGGTTATTCATGGTATTGTTGATTCGCTTTGGCTAAAAAAAGAAAATGCAACCGTTGAAGATTATAGGCGTTTTTGTAGACAAATTAGTGACGAGATCGGTGTTGGTTTGAATTTTGAGGGTCGGTATAAGTGGCTTGTTTTTTTGCCATCCAAGATGCATCCAAATGTTGGAGTCTTAAATAGATATTATGGTGTGATGGAAAATGGCAAGCTCAAGATAAGAGGTTTGGAAGTTAGAAAAAGGGATACCTGCAAGTTTGTTTATGACGCTCAGATGGAGATGATTAATGTTTTAGCTAAGGCTAACGATTCCGCTGATTTTATGGAAAAGATTCCTGAAGTGTTTGAAATAGTTAGGGCGTATCGGAAGAGACTACTGGAAGGGGAGATTCCTGTTTGGGATTTAATTATTAAGAAGCGGCTTTCCAAAAATCCCAAGTACTACCTGCAGCATGTGAGTCAAGTTATTGCTGCGGAACAATTAGCTAAGGAAGGTGCTGATATTCATGCAGGCAATAGCGTAACGTACATTTTTAGGGATTCAAAAAACAAACTTCACCACCGCAGAGTAGTCGCAGAGCAACTAATAGATAAGGATGTTAACCCTGACATGAGGCAGTACTTGCTTTTGCTGTACGCTGCTGCTGCTAATCTGCTATGCTTCAAAGGATATACTGCAAAATCCGTAAGTGAATTTATCGACGGATATGCATCTAACTCTTTGAAAAAATATTTGACGCCTTTTAGAAGTGAGTGAGTTAAATTGCATAACTAATTCATCCATAAAGCGTTAAGGTGTTTTTGACGAAGATACTTCCCTTTTTGGCAGCGGGTGTCTTTTCGCCCGCTTAGACAATGACCAGTTCGATTTCTTCTTCTGATGATAGAAAACTTGTGCTATCCAGTTGGTGGTTGTGACAAACCCGTATTTAGCTGGATAGATGTTTGGTTGATTGTTTGGTTCCCGGACCTTAATGTTATCTGTTGATTTTTATACTCAAAAATTTCTTTTAAAGAAAAAAATTTGGTGGGCAGGTTAATGCCCTAATTATATTGTCGGGAAGAAGGGTGCAGGATAAGTTACGCCGAAAAGCATACCTACAATAATGCTGAGAATTATAAAAATTATCCATGCGAGGATAGCAATGGCTATTGCTTTGAGCCAGCCTGTTGAGAAACTTGCTTTGTAGACCCATACCCATGCGATTAGTGCCAAGATGTAGCCGAAGATGTAAGCGCTTGAACCTATGATGCTGCCTAGGAATAAGTCAACGACAAATGTAATGATTGCGAAAACAATAGGTCCGGCTAAAGTTGCAAGTAAGGCGCTCCCAAATGATGCTTTACCGCCTGTTAAAGCTTTTCCTGCTATCCAGACTGGTATAGAAATTATAATCCAAAAGATAAATAGACTTATAATAGCGAAGATTAAACTTGTAAGTTCCACAGTTTTTTGCCCCTTAAATAGTTTTTTAGGGCTGACATGTTTAAAATATTTTGTGACTGTAAGTAAGTTACAACAGACTACTATCTGCTTAGCGTTTTTCATTGAGATGCGAATTGTTGTGTTAATTGAAGAATTTTCCCAGCGTTGCCTGCCTAGAGGTGGCTTTATTTTAATTTTCTTTGCTTTGTCGGTTAGTAGTCCTAAGCGCTCTATGCGTTGTAGGCAGTCTCCTTGGGCGGGCCGTGGTAATGGTTATTGAAGCATCGTAGATTTTTTAGACTTTGGATGCGCCTTGCTGGATTTTTGGCACCCAATGCTCCAGCTCTTGGGGGCTGTATTTGTAATCAAACCAGATGTTTTTTCTATGTCAATAGCTAAAGCCGGAATCACATTAGTCTCTAAGCGTGTTGCAGAAGCTTTCATGGAAAGCGAGACTCAAAAGTAAAAATAGGTTTTAAATTTAAAACACAAAAATAAGTTGAAAATGTGTTTTTATATTGTTAAGGAGTAAGCTACTTCAATGTTTACTAATATACCGTCTGAAGGATCAAATGTTTAGAATTACAGTAGTGTTTACGTATTCGTGAGGCTTGAAACATCTACTGGAACATTGCCATCAACTGTTACGTCAATAGGGTTTTTGATTATTTACTGTAATTTTGTCGTATACGTTTATGGGTGTGTCGTAATTGACTCCCACTTCCTAAGTGACATGCACGTAAACTGGTTCTTGATTTACCAGCTGGAACATCTTGTACCATTCCTCGTTTAAATAATTACAACAGTTAATACTTCGCCGACAACATTGTTAAATTTTTTTTGATAAATAATTTTTATCTCCAAAACTGTTAACTTTAGTTGTTTCTATCTTCTATTTGCTGGTAATAATGGTTTTTTTAACAAAATACGAATTTAGCAGCTTTAATTGATTTATTATTCAAATTTTGGTGGAAACCAGCAAATAAGCTGAACGCGCCTTTATACCTATTATGATAAGGACCCTAATGTCGTTATCCTCAGTAAGAATAAAATATGAATTGATTGCTTTTCTGGGTATGCAAAGCTCAGATTACACTGAATGGGTTCCAATGGGAAAACTAGTCAAAGGTTTAGTGGCAATGTTTGTTTCCTTGGAGATTGCCATAAGTGCAACAATCCTATATTTTGGCGAACTCACAATTGAGAATTTAATTGGTGTTGCATTAGGTTGGAGTGTTTTAGCCTTAATTGGCTTCATAGTTTGGAATTACCGAGGCATATTCATCGAAATTAGCAACGGAAGACTTTCTGTAGATTATGGTTTGTTTAACAAAAAATCATTCCTTTTAGATGAGATTAATTATTGTAAGATAACGAAATCTAGTCTTGGGCGATATTTCGGGATAGGTATCCGGTATGGAAGAGATGGCTCAGTTGCGTACACAACATCGTTTGGTGATGCTGTTGAAGTAAGTCCCAAGGAGGGGCAAGTGTTTGTGTTCTCCTCAAAAAAGCCCGATAAAGTCTGTGAAACTGTAAACCGCCTTAAGGAGCATTAAATGTCAACTTTTTGTAAACTAAAAAAATACCTGGACAAAATCGCTGCTCCCTACAATTATATATGTTGCAGACTTATCAATAACTGCTTTTATTTTGCGAATTAATTATTGGTATATCTGGTTAGCTCTGGTAGGAGACAAATTATTTTTGCTGGTCTTGTGGCGGTATATCAATTATTTTTAGAGCCAATTCTAGTAATTGTTGCTTTTCGTATAGCGGCAATCCTCTCAGCCTGCGTTGGGTAGAGTGCTGGCAGCCACTTCGCATATTTTGTTTGCTTTCGAATAGAGTATAGTTTGTTTAAAGCAGAAATCATTGCTTCCCCATTCTCTGCGCTAAGATCACATTTTATCTCTTGCCTACGGTTCCATTTTGCATTAATAAAAAGAAATATAATTAATCCAAACGGTAAAGAAAGAAAAGATACAACAAAAACTGAAAACAGTGGTGGCGTAGTACTAAAGAAAACAATATTCCTTATTATTTCATTGTTATAAAAAGCTAAAATCGCAACTATGCATGCAACCAAAATACTGGGAACAAAGACCCGCGTAAATCTTTTTTCCCCATGCCTTTCTTTTATGTGATTAAGTTCATGTGCGCCAACTGCTAGCAGCTCTTCAGTCGTTAGTAAGTCCAGATATGATGAATCGAAAAATATTCTGTCCAAATAAGCTAAGCCGCCAGCTTTTAAGAAGGAAGGTCTATAATATCTTTCCAGCTTGCCACGCTTTAAGATACGTTGTACTTGCATTTGCTCTGCAAGAGTATCAAGGGATTCTGACACAAAGGGCTCTTCTTTTAGTGAACCGGTTAGTATGTAATTTATCAAGCCCAATATTTATTTACTCCATTTTTGAAATAATCAGTCGCTTGTATAATTGATGTTCGCTGAAAAGAGCATGTTTTGATCTGCTCCACAGTGCGCCCAGATTTAGAGCCCTCAAGTAATAAGTTCAAGATGATATGCGCTGTTTTCTTTGTTGACCGCGCTGTTTCGTTGACTTATTTTGAAGAGTATATTGCATGAGGGACATTCTTCCTTACATTCACGGTTCTCCATTAATTTAAGTCTTTTTTCTCAGAATGATTTTATTTCGAGTACAAGTTTTCTGATATTCCGATTCCGTCTTCAAAACCAAAGATTGTCGTTTCTCCAGTTTTTCCAGTCCGGGTGTAATGTTGTTGATAACCCACCGATGCCACTGAAGCAACAGAAGATAATTTTGACTTGCTCGAAGAACACGCATTGTTATATGAGGATGACCAACTATGGTAATAACTCAGTTTTTTGAAATTATATAAAGAAAAAAGAGATAAGGTATGGAAACATCCAAAATAAAAAGAAAAAAGGATGTTACACCTATGGATGCTACTTTACTTTGTAGTCTTCTGAGTCAACCACTTCGGGTCCGCCCTCAGGACCAGATGGACCTGCATGGGGTGGCACACCGCCTTCTGGACCTCCGCCCATGTTTGGCTCTGGACCTGAATGTGGCTGCTGTGATTGCTGTTGTTGTTTTGCGGCTTCCGCAGCGGCTTGCTGGTACACTTTTGTGCCAACTTCCTGCAAGACTTTCTGCAAGGCTTCAGTTTTAGCTTTAACCGCTTCCATGTCGTTGCTTGCCAACGCATTTTTGAGGTCGGTCACGGCTGCGTCAATTTTGCCTGATTCTTCTGCGCTGATTTTGCCCGCTAAATCGCTCTTTGTTCGTTCTGCAGTGTAAACAAGGCTGTCGGCTTGGTTTCTTGTTTCGGCTTCTTCTTTCTTTTTGCGGTCTTGCTCTTGGTACTGTTCGGCTTCTCGAATTAGGCGGTCTTTTTCTTCCTGTGTCAGTTTGCTAGAGGCGGTAATTGTAATTTTTGCTTCTTTGCCTGTTCCTTTGTCTTTGGCGGTTACGTTTAGGATGCCGTTTGCGTCGATGTCAAAGGTCACTTCGATTTGGGGTACTCCTCTGGGTGCAGGCGGAAGATCTACGAGGTTGAATTGACCCAGCGACACGTTGTCAGATGACATGGCGCGTTCGCCCTGCAGAACATGGATGGTGACTGCGGTTTGGAAGTCTGCGGCTGTGCTAAAGATTTGGCTGCGCTTAGTGGGTATGGTAGTGTTCTTATCTATGACTTTGGTCATGACTCCGCCCATAGTTTCAACGCCAAGGCTCAGTGGAGTGACGTCAAGTAAGAGTAGGTCTTTGACTTCGCCTGTCACAACGCCTCCTTGGATTGCTGCGCCGATTGCAACTGACTCCATTGGGTCGATGCCGCGTTCAGGTGCTTTTCGCATAATTTGCTCAACGAATCGCTGGACAAGGGGCATTCTAGTCATGCCGCCGATTAAGATGATTTTGTCTACTTGCTGGGGGTTCAGCTTGGCGTCTTCTAACGCTTTTAACAGGGTTGGCCTTGTTTTATCGACGATGGGCTGTGCAAGGGATTCAAGTTTTGTGCGGGTGAGCGTCATGTGTAGGTGTTTGGGTCCAGATGAGTCTGCGGTTAAGAAGGGTAGGTCGATGTCGGTACTCATTAAAGTTGAAAGTTCAATTTTTGCTTTTTCTGCAGCGTCTTTTAGCCTAGACATTGCCATGCGGTCACCTGAGACGTCTACGCCTGTTTGGCGTTTAAACTCCTCAATGAGGTAGTTCATGACTGCTTTGTCCACATCGGTTCCACCCAGCTGTGTGTCGCCGCTGGTGCTAAGAACTTCGAAGACTCCTTTGCCGAAATCCATCAAAGTGACATCGTGGGTACCTCCTCCAAAACTGAAGACAAGGATTTTCATTTCGTGCTCAAGCTTATCGATTCCATATGCGAGGCAGGCTGCGGTTGGTTCGTTTATGATACGCATAACTTTGAACCCTGCGATTTCGCCTGCGTCTTTGGTTGCTTGCCGTTGGTTGTCGTCGAAATGGGCTGGTACTGTGATGACGGCTTGGTTGACAGGCACTCCAAGGTAGGTTTCAGCGTCTTTCTTTATCTTCTGCAAGATGAATGCGCTGAGCTGCTGGGGCGTGTATTCTTTGCCGTAGATTTGGGCTTTGTAGTTGGTGCCCATTTTACGTTTGATTTCAAAGATAGTTCCTTCTGGATTGGTTGTGGCTTGGCGTTTTGCGGGTTCACCGACTAGCAGTTGGCCATCTTTGGTGAAGGCCACAACGGATGGGAACATTTTACCTGCCATCGTCGGTCCTTCGGCGCTGGGGATAACGGTTGCGTGTCCCCCTTCATAAATGGCTGCGGCGCTGTTGGTTGTTCCTAGATCGATTCCTAAGATTTTTTGGGTTGATTTTTGATTGCTCATTTTTTTTCCTCCAATTTATTATTTTTATTTTTTGATTACTTTGATTTAGGTTGGGCGACTTTGACTATGCTGGGACGCAGCACCTTGTCTTTCATTTTGTAGCCCCGCCTTACTTCCTCAATAACCACACATTCTTTTGCCTCGTCGCGTTCCTCCGAGGCGATGGCATTGTGTGAAGTAGGATCAAAAACGGTGCCTAAACAGCACTGTATTGGTGTAACTCCTTCTAGTTCAAGAACCTTTCTGAGCTTCTTCAGTGTCATTTCCACTCCGTCCACCAAAGTTTTCTGTCCGCCCTCAGCTTCCTTGGCGACTTTGATGGCTAACTCCAACTCGTCCACAACATCAAGCAGGTCGCTTACTATACGCTCGTTGCAGTATTTTTTGATGTTCTCGTTTTCTCTGTCAAAGCGTTTTTTTAGATTCTCAAAATCTGCTTGCATGTACTGTAGTCGGGTTAGGTAGTCTTCACTACGTTTTTTCTCTGATTCTAACAGCTTCTCGAAGTCGGTTTCGGGTTGGGGTTCTTTTTCTTTATCTTCAACCATAAACTAGTCCTCTATGTTGCTGAAGTTAAGAGACATATTTTTGTGTTTTTCCAGTGTTGGGTTGGTTTGGATTAATTTCCTGTTGTTGGGGTAGGCCTGCGTTTTGGCTTTGTTGGGCCAGTTGTTCGGCTATTCTGGCTTGTTCGATAAGTTTTTTGAATATGATTTCGGCGACTTGGTCTCCGACGGCTTCTTCTTTTAGTTCGGTGTTGAAGGCGTATTTTTTAAAGGTATCAACTACTTCGTTTTTGTCTATGACGATGTTTGGGTTAGTTATGTCAGTCCATGCTGCTGTCAATACTTTGTGGCCGAGTTCTAGGAAAACGTTGACCATGGTGGTGTAGTCTATGTCCATTGGGTTGTCTCCTGTGAGGAATCTGCCTTTTGTTAGCAGAATTTTTTTGTCGTTTTCAGGTGTTACTGTTATGCTTCTCCGCATTAAATTCACCTTGATCACGTGTGCATATGCACCGCTTCACCTATAGCACACCTGTGCGAGGTTTCTTATAAGTATTTTCGGATTACAACAAGCATATTAACGCAAAAACCGCAAAAAATAACAAATCCAAATCCGCCAAATTCATTTTCATTTAATAAAAATTAAGTTTTGCCATTTTGGTTGGTGGGGCTTGCCGCTTTATTGGTTGTTGCGTCTGCGTTTTGGCGCCTCATAATTTCAACCCCAAAACAAATTATTATAGACTAAACCCGAAGCATAAATCAACCTCATTCATTACCCCAAATCCAAACCACATTAAACAAGGAAATAACTTAAATCCAAGTCCAAACCATTCTGTTAAAGCCCAAAAAAACCGTGTACGGTAAGGATCTATGGCTGAAAAACGAGACTATTATGAGGTTCTAGGAGTCCAGAAAGGCGCATCGAAAGATCAAATCAAAGACGCCTACAGAAAACTTGCATTGCAATACCACCCAGATCGCAACAAAGAAGCTGGAGCGGAAGAAAAATTCAAAGAAATCAGCGAAGCTTATGCAGTGCTAAGCGACGATCAAAAACGCCAGCAATATGACAACCTCGGACACGAAGGCTTTGATCAACGCTACACCTCAGAAGACATTTTCAGAGGAGCAGATTTCGATAGTATCTTCCGAGATATGGGCTTTGGCGACTTATTCCGGACGATATTTGGAGGGGGTGGATTTGGCGGCTACGAAGAACGCGACCGCGGCCAAGACCTCGGTGTTGACTTAGAAATAACGCTAGAGGAAGCAGCTCGAGGTATCGACCGGGAAATCGAGGTTCCACGAAACGAACACTGTGAAGTATGCGATGGCAGCGGCGCTCAACCTGGAACCCAAGCTAAAATTTGTCCCAGATGCGGCGGCGCGGGAAGAGTACAAAATATGCACAAAATTGGCTTTGCAACTTACATGCAGGTCTCCGCTTGCCCAACATGCAAAGGCAAAGGAAAAATCATTGAAACCCCATGCAGCAACTGCAAAGGTTCTGGAGTTGTACGTAAACGTCGCAAAATCATAGTTAAAATTCCCCCGGGTATTGACGAAGGCTACCAGCTTCGGCTACGCGGTGAAGGCGAAATGATCTCCAGCGGCGGCGAACCAGGCGACCTCTATGTAATTGTTCATGTGAAGCCCAGTATGCAGTTTAGTCGTGAAGGCGATGACCTTTGGCACATAGCAATAATCAGTTACCCTCAGGCGGTGTTGGGCGGCGAAATTGTTGTACCCACACTGGACGGTTCCACTACAGTCAAGATCCGTCCTGGTACACAAGTCGGGGACGTAATCACTTTGCGCGGTAAAGGCATGCCACGGTTCCGGGGCTACGGTAAAGGCGATCTGATAATTCGCGTTGGGATTTCGGTGCCTGAAAAGTTGACTTCCAAGCAGCGGGAGCTTCTGGAACAATTAGCAAAAGAGTTTGGTGTGGAAGTTGCTAAGAGTCACAAGTTCCACATATGAAAGTAAGCGCCAAAAAGGCGCCATCAAAAACGCAACTGGTCATTTATACTTCTGGCGGACTCAACCTTTATTTTTTCACAGTCAAAACAATTTTTTGCCTGCTTTTTTAAGGGCTTTTAGCGTTCTTATGTGGTTATTCAGTTTGGGTTTAAAAGTGTTTCATTGGGTTTTTCCATAAAAAAACGCAATTTCTACATCTTAAGTATTCAATAAATATGTTTTTATTTAACCTTTTATGTGAAAAACTTGTTTGTTAACTCGTCGAGTTTTAACTAATTTTCTCGAACACTCTTTTATCACTCGGACAGTGTGAGGCTGTGAGGAATACTTATTGGTTAAACTCTTTACCGACCGATGGAAAACAAAAGAACCAACCGAAAACTCCATCGTTAACAAAATCAAAAATGTAGGGCAGCCAACTGAAAACTTAAAAGGCCAAATCGCAGTTGTCACCCAACGATTAGATTCTCAAGTAAGAATGCTTGACAGCGCCATTAGTCGTTTTCAAACCCGAGACCACGCAATATTTAACTCGCATCATCAACGCTATGGCCCAACGTGACCAAGCACGAGCCAACATTTTGGCAACTGAACTAGCTGAAATCCGAAAAGTTGAACGCATGTTAAACCAATCCTCCCTAGCATTGCAGAGCATGTCTATGCGCTTAAGCACCGTCTCAGAGTTAGGTGACGTAGTCACAGTTCTGGGTCCTGCAAAAGGGTTGTTAAACGGCATTCGCAATGACATGTGCAGCATCATGCCCGAAGCAAGCCAAGAACTCGGCGACATAGGCAACATACTAACCGACATATGCAGCCAAACCAGTCAAAGCAACGATATGCCAATGAACGCCGTGACCGCAAGCGCCGACGCCATGGCAATCCTAGAAGAAGCTGAAATTGCTGCTGAAAGCCGTTTAAAAGATCGTTTGCCTGAAATCAGCCCAGAAAACCGCGTTTCAAAAAGAACAAGCCTTCAAACATAGAGCAACGCAGAGCCCACTCTGCTCTCTTTTTATAGCAGATCGTTGTCTCCAGTATCCGTTTGGCTATTTTCATTTAGCTTTATCATGATTTGAATCAAGAATTCTTCAGTGCAATCTTAATTTTTCTGCATTTTCCACAAGACCGGGGTAATGTTAAAGATATTTCTGAGATTCCAAGAATGTATTCAACTCTTAGTTTTCGTATTTTGCATTTTTTCACTGCTCGATTAGGCTCAACCGTTGCAATGCCGAACAAAAAATTGTTGTAGTTGTTGGCGCTTATTGTTTCAACCAAACTGGTTTTCTCCAAATATCTTAATTGATGGTTTTGTGTTTTTGATTTTCAAGTATGCTAGCTTTTAACCTAATTCAAAAGTCTGTGTGAAACATTTAGCTACCACTGTTATTTGAGTGTATGATACTTGCGAGATCTATTGCGATGGCTTGCGCTATCGATATTATTGTTAGGTTTCTTCGTAAATATTTTGAAAAACCTTGAAATTTTACATTTTCCACTTCTCAAAATTTAAATGCAAGTGTGTTGCTTTTAGACAACTAACTCGGGGTAGTATGGAAGAGAAAGCGCATGGAAAATATGCTAGACAGTATGCATAAGAACATCAGTTATCAATCGAATGTCTGCATAGAGCGTCCAACCCTGCTTGGCTATTTGTCTAAATGCCATGCAGAAAAGCTTAATAATATTTACAGAGACGCATTTGGATATAACAAGCGCCTATTTGGCTCTACTCTTGAGGCAGCTCGAATGAAAGGAAGCGTGAATGGAGAGACTACTGAATGTTAGAAATTCTGGAAGAAGCCATCATTGCCTTTGTCTTGATTTTTGCGGCAACCTTAGCAATTTATTATATGGGAAAACGCGCTGCTCCAAAAACCACTATAGGCGAAAACGAACAAGCTGCCTACGCCTGCGGAGAAAAAGTGCACTTCCAAGGCTTGCAAATCAATGTATCCTTATACAAATACCTCATTTATTTCATCATCTTTGACTCATCTGTATTGGTTCTTGCCTTTGCCGCTTTTGCAATATTGGCTGCAAACCCTTTACTGTTAATCCTCTACCTCGGGATAATCCTCGCAGCAGGATTAGTGCTTCTTGAAGGAGGCAAAGAATATTGACTGACACAAAAACTTGGGCGCGAGTAAAATCTCCATGGGTGCTCCACTTCAACTCTGGAGCATGCAACGGGTGCGACATTGAAATCGTCGCACTACTAACCCCAAAATATGACGTTGAACGATTCGGAATAAAACTTGAACCCTCCCCACGCCACGCAGATGTCTTGCTTGTCACGGGCGCAGTTACACAGCAATGCGCTGAACGCCTAAAACGCGTATATGACCAAATGCCTCAACCTAAATTCGTTGTTGCTATTGGTGCATGCGCATGTAGCGGCGGAGTCTTTGAAGGAAACTATAACGTGCTAGGCGGGGTCGACAAGGTTTTGCCCGTTTCAGCTTATATTCCTGGTTGTCCACCCCGTCCCGAAGCCATCATTGACGGCGTTGTCAAATTACTAAACGCAATTAATCCCCCTAAACCTAAGAAAAATCAAGCCCCCAAAGCAGAAGCACCCCCCCAAAATTGAGGTAATGTAGTATGTCTAAAAATGTAGATATGGTAAGTTTACTTAAAAGCAAGTTCGGCGATAAAATCCAAATCCAACAAGGCACTCTTGAAGCAGGTGCCATAACCGCAAACAACGGCCTGCATTACGATGTTCTAAAAGCTATGATCGAAGCCGACGAAAAAACTGGCATAACCGCCATCACTGGTTTAGACCTCGGTGACAAACTGGGTGTTTATTATCATGTTCACACTGCTAAGCCCTTCTTTACAATTAAAGCTGAAATCCCCAAAGCTGACCCTAAAATCCGAACAGTCGTTGACATTCACCCTGGCGCGGCTTTCCATGAACTGGAAGTAACCGACTTAGTGGGTGTAATCTTTGTTGGAAACGAATTCAACGGACACTTCGTCCTCTCAGAAAACTGGCCAGACGGCGTCTATCCACTACGAAAAGACGTTGACGCAACCAAAGTCCACCTTGTCCCAACCCCCGAACGTGAAGCAAACAAAAACGCTGAAGGCAGACAAGTTAAAATCATCATCGGACCCCAACACCCAGCTCTGCTGGAACCTGAAAAGTTCTCCGTAACCGTTGACGGCGAAACAGTAACCAAAGTTGAACCACGTATCGGCTACGTGCACCGCGGAATCGAGAAAACCGCCGAATCCCGTTCGTATCTTCAAGACACATACTTGGTGGAACGTGTCTGCGGTATCTGCAACCCAATCCACGCCTATGCCTTCGTTTCAACTGTAGAAAAAATCCTAAAACCCGATGTTCCAGAAAGAGCAGAATACCTAAGAGTCATCGCCTTAGAACTTAACCGCCTACACAGTCACCTCTTAACTTTAGGTCACGCAGGCTTAGAAATTGGCTACGAAACGCTTTTCCAGTACTTCTGGAGAGACCGAGAGCCCATAATGGATTTAATCGAATTAACAAGTGGCAACCGCGTTTACGGCTCTTTAATTACTGTCGGTGGTGTACGAAGAGACATAACCCCTGAGCAAATTCCCAAAATCAAATCTGTCCTAGAAGACTTCCGAAAGAAGATGCCGTTCTACAGAAAAATGTACCAAGAAGAACCTACCCTTCGCTTAAGAATGAAAGACGTAGGAACGCTTAGCCGAGAAGACGCGCTCAAACTCGCAGTTGTCGGGCCAGTTGCAAGAGGCTCAGGTGTTGACATGGATATCCGAAAAACTCAGCCTTACTCCGTCTACGACAAGATACCCTTCAACCAAATCGTTTACACCGACGGCGACACATGGGCAAGAATGAATGTACGCCTAGACGAAGTCGAAGAAAGCATCAACATCATTGACTATGTCTTAGACCATCTTCCCTCTGGGCCCATCCGCGTAGAAGTACCAAGAAGCGTCCCTGAAGGCGAAGCAGTATCCTGCGTTGAAGCACCAAGAGGCGAACTCTTCTACTACGTGCGCAGCAACGGCACAGACATGCCTGACCGCGTTAAAATCCGTACTCCAACATTCGCCAACATTCCAGCATTCCTTAAAACTGCAATCGGTGAGAGCATAGCGGACGTTCCATCAAATTTTGTAAGTTTAGACCCATGCTTCTCATGCACTGACAGGTGATAGGTGAAAAACATGATTGACCTCTGGCTCATCTTCCAAATCCTGGTATTCCCAGGCTTTACTTTCATATTTTTCCTTACTTTGTTCTGTGACTGGATAGAGCGAAAGCTTGAAGCTCGTATACAGAACAGAGTAGGCCCCATGGTTGCTGGGCCAGCAGGTATCCTCCAGCCCTTAGCGGACTTTATAAAACTCTTAACAAAAGAAGACATTGAACCCCGAGACACCAAAAAACTGGTGTTCCGATATGCTCCCTTGGCATCCTTTGCTATAATGATGTTTGCAATGCTCTTCTTGCCTATAAGCGGTGCATCGGTCCTCTCTACAGGCAGCACAATATCAACCAGCGGCTTTAGCGGTGACTTAATCATTATCTTAGCGTTCGCAACAGTAGCAAACTTCTTGATGTTCCTCGCCGGTTGGGCATCATGCAACCCATATGGCACCATTGGTTCAGCCAGAGTTTTAACCCAGTTCTTAGGCTACGACATTCCACTCTACATACTTGCATTAACTCCAGCGTTTATCGCTGGCAGCATCCAAATCGGCGTAATCGCCTCTGCGTTTCCCTTTATTTTACTGGCGCCTTGGGCGTTTGTACTCTTCGTCATCACCATGCAGGCGGAACTTGAAAAAGACCCCTTCGACGTGCCTCACTCAGAATCCGAGGTGGTCGGCGGCTTAGAAACCGAGTACACAGGCGCAAAACTTGCTTTCCTACACTTTACCCGTGACGTACAAGTTGTGTTCGGCTCAGCGCTTGTCGTGGAATTGTTCCTTGGCGGTCCCAGCGGTCCAGTGTTCTTTGGGCTCGACTGGTTATTTAATACTCTATGGTTCGTGGTTAAGCTACTCATAGTCGTGGTAATCAGCGAGTACATCACAACCGTGGTGGCTCGTCTACGCATCGACCAAGTGTTAACTGGAAACTGGAAGATTCTACTGCCAGCAGCGTTGATTTCGCTGATGATAACAGTTGCGTTGGTAACTTGGGTGTATCATCCCTTCGGGATTGGAGTGTTCACTTAGATGGCAGATGACAAAAAGAAGAAATCGCGCATATCCCCCATATTCAAGCGAGCGGTATCACACATCTTCACTAAACCAGCAACAACGAAGTATCCCTTCGTAAAGCCAGAGCTTCCCGCTGACTCCAGAGGCAAACTAGTCTACGAAATAAAAGACTGCAACGCCGTCGACTTAGGCTGCGGACCAGACTTCCGCCTCGACATCAAAGCTATCCGCGGAAGCGCATGTCATGTCTGCCAGAGAGACTGCCCAACACACGCTATCGAATTTGTCGAAGTCGAACCTGGAAAACTACGACCACAAATCGACCTCAACAACTGCATCTTCTGCTACCAATGCGTCGAAACCTGCCCAAGAGACGCCATTAAACAGTCTGACCTCTACGAATTAGCAACTACGGACAAGAAAGCATTAGTGATGAAGCCAGAATACAAAAACAAAAAGGATGCATCGCAATGATCGTTAATTTTTGAAATCTTAGCCATAGGTTTAATCATATCCGCTATCCTCGCATTGTTCCTCGATGAAGTTGTCTACTCAGTAGCGGCACTGTCAGGAACCTTTCTATTCACAGCTTTAATCTATTACCTAAACGGCGCAATCTACGCCGCCATATTCCAATTCGTAGTCGGCATCGGTACCCTAGCCATCCTGTTCCTTTCTGGCGAAATGCTGGGCGAAAAGCCAACCAAAAAAGCCTCTACCTGCAAGGACAGTCGGCTTAATCGGCGCGGGCGTCGTTTTAAGTTTACCCGCAATTTTCCTCTCAGTCTCGGGTCAAACCACCGTCGGAGCTGACGTTAACATCGGTACTGCCCTTTGGGATCTTAGGGGCGTCGATATCTTGATGCAGGCGCTTGTCATTTTGACTATAGCGCTTGGAATAGGCATAGTCCTCTATGAAAGGAGGAAGAAATAGATGGACTTCGTTATTTTATCAATCATAATGTTGGCTATAGGTATCTACGGATTGCTAACCAACCGCCAACTACTCAAAGTATTCATCTCAATCGAGTTAATCGCAACCGCAGCCACACTAAACTTCATAATGTTGGTTGCCAATCCCGCAGGTCTTAGCGAGGCTCTACTAATTGTCGCCTTCTCCGTTGACACAGCCGTCAGCGCAGTAATCTTAGCGTTGCTTGTCATCGTTTCAAAACGGTACCACACAAGCGACATCTCAAAGATTTGGGCAAAAATGCAGGAAACCGCACAGCAAGAAGAAACCGAGGTTGAAGCATAATGATACTACAAGAATTCTCCGCATGGTTCGTTTGGGTTATTCCACTTATCGCAAGCTGCCTACTTCCCTTAATCGGTAGATATAGCGAGAAAGCACGCAATGGCTTTACCATAGCAATTATGGGCGTAGTCGCTGCGTTGGCTGTCACGCTTATTCCCAGGCGTCTGGTCAGGTGAAGGTGAAGCAGTTAACTACGTAGTCTCTTGGCTGCCAACATTAAGCGGCGACCTCTCTCAAGCAGTAACCGCAGGCGTCTACATTGACCCCTTAAGCGTCCTATTCACCTGTTTGGTTGCGTTCTTTGGCGTGATCATCGTCGTCTATTCACAGGGTTACATGAAAGGCGAATCAGGCTTAACCCGCTACTACTATCTCTTGTTACTCTTCATCGGCTCCATGATTGGCTTGGTCTTATCCGATAACATGCTTCAGATGTTCATCTTCTGGGAAATGGTCGGACTTTGCAGTTATGCCTTGATTAGCTTCTGGTACAAGAAGCCCGAATCCATCCACAGCGGTGTCAAAGTTTTCTTAATGACCCGTATCGGCGACATTGCCTTGCTCGCCGCTATTGGCATCTTGTTCTTGCAGTTTGGCACTTTCAGCTTCCACGGCATCATTGAAGGAATCAACGTTGCAGCGTCCGACGGAACACTCACCGTAATGCTACCCTACTTGGTCATCGCAGCATTCCTCGTGTTAGGCGGCGCAATCTCCAAATCGGCGCAGTTCCCGCTGTTTACTTGGCTGTACAGCGCAATGGAAGCTCCAACCAGCGTTTCAGCACTGCTGCACGCTGCCACAATGGTCAAAGCAGGCATCTATCTGCTTTCAAGATTTATCCTCATATTCGCCGCAGCTCCCGCAATAATACTGGCGTTGGAGCAAGCAGCATGGTTTAACACAATAGCCTGGGTCGGCATAATAACTGCATTTATCGGTGCGTCTTTAGGCTTAATGACAACCGATATCAAAGGTGTTCTCGCCTATTCCACCGTGAGCCAAATCGGCTTCATGATGGCGGCACTAGGTACTGGCATACCTCACATCAGTGGCACTGAGGTGGCGATGTCCGCAGGCTGGTTCGCTTCGCTGTTCCACATGGTCAGCCACGCATTCTTCGAAGGCCTTGGATTCTTGCTCGCAGGCGGCATCATCCACGCCTTGGGCACCCGCGACATGCGCCTAATGGGTGGACTCAGAAAAGCCATGCCTATCACGTTTGCGTTGATGGCGATTATGATTATCACCACCAGCGGTTTACCACCGTTTGCTGCGTTCTTCAGCAAAGGCTTAATCCTAAACAGCGTCATGGGCGCAGGCGGAATAGTACAAATGATACTTATCTTCGCTGCCACAGGCTTAACATTCGCATACTGTATACGCATGTTTAGCTTGGTGTTCCTTGGCAAACCCTCAGAGTTTATACAGAAAATCAAAATTCACGAAGCACCCAAAGTCATGCTTATCCCAGCAGCAATCTTAGCGGGCTTATGCATTGTCTGGGGAGTTGCGCAGCCAGTTGTTGCAAGCTTCATGCATGTTGAACTCGAAGAAACCCTGCTTGGTGCATTCACAAGTCTTGAAACACCAATATTCCTGCTGATACTGCTACCAATTTTCGTGTTAGGTTACTTCACTTACTTCAAAAACTTTACCGCATTACGCAAAGTTGCTGCAGGCAAAAACCCATTAACCATCATTATGTCACACGGCTACTTCGTCGACGACCTCTACTACGGCATCGCAAGAGGCATCAACGGCTTCTCAGCACTACTAACACGCTTCGAAAACAAAGTATTTGCGCAGTTGCCCGACCAAGCAGGCTCAGACGTCGCTAAAGCAGCAGAACCCCAAAACGCAACCGCCCTCAAGAAGGGTCCATCGGATGCCTTTAGAAACTATGTTGCCGCCGCAGTGGTAGGCTTCATAATCATCGTAGTGTTAATCGTCTTAACCATCGGTTTCGGAGGAGCATAAAACAATGGTCATACCTATCCTACTCTTAGTCTTCGCTATACCTTCAATCTGCATACCCCTAGTCTACTTAGCAGGAAAGAAATCACCAAAAGCAGCAGCTGCATTCGTCGCAGCCATCGCTCTGGTAAACTTGGCGTTGATTTTTGCGACGGTTCCAGCTATCCAAGCTAACGGCTTCTATCAGGAAGGCCATGTCTGGGTCCCAACAATAATTAACACAGAGTTTACGCTTTACCTTGACGGCATAAGCGCGTCAATAGCCATGATCAGCTTAGTGCTTATCTTCGTCGCAGCGATATACTCAGTAAATTACATGGCGGGCAAAAAGAACCTCCCATCTTACTACGCGCTACTCTGCATGCTGTCAGTTGGATTGGTTGGCGTTTTCTTAACTAGCAACCTGATTTTGTTCTACTTCTGCTGGGAACTCATGCTCGTCCCTGCCTACTTTATAGTCGGTGAGTGGGGCTACCGCAATAGCTACAAATCAGCCCTTAAACTCTTCATATTCACACACGCAGGCGCAGTCTTCGTGCTGCTGGGCATTGGCGCAATCTACGCTGTGACAGGTGGTATAACAGACATGTTCCAAGCGCAACAAGCGTTAATGCAAGCTGCAGGGTCAGACGCAGCCAAATGGATACTCATCGCATTAACAGGCGGCTTTGCAGTCAAAATGGCTGTGTTCCCGGTTCATATGTGGCTTCCCGACGCTCACTCAGAGGCACCCGCCCCCATGTCAGCGCTCCTCAGTGGTGTCATCATCAGTGCAGGCGCTTACGCAATTATACGCATGTCCTTCGGAATGGTCTTCCCAGCTGTGGGCATAACTTTCGGAACAGACTTCCTACATGTCCTGACAATCTTCGGCATACTAACAGCCTTCTTCGGCTCACTTCTCTCACTGGTTGCAACAGACATTAAACGCGTTATCGCATACTCATCAATTGCCCACATGGGCTACATAATGTTCGGGCTTTCACTGTTCCCAGCGGCACTCGCAAAAGGCAACGTAGTCCTACTTGCATCTGCCTCAGGCATCGCAATCGTCGGCACGGTCCTTCATATCATCACACACGCAGCAAGCAAAGGCCTCTTCTTTTTAACCGCAGGAGGCGTCATGCACCAAACCGAAGAGCGCGACATCCGCAAAATGGGTGGCTTAGCCTCCAAGATGCCGTTTAGCGCCGTCTCAGGAACCATCGCAGCCTTAAGCATAGCTGGCGCTCCGCCGCTAGCATGCTTCATAAGCGAATTCCTCATCTTCGTCGGCGCATTCCAAATCATAGCCATAGACCCATTCTACATCATCCCAACAATCCTCATGCTGGTGGCAACCGTTTTCTCGCTGGCTTATGCCCTTAGGTTTGTTTCTAAAGTTTTCCTTGGAACGGCCAAAGGCGAAATAGTGGTAGACATACACAGCGGAAACGAAGCAGCACCGGTTGAATTGGAGCATAAACACAAAATCATGGAAATACCCAACTACATGAAGATGTCTTTGGCAATCCTTGTAGTGCTGGTAATCTTAATCGGCATCTACCCAACATTCTTCATGGAACTAATACAATCAGTGACCTTCGGTCAGGTAATGGTGCCATAAAATGACGACAATCTTAGACCTAATATTACCAATCTTTACACTCGTAATAGCAGCGCTACTCACCATCCCAATCTTCAAAGCCATACGTGGTAGCAACCACAAAACCGCCCTCATGATCACATGGGTTATAGCAGTCTTTGCCATCGCAGGCTTATCTGTTGCTAACCTAACGCTTTCATACTACAGCGTAGCCAACCCCGCCCCTCTAACATTAACCTTAGAGCCAGGCGCTAATCCCGCAATTGCAACAAGTTTCTATATAGACGCCATCTCAATCTACATGGCTATACTCATAGTTGCTATAGCCGCAGTCGTCATGGTCTACACAACCTTCTTTGTAGACTCAGCCAATCGCCCTTCAGACCGCTACATAGCCGTTATGTTCGTTGCAACCGCTGCACTCTTAGGGGCGGTTTTAGCAGGCGACTTGTTGACCTTCTTCATATTCTGGGAAGCCGTGACCGCCGCCGCAGCGTTTCTGATGCTATACCGCAAAAATGCGTTCAGCCTAAACGCCACGCTAAAGTACATGGTGATGGTCATAATCGCTTCAGCGTTTGTACTGCTTGGGCTTTCAGTGGTTTACGGCTTAACTGGCAGTCTCAACTACGTTGCCATCCGTGAATTCATCAACGCAGGCACCCTTGTAGGTGGCGACATGAATCTGCTCTTAATCGCGTTCATATTCATCGTTGCAGGCTACGCAATTGAAGCAGCAATCGTTCCCTTCCACTTCTGGCTCCCAGACGCATACACCGCAGCCCCCGCCCCTTCCGCAGCTTTCTTATCTGCATTGGTTGACCAAGGCAGCTACTACATCCTAATCAGAATCTTACTCTTCATCATCATGCCGCCCTCAGTCGGAGGCTTCTTTGACTGGACAATAATGCTCGCCGTCATGGCTGCCCTAACTATGGTCGTCGGTAATATCTTTGCACTCATACAGTTCAACATCAAACGTTTAGTCGCATACATCTGCGTTGCAGACGTCGGCTACAACCTCGTCGCTATCACCAGCGCTACACAACTTGGCTTAGCAGGCAACTTGTACTTCTTCCTAATCGGCGCACTAACCACCGCACTGGCATTCATGGCTATCGGAATCATAAACAAGCATGGTTTCCACACACTTGACGACTTTGCTGGCATCGGCAAAAAAATGCCCTTCGCATCGATTGCTTTGGTGGTTGCTGGTTTAAGTCTTGCAGGTGTTCCACCGCTTGGCGGCTTCTTCGCAAAATACTTCGTGTTCACCGCTGCCATCAGCGTCGACTTGACTTGGCTCGCTGTTATCGGTGTATTAACCAGCGTGCTACAGACCGCCTATATCTTCCGCCTTGTCAACGTCATGTACGGTAAAGCACCTAAGGATGGTTTCACTACACGCATAAAGGAGAACAAGTACCTGTTGATTCCAGTATTCATTCTGGTTGCAGCAATATTCATCTTGGGCCTGTTCCCAGACATCGCGCTACGTATAATCGAACCAATTATGTCGCAGCTACCCTGGCCGGCATTGCCTGCATAAGGCAGCCTTCTTCTTTTCATATTTTTTTGTTAATCAACCATTAGCTGGTTCTAACTCCGCTTAACCTTACAGCCGATTTTTAGCCGCTGTTTACCCGCTTCCAATTTCCGAAACAACATTTGTCCTGTCCACACAATGCGATGGATTCAACATATGTTATATTTTATGATGTGCCTGAAAATTCTGCTGACCACCGCTTCAGACAAACAAAAACAATGCATTTCACCAAAGCAAAAGCCTTCAACTGCCCTCTTGTGGTGCGGTAGAAATTACCATGCTCACATAAAGACAAAAAAGCAATTCCCCCAAAAATTAAAAGGGGCAAATTCTAAGACAGAACTGAAGTTTCACTATCGGATTTGTCCGTCTCCCACAACCACATACTTCAAAGTTGTCAAATGCTTGATGCTCATGGGGCCACGAGCATGAAGCTTCTGCGTCGAGATGCCGATTTCCGCGCCTAAACCGAACTGGTTGCCGTCGGTAAAGCGGGTAGAGGCGTTCCAGTAGACAGCGGCGGAATCTACTTCTTTTAGAAACCGCTGCGCCTTGCTAAAGTCCCGTGTGACTATGCTATCCGAGTGATGGGTGCCGTATTTGTTGATATGTGCAATTGCCGCATCAAGGTTTTCAACCACTTTAACGCCGATTATGAGGTCCAAGTACTCCATGACCCAATCCGCCTCGGTTGCTGCTTTCACGTCAGGCACGATTTTTTGAACTGTCTCGTCTCCTCGGACTTCAACTCCGTTCTTGCGCAACTCCGCAATCACGTTGGGCAGGTAGGTTTGGGCGATGCTTTTATCCACAACCAGCTTCTCGGCAGCGTTACAAACTCCGGGGCGTTGCACTTTGGCGTTGACAACTATGGGTGTGGCTTTTGATAAGTCTGCGTCTTCGTGGACGTAGATGTGGCAGTTGCCAGTACCTGTCTCGATGACTGGGATTCGGGATTTCTCTACAACAGTGTTGATTAGGTCTGCGCCGCCACGAGGCACAAGCACGTCGATGTATTTGCGCATACCCATAAGTTCCTCAGCCGCTTTACGGTCGGGAGAGTTAACAATTTGAATGGCGTCCACAGGCAAGCCTGCACCAGCTAAAGCGCCTCTGAGGGCTTCTCCGATGGCTAAGTTGCTGTTAAGCGCATCTGAGCCGCCCCGTAGAACCACTGCGTTGCCTGACTTCACAGTGATGCCAGCTGAGTCAGAGGTAACGTTTGGGCGAGACTCGTAGATGACTCCCACGACACCCATGGGAACGCGTATTTGGCTGATGATTAACCCGTTAGGTCTGGTCCATGTTGAGAGGATTTCGCCGACTGGGTCATTCATGCCTGCAACTTCACGCAGCTCCTTTGCCATGTTACTGATTTTTTTCTGGTCCAACGTAAGCCTATCCAGCAAAGCGGGTTTGACGCCTCGCAGTTTGGCTGCTTCTACGTCGATTTTGTTTGCAGCCAAAATCTTCTCCGCGTCTGCTTCAAGGGCAACTGCCATTTTTTGGAGCGCCAAGTTTTTGGTTTCCGTCGGCAGCTTTCCCATTTCAAACGCTGCAGCTTTAGCTTTGATGCAGATTTCCTCAATCATGCTCATTTTTTATTCCTCAATTAGGTGAATATTACGCCGTTCAACTACCTCTCCAGGTTTGTCGGCGCCAAGTTGCTCTTGCACTTCGCTTACTTGTAAGCCCTTTATCAGATTTAACTGTGTGCTGCTGTAGTTAGGGTTACCTCTGGCGAATTCGCCTTTCTCGTCTGCTAAACTGACTACATCCCCTTCACAGAAAGTACCTATCACGTCTGTAACGCCTACGGGTAACAGGCTTGCGCCTTCTACAATCGCGTTTTTTGCACCCTCGTTGATGTAGATTGTTCCTTTTACTGCTGCACCATAGGCTAACCACCGTTTGACTGCGGGCAATTTCTCCTGTGGCTTGAAGTATGTGCCTACTGGTTTGTCTTCTAATATATCTACGATGACGTTTGGGGCGCGGCTGTTGGCAATAACTACTGGGATGCCACAGGATGTAGCGATTTCGGCAGCTCTTATTTTGCTTTGCATGCCGCCTCTGCCCATTTTGCTTTTGCCGTTTAAAGTTTCTTTTAGTTGGGGTGTGACTTCGTCCACTGTTTTTATGAATTCGGCGTCATTTTCTTTGGGGTCGGCTGTGTATAAGCCTTCAACATCGGTTAGGATGATAACTAAATCTGCACCCAATGCACCTGCCACTAAGACACCGAGGTGGTCGTTATCACTGAAGTTGATTTTGTATCCCTCAGCATGTAGCAGCTCGTCCACGCTTGTTACGTCGTTTTCGTTTATAATTGGTACAACATCAATTTTTAGTAGCAACGAGATCACGTTACAGGTGTGCACGTATGAGGCGCGGTTTGAAAGGTCTTCTGCGGTGAGTAAGATTTGGGCGACTTTTAAGTCGTGTTCTTTGAAGCATTCACGATACTTTTCCATAAGTATGCCCTGTCCAGCTGCAGCGGCTGCTTGCTGAAAAGCAACATCTTGAGGTTTAGGAGGTATACCCAGCTCCTCTATTCCAGCGGCGACAGCGCCTGACGTAACAAGGATTATTTTGTAGCCGTTTGCGACTTGCGCAATTTGTCTTGCGAGGTTTGCTATTTGTTCTTTATCGAGTTTGCCGTCTATGGTTATGCTGTTAGTGCCTACTTTGACTACTGCTAGCTTTTGACTCATAGTTTTCCCATGGCTCCATGTTCTTATTTGAATATGTATGGCTTCCTTAAAAACTCAACCAACCGTTTTTAGGCTCAACTTGCTAGTTTACGTTAGATAGCTACTCAAACGATAAATTCCTTGAATCTACTGGGAAAATCTTATAAGGAAAATGGACAACCGTTGTTCAACATGTACATACCTCTACAAACTTTGACAGCGATTTCTTTTGATAATCCTCTCATATTTTGGATAGCCCCCATTGCGGGTGTCATCGCAGTTGTCGCTTCACTTCTACTCATGCAACGCATAGGCAAAATGAGCCCAGGCGGACCAAAAACAGTGGAAGTAGGCAATGCAATCCGCGAAGGCGCCTATGCTTTCCTAAAGAGGCAGTATAAGACCATCGCTATAATTACAGTGGTAATCTTTGCTCTGCTATGGATTGCCTTGCCGACTGGACCGTTCGGCGTGGGTACGGCGGCAGCGTTCTTGGTAGGTGCAGTCGCTTCACTGGCGGCTGGATACATCGCTATGGACAACGCCACCAAAGCCAACGTTAGAACTGTGGCTGCGGCAAAAGATTTCGGCGCTGAAAAAGCGTTGAAGACGGCATTTTACGGCGGCGCCACTATGGGTATGGCGGTTGTTGGTTTATCTCTCTTGGGTGTAAGTTTTCTGTTCCTGCTATACGGCGGATACGACGCAATGTTTGGCAATCTCTCCGTCTCTCAATCTGCTGAGCTCGGCAGAAGTGCCGCAAGCGGTATTGTCGGTATGGGTTTTGGAGCATCACTCATCGCGTTATTCGCCCAGCTAGGCGGAGGCATTTACACTAAAGCCGCAGACGTCGGTGCAGACCTTGTGGGCAAAGTTGAAGCTGGCATTCCAGAAGACGACCCCCGCAACCCCGCAGTTATCGCTGACAACGTTGGCGACAACGTCGGAGATAGCGCTGGCAGAGGCGCAGACCTATTCGAATCAGCCACAGGTGAAAACATCGGTGGCATGATCATCGGCGGCTTAATCAGCATCGCAACTGGCAACTTGATCTTCCTTATGTTCCCTCTCATTGCAAGAGCCTTAGGCATCTTCGCAACTTTGGTGGGCATGCCCTTTGTGAAGCTCAACGAATCCGAAGCCAAACACCCCATGAAAGCCCTGCGCAAAGGCTTAATGGTTACAACAATCGTCGCCGGCATATTGTTCTTCTTTGCATCATACTTCTTGCTCGGAAGCATGTACCTGTTCTACTGTCTACTCTCAGGATTAGCAGCAAGCGTGGCCATCGATTACATCACAGACTACTACACAGGACGCGACAGAAAACCGGTCGTCAAAATCGCAAAGGCAAGCGAAACAGGAGCCGCAACTAACATCATCACAGGCTTTGCAGTTGGCTTAGAAACAACCGCACTCCCAATTGTTTCTCTCGTAATCGCCTTGCTCATCTCATACTTCTTTGGAACACAGTTTGGTGCAGAAATCGGCATTGATCCCTTCATCGGTGGCATCTATGGAACAACACTCGCAACCATGGGTATGCTCGCAGTCATGGGAATGGTCTTAGCACTTGACGGCTTTGGCCCCATTGCGGATAACGCAGCCGGCATCGCAGAAATGTCTGGTGAAGGAGGCGCGGAAGCAACCATGGAAGCACTTGACGCAGTAGGCAACACAACCAAAGCCCTTACAAAAGGCTTCGCTTTAGGCTCCGCATTACTTGCAGCGCAATTGCTATTCCAAACATACATTGAAGAAGTAGCTCTCCAAACAGGAGTAGCCATCAGCATCGATATATCCAACCCAGCAGTACTCGCTGCAGGCTTCATCGGTGCAATGATGCCATTCTTCTTCAGCAGCCAAGCCATCAGTGCAGTAGGCAAAGCCGCAGGTGAAATGGTTGCAGAAGTCAGACGGCAATTCAAAGAAATCCCAGGCATCATGGAAGGCACAGCCAAACCTGAATATGGTAAAGCAGTCGACATCAGCACAAAATCAGCACTCAAAGGCATGGTACTTCCAGCATTAATCGTCGTGGTAGTACCAATCATAGTCGGTATGCTCATGGGACCTGAAGCAGTCGGCGCACTCGTCATAGGCGCAACCCTTTCCGCAGTACCACTGGCATTACTCATGAACACAGGCGGTGGCGCATGGGATAACGCAAAGAAACATATTGAAGCAGGCTTCTTCGGCGGCAAAAACAGCCCTGCACACGCAGCAGCAGTGGTCGGAGATACCGTCGGTGACCCAATGAAAGACACAGCAGGCCCAAGTTTACACGTACTCATCAAACTGCTATCAACGCTCTCAATCGTGTTCATCCCACTGTTCTGGAATATACTACAGTTGATCTAAAACCAAAAAAGGGAAGTTTTTCCCTTCAACCATTTTTTTAAAAACTAAAGCAAGATTTTTTTGATAATTACAAACTAAATATACGCTTTCTTTTCAAAGCGTTTGAACATAAGAACATCAGTTGTTTGATGAACTTTTAAAAAGTGGAAAAGACAAGCACTGATTTTTTCAAAGAAAAAAATTAGGTTCTATAGGTTGTCTACCTGTGTGCTCTGAGGCACAGGACCGGAAAAACCCTCCTCTTTAATCTTCCTTGCTAATTCCATGCCTGCATCGGTTAGATAGAAAACTTTGTAGCGGTTACGTCCATCACGGGTGATTTTTGTTTCCTCCTTAAACAGCCCTGCGTTTACCAGAATGTGACAAAAGCGAAGCTCTTTAGAGGGGCTAGGAGTTCCAAGGCTGTCCTCTAAGAGGCTCAAGTAATGTTGTCTGCTATCAAACACCGCTACAAGGCATCCTTTGAAAACATCATGTTGTTCCTCTATGTATTTACACAAAAAGTCTTTGAGACTATCAACCATCACAAACACCTAAAACAGACAAGATACGAAAGGATTTAAGGTTTGCCGACTCACAAGTTTAGTTGCAAAGCCGAAGTGTCCTAATGAAAATAGTACAGAAAAACCTTCAGCAAGGCTTCATAAAGGTCGTAGCTGACACGCCTGACGACCTATGGCATTTATACAACGTCATCTACAAAGGCGACGAAGTCTACGCCATGACCAGCCGAGCCATCAAAACCGATACCCCCACAAGCCGCCCAAAAAGCGCAGAGCGCGTCTCAGCTTTTATGGGTGTAAAAGTGGAATCAGTAAGCTGGGATAAGTTTCTGGGAAAACTAAGGGTTCACGGGTTAATCATTCATGCCCCCGACATAATCCCCACGGGTGCCCACCACACACTCGCCATATCATTAAACCAGCAAATGACCATCGTTAAAAAAAACTGGCCAAAACATCTTATTGACCGACTCACAAGAGCTAGCGAAACCGAAAAACCAATGCTCATAATAAGCATCGACGATGAAGGCTTTGCTATAGCAGAAACCAAACAGTACGGCTACGAAACCCGCGTCGAGCACCGCATACGTCTACCGGGAAAACAAGACGCCGACAAACGCGTCGAAGCCACTAAAGGCTACTTCCGCCTTGCACTTGACACCCTGCATAAGCTCTGGAGCACTAACCATAACCCAATTGTTGTTATCGGTGCTGGCTACGTAAAAAACGATTTTGTTTCTTACTTGCAAGAGGAGTCAAAAGAGGTATCTAAAGCGGTCGTTGACATTAAAAGTGTAAACAACGGCGGCACTGCAGGCATCGACGAGGCGTTACGTTCAGGTGTATTGCTTAAAGCTGTACATGACCTGAGAGTCGTTGAGGAAACGGACACCATGGAGGAGCTCATGAAGCGACTTGGAAAAGAAACAGGCGACGCAACTTATGGCTTGTCTGAGGTGGAAAACGCCGCCAACATGGGTGCTATTGAGAAACTGATTGTGGCTGACACGATGCTGCGCGATGCGGGCGAAGAGCAGCGTCTCAAACTTGAAGCTTTGATGCGGGATGTGGAGCGGCGGCAGGCCGCGGTATCGGTGGTTAGCACTGAGCATGAAGCGGGTTTTAAGCTGCTTTCCTTGGGTGGTATCGCGGCTCTTTTGCGTTTCCGAATATTCAAAACGCTCCAAACTTAAACCAAATTTTTAGCAACTCTCAATAATCTGCTTGCATGCATAAGGGGCTTAATAAGCATGCAACCGGTATATTGTTAACTGACAGGAATAATACAGAAAAAAAGTTCGCGTAACTCGTGTAGAAGCCAAAAGCTTTGGCGTTGACGTGCAGGACCTAGAAGATGATGTACCGCTATGCCTATGCTAGAAGCGTTACACAATGGTTAGGTGCACCTAACCGTTATGATTTGCCAACAGTTGACACAAACAAACGCCAAAGAAGAACCCCCCGAAAACTGAAAAATTCAGTTGGAATGCAATAGATAAAGACATGTATGACTCTGGCGAGACTAAGAACCTCAAAGATTTTGAGACAGCTATTGAAATCTTGCAGAAAAACAACCTACCTTTTGAAATAGACGTTGAACACGCTGTTTGGGTAACTGATAAAGACGGATTAAAAGCTAGAAATCTGCTTAGAGAAACAGTTGGTGTATTTGGCAGTTTATAGCCTATTAACCCACTATTTTTTTGGAAAAACCTTAGTAAACTCGTTTCTCCTAACCTCATAAACAGAAAGAAAGACTTTTCCGCTTTCTAAAACTGCTTGTTATCATTGAAAGTCTGACTGAAAACCCTAATACCGCTGACAACTTTTAATTGCCCTTTCTTGTTTATGTCGTGACTAGTTTCAAGATGATTAAGGCATTCATCTGTCATTTTTTCAGTTGTAACAAATAGTGATTCGGCTAAATCGCCTTTTGAGAAAGAGAACATTCGTTTTGTATTTTCTATCCATCTGTCTAGATGGTCAAATTTTGCGTTTGTGTTTTTACATTCTGCCATAACTATAGGGATTCTTTGTTCATTAAAACCTATGACGTCATTGTTTTTAACGTCAAAATTGGATGTGGGTTTGTAGCGAACCCGAATTTCTTTTACCTTTTTGAACTTTTTCTTGATGAAATTAGCTGTTCTAAACTCTAAATATTGTCCATGCCCGTCATTTCCTTTTTCAATGAAGATAGCATATTTTTTTATCATTTCTTCACTCATTTTTGCGTAAAGATTGAAATCTTTTCCACTCGGAGGCGGTTCTTTGAGTTTAGATGCTAATTCCGTTAAAACAATTGGTTCTATTTTTTCTCGGCTATCAATTATTTCTGTAACAGTTATTAGCTTGTCAAATTTTACTGTTGTTTTTTCTCTCTTTGTGATTCTTACGCCTTTTTCTTTAATTGTTTCGTGAATGATTGTCCTTTTGGTTTGCCTTTCATAAGCTTCTATGGTGTATTCTTTGATTTTCTTTAAAGTTAGCGAACCCTCAAGGTATTTTACTAAATCACTTTTGTTAAAATTATTTGGAACATGGTAATTCTCATTCTTTGCTATGGTTCTGAGGGCTTTTTCATCCAGCTTAGAAAGCAGTTGCGCTTTTGTCATAGTGATTAGTTGTTTGATTTATTTTTTAAAATTATCTACTAAAACAAAAGACAACTTTCAACTTTAGCATGAAAGCCTCAAAAAATTAGGTTCGAAAAACTTTTTTTCTTCCATTACTAAAAGTCAAAACCCGAAGTCAAAATTTGCGAGATATACACAAAAACCGCTAAAAAGCAGCCAACAGACGAAAAGTAACAGGGTGTTTTAGCAGATGAAGAGGTAACAGAACCTTTCGAGTGGCTTTATAAATAGATGCTTTATATACTCCCTTTATTATTTAAATAGGGAAGCACGTGAGTTGACATGAGTAAACGAAAACCCATCATAAGCATCCAAAACATTGTCGCTTCAGTTTCGCTTAACCAGAAAATCGACTTACAAAAAATCGTCGAAAAATTCCCACAAACAGAATACAACCCATCAGTTTTCCCCGGCTTAGTTTTCCGCCTCAAAAAACCCAAAACTGCCACCCTGATTTTTGGCACAGGCAAAATGGTTTGTACTGGCGCCAAATCGGAAAAAGAAAGCCGTAGCGCAGTGGAGAAAGTGGTAAAAGAACTTAGAAGCGAAGGCATCCAAATAACCGAGAAACCCGTCGTTAACATCCAAAATATCGTAGCTTCTGCAGAGCTCGGCGGCGAAATAGACCTCGAAAGCTTGGTGTATAAGCTTGAGCGTGTCATGTACGAGCCTGAGCAGTTTCCAGGGGCAGTTTTCCGCATGGCTGAGCCAAAAGTGGTCTTCCTAATCTTCAGCGCGGGCAAACTTGTATGTGTCGGCGCAAAGAAGGAGGAGCAAGTCTATGAGGCAGTTGATAAAATCCAGCAACTGCTCGAAGAAAAAGAGCTCATCTACTACCCCTCTTAACATCCTTACCTTTTTGTTCGTCGGCGAATCGCAGGGTTTGCCTCAACCAATTTTTTCATAACTAACTCAAACGTTTCGTCTGGTTGTAGCTCTTTTTTGACTAAAACTCCTGTTCTACCTACACAGTCGCGTCTTGTTAGGGCATGGACACGGTCAAGCACAGTTTCCATAGAGATGTCGAGTTGTTTTGCGGCTGATTGCTCTCTGCAGATTATACTGCTCTCGATGTGTCCTGTTTTCGTCGGTTCGATTAACATCAGCCGTTTATCCACGCCAGCCACACGCACACCCGCTTTCACCTGTTGAAGGTTTATTTCTCCTCCGTAACGATAAAACTCCCGCTCCACACGACGCATCCCCATAAGAGGAAACGTTACGGTTGTAGCTGGGTATATTTCGATGTGGGCTTTCATAGAGTAGTTAGGAGTTGCTTGCACGATTCGGCGGGTGTTGATTTGGATTTTTGATTTTTCCAGCGCCATCTCAACCGTGAAACTGTTTTGTATTTCCGATATGAAAATGTCCACATCACTTTGCGCATTGACGTCGCCTCTGGCTACACTGCCATGCACCGTCGAACTCAAATGAAACGAATCCAGAGCAGCCATAACCTCCGAAGCCTTAGCTCTCAACGACTTAAGCTGTGCAAAGTGTGCACTGCCATACGTCACTTCGCGGTATTCGCTGCGTCTTTGAGGTTTTGCTGCCATTTTAATCCCGTAAATTTACTGTTTAATTAGGTACTACTTATTTAGTTATACATCAACATTGGTGCAGTGAAACAATTTGGAGCCGCAACTGTGCACCTGCTGCAAACGAAAAGAAGCATTTTTTTATCGACAGTACAGCGGAGAGCGGCTCTGCAAGAAATGCTTCTGTGAATCAATCGAAAACAAAGTTCGACAAACCATAACCCATTATGGTATGCTGCGTTTTGATGATCATTTGGCTGTGGCTGTTAGCGGTGGCAAAGACAGTCTAGCCTTGCTTTATATTTTGGCGAAACTTAAGAAAAACCGCCCGAAAACCATCTTGTCAGCAGTGACTGTGGACGAGGGTATTGTTGGGTACCGCAATGAAGCATTAGATATCGCCTCGGCACTTTGCAGGAAGCTTGAAGTGCCCCACTACGTTATCTCCTTTAAGGAGCTCTATGGGTTTAGCCTCGACGAAATCGTCATCAAAGCCCAAAAAAATGGCAAAAACCAACTCACAGCCTGTTCATACTGCGGGGTGCTGCGCCGACGCGCCATAAACATTGGTGCACGGCAAGTCAAAGCAACAAAAGTCGCCACCGGGCATACGCTTGACGACGAAGCCCAAACTGTCATGATGAACATACTGCGCGGTGACATCGCACGTCTAGCCAAGGAAAAGCCCCTCTCGGACGAGGTTCATCCGCTGTTTGTGCAAAAAATCAAGCCGCTCTGCGAAATACTAGAGCGCGAATCAGCATTATACGCGTACACTAAAAAACTTGGGTTCCAAGACACACCATGCCCCTACGCTAGCGAGGCCCTACGAAACGACATCCGAGGAATGCTTAATCGCATGGACCAGAAGCACGCTGGCACCAAATTTACTGTTTTCCACGCCATGGAGAAGCTGCGTCCAGCTGTTGAGAAGACCGTGAAGCGGGACGATTTTAGTACCTGCGTTAAGTGCGGGGAGCCGTCTGCTGGCGAGTTGTGCAAAACCTGTGAATTACTCCGCTTCATAGACTAGTGGCTAAAGCCTTTTTCAGCTTTTAGTCTGCGTAGGATTTCTGATGCTGAAAATGAGTCTTTGGCGGATGCTATGAGTTGGGCTTTTTGGAGGTTTATTTTTGCGCCGCAGTAGGGGCAGATTTTAGTTTTCTGCTTTTGTGATGCAAGCAAGTATCCACCACATTTTGGACATTTTGAAATATTGGTTGCCGTCATTGAGGTTTGATCCTGAAAGACTTTGAGTTTATCTCCATTTTATAACATAATATCCCTTTTTCTTTTTTAGGCTTCAAACATGGCGAACGAGTTTGAAGTTTTAGGGTTTAAGTCAAGGAAACACCGAGGCATCTTTCCCACCCAGGTACAAGGGGCAAACACAATTGTCCAGAATTTAAACGCCACGAACTTCAAAGCAAATGGCAGACAGGGTTAACGAAAGAAAGAATAGAAAAGCCTACCAAATGCCCCTTAACAAACTACAAATAGCTTTCATTTAGTTAGAACATCTTAGAAAAATATTTTGAGTAACTATGTACGTAGCTTTTTGCTTAATGAGCTACGCTAATTTCTGATGGAAAAAATAAATGCTTTTAAAGAAATATAGTGCCCTATAATTACGGTAGTTTGAATAATTTAACCATGAAGTCTTTGATAGTTGTGTATTCTTACCATTATAACAACACTCCGAAGTTAGGCCAAGCTATGGCTAAGGTACTTGATGCACAGGTGAAGGTTCCGCTAGAAACTAGCTCTGATGAACTCGACGTAGTTCAACACCCAAAACTAATAACAATTCAAGGCCAAGACCTAAAAATTGACGCAGCAAAATTGCACATGCACAAGTCAGTCAAAGTCAACGACGCAAACATTCTCAAAGCAGACATCGAGACAGACAACGGCATAATCCACGTAATCAACAAAGTCCTATTGCCGAAGTAGAAAAAATAGAGTTAACCCATTTTTTTAAGGAATCTTTTCCGATCGTAAATAGTTGTTCCCGAAGAGGACATACGATACTGCAAGAGTGGAGCGGCTATTTTCTGTTACTTGATTACCGCTTTGACCGTATAATGTGGATTGTTGGCTCAGGCAGAAAAGGAAAAGACGTTTAGCAGCGAACTATCGAAGGTTTAGTTGGAAATCAATATCATAAATATAGGGCTGGAAGAGTTCGATGATTACCATAGCTATTCCATGACATGTATTCACCAACAGACAATATGCATATACATTACCCAGTGAAAAACGACTTACCCAGAACTCTCCAAGTATCAAACCAACTGCTATCAATGATTAACGCATTACCCAAAAAAGACGATAGAGTTTTCCCTACATGTTACGCTAATATGCTAAGACGTTTCGTGACGATGCGGAAAAGTACGGCTGACATACACCAAAATCCCAGATTGCTAGCGATTGACTTTACAGCTTTTAGAACATGGGCGGGTACAATGATAGCTTACCACACTAACGGAAACGTGCTGAAAGTTAAGAAGCTGCTAGGACATAAAAAGATTAAAAACAGCATGAAGTACATAGGCAAAATTGACTTTCAAAATTTAGACTTTGAGACAACAAGCGCCACAACGGTTGAGGATATTCTGCGATTAGGAAAAGAAGGCTGGACGGAATACTCTGTTATAAAAATTGGCGGCACAGAACACCACTGTTTTAAAAAGCATAGAAGGTTTAGCAGCTATATCTAAAAGTGTTAGTAGAAAGAAAAAAAGCCCATGAAAAAATTAACCGAAAGGCTTTTCCACAAACAGTTAGATAACAGTTTAGGGAGAGCAAGCATATGAGCATTGATGACCCACCTCAACGGACGAATTTGATGGCGTTGGCCGTGCAGTATTTCAAAAAGGAAGGCTACAGAGTTAATGCTGAAAAAGTGTCTATGGAGGGGCACAGTGGCGTGCTACGGCATTTTGATTTGATTGTGCAGAAAGGAAGATACGAACAGGGCGTTTGGGTAAGAGATTGGAACCGTACTATCGGTGTTAACGTCATAATCAACCTTGATACGGCATCGGAGGATGTAGCACTTTCAAGCCCCATTATGATTGGCGAAAAATTTAGCGACCATGCTAAATCTTACAGCAACCGGCGCAAAATCAGTTTGCTCACCAAGCAGAAAATCGGAAGTTTCCGTTAAACATCCAATTTTAGGTACTCGTCCAAGATGCCTTCCATCTCAAGTTCGCGCATCCAGTCGATCGTGCCGATTATGCAGAATTTGCGTTTCTCCAAAACCGCCACAATTTCTTCAATAATTTCCTCGGTGGTTTTGCCTGTTGCGTTGATTTCACAGGTTCTACCTGCGTGCATCTGGACTGCCTCGCCTAAGCAGATGTCAATTATTTCTGCTTGGAGGTTCTCCCACATTTTGGTTTGGGTGTAGCCGCGTTTTTCCATTAATTGTTTGAGTTCTTTAGGATTTCTTCGCAGCACAAACACCTGCGTCACGTAGTCTTTTGGTGTTACAGCGGCCGCGTAGTGTCCGTCAATTATAATGTTCTGGCGTGTCGAGTAGTCTAGGGCTTGTTTTAGTTTTTCCTGTAGGCTCTCGTCGTTCACAATTAGCGTGCAGCGCTGAAGGTCTTTGCCTATCATGAGGTTGTGTTGTTTAGCAAAGTCAGTTAGGTTGATGTATTGCGCATTCATTTTAGCGGCTAACGCTTTGGCTGTAGTTGTTTTGCCCACACATGGGGTCCCAGTGATGAGAATAACACTTTTCATAACTTTTTATTGGATGTGTTGTGCTTATTGGTTTTGCTGCCTGCATTTTCTGTTGTTCTCTCAGAAAAAACCTTCATTTTATTTGTGTTCGGCGCTTTTTTGATTGCGGCGTTGGGCTTAAGAGGCTGTGATTGGGTTATAGTTCCTGTGGTTGTCTGTTTAGAGTTATTGTCTATACTGGGTGATTTGTCTTTCTGTGTTTTGGGGATGCTTTTGTATACGCGCTTATAAGAAAGCTATACACTGTAAGCAGTTTTTAAAGCAACTTATTCAGCCTTGTAATGGTACCATGGATGTCAAACAAGATGCTCAATCATACCGTTACTACTTAGACTCGTTGAAGTCGACATCTCTTTTAGCATAGTTGGCGGTTTATCGTTTCACATTCTGCTACTTAACGCAAACAGTGTAGGAGAAGGCATATAGGGTTTTTTGGGGCGGAAAGTCTAACGCTTGTGCCCGTAGCACCATGCTTTAACTCACATTTTTTGGGTACATTTATTTTCTTCATCTACGCATTCCATGTTGGGTTGGTGAGTTGGTGTGTGGCTATCGGTCCCTTGGGACTGAGGAAACTCCGCTCACACGCAGAAATGCAGTCCATTTGGACAGGCTGAGAAGCTTGGCAACGGAGCAGAAACGAAACGTCCACCCGGAATTGGCTATGACGCATTTGTGATGCAGAGTGTACTGGCGTGGAAACGGTGAAACGGCCGTCCTGCATGTGGAAAGGGCAAACAGTCGCCGATGAAGAATCTGCCGGAAGGCGCGGGTAGCCCGATTAGCCGAATGCCACAACAACAGAAAGCGGGTTACGGCCAACACACCAGCCTATTTTACTAATACACCACCCTTTTAGCTTATTCATTGGGCTTTTTTGCTTTTCTAAACATCATTATTCCCTGAGGAGTAGTGAGTACGTATTGCCATGCTTGTTCTATCAGCTCGCCAGCTTCTTTATCGTCTTTTGCGGTTGCATGGTGATACTTTTCTGCGTCGTCATCAATGGGAACTAGATGGGTGTAGACTAAGGTGCTGTTTATGTTGCGGTGACCCAGGAGTTCTTTTACGTGAAGGATGTTTCTTGTCATTGCGTATTCTTTGGTTGCTTTGAAATGTCTTAGTGAATGGAAGCGTATTTGTTTTAGGCGTGGGTTTTGCAGTTTTATTGATAGTGCGTGTTTTTGGCGGTCGTATCTCCAGCGGAAAGCGTTTAGGTTACCGTTTCCAAAGATGTAGTTGTTTGTTTTTGGTAGCGATAGTAGTCTTGCCATTAGTCGGCTTGATATTTTTATCTGCCGTGGGTTGCCATGTTTTTCTGCTATGCATTTGAGGGTAAAGTTTTCTTCGTCAAGGTCTGTCCATTTGCATTGCCAGAGTTCGCCTATTCGAAAGCCTGTTTCTTTTAGTGCTAAGACGCATGTTCCTATTTTTTTGCTGCAGCCGGCTACTAGTGCATCGACTTCTTTTTCTAGTGGCACGAAAGGTAGTGATTTTTTGTTTTCGTAGTAGGGTGGTTCCCAGTGGATTTTTAGCATCTCTGCAAAGCTATCATATGCGCTTACAAAATTCTGTTTGTAACCGTTAGACCATTTGTCGTTGATTGCTAGTAATGATCGTGACCGCTTCGGGATTGTGCAAGTCAACGCCGTATTTTTCTGAGAGGTATTTTAGCAGTTTTATTCTCGTTTTTATTGTTGCATCGCTGTATTTTCCTTGTTTTTTGAGGTGCCATAAGAGTTCTATTATTTCGCTTTGGGTGTTTGTTTGGTGTATTGGGTTTTGGCTAATCGCCACAACATTGGTTTTGTGTTGTGGTTCCAATTTTTTCGCATCCTGCAGGATTACGCTTAATCGGTGATCGCTAGTTAGTTTAGTCAATTTATAAGGGTTAGGTTCAGAAAATCTGATGTTACAATCCCGGCAGTAATACCTCTGTAGGGTTATGCCCTGCGCTGTTTGGCGTGTTCCTCCTTTGTTGAATGGACCTAAAGAGCCACATTCGGGGCACTTAAGAGACGTAGCGATTTTATTTTTAGCATTCTGGGTTTTGATGGTTGCATCTGACTTACAGGTCTTTGCATATGCTGGTTTTTCTTTCCAGCTTGATGATGAAGAATCAACCTGC
>CAWENF010000002.1:0-222653 GCA_963810275.1 uncultured archaeon
ACATTAATTTACAGCTACACCCTACCAAGACCAGCGACATAACCGTAAATTTTGTTATCAGGACTTTTTAGAGCTTTAACATGATGCGTAGGTGAATCCTTCGTTTGCGGAGATTAAATTTACCCCAACCAACCTTGACGGTTAGTGATTGGTTTGCCTAGAAAAACATATGGTTACTTAGTGGTTATGGATGGTTGGATATAGATAGATATGAGAGGCAAAAAATATAAGAAAAATACCCCTTCAAAATTCCGCATTGATAGATTAATTGATTGATTTTTTGTCCCTGCTGTTTTTAACTTAGTCTTTCCTGGTATACACCTTGCTTGACTTGGGCTAAAATTGTTTTGTAGTTGAAATGGAAAGGATTTCTCCAAATATCTTCACTTTCTGAACAACCTTTTCTCGTTACCTTTTGATACGATGATAATCAGAAGTATAGGTTTGTGATGGAGTATTATGAACCTAAGTAATAATAGATGTTACGGTAGTAGTTTCTCTCTTTGAATCAAGCGTCCAGTAGAAAGCAGAAGTGTGAATGAAATTATTAGTGTAATAGCAGCTATGATTAAGTCAACTATTATGGCGTAGGTGGGAAATACAAGGGGTAGATATTAGGGCTGGAAACATTGGTATGATGCCTATGAGTACGCCTAAGGGTTGGTTTGCGCCCGTAGAGGTTTTCTGAAGTGAACTAAAAGCCACCATGCAAACAGTTACGAGAAAGACTTCTGAGAAACCGATCGCAAGCGTGAGAACCGCTATGGTAACAAGCATGGTAAAGCTGGTTCCTAACAGTAACCCCACTGCTGTGTTTAGGCTAACTGCAAAAACCATCAAGTAAGTTGCCATAACCAGTGAGGCTTTGACGTAGCCTTTGAAAACGTCAAGTTGGTCAAGACCCGTAGCAAGCAGGTACTCTAAGACTCCGTTGTTTTTATCATAAACATACAGCATTATGACTGGCAACGCGAAAAGAACTGCTGACATGGATAGAAGGGCTATGGAGAGCAGCGGAAAATTGCTTGCTAAATCAATCGGGATAGGTGTGTTGATGTCAGCTGGAATTACTGAGGGAATTATTGTCATGAGGTTTGAGAGAACAACACCATACAACGCTACAATTATTCCAATGATTATGTAGCTTCGACTCAGACGAATACTGCGTTTCATAGTGACTTGCCAAAAACCCACAGTTATGCCTCCTCAAAGAACTCTTGCAAGGGATTATCCAACTCGCGAAGTTCAACTATTTTTGCGCCCTCACCAACTATTCTCTCCACAATCTCTGCTACTTCCTCGGGGCTCTGGACAGTAACCACAAAATATCCACCCTCAAATCGGGACTTCGGAAGCATCTTGGATAGATCATTTAGAGCCTTAAAACCAACACGATACTGCCTTGTCTTCACATTCTCTATTTTATCAAAAAAGGTCAAATCGCCCTTCTTTATCACAATCAGGTAGGTGCCGATTTCTCTGGCTTCATAGAGATTATGAGATGAGTAGAGCACAAACTTGTCTTTGCTTAACTCAGATAGTATCTGCCTTATTTCTTTGGATATCTTTGGATCAACATTAGAAGTAGGCTCGTCTAACAAGTAGAGCTCTCGTTCTCGCAGAAAGATCTTACCCACAGAAACTCGTTTCTTCTGTCCCTGTGAGAGAGAAACAAATTTCTTATCACGCAAACCCTCAAGATTCAAGAGTTTGATAACCCTTTCAACATCGCCAACTTCTATGTCAGCATAGTACTTCAGAGATTCATAAACGGTCATTTCTTCTGGAAGGGCGTTTAAATGAGAAAGATAAGCCACTTTGCGCCTTGCCTCTTTAGAAATAAATAAATCCAAATCATCTAGCAGGGCATGACCCGAGAAGGGCTTTAAAATACCGCAGATAGATCTAAAAAGTGTAGTCTTTCCGGCACCGTTGGGGCCCAAAACAACATATATGGAAGGCTCCGTAAGCTTTAGGTTTATTTTGTGAATTATCTCTTCTGCTCCGTAACCTGCACTAAGGTCCTCTATCGTTAGTTGTTTCAACCCAAATTACCCAGCTCGCTATTTTGCTGTCAAGAGCTTTTAAAACTTGCCAAGACCAAAACGCGATTTATTCTAGAAAAACATGCTTGTTCAAAGTTTAAGAAATTAAATAAAAAAGTTCACAATCTATCTTTTTGTTCAATGACAAAGAACGACGCAACTACAAAGGCAAAGACAATCATCAATACAACGCTTCCTCCTGCTCTATCCCAGTGCTGACTCTTTTCTTAAACTCGACAAAGTAGACAGCATTACAGCAATCACTGCGACATATAAGATGACAGCGTAAAGAGTTGCAATTGTTTGCAACTAAAAATGGCATCCGGTTGCAACAACTAAAGAATTCCAAATCGCTGTCAATCTTGCGATGAATTCCGGCACTGACGGTCTATGCATTGTCTGAGCATATATGGGTTTAATTGCGAATAACTAACCCATTGGATGTAAATGCCTCATAGTGGTCTCGTCTTTATTGCATTAGGTCTGCTTCTTGGCTTTTTTGACTCGAAACATCACAAAGCCAAACGAAGCAGCTACTATAACAATCACAGCGACCACTATTGGAGTCATTACAGTTAAGGTCGGAGTATCTTGGAAATTGCGTGTTACCACAAGCATTGCGCTGCTGCCTGAGGAGTCGTATGCTAATCCTTTTAGGGCATGTGAGCCGGAGGGAAAGTTGAGTGTGTCAAATTGCCAGATAAACGGTGCTGCTGTGTCGTTTTGTTGAAGCTGGTCATCGAGGTAGAATTCTACGTATTGCACGTCTGTTGATACTTTGGCGGTTATGGTCCAAACGCCACCTATGTCATCGCCTATGCCGTATCCGTTATTTTTGTAGAACTCGAAATCTATTGAAGGCTTAGCCTCAGCCACAGAGCCGAACAGAAAAACAACAATACAAATTAAAGCCACACCCAAGAGGAGTTTTGACCGCATGCTAAACACCCGTCGATTGTTATGCCAAAATGATGCATAATAAACTTGCGTAAGCTGCACATAGAAGCGGAAGAACAACAACAGAGAAAAAATTTAGATTGTTGTTGTTCTTTTGAACCTTTGCGAGAAGAAAAATTGGCCATTGCACAGGGCGTTTTTTGCTTCTCCCAAAATACATTCCTCTTTAAGAAGGCAAGTTGAAAGAAGAAGATGCATTTTTAGATCTTCTTCTAATGTTCTTGAGATTATTGCTGCATGGATAATTTTATTTCAAAAAACTTCTAATGAAGCATTCTCCTCGAATCATCATTTCGACGTTTGAGTATAGGAAATTTGTAAGCAATCAAATGCAAAGATCCAATCATCAAACACATTTACTTTGGAAACGGTCATATCGCAGAAAAATAAACAGTAAACCAGAGTTGATTACTGCTGGATCAGTTGCCCTGTTACCATGGGCGCTCAACTTTGGCATTATCCCACAGGGCACATCACATGCGTGCAGTAACGAACATGTTATCTTTTGGGTGATGACAGTGACGTTTATCTTGGGCGTCAGATTTGAGCCCCCGTGCAGAGTGATTAAATCAGTGGTTTCGGCAAGGTACATTTCAAAATGGTCTTTTGGGTCGATTCCTCCGGCGCTGGTTATTTCCTCTTTGTAGATTGCTTCTCGTTTATCGGAGATGTATTTGCAGTTGTAGTTGTTTGTTTCTGGAATTTTCTCTTGGGAATTGGTTTTTTTCCATAAAAACCACATGAAAACGGGTGAAGAACTGAAAATATTAATTTTATTTGTAGGCACCTTAAACCAACAATTCTAACAAACGGTGTAGCTGTCAACTCTACTATTCTATGAGAAAATGGATTTCCAAAGAAACAAGATACGTGAATTCAAATGAAAAATTTACGCCGCCTAAACCGCTATTGTTTGGGCAAACTAAAAAAACATCCATGAAGACCACAAAATAGGTCAGGTTTAGGTGAATTTCACATTTTTATACCTAAACGGCAAGTTATGGGCGATAGATTTGCCAAGAAACGCAGGCACAGCAGCTAGCCATTCTACTTCAAAGAGCAAAAAGAGGCACACTCTTGCAATAGAGGAACTTGAGTTCCAAAAAGAACAGGAGCCAGCCACAGCTATCTTTACCTGCGCATTCTCCGACCCGTACAATATAGCCAAACGAGTAAAGACAAGTAAATACAACAGCTTCCAAAAGTTCAAACTAAACATAGAAGCAAAAAATCTTAGACAAACCGCCAAAATCGACACCCTCATATCCGTGGACGCCGTCCGCGCCAAGCTCGTGCCCTACAATTTCCAGCTTGAAACCGCCTTACAAGTCATAAACGAAATGAACGGCAACGCAATCTTAGCCGATGAGGTGGGGTTGGGCAAAACAATCGAAGCAGGGCTTATTATGAAGGAGATGTTGCTGCGCGGCGAAGTTGACTCGGTGCTTGTGATTTCACCGAAAAGCTTGCTTTCTCAGTGGCGTAGCGAAATGGCGGAGAAATTCTGTGAATCCTTCGAAATCGCCACAGGCAACCGTATAACTCCACTGAAAAAAGGCAACAGAGTAATCTGCTCCCACAACCTCCTTGCACGCAAATACGATTTACTCTCCAAAAGAGCATGGGATCTCGTGGTTGTGGACGAGGCGCATGCATTTCGAAACACGCACAGCAAAAGCCGCGCCTGCCTATCAAATCTTAGAAAAAACCACCTACTACTGTTAACTGCGACGCCGTTGTGTAACAGGCTAACCGACCTCTACAGCATCGTTGATTTAATTCAGCCAGGAATGCTGGACAGCGAACGTGCATTTATCTCGCGCTACGCCCAAGATGCACGCAGCCGAGTGATCAGAGAAACAGAAGCCAACCAACTAAGGCATATCCTGCAAGAAATTATGTGCCGCACAAGACGCGAACAAACAGGCATTCCATTCACCCGCCGCTACGTCGAATCCCGCACGCTTGATCCAACTGTAGAGGAGCGGGAATTTATCGATAAAGCCACTGAGTACTTGCAGATGGTAAGCCAAAACCACTTCCGAACGATCGAAGCACTAATCGCCGAGAACCCTAACCGCAAATTCTCCGAGTCACAAAGCAACGCCATCCTGGTGTTCCAAGCCATCACGTTGCAGCAGTCGTTTAGCAGCTCCCCAGCAGCGTCCGTGCAGTCGCTTCTCAAAAGGCAGCAGCGGTTCCCAGCAGAAGCACAGGCAACCAGCCAACTTATCGAGATGGCACAGAAAATAAAAAGCGCAAAAATAGAACTGCTACGAAGCATCCTGCGCGAGGTACCCGAAGAGCAGGCGCTGATATTCTGCCTGCGCAAAATCACGGCGCACCAAATCAAACAGATGCTTGATAGCGAATTCGGAGCCTCCAACGTTTTCTTAGGTGACATGAACCAGCAGGAGCGAGACTCCGTGATTGAACAATTCCGCAAAGGGCAAACAAAATACATTGTCGCCACCGACGCCGCCGCGGAAGGTCTTAACCTGCAGAACTGCTGCATCATGTTCAACTATGACCTTCACTGGAACCCCATGAAAATTGAGCAGCGCATTGGCCGCATTCACCGCTTCAAACAAGACCGCGACGTCACAGTGTTTAACTTGGCGGTGAAGGACACCATTGACGACTACGTACTGCATGTATTGTATCAGAAAATCGATTTGTTCACCATGACAGTGGGCAAGATGGAGACCGTGCTGGCGGAGCTTAAAGAGGGCAGCCAAGACATCCAGAAAACCATCGGCGAAATCATGCTGAGAAGCCACTCACGCCTAGACCTCAAAAAGGAACTTGAAAAGCTGGCAAATGACGTGGTGACGTCGCAAATGCAGCAGGAGTTGGCAGAGCAGTTTACAAGGGGAGTCATCGATTGAGCGGAACCGCAGACTTTGACCGCTTCATCCGGGCGTATTATAGCGATAAGGGCTGCCAAGTCAACGGCAAGCCAGACGAGGTTTTCGCTGTTGTCTGCGCAGACCAGTCAGTGGAAGAATACACCTACGAAGCTGCAGTGGCGAGGGAACGCAAGGTGCCTCTTCTGGCGCCTGGAACCGCAGCTTTTCAGCAGATACTCAAAGACTGCCAAGAAGACGGCGTATTATGCCAAATAGCTCTCAAACCCAAAGGCAGCTTCGAAGAGGCTCTGCAACGCTTTTTTAGAAACACACCAGCCGACTGCATAAACTGCGAGATGCACAGTAAAGAGGCAAAATTGTGCTTAAAACCCAATCCCTGCCACCACATGATAAATAACGGCAAAATCGACACTTTTAAAATAACAAAAAATGAGCCTTTAAGGTTTTTGCAGTTCTATTTTTCGGTGACTTTCCATAACAGGTTGAGGGCAAAAAGTGAGGAAACAGTCACTGTTTTGGTTGAGGAAAAGACTGGCAAAATCTACTGGGACAGCTTTGACTTAGAGGGTTTGGAGCAGTTTGGGGTTGAAGCTTTGGATTACAAGTCTAAAGTCAAAACAGACATCTTTGAAACCGCCAAAGCATCGGCGGAAGAGAAAATCAAAGAGGCCGTCGCTGGGAAGCTGGCGCTTTTTGATTTGCCCCTCTGCAGAAGCAGAAAAGCCAAACTCAAAGCTTTCAAGAGACGCCTAAGAAAAGAACGTAAAGAACAAGTCATCTCCAAAAAGCATGACTTTGACTATTTGAAATGGCAAAACGACTATGAAACGCTTCTCAAAAGAGAAGAAGAATCCTATCAAACCAACGTTTCAGCAAAATTCACCAATCTACTAGTTGTTAACACCCAGAAAGTCAAGTGTCAGCTGACGCTTAGCAACAACGCAACAATGGACGTTCAGCTTGCGCTTGGGTTGGAGCCAAACCTTGAAGTCACCTGCCCCACATGCAAAAAACAGTTCATTGAAGGCTACGCCACACAAGACGGCTTATACGTCTGCGGGGACTGCACTCGCCAATCCATAGACACAGGCAAAATCTACTCCAAAAAAGCACGCCTAACACAAGATGAAAAACTAAACGAATACTTTGAATCCGACACAGGCTTCGTATGCGCTGTCTGTGCCAAAAAATTCAGCCGACTACAAGAATTCAAATGCAACCACGATGGCTCAAGCGTCTGCATAAGCCACTTTGATCTCTGCGATGACTGCGGCAAAGGCTTCTCCAAAAACAATCTCACCTACACTGATGAATTCAAACATCAACTTTGCCCTAAACACGATTCAAATAAGGGGAGGAAGCTCAGGTGAATACGCAAAAGTTCAACGGATTGCTAAAAGAAATTGCTGCACGCTACCCAGACATCGACGTCGCGGACCACTTAGAGTTTGAGTTGGGTATTCCACGGTTCAAAGCAGAGGCGTTGGCGAAACGGATTGAGGAGAAGTGCCTGCGCAACCTGCCACAAAAAATCGCAAAGCCGATGCAACGACTTTTTGAGCCTCAAATTGAGGAAATGCAAAAAACTGGGGGTTTCTGTGTTGGTTGCCTCTCGGATAAAGAATTCAAGACTGTTATCTGCTGGCTACTAGAAGAGATAGGTTTCATACTGCAGCAAGAGAAAATCACTACTGGATGGGGCTTTGAAGCGGTAGCAGAGAAAGACAATGAAAAAACGCTTGTCCAAGCCGTTAAAGTGCCCCGCAAATGCGCCGTCTCTGAATGTTTAGTATCGATCGCGGAGCAATCAAAGCAGAAGCATGATTGCAACAGAGTAATCGTGATCGCTTCGGATGACTTCACTCAGGAAGCCGTCGAGGAAGCACAGAAGGCAGACATTGAACTCTGGAATCACGAGGTGCTAAAACAAAAAATTATGCAAGCAAACAAAAACTGCGAAGTGCAAGCTAATTCGCGTTTTCCACCTTACCAAGACAGCCTCTTTGATAGCTTGATAAAGTTAGAGGAGGGCAAGGAGTTTTTAATTGAACTCAAAGCTGAGTGGCGCTATGAACTGTTGCTTCCAGGCGTCAAGTACCCGCTTTTGACGTTCCAAGTGCAAAACGGAGCAGTTACGCGGTGCGTGTTTAGGATAAAATACAACGAACCCGTCTCCGAAGCAGAAGGCGAAGTACTCATTGGTGTTGACGAGGAAAACAACCGTGTTGGACCCGACGAGGCAGAGGCGTATGTGCAGGTCAAGCAGTACCTTGAGCAGTTCTTAGAGTAGACTGTTATTCGTCGGTGGCGTCAAGTGCTTCCGCGATAAGTTCAACATCTCGAACTGTTAATGGACGGTTTGTGACTTTCACTACGGTTTTTCCTGTCCAGCCGCAATCGGGGCATTCGTGCTTGGGTGGAACTATTGCCATGTGACCAAACAAGTCGCCTTCTTGGGTGCCTGTGCGCTTCACTTTTGGGCTTTTGCATTTGGGGCAAACCTGCACGTCCAAGTAGGTTTTTTCCTCTTCGAGCTTTTCTAAAAACTCAACCAGTTCCTGTCCTGACGTCGCTAATTTCCTCTGTTTGAACAACCGTTACTTGCTGCTGTTTTTTCTTTTTCTTTCGAGTTTCCTGCATCGTTTGCATCTTCTGTATAAAAGGGTAATTGTTTTTCTTAAATTAGGTGTTATGGTTACAACTATTTACAGATGCCGATGAATACCCTAATAAACAAAATAGGCAGTTGACAGTGAATCAAGCAATTGAGCTCTTGGAGCAGCCGTAAGGGTTTCCAAAACATAGAAATTGCCGATTCAACCCCAATAGGTTATGCCATCCACTAAAAAACCCAGCCACCTATGGCTTGAAGAGTTAAGCACAGTCGAAGCTGCTGAAGCAGCTAAAAACGGCACAGTCGTAATTTTTCCGCTTGGCAGCATGGAAGAACACGGCAGCCACCTGCCACTTGGGACCGACTGCATCCAACCCGAATACGTCGCAGAAGAGGTCGCTAAAAAAACGGGTTGCCTTATTGCTCCGCCGTTCCGCTACGGCATTTGTAATGCTACACGAAACTTCCCCGGAACATTAACAATCAAATTTGATACACTCTACCGAGTTGCAACGGACATACTTTCGGAGTTGGTTAGAAGCGGGTTTTACAAAATCATAGTCATGAGCGGACACGCAGGAAGTTCACATATGGTGGCGCTTCGGTTGGCGGCACAGGAGATCGTGAACCAAAACGACGGCAAAGTCCGAATCATGGTGCTCTCCGACTTTGACTTCGCTGAGGAAGTCGAGGAAAAGTATGCTACACCCGGAGACGGACACGCAGGAACACTGGAGACATCGCGGGTTATGGCGATCAACCCCGAACTTATCAAGGGCAAGGGGAAAGAGGAGAAATGGCACATGCCCCGATTCGAAGTGTTAGCTCACCCTGAAGCGGCGTTTCCCGGAGGCGTCAACGGAGACCCCACAGCAGCATCAGCTGAGAAGGGACAAAAAATTAACGAATACATAATTGAGCAGGTTATTAAGCTGGTTAGGGAATTAGAGAGAAAAATAGAAAAATAGAGAAAAAGCAGTTTTGCGGTTACTTTTCTGTTTCTTTTGAAGCCTTTGTTTCTTCTCCTTCCATAGGTGTCATGGGTTCGCCACAGCAAACTAACTCGCAAGTGTCCTCCTCGCATCCACATGGGTCCTCGACGATAACAACTAAACCGCAGTTGTCACATTTGTATTGGTCACCTTTTTTTCTAGCCAAAAAATCACCTTCTAAAAAGCTGATAAAACTTCTATACTGGAAAATTGTATTTAGAAAATATAAGAATTTGTTAGAAGCGCTCAGTTGGCACCTATGGCCTTTCTGTAGAGTGCTTTGTCGATGATTCTGGCGTCGAGGTTGTGTTTAGCTGAGGTTTTACGCAAAGAACTTAGGAGTCGGACGTAATTTTGGGCCGTGAAAAGTCCCGGCGGCGGGTTTCCGAGCAGCCCCTTCCAGACAGATTGTTCGAAGATACCGTAGTTGTGAGGATCAAAAAAGGTAAGGATGACACTAGCAAGTACTGGGCTGACGCCTTCAAGCGTTGTTAGGCAGCTGACTCGGTAGGCATCGTCTGCGTTTGGCAAGCTTAGAGTTTGGCTGGTTATGCGCTGAACCTTTTCTTCGGGATTTCGGGCTACAAGTTCTTGGGCACGTTGAAGTTTCTGGGCGTCGCCCTTGAACTTCCACTCCACGACAGCAGTGAGGTCTTGTAGTGTAAGCGCTTTATTTTTGCGGATTTTTGCGCCCAACTCGCGTTCACGCTGCGCCTGCCAGCCAAATGATTTGTCGTATTTACGGCTCCATAGGAGGTAGTCGGGCTTGTCCAAACAGGTCACCAATACTCAGGAAATGACGGGGTTGGATTTCTGTTTTTGGGTTTATTTTTCGTTTTTATGAGTTCCGAATGTACCACAAGACGGGCTGCGTTTCTTTTTGTTTAAGCTTGCGCTTCTTTGTCTGACACAGTGTGGTAATGAATTTCTCTTACACACTGCAATGAAAAATTGATTGTGCTGTTGGCTACATCATTAAACCTGTAAGTTTTCAAACTCAAAATAAATTAGAGGGGGAGGGGGAAATCTAGTTCTGATCCACCAGATGTGCTGTTCCGTCTGGGCAGTAAACTTTCTCGTCTTTGCCCACTTTACGGTACCGTTCGCTGCACATGTGGAGCATTTCGCATCCGTCGCAGTCTCGACTCAACATTTGGTTTTTTCGCCTCCTTAGGGGATAGCTCGATTTGTCGATATAACTTATAAGCATATGTAATATGGACGTATATACAGAGAGATAGCGGGAGCATGTAGAGGCTGTTTTGGATTAACCAACCATCAGCCAACATTGACCCGACTGCATTGCCCAAAGACTCTTACGCATGCCGAACGCGAGAACGGACATACCCCATGAACATGAAGGGTAAAACAGCAGATCCCGCTGTCAAGAGGTGGCTAACTCCAACATATCATCTTCCAGGTTTTTGTTTTGCTCTAAAAAATATTTCTGGTTTGTGATGATAAACCGTTTTGGGGAATGTTCATAATTGTTAAGAATCAGCATTCAAACATCGAAAAACTTAACATAGTGCTTTGATCTGTCAGAAGTTAGCCTAAAAAAGCAAACAAATGAAAAAAAGGTTAAAGGGGTGGTCTGCTGCGGATAAGTGCGCCCTCAATGCTTCGAAGCAACTGATAACCAAACAAAATCGCCGCGAAGTAAGTTGGCCACAAGATCACAGGCCAGTTTCCTGGAGTGTAATCCCAAAGCCCCGTTGAGACTGCAAAGAACTCCATCATAGCTAAAGAACACATGCCACCCACGGCCAAGAAAAGCTGCTCTTTAACTTCATGCTTGTTTAATCGACTTCGTCTAACAACGGTAAGTAACGCCCATGCACCTAAAAAGGCGAACAGGAGCACATACCAGCTTGAGTTAAAATCTAAGAATACATTCATTTTTACATACCATTATTTGTTTTATTTTTGTTTTTGCCGCGGCCACGCCGAGGTCTTGGATGAGAGGGTTTGTGGTTAGACCAACATTTCTGACAAAACACGGGTTTGTCAACTTTAGGCTGGAAAGGTACTTCACATTCACCTCCGCATTCACTGCATATCGCCTTGTAGGTGGGCGATACATGGAAAGCTTTGAATAGTTGGTACTTTTTGAGTTTGGGCCAGCCCGTTTTAGCGTACTTTAGCATTTCAGGGTTGTCTTTTAGCCAACGCAACATGTGAAAGAAGCTTTTGCCACGTTTCTCATCACGCTCCGCCAGCGGCTCGTAGCCTAGGTTGCGGATTTCGTCAAGGTAAGCGATCTCCACAAGACGCTGCGTTTCACCTTCCACATGGATACGCTTTATGCGGTCTTCGCCGTAAACTTTTTGCAGTTCTTCGGCGGCTACATCAAAAATGCAGCCTTGGCAAATTTGAATCTGCTCAGCGTCTTCTAAGTCAAATTTGGCTACAAGATCAGAGACAACTCGTGAGGACTCTTGCAGGTACTCTTTTTCGCGGAAAATATCTTGATAAAACCTTACGTCAATCAAGTCATACTTGAATACACCGGTCTCTTCATGATACGCTCCAACTACAACGCCGAAAAGTAAATCGCCGCTGCCTGCGTCGTCAACAATAAGAGTCAACTGGTCGCTTCACGCCTCTATCTTCTTTCACCCAAATAATTCGGCGTCGTATAAAAACTAAACTACTAAGAGATAAAGAAAAACAGGAAAAAACTACGATTTTAATCGCTTGAACATCATTTTTAGATGTTCCGAGTCAGATAGACAGCCTTCTAAACGCAAAATTGTTACCCCATACAGTTTACGGTGTATTGTTTGTTTACCTAAAATGCGGTTAATCATCTGTTTCTGCAGCAAATAACGTTTAACCGAAGCTTTTGAGCTATATAAAGAAGCTGTATATGACTTAGCAAAATGCTTCCAGGAATTTCACCCATCAAATCCATCCGCAAAAAGGAAGCAGAGGCTAATTAGGATCAAAACAGTCTACGTTCCAAGTTCCCTTTTTTGGTTAAACAATTATTTCTGGCTTCACACGAACACTCTTAAGCACAGTTAAAGACCCGTTTTTACCCAGCCGTAACTGCTTCTCGCCACGGAAAACACAAACCTGCGCATGCTTAAGCTCAATCTGGTCACCCACACTGATGCTGCCTATTTGTCCTTCCCATAGGCACAATTTTACCTTGCCCGTTTCATCACCGACAACTGCATTAACAACCATGACGGTGTTGCCAAATTGGGTATGCACCTGTGCAGGTTTAGGAATCTCCAAAACGTCGGCTTTTATGTTAACTCGCTTCATGCCTGCACGCAAATCTTTGATCAGAATGTAACTAGAGTCAGTGTTTTGTTTCGCAAGCTTCTTTTTTATTTTATCAGAATTCATCCAACTCTCAAACGGAGCATCTTTCCTGAGCAGAAACTCGTCCTCGACGCGGAACTGAGCTACTACATCACTTTTTTTAGTTATAAGAAAAATAGTTTCACCCTTCATTTTGCCCCGAAACTCAATTGTTAAGTTCCCACAAGTAGCTTTTTCATTCCTACGAGCCAAAACTAGTGCTTGGAAAACCTCATTCGGATATACGCCATATTTGACTGATAGTAAAGCGAGATGCTCGCCCAAAGTTGATTTTTTCTGTCTCAAAGTACTTCACTCAATAGTTCATGCGTTGAGAAAAAGACTTGCCCCATACTAATCTAGACATGTTTGTTCTTTTCCCCAAGTTGATTATCGAATCTTTCAACTATATGGGCGTATTACCTATATATGGTTGACTATGCAGCCATTTTCAAAGAGCCTCACAGCCAACCTAAACTGAAAATCCACTTGAATTAAGAAGTGACTTTGAAGTAAAAAGCACTCTGTTTATAAGTGGGGAGGTTGTCTATGTGGGTAATGTGCAGAAAAGAGTTTTGCACACAAATATAGTAGGAGTTGAAATAGCAAAAATGTCATACGGTAACAGAGAGATGCACAAAGCGACTTGCGCTGACTGTGGAAAAGAATGTGATGTTCCTTTCAAACCAGACGGCACAAGACCAGTTTATTGCCGCGAGTGCTACAGCAAAAGACGCCCACCGAGAAGATACTAAGCGTAAGCTTCGGCATCTTTCTTAATCAGTAAATTTTCTTTTTTATTTTTTCATTTTAACGATGGTCACAAGATTCTTCTGATCACATTCTAACTCGGAAGTTAAACCTAATTAGACAATGTGCAATCTCAAAAACAAGATAATCAACACACAAAAAGTGACTCTCAGAGGTTTGACTCTGCAAAACAATCGTCTTAAAACATACAAACACTCCCTTAAAAGCACCTGATGTGAAACATTGTGCAAGCTCTTTTTGCGGCTTTAGCGTTTGGACCGGTTTTTTAGTTCAGAGGTTTTCAATGTCGGACTCCAACTGTTAAAGTGCACATACAATTCACACCTAAATGTAGCATAGCTAAATTATTAAAAGCAACAGAACCACCAATAGGGTAAGAAAGGAAGCCTCAACCATGAAGCAGTTTCTAATAACACCCGCAATGGGAAAACGTTTAATCGCTAAAACCATCGCAGCCCACCCAGCCATCAAAAAAGCCCTTAAAACCGGCACCATAGTCATAATCGCCGGCACAACCAACGGCTATGTAGCCGAAGAAATCCTAAAAACCTACAACATAGCGGACGAGTTTTCACGCAAACATTTTTTCCGTGGCATCAACCTCCCCCATAAGCTGCCAGTCACCAAAGAAGGCCGACTACACGACGAAAGCGGCTTCCAAGGAGACGTCGTCATAGTCAAAGGCGTCTGGATGAAAGACAGAACCATAACGGAAATAGTCGACTTACTTCAAGAGGGGGACGTGATTTTGAAGGGCGCCAACGCACTCGACTTCCAAAACAAGCGGGCAGCGTTATTAATTGGGCACCCAAGAGCTGGAACCGTAGGCTTAACCCTTCCAGCAGTTGTAGGCCGACGAGTAAGACTAATCATCCCTGTAGGTTTAGAGAAACGCATATACGGCAACCTAGATCAGTTAGCTAACAAAATGAATACACCTGGCACAGAAGGATACAGACTTATGCCAGTTCCAGGAGAGGTCTTCACCGAAATCGAAGCGCTCAAAGCATTAACAGCGGCGGAAGTCGAAATGGTTGCGGCAGGAGGCGTATGCGGAGCCGAAGGCGCAGTCTGGATAGCAGTGTCAGGTGAGCCTGAACAGGAAGAATTCGCAGCGCAGATCATCGCATCAGTTGCGGACGAAGAGTCATTTAGCCCCGATTTGCTCTAAAACACTATTCTGAGCTTTTTTGCATCATGCCCATACCACAGTGGCCTTAGCCCATTTTTTCTTTACCGCCAGGTTTCCAACCCAACTGAGAAGCCATATTCATCATATTCTCCATATTTGCTTTGATTAGATCCATAGCAGCCTCGTTTATTTCAAGTTCTACAGTTAGTTTTGCTTTTCCACTTTTATCTGACTCCATAAAAATTCACCTCCAAAAAACACTCGCCTTTGCTGTTGTTATTGGTAAATGAATACTGTTAAAACCTAAGTGACTGCGGTGGCGCTACAACAAAAGAGGACCTTAAGTTGCCCAGTATTTAGAAAGGGCATCTAAGGCTTTGTCGAAAAGATAGTCTTCTGGAACAACATCCACATCCACTTCGAGTTCTCGGAGGGCTTCAGCAGTAGTAGGTCCAATAGCGACAACTGTGACTTTTTCTTTGAAGAATCGGCGTAACCGCTCCATTGAAGTTTTCTCAGTAAGCATCTTGAAGATGTTTTTTGCACTAAGCCCACTACCGAAAAGCAACGCATCAATGCGTCCACCCACTAAATCCTCGTAGAATCTGGTTTTCAACACTTCATCCACTGGCAGCCCTGAATCGTAAACATATATTTCCGCCACATCTGCATCCCGGGCTTTGAGGGCTTGACTTAGCATCGGTGGTGCATTGCTTGTTCTGGCCATGCGGATGCGTTTGCCCGCTAAGTCTATGTCTTTTAATGCTTCAAGTAAGCCTTCCCCACTATACTTCTGTGGCACCAAATCCACATTAACCTTGAATTCTTGCAAGGCTTCAGCCGTTTTAGGACCCACAGCTATGACATGAGACTTCGCTAAGCCAGAATATAACAGGTGAGTTTGGTTGACTTCGTGAGCAGCGGCAAAGAGGTATTTGACGCCGTTGGTACTCATTAGAATCATGTAGTCCACCGTACCGGATTGGAGTTCTGAGATTAATTTCTTTACGGGTTCAGGGTTGCTTAGAGGCTTGATTTCTATTGCAGGAATATAGTAGGGTACGCCGCCTTTTTGCCGGATTAGTTCACCTGCTTCTTCTGCCTGCCCTGTGGGGCGGGTGACGGCGACAACTCGGCCTTTCAGAGGGGTTGCTTGAACCATGCCAGTTTCCTCCCCAAAGTTGCAACTTCACCAATTAGGATAACTGAGGGCGGCTTGATACCTTTGGCTTTTGCTTCCTCTACCACAGTGCCTAAAGTGGCTATCAGTGTGCGCTGCTGGGGCAAAGTGCCAGATTCAACCATAGCAACAGGCTTTACTGGGCTGATGCCACCAGCCAAAAGCTTGCCCACAATGCCCTCCAAGGACTCAACGCCCATGAGGATAACCATTGTATCTACAGCATTGGCGATTTTAACCCAGTCTACAGGTTTTTCGGCGTCGCCTGCCCTATGCCCAGTAATAATAGCAACTGAAGCCGCAAAGTCTCTATGCGTTAAGGGGATACCTGCGTACATTGGAGCAGACACGGATGAACTTATGCCTGGCACTACCTCGAACACGATGCCTTCCGCTACCAGTACCTCGGCTTCTTCTCCGCCCCGTCCGAATATGAATGGGTCTCCGCCTTTGAGTCGCACCACAACGCCACCTTCCTTGGCTTTTTCAACGATTAGTTCGGTTATTTTTTCCTGCGGAACCTCATGAAGACCAGCTCGTTTGCCTACAAAAATCCGCTCCGCTCCCTCAGATGCCATAGCTAAAACTTGGTCACTTACACCAAGACGGTCGTAGATGAGAACATCCGCCTGCTTGATAACCTCAACCGCCTTCACAGTAAGCAGCTTAGGATCCCCGGGACCTGCACCGACAAGATACACTTTACCATACGCCATACTTTTCCCTCCATTCCTTCTCGAGGTCTTTAGCACCCTGCGCTATTAGGTCTTCGCCGACTTTAGCACCCAACTCAGAGGCGTCCTTTAGGGTGCCTTTTGCGGAGGAGCTGATTTTTTTGCGATCATTTAAAGAAAATATGCTACCGTATACGCTTAGGTTGTCACCGTCTGCTTTGGCTACTGCACCTATTGGGACACGGCATCCGCCTTGCAATTTGAGAACTAGGCTGCGTTCAGCGGTGATTTCGGCTCGGGCTGCTTTGTCTTCGACGGATTGCAAGATGTTAATGACTTCAGTGTTGCCTTCTTTGGCAACTATCGCTATTGCACCCTGCCCTGCAGCCGAAGGAAACAGCGCCATAGGCAACCGCTCGGCCAGCTCACCCTCAATAGCCATGCGTTCTAAGCCTGCCTCAGCGAGCACTATGCCTGCAAGTTCGCCTTTGTGAACTTTACCAATACGGGTGTCCACGTTTCCGCGGATAGGTTCGACTTCAAGGTCGGGTCGCAGGTACTTAATTTCTGCAAGCCGCCTGAGGCTGCCTGTACCTACCACAGAGCCTTTGGGCAAATCCATGAGTGTTACGCCATTTTTGGAAATAAACACGTCATAAGGGCGAGTCGCGTTTTGGAATAGCAGCCAACACCGTGCCTGCCTGTTGCTCCACAATTGGAACGTCTTTTAAGCTGTGAACAGCAAAATCGATGTCGCCAGCGACGACTTCTTGATCGATTTCACGCTCAAAAATGCCTTTACAGTCGATGCTGAAAAGAGGTTTGCCGAGTTCTTTGTCGCCCATAGTGTGTATGATTTTTAGCTCAAACTCTAAGTTTGAGTTTTTGGCTCTTATCCAGTCCAACGTGCGGTTGGTTTGGGCTAAGGCCAGTTTGCTACCGCGGGTGCCAACTTTGAGCTTCATGTGTACTACCTCGTTTTAGCTGCTGCTGCCGCCAATGCTTTATCGAATGCTGCTTCTGTGAACTTGAGGTCTTCCTCAGTGTGCGCTGCGGAGACGAAGCAGGTTTCGAACTGTGCTGGCGGAATGAAAACGCCTTGCTTTAGCAGCTCGTGGAAGTAGGCGTCGAATTTTTGGATGTCGGAAGTTTTGGCGCATGCACAGTCGACTACTGGTTGGCTTGTGAAAAAGATTTGATAAAGAGAGGCAAGATTGTAGACTTGGGCGTCTATTTTATATGCTTGTGCTAAGTCGGTTAAGGCTTTTTTGAGTTCTGCAGCGTTTTTTTCGAGGCGTGGGTAGAGTTCGTTCCGTTTTTGGTTGAGGATTTCAAGGATAGTGCAACCTGCAGTCACAGATACGGGGTTGCCGCTAAAAGTTCCAGCTTGATAGATTTTGCCGATTGGAGAGATGTTTTGCATGATTTCTTTTTTACCGCCAAACGCCGCCAACGGAAAGCCGCCACCTAGCACCTTGCCGAGTGTTGCCATGTCGGGTTTAACACCGAAGTATTCCTGTGCGCCGCCCAAGGCAAGGCGGAAACCTGTTATGATTTCATCAAAAATCAAAACTGGTGCCGTTTGCTTGTGTTATTTTGCGGAGAGTTTGCAGATAATCTTTTTTGGGCAAAATCAGGCCAACGTTTGCCATTATTGGCTCAGTTATAACCGCCGCTATCTGGTTGCCCTGCTCTGCGAACACCGTCTCAAGTGCTTCAATGTCGTTGTAGGGCAGCACAATTGTGTTTTTGGTTGTCTCTTCAGGAACTCCAAGCGATGTCGGCGCGCCAAATGTGGTTGCGCCTGAACCGGCTTTTACAAGCACATTGTCGTGGCTGCCGTGGAAGCAGCCTTCGAATTTTATTATTTTGTTACGTCCTGTGTAGCCTCTTGCTGCTCGGACTGCGCTCATGGTGGCTTCGGTGCCACTGTTGACAAGTCGCAGCATCTCCATGCAGGGTGATGCTTTGCTGATTTCCTCAGCAAACTGCACCTCCAACTCTGTTGGAACACCGTAAAGTGTGCCTTTTGGCAATTGGGCTTTGACGGCTTGGAGAATTTCGGGGTTGGCATGCCCCAGAAGCATCGCGCCGTAAGCGTTGCAGTAGTCTACATAGGATTTGCCGTCGGCGTCGTAGAGTTTGCTGCCTTGTGAGCATTCAACAAAGAATGGGTATGGCTCAAAGGCGCGAACTGGGCTATTTACGCCGCCTGGCAGGGTTTTTTTGGCTCTCTCAAAGAGGGTTTTGGATTTGGAGTCGGTCAGTTAAGTCAACCATGATTTTGCATCTTTAGCGTGGTAAGTGATGATCAGGTCGGCGCCTGCACGTTTCATGCCGACAAGGATTTCTCGGATTATGGTTTTTTCGTCTACCCACCCGTTTACTGCGGCTGCTTTGACCATGCTGTATTCGCCGCTCACATTATAGGCAACAATTGGTACATTGAAAGTAGCTTTGGCAAGAGCAATTATGTCGAGATATGCCAAGCGCTGGCTTTACCATAATCATGTCTGCTCCCTCGGCTACATCAAGCTCCATTTCGCGCAGGGCTTCTTCAGGACTACTTTGGCTCATTTGGTAACTGCGTCGGTTTCCGAATTTGGGGGTAGATTCGGCTGCGTCTCGGAAGGGTCCATAGAAGCTCGAGGCGTATTTAGCTGCGTATGCAATTATTGGGATTTGTTCGTGTCCAGTTTCATCGAGTGCTTCGCGGATTGCTGTGATTTGTCCGTCCATCATGGCGCTGGGGGCGACGATATCGACACCTGCTTCAGCGTAACTCACAGCGATTCTGCCCAAAAGCTCCAGTGTAGAGTCATTTTGGACTTCGCCGTTTCTGACAATGCCGCAGTGTCCGTGGCTCATATACTCGCATAGGCACACATCGCCGATAACTACAAGTTCGTCTCCGCAAGTTTTTTTGAGTTCCCGAATCGCCTGCTGCACAATGCCGTTTGGGCGTAAGCTTGGGTGCCTTCCTCGTCTTTCTTGGCGGGTATGCCGAAGAGTAGGACGCTTTTTACGCCTTGGGCAAGAGCGTTTTTGCCTTCATCCGCAACAATGCCGATGGGGAGACGTTCATAGCCAGGCATAGACGCAATAGGCACGGGTTTTTTGATGCCTTCCTCCACAAAAATCGGATAAATAAATGCGCTGGGTTCAAAGTTATCTGTTTTAGCATGTCACGCATGGCTTGGGTTCTACGCATTCTGCGCATTCGAACTAACTGGAAAACTCATTGCTGGTTATTCTCCTGTTTGTTGATTAATATCATTTGCCAAGTTTTCTGCCTCGGCAAGGTTGCCTTGAGATAACGCCTGTTTGATTTCTACACAGTTAAGGATGTCATATAACGTTTTGCTTCGGAGTTTCGGGTCCGCAATTTTGGTTTTTAGCGTGATCTGGCTTTTTCTTGCAGCTGAATTTCAAGCAGGTCTTGGGGTGTGATCATTTTTTCGATGCGTTCGCGTAGCACATGTGCCATGGCCGGGCTTTTTCCGCCTGTGCTTACTGCGATTTTTACGTCGCTCACATGTGCCACCGCTGGAAGTATAAAGTCACTTTGTTGAGGGTTGTCAACGGAATAAACTATGCAGTTGTAGTATTTTGCTGCTTTAACTAGTTCAGCGTTAAGATTGCTGTCGTTAGTGGCTGCGAATAGAATGTAGGGTTTAGGGCTGAGGCTGTCTACAAATACTTGAGCGTCTTTGATGCCTGTTTTGAGAAGCGCCACTTGTTTCTCTTCGCCCAGTTTTTGGATTTCTGGTGTGAAGTCGCGGCTAATCACCCAGATTTTAGCACCTGAATCCAGCATGCTCTGTAGCTTGCGGTGGGCTTCTGCGCCGCCGCCTACCACCATAACGGTTTTGCCGTCCAACTTGAGGTCCATCAGCACTGGTTTTGTTCTCCGTCTTGTGCGTTAAGCGAGCCATTGGTTAATAGCTTTTTGAATTTCTCCGAAACCGCATCGTAATCTACATTTACAAATTTGGGTGGTTGGGCAACGTCGAGGAGCATGTCGAGGTTTAGACTTTTCTCCACTGCGTCTACGGCTTGGGCACCAAAATCTTCGTAGCGAATTTCGATTTCGGGAATCATACCACGGTGCTGTAGATTTAACCGAGGAACCATACCAAGCAGTTGAACGCCGACACGTGAAAAAGCCTTACGCATTAGGGCAACGGTTTCCTCGGTCATGTAACTCACGTGCAGTTTGTTTAGTATTACGCCCGTTGTGTTAATACTTAGACTTTTTAATTTGACAATGTTGTTGAGAGTATCTATCAAAGCGCCTTCCAAGCCTTCTTGATCACATGCCACCACCAGAACCGTTGATGCACCCAAAGCGGCAGCTACCTCCACAGTGGACATGGGACGCTTATACTTGCTGTTAAGCAAACCAGTAAAGGCGCTCATGGCACCCTCTACTATTAGAGAAATTGTAGTCTTTGCTTGCGGCTTCGACTGCCTGTTTTGGAGTCACCCAGCCGCTTCGGCCAACCTGAATAGAGGAATATTCCCGCATAGGCTCTTTTGTTAGGTAAAGCGAGGGCACAGCATCGCGGATGTCACCGCCTACTTTGATTACGCCGACATTGTATCCGCGTTTTTTCAGTGCACCGGAGATGCCTGTGACGACGAAAGTTTTTCCTGAGCCACTGCCTAACGCCGTAACTAAAACGAGTTTAGAGGACTTTGAAAGCCCAGTCGATGCTTTTTGGTGCACACCTGTGGAGATTCCAACTTCGCTCTTTATTCCCTTGAGAAGTTCGGTATTTGCGATCTTTATGGAAGCAAGCTCAGCATGGTCAATTCCAAGCGATTTCATCACGCCATCAGTGATCACGGGGTTGTTATCCATCAAGCCATGAATAAAGACTCCCACCACGTTGCCTTCCTTGTTTGACACTCCCGAAACTATGTCTTGGGCCTTGCCAAAGTAGTTCACATGCTTGGCATGTGTTACCAAAATGGGTTTGGCATCTTTGTGGAGCTCGATTTGCCCATAAGTGTGACAGTGGAAGCCCGAAACTATTTTGCCGACTTCGCTTGTAAGGAAGCTTTTGTCCACTACGTCGGCGACAACGCGGTCGGTGCATATGAGAGGTGAAAACTCGGCGTCCAGCAGCCCCATGCCTTCCCGCTTAATCGGTATGGTGGAGAGGCGTCCTACGTCGGTTGTTTTTGCCAGCACTTGAAAGCCGGAGCAAACGCCTAAAACGTACTTTCCGTTATCAGCCATCTTAATGATTTCACGGGTCATTTGCTTGGTAACGCTTCTTGACTCGATGAGGCTGCCGCCTGGAATGATTAGCATGTCGAGGGCTTCACTGGCGGGTTTACCAGCTACCATTGCGGTTTCGGTGACTATGTGGGTAGGTAGGTTTCCGAAGTCTTCGAAGCATGGTAATGCGCCTGGAAGGTAAACCAAGCCTATTTTGTGGCGTAAAATCATCCGAGAGCAACCAGTGGGGTATTTACCGTAAACGTTATATTTAAGCCGGTCGGTTTATCCAACCATGCATAGCACTTTGAAGGTAGACCACGTAATCAACCTCCGAGTCACGTATAAAACTGCACGCGTGATGCTACTGGAAGCATTCGCCTTCAAAGACAAAACACAGGCGCTTCAAGAACTTAAATCCATGGAGGGTGTTGAGGAATGCCTGTGTTTGCAGACTTGTAACAGAATTGAAGTTTATATAGTCGCGGAAGAAACAGAAAATATCATCAATGCAGCCAAAGTTTGGATGCTTGAAGGAGCAGGCGAACGCGAACATGCAGACGATATAGCCAAAGCGTTGGAGATCAGCGTAGACAACGACGCTTTCAGCCACCTGCTCCAAGTCACCTCAGGCATGGAGTCTATGGTGATAGGCGAAGACCAAATCCTAAACCAAGTCTGGGGAGCCTACCTCGAAGCCGACAAACAAAAAACCTTGGGTCCAATCCTTAAGCATCTTTTCAACCGAGCCATGACCGTGGGTCGCCGAGTTAGAAAACAGACAGGCATCAACAAAGGGGCAGTCTCCATCGGCTCAGCCGCCGTTGAACTTGCTGTTACTCTTTTGGGAAACTTGGAGTCAAAAAAAATACTTGTTATGGGCGCAGGTGAAATTGGCACCTTAGTCTCCAAAGCTTTGGCGCATCGCTGTCTCAGCCCGATTTTTATTGCTAATCGCACCTACGACCGAGCAGTTAAACTTGCAGCAGACCTCAAAGGAGAAGCTGTACGGTGGGACAAATTTGATGAAGTCATGATGAATGCTGATGTAATCATCTGTGCGACTTCAGCCCCACATTATTTGTTAACTAAACCTATCGTTATAAGATTAATGGGAGAACGCACTAACCCTGCCGATATGACCATCATTGACATCTCCAACCCTCGAAACGTAGAAAAACCAGTCTCAGAAGTCGAGGGGGCAAAGCTGTACTGCATTGACGACTTGCAAATGATTGCGGACCGGAACAAAGCCCAGCGGCAAAAAGCAATCGAAAGTGCACAGAAACTGCTTGACAATGAACTGTTCATTTTGGAAGATGACATGAAAAGCTTTAGTGTACGATTAATCGTCTCTGAAATCCTCACACACACCGAAAAGGTCAGACAAAAGGAACTGGAAACAGCCCTATCCATGATGGGCAACTTAGATGACCACCAAAAGCGCGTGCTAAACGATTTGACCGCGGTTTTGCTTAAGCAAACCTTTATTCCAGTAGTTAAGAATCTCAGAGCAGCAGCTAAAAATGGGGATAAACAAGCCATTGAAACCGCTACCAAGCTATTTGATAAAACGGGGAAAAACTAAATTGACGAATTCAATAGACAATGTCGGTTTAATTTTGATTGGACACGGAAGCAAACTACCCCATAATCGAGAAACCCTCGAAAGACTCGGAGACATAATCCGTAGCCGAGGAAAATTCAAAACTGTAGAAATCGCTTTTATGATACGCGACACACCCACCGTTAATGAAGCCATCGACATAGCTGTGGACAAGGGGGCGGATAGGATTGTTCTGGTTCCAGCCTTCCTCGCCCCCGGCGTCCATACAAATGAGGACATTCCTGGCTTAATCGGCGTTAAAGAAAAAGAACCGCAACTCAAAGCCAAAGGCATCCATCTTGTTTATGGCGACCCCATAGGCAGCGACGAACGCATAGCTGATATACTTGAGGAGAAAGCTGAAAAAGCGCTCGGCTTGACAGTTAAAAAAGATGGCGAAATCGTGGATGCTTACAGCGTCGAAAAAGCTGGCAAAATAGTGGATAAAAGCATGATGCTTATAAGGGAAGCCATCGGCGACCAACTCGTCCAGTTGTCATCGGACAAAATGGCGGTTGTGGAACGTGTGGTACATACCACGGCCGACCCCGAATTCGCCAAAATAATCGAAATCAGCGACGATGCGGTAGCAGCAGGTGTGGCGGCCATCAAGGCAGGCGCAAAAGTGGTAACCGACGTGAAAATGGTTAAAGCAGGCATAAACGATGCGCGCCTCAAGAAATTTGGCAGCAAGATAGCTACCTACATGAATGATGAACGCGCGATGGAGCTTGCAAAGAAAGAGGGATTAACGCGTTCGGCAGCTGCTATGCGATTAGCTATCAAAGACGGCTTAGACGGAGCTATAGTTTTAATCGGAAACGCCCCAACCGCAGCCTTTGAGTTGGCAGACCAGATTAAAGCGGGAAAAGTCAAACCTGCACTCATAGTTGCAGTACCCGTTGGTTTTGTGGGAGCAGCAGAATCCAAAGAAGTTGTCGCAAAACTACCGGTTCCATACGTTATCGTGAAAGGACGCAAAGGCGGCAGCACCATCGCAGCAGCAGTTTTTAATGCACTTTTAACAAAGGCAGAAGGCAAACAATACGGTTAACGGGTGAATTGTTTGGCGCGGTTTCTGAAGTATGGCATAACCACGGGGGCAACGGCGGCGGCAGCTGCTAAAGCCGCAACATTAGCAATTATAAAGGAGCCTGTGGACCGCGTCGTTATCCCAACCCCCATCGGATTGCGTTTTGAGATCCCTGTTAAAAACACCAAAAAACTCGACGCACACTCAGCGTCAGCAGTCACTGTAAAAGACGCAGGACAAGACATAGACGCAACCGACAAAATGGAGATAACTGCCACAGTCAAACTCACACACGACGGCAAAATCACAATCAGAAGCGGCGCAGGCATAGGCGTCGTCACCAAAGCAGGCTTGCAGGTTCCCATAGGCGAAGGCGCAATCAACCCCACGCCCAAAGCCATGATAACTGAAGCCGTCAAAGAAGCACTCCCCGAAGGTATGGGTGCAGACATCCTGATTGAAGCACCCGAAGGAGCAAAAATCACCAAAAAAACCACCAACGACAAACTGGGCATCAAAGGCGGAATCTCGATCCTCGGAACTACTGGAGTGGTGAAGCCCTACTCGTCCGAGGCATGCAGACGCTCAATGCTGCCACAAATTGATGTTGCACTTGCTGGAGGTTACAAACGCATACTTGTGGTGCCCGGCAACATCGGCGAACGCATCGCTAAGGTGAAATTCGGCGTGCCCGAAGATGCGATCGTGCAGACAGGTGACTTCGTGGGTTACATGCTGGATAAAGCCGTCGAGAAAGGCGTCAAAGAAATCATCGTTCTGGGTCACTCTGGAAAAATCGTCAAGTTAGCTGCCAGACTGTTTAACACTCACCATAAAGTCGGCGACGCACGAAACGAAGTCATCGCAGCCTACGCAGGTGGAGCAGGAGCCGACCAGCAAACCATAAAAGCGCTGCTAGAAGCAAACACCACTGATGAAGCAACCGAAATTCTACGTCAAGTTAACCTTGTTGAGGCAACCTACGACTTAATCGCGGAGCGGGTGCACAATCAGGTTAGTGATAGGGTGGGAAATAAGATAACGATAAGCGTTATAATTGTTGCTATGGACGGAAGAGTCCTTGGGATGGATAAAAACACACGGTGTAATAAGCCTTGGCAAAACTTGAAATAGTCGGCGTCGGGCCAGGTTCACCGGATTACGTTACCTTAGCTGCGAAAAAGGCTGTTGAGAAAGCAGATTTAGTTGTTGGCGCTCAGAGAAGTCTCGAACTTTTCGACGAAATCAAAGCTGAACAAGTGGTTTTAACCTCTAGAAACCTCAAAGACACACTGCAAAAAGCAGCAGACTCGGCTAAAGCTGGAAAAAATGTGGTTTTTCTCTCTACAGGAGACCCAGGCTTTTCAGGTTTACTTCATACGGTACTGGAAAGCGAATTATTCACCCCAGAAGACGTCAACGTAGTTCCTGGTATCAGTTCTATCCAAGCCGCAGCCGCCTGCTTAGCTATAAGTTGGGGCGGCGCACGTCTGTTCACGTTCCACGACGGCAACGTATCCGACGAGGAAAAAGGCAAACTAATATCTGCATACCAATGCGGACAAACCATTCTGCTTCTGCCAGGGTCCAAAGGCTTTGTCCCAAAAGACGTCGCAGCCCTGCTTTTGGAGACAGGTGCAAACCCGGAAACAGAAGTATACATCTGCGAAAACTTAACCTTAGAAGATGAGAAAATCACTCAAACTACCCTTGCGGGTGCAGCGCCCCAGATTTTTGGGCCGCTATGTGTCATGGTTATCAAGCAGTAGCTTAGTTAACAGAAAAGATGAGAAAATACAATGGCGAAAATGTGGGCTTTCAAAACCCCGGGCATTCCAGACGACAGCTTCAATCAGAGCGACAAAGTTCCCGGACCAACCAAAGAAGAAACTCGAGCAGTAACAATATCCAAAGCGCGACTCATAGAGGGACAAGTGGTTATTGACGTTGGCTGCGGTACAGGTGGCTTAACCGTTGAAGCAGCCCTGCAAGTGGGCAGCAAGGGCAGAGTATTTGCTTTTGACGAAGATGAAGAGGCAGTTGCATTAACGAAGAGTAATGTGCAGAAATTCGGCGTGGAAAGCATTGTATCCATTTCAAGAGGCAGAGCTCCCGAAGCACTCATAGCTTTGCCCAATGCTGACGCCATTTTTATAGGGGGAGGGGGCGCCACACTCAGAACAATCATCCAGACGGCGCATTACAAGCTCAGGCCTATGGGCAGAATTGTCGTAAACGCTATACTTCTGGAGACTGCAACCACTGCAATCGCTGAGTTGAAGGCATTAGGCTACCAGAGACATCGACATAGCACAAGTTTCTGTGTCTAAAGGAAAACAAATTAACAGTGGGACTATGATGTTGGCGAGAAATCCAATAACAATAGTTTCAGCTACTAAACATTAGGCGAAGACTTATGGTTGGCGTATTCATCGGCATCGGTGTAGGTCCAGGCGACCCCGAACTCATCACGTTAAAGGCGGCAAAAGCCCTCAAAGCAGCAGACACCATCTGCGTGCCCAAACCTCACGTTAAAAAACCCAGTATGGCACTGAGCATGATTAAACCCATCTTAGCAGAAAGAGAAAAACAGCCTGAAATTCTCGAGATGGTTTTCCCAATGACCAGAGACGACCTTAACTGCCGCAAACTCTGGGCGGAAAACGCATCAATAGTTGCCGACAAAGCCCGCAAAGGCAATGTAGTTTTCATCACACTGGGAGACCCCATGCTCTACAGCACCTTCCTATACCTCTATGAATACGTGAAAGAAACCTACCCAGAAATCGAGCTGGAAATTATCCCAGGAGTCACTTCAGTCACGGCGGTCGCAGCCAGCAGCAAACTCCCACTGGCAGAAAAAGACGAAGTCGTAACAATCATCCCAGCAGACTTAAACCCTACCCACCTCGAAGACGCAGCTAAACACGCCGAAAACCTCGTTTTCATGAAATGTGCTTTTCACATCAAAGAGTTCATCCCGATTCTACTCAAATCAGGATTTACCCAAAACTCCACCATCGCCCTAGTCAAACGCTGCACTCTGCCCGAAGAAAAAGTTATGGTGGGCAAACTGGGCGACGTAGAGAAATGGGACGTTAATGAGGACTATTTCTCGGTTGCTATCGTGAAGAAGAGTCAGGTTCCTATTCACTGGAAACAAAACGGAAATCACTAAAACAAAAGGATGCGATTGCAAGATTGAATAAAGTTGTATTTATAGGCGCAGGCCCAGGCGACCCTGAACTAATTACCCTCAAAGGCAAACGCTGGCTAGAGCAAGCCGACGTAGTCATCTATCGCAGGCAGCCTGCTAAATCCCGAATACCTCAAATACTGCAAGCCAGGCGTCGAGCTATATGACAGCGCCAAGATGGGCTTGCCCGAAATGCTCAAAGTTATGATTGCAGGCGTCAAAGCTGACAAACTCGTGGTCCGACTTCATGACGGTGACCCAAGCTTCTATGGGGCAATACAAGAAGTCATGACCGCACTCGACAAAGAAGGCATAGATTACTTCCGCATTCCAGGCATCAGTTGTCTTCTTGGTGGCGCAGCAGCACTCAACCGTGAACTTACATTGCCAAACGTTTCTCAGACGGTTATCATCACCCGACCCGAAGGACGCACGCCTGTCCCCGAAGCGGAAAGCCTCAGAAAACTCGCAGTCCACCAATCCACCATGGTCATCTTCCTTGGGACACCACACATTGCACGAGTGATTGATGAATTACAAAAGGGCGGGTACCCAGAAGATACACCCTGCCAAGTCGTTTACAAAGCCACTTGGCCAGAGCAGAAAATCGTAAAAGGCACCCTAGCCGACATCGTGGGCAAAGTCAAAGCAGAAGGCATAACTGAAACCGCTTTGATTTTTGTGGGAAAAGTTTTAGATCCCAAAACTTACGAATACTCTAAGCTCTACGACCCCAAATTCACCACAGGTTTCCGTAAAGGCGAAGAATAGAATGTTTGAACGAGGCATAGCCATTGTGGCGATTACCCACCAAGGCGTCGAAACCGCACTAAAAATACAGCGGGGACTCGACATCTCAGGGTACTCATGCACGGTTTATGCCCCCAAAAAATTCAGCCAAAACGGCGTCGTATCCTTTGACACGAAGCTGGCGGACTTCATATCAGGTATCTACAGTAAGGCAGATGGAATAGTTGCGGTTATGGCGTCAGGGGTCATCATCCGTAGCGTTGCGCCACTTCTGGAGAGCAAACTCACAGATCCTGCCGTCGTCGGCGTTGACGCCATGGGGAAATTTGCCGTAAGCCTTCTCTCGGGGCACTTAGGCGGCGCAAACGATTTAGCTAACACAGTCGCTAAAATCATTAACGCAATCCCAGTCGTAACAACCGCCACCGAAGTTATGGGCAAACAAAGCGTGGAAGAACTATCCAAAAACTTGCATTTAGTCATAGAGAATTCTGACAGTCTCGTAGCTGTTAACTCAGCGATAGTAAACGGAGACCGAGTTGTGCTTGTGGTTGTTGGAGACGCAAAAATCCCACCCAACGCCATAGGAGCTTTTGAGGTACGAACTGTAAAGGGCGGCGCCGAAGCACTCGAAGTAATCGACAGATACGATGCAGGCATAGTTATCACTCACGAACCGCTCTCAGTAACCAACTTCACCAAGCCATTCACCATCCTTAAAACAAGACATGTTGTGGTGGGGTTAGGGGCAACCAAAGAAGCGCCCGCAGATAACATAATCACAGCAGTAGATGCTGCCTTGGAGAAGGTACATGTACCGCTTTCTCGGGTTTACCGCTTTGCAACGGTGGATATCAAGCGTGATTCTCAGCCTATGCTGGAAGCTGTTGAAAAGTTAGGGGCGCCGCTTGAGTTTTTAAGTGTCGAAGCGCTTCGTAGTGTAAATTACGAGGATTTGTCGCCTGATTCAGCGATGGTTCAAGAAAAAATAGGTATTGGAGGAGTATGTGAACGAGCAGCATTACTTGTAGCGGGAAAAGACTCAAAGTTGATACTGAAAAAGATGAAACTAAACGGAGTCACGGTAGCAGTAGCCGAGGGCTAATAAGCGTAGTTGGCATTGGACCTGGCTGCCCAGAGCACCTTACACCTAAAGCGAAAGTACTAATCGAAGCCGCCGACGTAGTAGTGGGGTATGGCACCTACATCAAACTAATCAAAGACATAATCAGAAAAGACGCCGAGGTTACCTCAGGCACCATGGGCAAAGAGGTTGAACGTGCAGAAATCTCCGTAACAAAAGCTAAGGAAGGAAAAGCAGTGGTTATGGTTTCTAGTGGCGACCCAGGAGTCTACGGTATGGCAGGCATCGTTTTGGAAGTCGCCGAAAGAGACAATGCGGACGTGCCTGTGGAAATAGTGCCGGGCGTAACCGCAGCAACCGCAGCTTCAGCCATCCTGGGAGCACCGCTAGTGAGCGACTTTGCAGTCATTAGCCTAAGCGACTTGCTAACGCCTTGGGAGAAAATAGAGCAACGCCTCGAACTGGTCACGCAGTGTGACATGTCGATTGTGTTCTATAACCCTCAGAGTCAGGGCCGTATTGAGCCGTTGATGAAGGCTTATGAAATCATGATGAAGCACCTGAACCCTAAAACCTTAGTGGGCATCGTGCGCCAAGCAGGCAGGGAAGGACAAACCTACACCATCACGACACTCAAAGATATGCTCAACTGCGAAATCGATATGGTGACCACAATAGTTGTGGGTAACTCTGCGACGAAAATGGTGGGCGACAAGATGGTGACTGCTAGAGGCTACGACCTCTCAGCTTAACCTTCCTTTTTAGCAGCATCAGCACATTTTGTTTACGGTTGCCTGTTTAAGAGTCTCAGGATTTCTTTTCTGGCTTCACTAATGGTCAGCGGCAGCTGGTCTGAGATGGGCAGTTTGTCCTCAGTTTTAAGTACCTCGAAAAGGTGGGTTAAGCGGGGTGATCGGAGGTTTACGCTTCGGATTAACTCAGCGTTTGAGAAACTCTCCTTTGGGGTACCCTCAGAGACAAGTTTACCTTTATCAAGCACATACATTTTACTGGCGAAGAGTGGCACCAAATCCACATCATGCGTAGCCAAAAGCAGCGTTATCCCTTTTTCACGATTAAGTTGTAGCAGCAAATGCAAGATTTCGCTTGTAGCACGAGGGTCAAGGCTTGATGTGGGCTCGTCCATGATGATGACTTCAGGCTGCATAGCAAGTACACCCGCCAATGCCACCCGTTTCTTTTGGCCACCGCTTAGGAAGTGGGGTGGTTTATCGGTATATTCGGTCATCCCAACGGTTGTGAGTGCTTCATCAACTAGCTCCTTAACATGCTCGGGGGTATAGCCTAAGTTTAGGGGTCCGAATGCCACGTCTTGTTTGACTGTGGGGGCGAAGAGTTGGTCGTTTGGGTCTTGGAAGACAAAACCAACGCGTTTGCGGATGTCTAAGAGGAATTTGTCATTATATTGAAGAGGTTTCTCATCGAATAAGATTCTGCCGTGAGTAGGTTTTAGAAGTCCGTTTAGGTGATTTAGCAGAGTGGTTTTTCCTGAGCCATTTGTGCCCAGCAACGCAATACGTTCAGCTCGGTCAAAGCTTACTGATACATCGTCAAGGGCCAGTGTACCATCGGAGTATTCATGAACCAAATTTTCTATTCTAAACAACATTTTACCAGAAACTCCAAATTTGAATTATGTTTAGCGCTATTGTAGCAAGCATAAAATCGAGTACGATTATGCCTGCGATTGTTACCCAATTAGGTTTGGGTTGGTCTTCAAGAACACGGATGTTGCCATCGTAACCCCGTGCATTCATGGCTGTGAAAGTGCGTTCCCCCTGTTCCAGCGTTCGGACAAAGAGGTTTGCTACAAGTAGAGAGGTTTGGCGGATGCGTTTTAGGTAGCCTGTTTGTCCCAGCCGTAACTTTTGTGCGGTGGTCATTTTGGCAGCGACTTCCATGAACACGAATATGTAGCGGTAGATAAGCAAGCTGATTTCTATTAGGACTTTAGGCACATGAATTTTTCTTAGGCTGATGAAGAGATCATTCATAGTTGTGGTTAACACTAAGAAAAACAGTGCTGAGACTGCGCCTAGCACTCTGAAGAATGTGGCTAAGGAGATGGTTATGCCATTCGTGTAGATTGTCCATGTGAACCATGGGAACGGAACTTCAACGAGTGGAGCCGAGTTACCGAAAAATAGTGCAATAAATAGGCAGCTTATAGCGGCAAACGCAATGGGGTAGATGAATAGGTCAAAGTAGAAGCGTATTGGAATCTGCGCAACTGCCAAAATTAAGATTAAGGATATAACAAAGACTGTTATCGGCACCACAGGGTTAGGTGAGAGGACGCTGAGCAACAGCAAGGATGAGGCCAAAAAGATTTTGGTGGCTGGACTGGTTTTTGCCAAGTTGATTGATGTAGGCGTAGCGGTCGATTTGGGCTGAGAGGTTTGCATGGCTTTCGTTGTGGATGTGGTGGTGCTTATGTCCACGGTGGGCGTTGGGTTGGTGTGCAATTTTACGTCTTGTTTTTACGACTATATATGCTATTATGGAGGCTCCTATAAGGGCTTGTACTCCGAAAAGTATCTGTATAGCCTCTTCGGGAAGTTCCAGAACGGGAGTGAACCATGGCGTGTAGCCTTGGCGGGTTATTATGTTTGCTGCTGCGTCGTCAGTTCCCGCCATGTTTGTGGAAACAAAGACGAGGGGCAAAATAAACAGCGCTAGCAGTATGGTAATTAGGATTACGTAGTGCTGTTTTTTGAGATGGAACTCTTTTTCGCTAAGCCCAGTGATCGGGGAACGCAGCACTTTAAGTGAGGTGAGGATTTGGCCTTTATATCTGGTTAAGAATTCAAAGATGAATATGGCCAAGATTCCTTCGCCTATGGCAAGCGGGATTTGGGTGACGGCGAATATACCGACGAATGTTAGGAAAGATTCTGCGAACCCTACGCCGGGGAAAGCCAACGCTAGCTGGAAGGAGGTTGTGACGTAGGTGAAGAGGTCGCTTAGGGCTACTGCGAGAAATACTGCTGCTTGAGTGGGGGCCCGCATTTTTTTGCATATAATCCAAATTACCCATGCGATAATTGGACCCATGATGCCCATTGAAAAGACGTTTGCTCCCAAAGTTGTGAATCCGCCGTGGGCAAGTAACGAGGCTTGGAAGGTTAGTGCTATCATGGAGAGTACTGAGGCTACTGCGGGTCCGAAAACGATAGAGGCTAGACCTGAGCCTGTGGGGTGGCTGCTGCTACCAAAAACTGAAGGAAGTTTTAAGGGCTGAGACAACAAAAATGAATGCGCCCATTAGTGCGAGGAGGGGTTTGGCTTCGGGGTTGTTTTTTGCGATTTTTGCCATGCGATAGATTCCGTAGGCGATTATGGGTATTGTTATTGCCCACCAGAATTCCCACCATGGATGGGGAAGGAAGCCTTCCATTATGTGCGTTTGTGTATCCTCTTTGCCGTGGGTTTACTAACCGAAACCTTATAAATTTATGTTTAACTATGGTTAAAGTAAGGTTGATTAAGTGGCTAAGCAGCAGCAACCCGTCCTACTACTTAAAGACAAAGGTGAATTCACAAGATTCCAAATCCTTTTAGAAATAATGCGGCACCAACCCCACATTAAACAGAAAGACATCAGCGACAAAATAGGCATAACTATACAAGCCATATCTAAATACTTCAAAAAACTCCAAAGAGAAGGTTACCTTGAAGCAGGCAGCGAACGCGCCGATTACCACCTCACCCCCAAAGCAGTAGTTAAACTCCGAGAAGATATGCGCAACTTAGAGGCATTTGTCAGCGAAATTAAACACGACTTAAAAGTGGAGCATGCTTGGCCAGCCATAGCCACCCAACCCGTCAAAGCCGGAGAGGAAGTGGGGTTAATGATGAAGGAAGGAATCATCTACACCGTTCCCACCAACAGCCCCATGACCCAGGCGCGTGGAGTTGCACTTTCCGACGCTCAAGAAGGCGAAGACCTCGGCTTAAAGGACCTACACGGCAAAATGCATGTTAAGCAGGGTAAGATTCTCATAGTTAAGTTGCCCAGCATTCGCAGAGGCGGCTCCCACAAAACCGACATGGATAAGGTGAAAGCCTTCTATGGTGAATTCAACCCTGACCGTATCGGCGTTATGGGAGCGGTTGGCAGGGCTGTATTGGCTAAGTTGGATAAAAAGGCAGACATAGAGTTCGGAATCAGTCGCTCCGCAGCCATCGCGGCTTCAAGAGGGTTGAACGTGTTTGTTTTGGTTGTAGGCAGGATGGTTAATCGTATGATTCAGGAAATTGACCAGATCAACATGAAAAGCGGTGGCAACGTCATTTACGAAGTAAAAGATGCTCAGTTAATCTAAAAGGAAAAAATTTTTAAAAAGAGGAGAAAGTTGGTTAGGTAACCAACTGTTGTTTTCTTAACTTACTGTGAAGTCAGAATCGGGGATTGTTTCATTGACTGCGACACAGTAAATAGTTATGGAGGTTGTGTCGGTTGTATATGTTAGGTCATTGGTGTTGCCTTGGTCAATAAGCCTCTGTGCGAAGTCATTAAATAGTGATCCATAGTTGGTCCAGTCTGCAGCGAAGTCACTTTCAGTCCATGTCATTCCGTTATCCATGCTTACCCAGGATTTTTCTTGCCCTGCATCAAGGATATAAGAATATGTTTGCGTCTGCAATGCAGAGGTCTACTCTAACTTTTTCAGTTGCAGTGTTATAGTTAACGCATTCGAAGGTGTAACCGACCAGGTCGCCTGTTGCAGTGGTAGTTTCGTTAACACTGAAGATTACACTGCTTGCTCCTGTTAGGCTAGGTGGGAGGGTTGGGGTTGGGTTAGTGTCGTCTGTGTCGCCACCGTTATTCATCAACATAATGCCTGCTGCTGCACCGACAATTACTATAACCAGAACAGCAACAACTATGTAGATTATATTTTTGTTCATCGTATCACCAATTATGGTACCTGTTTTGGTTCTAAGTTAATATAAGCTTTTCCAAACGTGATGTGTCAAGACAAAAAAAATAAAATATTTAGATTCTGAACAAAAGACAGGGATGGGAACTTTAGAAAGATCATAGAAACAGCAAAAAATCACTTCCAGTCACCTCTCCCCTGTTCCAACAATACCTTTCAGCAGTTTGTTTTAAATATTGCCGGCAACACATGCATTGAAAGCTGTGAAAACCATGTCAGAAGACATCGATGTCCAACCAGAAGAACCCCAAGAGGAACCTGTAGAAGAAAAAAGCGAACAAATGAAGCAAATGGAAGAAAACAGAAAAAAATACGAGTTCATAGAAGACCTCCCAGGAGTCGGTCCAGCAACAGCGGGAAAACTTCGGGAACTCGGCTATCACACCGTCGAATCAGTAGCGATGGCTACCAGCCGCGAACTAGAACCCGTCGGTGTAAGCGAAAAGAAAGCGTTCCAAATAATTGAAGCCGCACGCTCATCCGTAGGCATCGCATTCATCCGGGCAGACGAACTGTTCAAAATGCGCAAAACCGTCAAAAGATTAACCACCGGCAGTAAGGTGCTGGACAAAATGCTTGACGGCGGCTTAGAAACACAAACGATAGCAGAATTCTACGGCGAATTCGGCAGCGGTAAAAGCCAAATCTGCCATCAACTCTGTGTAAACGTTCAGCTCCCCCACGAACGAGGCGGCTTAAACGGCGGTGTACTCTACGTGGACACAGAAAACACCTTCCGACTTGAACGCATCGTTCAGATGGCTAAATTCGTCGGCTTAGACCCAGAACAGGTAGTCAAAAACATTATTTATGCAGAAGCCTACACAAGTGATCATCAAATGTTTCTGCTGGAAAACGCTGATGAAATCATAAAAGCAAACAACATCAAACTCATCATCATTGACTCACTCACAGCGCACTTTAGAAGCGAATATATAGGCAGAGAAATGCTTGCCAGTCGCCAGCAGAGACTCAACAAACACATGCACAAACTTACCGCTCTCGCAAGAGCATTTAACGCCGTGGCAGTTGTAACCAACCAGGTTATGTCTAAGCCTGACCAGTTCTTCGGAGACGCCACCCACCCCATCGGCGGCAACATCGTAGGACATACAAGCCACACCAGAATGTATCTGCGTCGCGCTTCGCATGGTCCAATCCGCATCGTAAGACTGGTTTCAAGCGCGTATTTGCCTGAGGGAGAGGAAATCCTTAAAGTCACCGAAAACGGAATAGAAGATGTCTCTGAAGAAGAGAAAGCAACCAAACGTGGACGCTAAAAATGCCTATAGCTCAAGCCCTCGTAACTCGGTACTTCCAACTCATCGTCGGCAGACAATTCGCCGAAGCCGAACGCGAGTTGGAGCGCGTTAAACAGAAAATGCAGAAAACTGAGTGGAACCGCGGATATTTCCGCGCCCTTTTTGGCATGTACCTTTCCCGGAAAAGCAATTCTGATATCTACGCGTTTTTCTCCAAATTGGATTTAACTGACAAGGTTGCACTTAACATCTACCGAAAAGAGTTCCTAACCCATATGGGTAACGGATTACACGGGGACTTTGACCGCGGTTACTTCTCAGCTTGGGCGGACTGCATGCGCATCGTTTCACGTATGGATATTCCCTCGCCAAGTGGCAAAGCATCTGCAGAAGAAAAAATTGAGACAACCCGCAGTGACAAAAGCCAAGCGACTATTGCTAATTTTTTAAAAGAAGGCGAAGCTAAAAAATAGCAATTTTAGGATTTGCGGAGTTATCTTTCGCTGCTTGAAGTAGTCGAGAAAACAGTGCATCAGCCAATTTAGATGGAATAATCTCGTGGATATCCTCTGTTAAGAGGAAATTGCGTTCAGCGGCTTCTAAGAGGAGTTTTTCTCTGCAAGCGTTGAGATGGCGGCATTTGGTGCAGTTTCCGTAATGTTTGAACCAGATTTGGATGCCGTTTTTAGCGGTGAAGGTGACAAATGCTTCTGTTTTGAAGTGGCTACTGTAACCTGAGAGGAAGCCTTTTTGGACGTCAATCGTTAGGATTTCTATTTTATTGAGTTCTGCGGCTTCTTTTAGTGAGTCTTCGACTCGTGTGTTTGCTATGTCGATTATTTTGTGGACGGTTTGTCTGGTTATGTCGAGTTGGCGTGCTATGTGAGCTTCTCGTATGCCTCTGTGTTTTAGTCCCCAGATTAGGCGTTGTTTGGTTGTTAGGTAACCTGTGCTAAGTGTCAAACGAAAATACTCCGTAAGTATATTTTGACTTACCGTTTAAGGGTGAGTTGCTATGTTTTATAAGTTTAACTCAAATAAAGGAATAAACGAAAAATTCTACAAACAGAAAGAGAAAAACATGCATTTTATGCAAGTAAAACCTCAATCGCAGTGAAGGACAGGACAAAAAAGGCTATCCAACTAAAAAAGTACATGCCTATGCCTGTACTCAGTATTTTGGATTGCTTCTCAATCTTGTCCTTGTAGGAGACTTTGAGGATATAGTAGGTTATGAAGTAAATTAGCAAAGCCACTGTTATACTGTTAACTAAAGTGGTTATGTCTGTGAGTATGTAGAAATACGCGGCTATAACGGCGGTGATTACGCCTGCAACGATGCCCAACAGGACACGTATCCAGTACAGCTGAGTGATAGGAGTCATCTATATCGATCCTTGGCTTTGTAATATTTTGTTCCTACTTAAAAAAGATGCCCAAGTATTAACGGTTTCTACGGACAATAACAGTCAGCCTGGAGGGTGTTTTTTGGGTTTTGAGTGCAAACGGTTATTTTACAGCTATCAGATGATATAGAGGCAAAGGACCAGTGTGACAGTTTGGTTAAAAAAGAGTTCAGTAGCTTCGACATCGCCGCTGCAACCCGAGAGTTGCAGCCCACAGTAGCAAACAGCAGAGTGAATAACATCTATCAATTCGGCGAAAAAACATTCATATTCAAACTACACAAAACCGACTCGCCCATGCTGCGCCTCGTCATTGAAGCTGGGCGCAGACTACACGGCACCTCCTACACAGAGGAAAGCCCTTCTGAGCCGCCGCCGTTTTGCATGACGCTACGCAGATACTTACGCGACTCATGGCTACGATCCGTCGAGCAGGTGGAGTTTGAACGCATTGTTACAATCACGTTTGAAACCAAAACTGGGTTGCTTAAGCTATTGGTGGAGCTGTTTGGCGAAGGCAACCTTATCTTGACCAACGAGCAGGGCATAATCATTCAGGCGTTGGCATTTAAGAAGATGAGGGACCGCGATGTAGTGCGAGGCGTTGAGCTGGTTTATCCGCCGGCAAGCGGCAGAAACCCTTTCAGAGTCACCGAGGGTGAACTCCAAGATATTATCAAAGCCGGTGGCGACTCGGAGGTTGTTAGAGTTTTGGCAAGAGGACTTGGTTTTGGAGGCACCTACGCCGAAGAAACCCTGCTCCGTGCGGGTATGGAGAAGAGAAGACCATGCAAAAACATATCAGAAGATGATGTTCATTCAGTTTTTTGTGCTTTGCAAACGGTTTTGGCGCCTGTTTTGGAGGGCAAATTTGAACCCGAAATAGTACTAGATGAAGAAGGGGGCTACCAAGATGTTGTGCCTTTTAAGTTAAAACGCTATGCAAACGCCCAAACCAAGAGCTTTGAGACGTTTAACGCTGCTCTCGACGAATTTTTCCTCCACGTAACCGCAGTGGAGAAAGCCGCGGGCAGCATTGAAGTTACCAGACTTAAAAATGAAGCAAAACGGCTAAAACGCATAATAGACGAACAGCAAAAATCCATTGAGGAAGACGAGCAACGTATTGTTCGGGACAAGCAAATCGGCGACACGATATATGCCCACTTCCAAGAACTCCGAACTTTCCAGGAGCAGCTACTAAAAGCCAACCAGCAGGGCTACGAGTGGAGTGCCATAATAGGGCAGGTTATGGCCGCGAAAAAGTTGGGGAAACCGCCGATGGCGTATGTAGAGGGGTTTGATGGTAAAAATCTCGCTTTAAACTTAGCCATGGATGGCTTTCATTTCAGTTTGGCGCTTAGGATGTCGCTGTTTGACAATGCCAACGAGTATTATGAGAAGGGAAAGAGTGCTAAAGAAAAAGCACAGGGAGCTTTAGTAGCGCTCAACGATTCAAAGAAAAAGATAGCCAAAATTGAGCGTGAGTTGTCGGAAGCAGAGGAGCTTAAAAGCCTCAAACCCGCCCAAATTGTAGAGGCACTGGCAAAACGCAAAGAGGAGATGGCGAATAAGCAGTGGTTCGAGAAGTTTCGTTGGTTCACTACCTCCGACGACTTCCTTGTTGTGGCAGGCAAGGATACTGTAAGCAACGAGGTATTAATCAAAAAGTACACAAAACAAGAGGACATTGTATTCCACGCTGAAATCACTGGCTCGCCGTTTGTCGTCATAAAAACCGAAGGCAAAGAACCCAATGAGCAGACCCTAAAAGAGGCGGCGGAGGCAGCGGCTTCGTACTCGCGTGCTTGGCGAGAAAATGCTGGCACAGCCGACGTCTACTGGGTACGGGTAGACCAACTAAGCAAAAGCGGTCCAAGTGGCGAATCCGTCCCGCACGGAGCATTTTTTGTGGTTGGCAAACGCAACTGGTACAGGAACACACCCTTGACGCATAGCTGTGGGGATAACTTTGGACGAGGAATCAGTATTTGTCGGGGGACCCATTGATTCTGTTAAGGCGAAAACCAAGAATTACGTGGTTGTTCAGCCTGGCTGCTACCAGGGCAAAGAGTTATTGCAGCTTGTTTTGCGGGCGTTAACGGTGAAGTTTTCAAAAGAACAGCGTGAGAAAATAGGTAAAACCAGTATTGAGCAGGTGCGTGAGTTTATTCCATACACTAAGGGCGCCGTAAACGTGAAAGCTACTTAGCACCGCTTTGCCTGGGTTTCACAATTAAGAAGTATCCTTATTCTTCAACTCTCTTAGTAGACCTTTTCTGATGCTCTCCCAGTAGACCTTCCCTTATAAAGGCGAATTCCAGTTTTTTCTTCACTATAATGGGCAGGGTTTGGTGTGTTATTAAATTTTGCCAAACCGCTCTGTTAGCTCGGCGATTTGCCCCCTAAACCTTTCCCGCATTTTAGTAAACCGCATCGCAGCCGACGGATGAACAACCTCAAAGTATTCTACACCCGCGACTCTTGGCGTATCCTTTGCTGAAGCACCCAGCAGCACCACAATTTTGGGTTTGATGATGCCAATCTGCTCAGTAAGGTACGGCAGGCACGCCTCAACCTCGTCAGGGTAAGGTTTGCGGTTCTGCGGCGACGTATGCTTAACAATGTTTGTAATATAGACATCTTCACGCTTTATGCCAAACTCGGCAAGCGTTTTTGTTAAGAACTTGCCTGCTCTACCAACAAACGGCCTGCCAGTTTGGTCTTCTTCGGAACCGGGGTTTTGCCCCACAAACATCACCGCCGCGTCCATTGGACCTTCGCCGACTACACCGTTCTTGGCGGTTTCCCAAAGCCGACATTTTCGGCAGTTTTGCACCTGACGTTTGATTTCTTCCATGCTCAAAGTCTTCGCCTTGTTGTAACGAGTATACAGTCACACAACATTAAAACCCCTCCGAAAGATTATAGATACCTGTTTCTTGTCTGCCAATTTTTTTGGGGTTTTTATGGCTAAAGAATCTATTTCTGGATCGCTGCTAAGTAGCGCTACACGTGTGCTGATGCGGATTGCCTTTCGCTTCGAGCCGCTGGCGCCCACAGCCATAACATTATACTTAAACCAACAGCTGAGCCGCTGCAGAGAAGAAGGCGCCATCTGCGACTACAAAACCCATACCAGACGCCTCGGCAAATACCACTACCGCATCGAAGTGGACCTTGCCCTTAACGGCGGACAAGCAAAGTACCTGATGCAAAACGTTTTTCCGAAACAGATAGACGGTTTGAGGAGGTGGTTTTATGGCTGAAATGGCTGATAAAAAAGGAAAGCTAAAGCTCACCTTGGAAGTGGAAGTCAACGAGGAGCTTATGGATTTGGCAAAAGAAGCCATGTCAAAAGCTTCCAGCAAACTTCCAGAGATGATACGTCACAGCGGCGAAAACAAGTAGCAATAGGCGTTGCAGACTTTAACGTGAACATTGGCGACTAAATCGTCATAGACACGTTCAACTTCCGCTTCTTTACTGGCATATTCTTCTACGGTGCACCAATTTATTTGGCGTTTGTGAACCAGAAGAATTGTTTGCTCAGTAGGAGCATTCAATCACTGACGCGGATTTACCCCTTTGTTTCTTGTTTTCTACTGCACTGTTTTGTATATTCAATGTTCTTGGTATATTGAATAGCAAGCAATAGATAACTTGACAAAAGAAAGACTTTAAACTCCCACAACTAACATGTAAAGTGATAATTATGAAGTTCTTAATAATCCAAAAAGTCAAACGTGAAGTGCCCCTTGAACGTTGGGCTAAACTTCTGCCTCTGCAGTTTAAATATTTTGAGCGGCTTGAAAAAGAAAAAATTATCGAAGTAAGCTACCACCTTATCGGGCAACAAGGCAGTATGCTAATCATAAACGCAGATTCGGACGAGAAACTCAGCAAAATCGTCGGTCAAGACCCCCTCTTCTTCGAGTTAGAACGTCAAATCTACCCGTTGACTACCCGGGAAACCCACTACAAACAAATCCTCGAAATACTCAAAGGCGCGGCACAGTAGAATGGCATGCCACGGCGGATTTAGCTTAGACGAAGAGCGACGGCGCAGCTGGTACAACCCCGAAACAGTTCTATCAGAACTCAAAGAGGGTATGACCTTCGTTGACGTAGGTAGCGGAGAAGGCTACTTCAGCCTGCTGGCAGCAAAAAAAGTCGGCGCAACCGGAAAAGTCTACGCCGTTGACGTTGATGCATCTGGAGTTGAGAAACTAAATCGAAAGGCGGAAGAAGAAAAACTAAAAAACATCGTCGCAGCAATCGGGCGGGCGGAGGACACAGTTTTCTGTCAGGGCTGTGTAGACATGGTGTTATACAGCATGGACCTACATGACTTTGAAGAACCTGCTAAAGTGTTAGGAAACGCACATGAGATGCTAAAACCCTCGGGTATACTGGTGGATTTGGATTGGAAAAAGATGCAAATGGACTTCGGTCCGCCTGAACGCATACGGTTTAGCGAAGAAAAAGTCTCTCAACTCTTAGCCGAGGCAGGCTTTAAAGTTGAATCCAAAAAGGAAGCTGGACCCTACCACTACATCGTCATAGCGAAACCCATCTAGGTTGTTGCATGCGCATAAAGTTCAAGCAAGTCACGTTGGAACCGCTTCGGGTCGTCTTTGTAGGCGGAGTGTGCGGCGCCTGCGTACACCAGCATTTTTGCGTTTGGCAATTGATCGGATAGCGAGCGCATTTCTTCGCCTGAGATGATGGTATCCATATTGCCCCATACCACACGGACTGGGAAATGGAAATGTTTGTATGAGGAGACTAAATCGTCGTTTGAAAGCGTGAGCGGGGGATATTAGAAGTAAGGCTTTGACTGGATGAATTTTGGAGTATTGGAGGGCTATGTAGCCGCCTATGCTTGCACCGACCACCAGTGGCGGTTGGTCGCCGAAGACGGACCGGTAAGCTTCCATAGCGTAGTTCACGTTGGCTTTGGAGTCTCGGTTCTTTGGGTGACAGTTACTTTTCAAACCATAGGGCATGTCCAAAGCCAGAAAGGGCACCTTTTTCTCTTCTAAGATTTCGGTTGCACCGATGCGTTGCCAAACGCCAATGGTGTAGGATAAGCCATGTAGAAACAGTACAGGGGAACCTTTTGCTTGGTACAATAGGGCTTGACCTTTGAAGCCGCCGAACTTTAGGGTTTTCTCTTCCACCAAACTCACCAGCCACACATACAACATAGCCGCTTATAACAATTAAGAAACGTGGGAAAGACATAATAGCAAAACGCAGCCATAGTTTGATGGTGACTTTTTTTGACTGTTAAGGTTGGCGACAAAGCCCCAGACTTTACGTTACCCTCACAGATGGGCGACGACGTAACACTAAGCGAGTATATAGGAAAAAAGAACATCGTACTCTACTTCTACCCCAAAGACGAAACGCCCGGCTGCGTAAAAGAAGCCTGCACCTTCCGCGATGCCTACCAGCAACTTAACAGACTTAGGCGCCGAAGTGCTGGGCATAAGCGGACAAAGCGTGGAGTCCCATGTGGCGTTTGCATCGCATTATGGGCTGCCGTTTATTTTGCTTGCAGACGTGGATAACAGGGTACGGGAACTCTACGATGTCCCAAAGAGCATGGGGTTGATGCCGGGACGAGTCACTTACATAATCGATAAGAAGGGTGTTGTTCAGCACATTTTCAATTCACAGACTCACGCGGAGCGACACGCTGAGGAAGCCAAGCAGGCACTGGAGGCAATCCAGAAAGAAGAAGTGAAACAATAGGGCTCTGGGATGCTTAAGCTCTTCAACACCTTAAGCGGCAAACTGGAACCCTTCAAACCCGCCGAGCCTCAAAACGTCAAAATGTACACATGCGGCCCCTCCACCTACCAAAGAGCACACATTGGCAACTACCGCACCTTCCTCTACGAAGACGTGCTCCAACGCTACTTGGAATACCTCGGCTTCAACGTTACACGTGCCATGCCGCTAACCGACGTGGAGGACAAAGCGGTTTTGCAAGCAAAAAAAGAGGGCATATCACTTGAAGAGTTAACTCAGAAGAACTTGGTGGTGTTCTTTGGCGACTTGAAGCTTTTGCATATCAAGAAGCCCGATTATCCTGTGGCGGCGTCGCAGGCAGTGGACCAAGCGGTTATGTTGGTTGAGAGGCTTGTTGAGTCTGGTTATGCTTACTGGCACACGTATCATGGCGTCAGAAACGCATACTTTGCACCTTTGAAATTCAAAGGCTTTGGCAAACTCTCGCATTTGGATATGAGTAAATGGCCCAAGAAGCCCCGACGGTTCCATAAAGACACATATCCGGGTACACCGTGGAATATAGGCGACTTCATACTTTGGCACGGCTGTGGCTTAGAGGACACCTGTTTTGAAACCGCTATCGGAAGGGGGCGTCCATCTTGGAACATCCAGGACCCCGCAATTGTCACCAAAACGCTGGGTTTTGAAATCGACTTGGCCTGCGGGGGCATCGACAACTTGGTTCGACACCACGACTACAACATAGCCGTAGCCGAAGCGGTTTCTGGCAAACAGTTTTCTCGGTTTTGGCTGCACGGTGGGCACCTCCTTGTAGATGGAGAAAAGATGAGTAAAAGCAAGGGCAACGTGCTGTACACTGATGACGTGCTGAAGCGAGGGTTTAGTGGGGAAGACCTGCGGTTTTTCCTGATTTACGGTTTGTATAGTGAAGAACGCAATTTTACTTTTGAGCGGTTGGCTGATGCGAAGCAGCTGCTGGATGAAGTTCGGGGGTTAGTGTCGGATTTAGCAGAAACTAGACCTGTAGGACAAGGGGCTTTTGGGAAAAGCTCGATTGCAGCTGCCTTCGAGGAGTGCATGAATAATAATTTAGATGTTAAGGACGCTTTTGATACAATAGCTCAAAAAGTCAAAGAAGCCCATCACAAACGTAAGGACATGTCGGGGCCTGAACTAAAAAATGTGTTAGATGATTTGCGCAGAGTAAACTCTGTGCTACAATGCATTTAAGATAGGTCACCGATGAGTTTGAGGTCAACGAATTTCTCGTTGCCATGCGGGGCCATCTCAAGCTCATCAGTGAGGTCTTTACCTGAGCTATGCATGCCCATGTGTTCCCCTTCCATCCAGAAGCTGCTGTCCGTGACCTCATAGACTTTGCCCTGATATGCAATCCAAGCGGGTTTACCGTCTTGCCCGTTGTTTTTTTCTAGTTCTTCTTTGGTTACCTTTTTTGTTTCTGCCAAAAACTTCACTTCCAACTAAAAGTAACTGAGGACTGGCGGAAAATAAATGTTTAGTGATAAAGCGGTTGCTAACCAAGCCTTAAGAGTAGATCAGTGTGGTTAGGTATGTGGCTTGGATGTTGACACTGCCGACGCCATGAACATGGCTGTCGATATGGATGTTGCTTTGTGCAGGGTAGTTTACGGAGTGGATATCGTCGTTGCTGCCGACAAAGTTGTTTTTATCCACTGATACATCACCTATCCCACTGACTTGGGAAGTGACTTGAGCAGAGACACCACCGTCTATGGTTAATCCCACGTTTATGCTTCCTGTTGAGGTGTCGGCTGCTACATCGAGATTGCCGTCAATCGTCTTAGTCTGAGTTATGTCAAGGTTAACTGAGCCTGTGATGGAATGAAGTGTGATCGTACTGTTTGAAACGATTTTGGTTTGACTCATGCGGTAGTTGACTTCGCCGGTGACGGCGCTGATTGAGATGTTGCCTGCGATAGTGGTGCCTGGCTCCAGGTTGGCTTGCACTGTGCCTGTTGTGGTTTGCAGATGCAACGACTGGATAGTGGCGGCATTGACCCCTGAAAAGCTGACTTCGCCGGTAGCGGATGAAATATTGAGGTTTAACTCCAACGCTGGATCCACGTATATCATGCATTGCACCCGAGCACCAGTTATGAAGGGGGCAGCGACTCTAATGGTTGAATCCACATTTAAAACGTCACCAACAGTGTTATTGGAGAACTCTAAACTAACTGGCCCCGTGTCTTCTGATAGGAGCCCCCGCGTTCCGTTAGCTTGCAGGTAGATACCGACATTGTTGTCACCTATTTTCTGCGTGAACATGATTACTTTGCCGATGTTTGTGTGGAAGTTAAGGTTGAGGGTTTTAACACCCACAGTTTTGTCCTCTAATGATTGGTTGGTGTTCCATGAGCCGAAGGGTGCGGCTAAGAACGCCACTGCGACTACTGCTACAACTAAGACTACTACCAAAGCAACAGTTACAACCACTATAGGGTCGTTATGCGAAGGTTTGAGGGGTTCATGTTTGGGTTGCGTTGGGTAGTAGACGGGTTGAGCAGGTTGAGAAGCGGCGTATGGTGTGACGGGGGTTCCGCATCTATGACAGAACTTGGCGTCGTCTTCTAGTTGGGTTCCACATCGTCGGCAGTATGGCATAGGTTAATCCTCATTTATGGGTTAGGCGAGATGTGGATTTAAGCATTACCGACGAAGCTACTGATCAATTGCAACCCTTTGAATTAAACCAAACCAAGAATTCTTGAGTTATCGTAGCAGCAAGTTTTATACCCTAAACCCAACTACTATTAATTACCAACTTTTCTAGAGGAAAATTGTTATGACATATTTTTTTGACCGCAAAGACGCGGGAAAACAGTTAGCAAAAGCCCTAATTGATTTCCCCACAGAAAATGGGCTGGTCTTGGCAATTCCCCGCGGCGGCGTAGTCGTGGGCTATCAAATCGCAGAAGCCCTAAACCTCCCCCTCGACGTTATCGTACCGCGCAAACTTGGAGCGCCTGACAACCCCGAACTCGCCATCGGCGCAGTGACAGAGGACGGCACACAGGTCATCGATGAAGGCATAATCGCGTATCTAAACGTCAGCAACAGCTTCATTCAAGAGGAGAGCAGGAGGCAAATAGAAGAGATTGGACGCAGACTTCAAGTTTATCGAAAAGGAATGACGTCGCTGGATTTGAAAGAAAAAGACGTCATCATCGTGGACGACGGCATCGCTACAGGTTCAACTATGAAGGCGGCTTTGGCATCGGTTCGCAACAGAGGCGCCGCTTCGGTAATCGTGGCCGTCCCCGTCGGTCCACCTTCAACTATCAAAGAGCTCCAAGAGTTAGCTGATCGAGTTGTGTGTCCCTACAAGCCCGATTACTTCCAAGCTATAGGGCAATTCTACGAGGACTTCAACCAGACAAGCGACGAAGAAGTTATAGCTCTGTTAAATGCTCGCAGAGTGGAAATGGGAGGGGTAGCAGCTACATGAGTACCTCTGAGGTTGAGTTGAGGATTCCTGCGGGAGGCGTCGAGGTTTTTGGTAATCTGTTTTTGCCAGAAGGCTCTATTGGGCTGGTGGTTTTTGTGCATGGAAGCGGCAGCAGCCGGTTTAGCCCACGCAACCAATACGTGGCTAAGGAGTTTAACAAGGCGGGTTTGGGCACGCTGCTTTTTGATTTGCTAACCCAAAAGGAGGAAGAGGTGGATGTAGCAACAGCAGAGTACCGCTTCAACATTCCCCTCTTGGCAGAGCGTTTAATTGGCGTAACGGAGTGGCTGCGACTGGACCAACAAACTCAGAATTTTAAGCTGGGTTACTTTGGTGCCAGCACGGGAGCTGCCGCGGCTTTAATTGCCGCTGCGAAGTTGCCCGGCGAGGTTTCTGCGGTGGTTTCTCGCGGGGGACGAGGCGACTTGGCAGGTGAATATCTCTCGCGGGTGGAGGCTCCGACGCTTCTGCTGGTGGGCGGATGGGATGAAGACGTTATAGAGTTAAACCGCCAAGCCCAGTCGCAAATGAATAGCCAGACCAAGTTGGTGGTGGTTGAGGGCGCAACTCATCTTTTTGAGGAGCCTGGCAAACTTGAAGAGGTCGCACGATTAAGCATAGAATGGTTCCAAAAATATCTAAAGCAATAAACGGGAAAAAGGGAACTGCACGGGCAGTTAGAACTTGATGTTTACTGATTTTGAAAAGTGACCAAAAGGCATGCGCACTCGGTCGCCATAAACGCGTTTCAGGATATCGGTGAAGTCGCTGTTTTCATCCATATTATACTTGAAGGTGCCGTTTGAGGTTTTGATTTCTGCTTCGAACTCGCGGTGTTGGTTGTCGTTATAGTCGTTTTTCAGGTGAATTTTAATTTCGTGTACTGTGTTGTTGAGTATGGCAAAGTTTCCGGGGGTCTCAGATAGGATTGTTTCAGGCGGCATATCGAGGTAGCGGTTAATATAGCCAAGGGTGCCTCTAAGTTGTTCTCCCCATTGTCCAAAGAAGCCTTTACCTTCTGCTTTGGCTTTTTCCTTGGCTTGCATAGCTGCGTCGTTGAGCATTTGAGGAGTCATCTGCGCAAAAATCAGGCGCTCCAAGGTCACCACGCCGGTGTAGGTGTCATATCTGCCAAACGATTTTGGTTTTCGAAACAAGATAACGCCAACAGTTGTTTCTGTGCTATTTCGTGGTTGTGCGATGTAAGATGGGGGGATCTGTGATTGCGGTTGTGACTTGGCTGGAGGCTGATAAGTAGGTGCCGCTACGGCTGGTGTGTGGCTGGACTGGGCGGTTTGGGTTTGTGAAGAGATTATTGGGAAAGGTGCTTGTGGAATTGTTCTGCCAGTGGGTGGCGAGTAGTAATTTAGGCGATCCCGCTCAGGCTGCTGCTCTGAGACTTTTTTGGAGGTGAATTTAGTTTCTTTAAATTTCTCGGGTGCTGGGGTGTCTTTTTTAGCGGTTGTGCCACAGTTGCCGCAGAATTTAGCGTCGGAATTAAGAGGTGAACCGCAGTTTTCGCAGTAAGACATATTTAATCAGCAAGTACAGCGCTGAATAGACTAATAAATCATCACAAGAGAATGCGAGATTTTAGGGTTTGCCGTCTGCTTTTATAAAAGAGCAAAACAGCTGCTAAACAAGCCATAGACTATGAAGGGTATCACAGACGTTAAGATGTTTGAGTTGTTGTCAATGCCGTAAACAGATGCACTCTTTGCGGTGGCGGCTAAATCCACTGTGACGATGTGACTACTGTGATAGTAACTAAACGTTAACACCCAATGGATCCCATGTCAGTTATGCAGAACTGAAGTTGTTTACTGTCAAGTACCACTGAAAAAGATGTGGTCTCATCTACTATGTTTTTGGATATAGTGACTTAGGTTTGCCCTGTGCTACCTTTGGGTCCGCTGACAGCGAAGGCGAGGATATTTTTGCAAACGCCGCTATTCTGTTTTACGGTTTGGTTTGTTTTTTGGGTAAGGTTATTAGGAATTTTGTGCCTTTGTTAAGTGTGGATTCAAAACAAATAGAGCCACCCTGCGCTTCAACTAGCCGCTTCACCACCGCCAACCCTAAGCCTTGACCTTTGGATTTGGTTGTAAACAGCGGAGTAAAGAGGCGGTCTTTAACTTCTTCGGGAATGCCTTTGCCTGTGTCGGCTACGGAAAGGCAGATAGCACCGTTTTTTTGTGTGCCGGCGATTTCGAGTGCACCGCCGTCTGGCATTGCTTGGATGGAGTTATTGATGAGGTTAGTGAGTGCTCTACGTGTGAAGGTTGGGTCTACGTAGACTTTTTTGGAGGTATCAACACGAAAAGATAGATGGATTGATCGAGGAACTGTTATGCTTTTAATAACTTCTACAATGAGGTCTTCTAAATCAACTTGTTGGTATTCTGGGTTGAGTTGGCGGGAGTAGTCCTGCAGGTCTGCAACTATCTTGTTGATGTATGTAATGTTATCTTCTATACTCACTAGGCTTTCGGAGATGTCAATTGTTTCTGTGGTTTGTGGCAGTTTCTGGATGTCGGATTGGATAAGGTATACTTCGCTTATCAGGGCCTGAAGTGGGTTTCGGATGTCATGTCCTACCATGCCGGCGACTTGACCTATGGCTGCGAGGCGTTCATATTTAAGAAGCTGCTTTGTGCGTTCCTCCACCAATTCTTCTAGATGCTTGCTGTACTGTTTTAGCATTTCCCGGTTTTGTTTACGCTGGGTGATATCGCGTACACCGCCGATGAATTGTATGGTTTTGCCTGAGTTGTCTTTGATGGCTTTGGCGGTGTCTTTCACGGTTATGTAGTTACCGTTTTTGTGCAGTATGCGGTATTCAAGGGAGTAGCGGTCTATGTTGGGATCGTTTTTGGTTTTGGTCCAAGTATCAACCAGCTGCTGGATGTCTTCGGGGTGAATTTTGGTTTGAACCCACGCTGTTGTTGAGCCAACTTCGTCTGGTTCGTATCCTGCGAGCTGTTTGACGCCGCTTATAAACTTCATGTGATCAGTTGGGATGTCGATTTCGTAAACCATGACGCTGGCGGCTTCCGCGACCAGTCGGAACCGTTCTTCACTTTTCCTTAGTGCTTCTTCGGCTTGTCTTCGCTCGGTTACGTCTTGGTCTACACCCACTACGGTTTTTGCTTTACCCATAGCATCTTCTTCTCTTACCTGACGTTGAGCGTTAAGAATCCGAACTGAACCGTCGGGGCGGATTATGCGATAGTCAAAGTTTTCCAGATGGTTTAACGGTGAATTTAGCATTAACTGGGCGTTTTTTAATGCGGCATTCGCGGTCGTTTGGGTGAATGAAGCTTAGATATTCTGCCCAAGTGAAGCCTAGGCGCCGAGGTTGTAGACCAAAGATTCGAAACATCCCAGGAGACCATTTGGCAACAGTCTCTGAAGTTTCAAGTTCCCAGCTTCCAAAATGCGCCACCTCCTCAGCTAACTCAAGAAGTTTAATGGTTTCAGCGGATATCTGTGTAGCTTGTCTTTGTTCGGTGATGTCTTGGTCTACCCCTACGATTACTTTGAGTTTGCCTTCAGGTGTGAGTTCTTTGATTTGGCGCTGAGAATGGATTGTTCGAACTGAGCCGTCGTGGCGAACGATGCGGTAATCATGTTCATTTTTCTGGTTTAATTTGGGATTTGCCATGGATGCTGTAATTCTTCTAGTAGTGTCGAGCAAGTCGTCAGGGTGAATAAAACTCTTGTATTCCTCTAAAGTTAAGCCTTCGGTTTTGGGTTCTATGTCGAAAATATGAAACATCTCTTTTGACCAAATAGCACGAAGCTGTGTGACATCCCACTCCCAGCTTCCAAAATGCGCCACTGCCTCAGCCATCTCCAAAAGCTTTTTACTTTTGTCTTCCTGCGCAGGTTTGGGGATTGGTATAGTTTTTCGGGAACGAGATCGCTTTTTTGTGGAGAAAACTTTTGTTTGAGAAGTTTTTTCTGGGGCAGTCAACAGTTTTGCCGCATATATAGATGAAACCTGAATAACTAAATAAGACTTTTCAATGCCAGTATGGACCCGTTGACGGATTTTTAAGTTTGCAGGTGTTGATTACTTTTTCCGCCTCACTTGCTAAGTAGAATTCTTCAAGTTTTCCATTTTCCAGCAACTGAGGATCCGTTGTTTGATACTTTCTGCATGGAATTGGCGCGGCGTGAACTAAGCATTTCTAAGCGGCTCTTTGAACAACGGAAAATTTCTGGGCATAACTATCTTTAGGGTCGTCGTAGTCGCCAGCGTTCCTTGACATGTGAACCAACAAAACCGAACTTTCGCCGTTAGTCTTCGAACACATAACATCAGTCATCAGGCGCATGATAAAAGTAGAAACAACCCAGACAGCAACATGTACACTAAAAAACCGATTTTTTCCTAAAATTTAGTAGCGATGGACCGCGGCAGTTCGTCGCCTAGACTCCGCCTGGGAACCTCAAACCCTACGCTCTTACCCGCACCCCCTTGAGCGCGTAACGTCCAAACTTAGGTTGCTCTCTCCCGAGCCTAGCCGGGTTCGCCTGCTAAACAACGAAGATGCTTCCCTACGGAAACAACTCGTTGACCGCCAGCCCCAAGGGACGGATAGTCACTGGTTCGGAAATGAAACCCCAAGCGGCCTTTGACGCCTCTGCTGCCGATGTCAGCCCGTCATGTAGAGGATTTACGGTTGAAATGGACCCCTAACCCACCGCCTAAGATCCATCGCCGAACATAGAGAGATATTTCCAACTATAAAACTTATGCTAAAAAAGTAGGGTGAAGTTAGGGTTTTGTAGCCAACTTCAAGGCTAATGCGGCGGCTTGCAGGTCACTTAGCATGCTAGGCTGGTTTTGGGAAATGATATTTATGAATGCGGAGCCGACGATGGCGGCGTCAGCCCCTGCCTCAATAACGCGCTTGACATGTTCGGGCTTAGAGATGCCAAAACCCACTGCCAACGGAACCTTGCTCGCTGTAATTGGTTTTACACGCCTGATTAGCTGCACGGTGGAATCCGCAACGCTACTTTGGGCGCCTGTGACGCCAAAACGCGAAACCAGGTATAAGAAGCCTGAGGAGGCATTCACGATTTTTTGGAGACGCTCTTCCGAGGTGGCGGGGGACGCAAGAAAAACCGTATCCAAACCAGCCATTTCTGCGGCTTTTCGGTACTCATCGGCTTCCTCCACAGGCAAGTCGGGTACAATGAATCCGTCTACGCCTGCTGCTTTGGCTTTCTTTAGAAAAGTTAGGACGCCATGGTGGAATACTGGATTATAGTATGTCATGACCACAAGTGGGGTATCATGCTGTGCTTTGATTTCTTTTGCGATTTCCAGCACTTTCAGAGGAGTAGTGCCTGCGTTTAGCGCTCGCAAACTGGCTTCCTGGATGGTTGGTCCATCAGCGATTGGATCAGAGAACGGCAGTCCAAGCTCTAAGATGTCCACGCCACCCCTGATCAATACGTCTGCCAGTTTGGGTGTGGCTTCGGGTGTGGGGTCGCCTGCGGTTAAGTAACCAATCAACAAACCTTCGCCTTTTGCTTTGGAATTTTGAAATTTCTCTTTAATGATGCTCATATCTTTGCCCCTATGTATTTGGCTATTGTCTCCACGTCTTTGTCTCCTCTGCCTGAAAGGTTGACTACTATTGATTGGTCTTTTCGCATCTGCGGCGCAAGCTTGATGGCGAAAGCTACTGCATGTGATGACTCCAATGCAGGCAAAATGCCCTCCGTTTTGCATAGCGTAAGGAATGCGTCTACGGCTTCTTTGTCGTCTGCGTAGGTGTACTCCGCGCGCTTGATACTTCTGAGGAATGAGTGTTCGGGTCCGACGCCGGGGTAGTCTAAGCCGGCGGAGATGCTGGTGGTATTTTCGATTTGTCCGTTGCTGTCTTGGAGGATGTAAGTGAACATACCGTGAAAAATGCCTTCCTCGCCTGCCGCTAAAGTGGCTGCATGATGACCGCTCTGGATGCCTTCGCCTGCCGCTTCCACGCCGTACAGCTTGACGGATGCGTCATCTTCGAATGGGTAGAATGTGCCCATGGCATTGCTGCCGCCTCCCACACAAGCGACGAGTGCGTCGGGTAAGCAGCCGGTTTTCTGTTGGAATTGTTGCTTGATTTCTCGGCCAATCACACTTTGGAAGTCCCGCACCATCATCGGATAGGGATGTGGCCCCATCGTTGATCCAATAAGGTAGTAGGTGGACTCTAAATTTGTCACCCAGTCTCGGAATGCCTCGTTAATGCTGTCCTTGAGCGTTTTTGAGCCGGACTCAACGGAGTGCACTTCAGCGTCCATAAGCTTCATGCGGAAAACGTTTAGACGTTGCCTCTCACAGTCTTCAGTGCCCATAAACACAATTGCCTTCAAACCCAACGCAGCACATGCGATAGCTGTGGCGACTCCATGTTGTCCCGCGCCAGTTTCGGCAATTACGCGGCTCTTACCCATTCGCTTCGCTAGGAGTGCCTGTCCGATGGTGTTGTTGATTTTGTGTGCGCCACCGTGTGCTAGGTCTTCGCGTTTTAGGTAGATTTTTGCACCTCCCAACTTTTTGGTTAGGTTCTCAGCGTAATATAGCGGAGTGGGTCTGCCGACAAAGTCGGCAAGGTAATAGTCCAGCTTACGCTGAAACTCGGGGTCAGCTTTCGCCTCTGCATACGCTTTTTCAAGCTGGGTGATTGCTTCCATCAAAATCTCAGGTACAAAGCGCCCGCCGTACTTGCCGTATTTGCCGTCTAATGGGTAGGCTTTTAGGTTCATGCTTCCACATACTCCTTAACTTTAGATTCGATATCTTGTGTTAACATTATGCTTGAGCCAATCAGGAAAGCGTCTGCACCGCAGCCCCGCAGAAATTGCAGATCCGAAACGCTATTGATGCCGCTTTCGGAGACCACGGTTTTGCCGTTTTTGCCGTGCCGCTGCAGAATAGTTTTAGTAGTGTTTAAGTCGATTTTGAGCGTTGCCAAGTTGCGGTTGTTAATCCCTACCAAGTCCGCTTTGGTCTGGACTGCTTTTAGGTACTCGTTTTCGGTGTGTGCTTCCAAAAGAACTTCTAACCCGTAGCCGTGTGCGTTAGCGATTGCGTGGTCAACGTCAACATCGCAGTAGCCTCTGTCAAAAAGCGCTTCAATCAGTAGCACCGCATTAGCGCCTATCTTGGAGGCTACCTCTATTTGCTTTTGCACCATAATAATGTCTTTCATAAGGATTGGTAAATTTACGGCTACTCTGGCTTGGCTAAGTGCCTGCAGGGAGCCGTTGAAGTGCTTGGGTTCGGTGAGCACCGATAAGCTTGCTGCGCCGCCTCTCTGCATCGCCTGCGCTGTGGCCACCACATCCACGGTGTTGCGTATGGTTCCAGCGGAGGGAGATGCTGCTTTGATTTCCGCAATGATGGCGTTGGCTTTGGCGGTTAGTATCGCTGCTTTTAGGCTGGCTTGGACTTGTTTAACTGTTCTGTAGTGCCTATAGTATCCGCTCTCAATATTGTCCAAGGCATCCTTTGCGAGTGTATCAAGAAAATCAATCATGTTTGCTCAAACTCCTCAAGTTTCTGCATGTTGCCACCTGACAATTTCACTAAACTTCTTAACTTACTGTAAGCTGCACCGCTGGTGATAGATTTTTGGGCTAATTCTATACCCTCAGCAAACGAGGAGGCTTTTCCACCGACCAAGATACCAGCAGCGGCGTTAACGAGCACAATGTCAGCTTTTGCATCCGCCTCTATATTGTTTAGAATATTGAATATAGTTCGGGCGCTCTGCTCAGCAGATGAACACTGCAAATCTGCAATGGTTGCCTTTTTGATGCCGAAATCTTTGGGCGTCATCTCTGAAATTATTACTTCTCCGACCTTGAGGTGGGCGACAAACGTTTTTCCTATCGTAGACAATTCATCCAGTCCGTCCTGCCCGTGCACCACCAATGCTTCCTCCGAACCCATCTTCTGTAGCGTGTGAGCCAGTGGCTCAACTAACTTTGCGTCGTAGACTCCTATAACCTGCGCGGTGGCACCAGCTGGATTTGTGAGAGGACCCAAAACGTTGAAGACTGTGCGAATACTGATTTCTCTGCGTGTTTCACCCACGTACTTCATGGCAGGGTGAAACGCTGGTGCAAACATGAAGCCAATGCCAACTTGCTCAATGACACCTTCAACCGCTAATGAGTCTAAGGCGAGATTGACCCCGAGTTTTTCAAGTACATCTGCACTTCCGCTACTGCTTGTAACTGCCCTGTTACCGTGTTTGGCGACGGCAACGCCTGCGCCAGCTGTGACGAATGCGGCTGCGGTACTGACATTGAAAGTTTTTAGTCTGTCTCCGCCTGTTCCGCAGGTGTCGATTAGGCGGCCTTGGATTTTGGGATGAATTTGTTTGCAGTGACTCCTCATAACTTGGGCGAATGCGGCTAATTCTTCCACGGTTTCGCCCTCCATGCGCAAGGCGGTTAGGAACGCCGCCATCTGTGCATTGGAGGTTTTCCCAGTAATGATTTCCGTCATTATTGTGGTAGATTCAGAGGCGGTTAGGTCGTAGCCTTCCACAAGTTTCTGGATGCCTTCGCGTATCAAGGTTTATCCTCCAAAAAGTTTCTGATTATCACTTTGCCATCTTCACATAAGATAGATTCAGGGTGAAACTGTACACCGTAAATTGGGTATTTCTTGTGTCGCACACCCATGATTTCACCGTCGTCAGCCGCTTCAGCCACTACTTGGAGGCAGTCGGGTATTGAGGCTTTTTCGCCTGCCAAAGAGTGGTAGCGTGTAGCATTGAAGGGTTCACGTACACCTTTGAATAAGCCTTCTTTATTGTGGCGAATCGTGCAGGTTTTACCGTGCATCAGTTTTTTAGCGTGAACAACTTTGCCCCCATAGCAGTAGATTATACCCTGATGCCCCAGACAGACACCCAACGTGGGAATCGATGGGCTCAACTTTTGAAGTATGGCTTTGCAGACACCGAAAAACTTGTCGTCTTCGGGGTTTCCCGGTCCGGGGGAGATGACGATGCGATCAGGTTTGAGTTTAGCGGCTTCCTGCAGGGTGATTTGGTCGTTTCGGTACACCACCACTTCTGCGCCTTGCTCGCCGATATACTGAACGAGGTTGTAGACGAAGCTATCATAGTTGTCGATTACCAAGACTTTCACTGTGTTTTGCCTCCTGCAGCGTGTTCGAGAGCTTTCATGAGTGCTTTTGCTTTGAACTCTGTTTCTATCCACTCCTTAGCTGGGTCAGAATCCGCGACTATGCCTGCGCCTGCCTGAATGTAGGCTTGATTGCCCTCAGCAAAAAGTGTGCGGATTGTGATGGCGAAGTCTGCGTTTCCGTTGCAGCTGAAGTAGCCCACGGCGCCAGCGTAAGGCCCTCGCCTTGATGGTTCGAGTTCGTCGATGATTTCCATTGCCCGCACTTTGGGTGCGCCTGAGACTGTTCCTGCTGGGAAGACCGCTTGGAGGGCGTCGAAGCTTTCCAAACCGTCATATAAGTCGCCTACGACTTGCGAGACGATGTGCTGGACGTGGCTGAACTGGTGAATCTGCATAAACTCAGGCACACAGACGCTGCCGTACTTGCTGATTCGCCCGATGTCGTTTCGGGCCAAATCAACCAACATTACATGTTCAGCACGCTCTTTTGTGTCGGCTAAGAGCTGTTTGCCTAAACGGGCGTTCTCTTCGTCGTCAGCAGTGTAGGGTACTGTGCCGGCGATTGGAAAAGTGATAACTTTGCGTTTATCAACTCTAACCAGCATCTCGGGGCTGGCGCCCACGATTTGTCGGTTTCCCGACTTGTAGTAGAACATGTATGGTGAAGGGTTAATTTGGCGAAGGGATTGGTAGAATTTTAGCAAACTGCCACCGTATTTAAACTCGAAGCGTTTGGAGAGGACAACTTGGAAGATGTCACCTGAAGTTACGTACTGTTTGGCTTTTTCAACGGCTGCCTTAAACTGTTCTTTGGGTGTGTTGCTTAAGGGTTCGGTGTAAGAGAATTCTTGTTGTTCCTTTGCGGGTTCTGATAGCAACGCTTCGATTTCGTCTAAACGGTTATTGCCCCTGAAATAGTAGTATGCAAGGTCGTTTTTGCTGTCAAAAATTATACCATCTTCAAAAATGCCCATCTCCAGGTCTGGAAACCCCAGTGGGTCAGGTTTTTGGTTAGGCAACTTTTCGATGTAGTGGATAGTGTCGTAGCTTATGTATCCCAAGGCGCCTCCGACGAAGCGGAAATCAACCATGTCGTTGTTGTATGGTTTGAGAAGTTGCTGTATAACTTTGAAGGGGTTGTCGGTTTGCTGTGTTGTGGCTTTATCGGTTTGGTTGTCGGTGATTGTGACGGAGCCGTTTTTGGCGGTTATGGTAATCTTTGGGTCAAAGCCTAAAAAGCTGTATTGTGCGAGTTTTTGGGGTCCTTCGATGGATTCAAGGAGGTACGCTGTTTGATATTTTTGATGGATTTTACTGAATACTTGTATTGGGTGGTTGGCTTGTGTGAATTTGACGTAGTTGAGTTTGGCTACGTTTATGTTTTGCTGTTGGCTGCTGCCAAAGGCGATTCCCCATTTAAATTGTGCTCCTGTATGGTTCAGATCCATACAGCAAAGCATTATTTAAGGCTTATTTGTACATAAATGTACATGAGTTGAGTTATTTAACCGCAGCCTAGCCGTTCTGGTTCAAAACGGCGAACAAACCGCGCCATTAAAAACTGGACACTTGATTGTGGAATCTCCCGCCGATGCCGCCAAACATAATACCCCAGAACCACAACCATTGCAACACCCGAAGCAGTCACAAGCCCCAAAACAGTCAAATCATTTACGGTGCCAGAGCCAGTTCCTCCCTGAACTGGAGCAAAATTGGGGTAGCCTCGGCTCTCCCAGTAGCCCTGATAAGTGGTGTCGTTGGAAACGTTGATTTCTGTTATCCACTCCACCCACTTGTATCCATATTGGTTTGTGGCAACCAAAAAGAAGGGCCAGCCAAGCTGTGGGGTGAGGGTGATGTTGTTCATTTTGTAAGCAATCATCAAGTTATTGTCTTTTATGTATTCAAGCGGCAGTGAAGATGAGTAGCCGTCAGCGGCTATGAAGATGATTGTGTTAGCTTCGGAGCTAATGCCATAGTGATTAAGCAAGTCAACGATGGGAACGCCTTCCCACAGCATAGTCACGCTCCAGCCCTCCACGCAGGGCAATGTCGCTACCTCCAACTTTGAAGGGAACCCATCCACGACTTCACTGTAGGTAACAGGTTGGGGTAAATCAACCATACCTGTGATGTCTAAACGATAATTGGATTGGTCAATGTTTTGGACACCCTTAATGGCTACATCAGGATGAGTGTATAGATACTGAATATAAACTGATATTGGAGTTAAAATCATACCCGAATACTCACTTATTTCATTTGTCATATAATCGCCCGAAGGTGGAGAAGTTGGGCTCACAAAGCCACCAGATGAAGGCGTTGGGGTAGGCGAAACAGGCATCGGTAGAGTGGGAGTTGGAGTTGTCTGATCTGGCGAGGGCGACGCTGTAGCTGTCGGGGACGACATAGGTGTAGGTGATGTAAGGTTGTCTCCAGAATCAGCAGGTGAGCTCGGGAAGAAAACAAAAATCACTGCTAAAACGATTAAAAACGCCACGATCAAAATGGATATCAAAGCTAAAGCTTTGTGTTGCTTAATTGGTTGCATCAAGTCTAGCTAGATAATACTGGTATTTATGATTGCCGAAAAACACCATCAAAAAAAGAGCAGCCCAACTTTTGAAGATTTATGGTAGGTTATCTGTCAGCCAAGTTAAGTATTCCTTTGAGATCTCCACGATGGGTAAAGCTATGATTTCGGGCACCTCGTAGCTGTGCAACTCCTTCACCTTCTGTGAAATCTCGCCAAAAAGGCTACGCCGCGTCTTCATCAGAACTAAGCTTTCGTTAGCGGTTTCGATTTTGCTCTGCCAGACAAAACATGACGCCACCCCACGTATAATGTTAGCACACGCAATCAAACGCATCTCCAACAGGGTTTGGCTGATTTTTTCTGCTTCCGCATTATCTTTAGTAGTGACTAATACCACGATAAAATCTTCAGGCACATGAACCACAGATCTAGTTTTAGGAGTTAGAGGGCTAAATAACTTCCCATTAATCAGGAAACAGGCATTAACACATTTAAATCCCAAACCACCTATGTATGTGCGGTGAGGCGACTCTACTTGAAGGAGACACAAATTAAAGTCTTAAAAACAATGCATGAAGCCACAGGGCGCATGGACATAAACGTTTTTTCGCAGGCAGTAGGTTTAACTCCAGAGCAGGCGGTTGAGCAGGTGCATTGGCTGGCAGATTTGGGTTTTCTAAAAAAGGTAGGGTCAGGGTACTGCTTAACTGACAAGGGCAAAAACGCCTTTAAAATCGAAGTACAAGCGCCACCTGAAAAAACATTCACCTTCTACGAAGGACTCGACCAACCATTAGGAGTAAGCGCTCGCTCCATCGAAGAGTTTTACCTCGGAATAAAAACGGTTTCATGGGACGCCCTTGACTTTCACTTATACCGAGGCGACTTCGAGAAGTGGATTGAGGAAGTCTGGCAAGATAAAGAATTAGCCTCCGAAATAGACGAGTTAGAAGGCTACGGCTTGAACGAAGAGGACCTACGCAAAGCGCTCCTAAAAGCCATCGACAACCGCTACGGCGTTGGCGACCTACTTTAAGGCTCGTAGAGGTTTTTCCACCATACAGGCGTTTTAGCGTCGGGCGCAGCATCCCAAGGGTCATAAGGCTTAATATCCAAAACAGGCGTGCCATCGTAAGCGTCTAAACCTCGCACAGTCAACACGTTACCTTCGACTTTTAATAATTCGACAAGGGTTAATCCGATGGGGTTGGGGCGGTAAGGCGTTCTGGTTCCAAAGATGCCGGTGAGTGGCAAGTCGGTTCTGCTTCGGGGGTGCACTTTGGGCGGCAGGGTTTCGGTTTTTATTAAGTTTAGGTGGAAGAGCACGAATATGTGGCTGAATTCTGAGACGCCACTTAGAGCTTCGGCGAGTTCAGGTTTTAGGACGAGTTGTGAGATGACATTTTCATCTCTCACTTTGTTGCCGACGGCCTCTGTTTTGACGGCGCCGATAGGGGTGAAGCAGATTTTTCCATCAGAATCCATGGTGGTTCAACATGAAGGGGAAGGTCTGTGAGGGTATTTAAGGCTTCAATAGCCTGAGAATTACAGTTGTTTACAAATACAGTTAAGCATTCAGCATCCAAGTATACTAAGTAATGGTCCTTGGCCCATAAGTGCATCACATACATATGCTCCGCCGCGGGTTTAGCCAGTTGTTTTAGGTTACTTTTTGGTGCAGGTTCATGAGAAACAAAACTTTAACTACATTATAGGCATCAGGGCTGCGTGCCAATAGCGTTTTAGGCTTAAAAGTAATAATCATCAACCAGTTCACTCTCTTAGACGACATGAAATATTTCACACAAAAAAGAGATTTCTCACTGCCGCTTAGCTGAGCAAATAGAAATTACCTTCTAAGCCATCACATAGCAAATGAAACTCGTGAAACCTCCAATTACACCTAAACGTCAAAAGCGGAGCAAAAACCTGCTATAGCCTCAACCCAACAAACACCGAAAGCTTCAAAGATGCCTTGCCTCCATACAGCAGTAGCTCTATAAACACGGCCTAACCCTTCTTAACTATGCCCAAAGTCTACCTTTTAGGCGGAGAAAACGTGACCCTCAGAAGCGCCAGAGAAATCAACCTCACCGCCTTAGAAGACGCCGCCCCCCATCCAAGGTTGCTGGTTTTCACTTGGGCACGCCCATCCTTTGACAGACGGTTTGACAAGCGCAGGCTCTTTTCGGACTACATGAGGAACCTTGGAGCAAGAGAAGTGAGGTTTGTGGAGTATGGGGAAGAGGAGGATTTGGCGAAGCGACTTTTGGGGGCTGATCTGATTTACTTCACGGGCGGTCAGGCGAGCGTGTTAGTTGAGCGGGCAGAAAATGCTGGTTTGGGTAAGCTGCTTGATAGTTTCTGTGGCGTCATAGTTGGGAGGAGCGCTGGGGCACTTGCTTTGTGCAACCGCTGTGTCACGACAATTCGCGAGAACAAGCAGGTGCGGGTGGTGAAAGGCTTAGGCTTGGTAAATATCACGTTAAAAGCTCATTATACCTCCGAGAAGGACACGGCGTTGGAACAATTCTCGCGGAAGGAACCGATTTTTGCGGTGCCAAAAGACTCCGCACTCGTATGCGGCAGCGGCGAGTTAAAGGCTATCGGAAAAGTCTACCTTTTCCAAAATGGGCAACGCAGAGGCTTCACGCAGGGTGTCTATGAGAAGTAGCTTCGAACATAAATTTTGGATTTAGCAATGTATGGACTGGACTCAGTGCAACAGTGAGCACGGTGCCCAGTGTGGCGAGCACTATAATGTCACCGAATACCCAACCAAAAAATTCTGTGACAAAAAAGCCTCTAAATCAAGAAAAAATGAATTAGCCGTGTTTAGCGATGGCTGCTGTAATCGCCGCTCCAATTATGAGCATGATTAGAGCTGCACCCAATACAAGAAGCGGAATCTTAAAGACAGCTTCGGAGTGCAACACCGCCGTTGTTGGCAAACCGCCAAGGTAAGCTACAAGAAAAAACGCTGTGAAAACTGCGCCAACTGCTTCAATTACGTAGAGAAACGTGGTTAAGCGATTTTTGGCCATCTCCAAACTTTGTAACCCTTCTGCATTATTGGATTTGCAGGTTTTAGTATTTAATATTAACCGTCAAAATAGATCAGGGTACAGTCTGGTTACCACAAGCATAATATACAGTTTACCTCAAAGTAATTTTGTCGGCGGCGTAACTTTGGAGCAAAAAAGTCTTACCCCACTAAAAGTAGGCGTAGCCACAGCAGCAACTGCATATTTCCTTTTCACGCTTCACGCAATGTTCACGTTAGGCTGGATAGGAGAATGGGAAGGTTTACCGCCACCAATGGACTTCTGGATTTTCATAACTGATATCTCAGCAGGCATTTTTCTTGTTTTCCGCTTCATTGCAGGCATACTCGCCTTCACAGCCGTAGCTCTATACTTCACAAAAGGCTTATCTCAAAACACACTATACAAGTGGATAAGGGCAATTCTGGTTTTGGAAGCGCTCTACTGGATTGGCCTTTTACCGTCTGGAATCTGGGGTATCCTTTTTGGGGTAATGCCATACGGAACTTCGTTGCTTATAACAACTGGAATACCATGTATGTTCTGCTCAGTAGCCATCCCTATATCCCTCTTCATGATAGCAGCTAAACTTAAACCCGAAAGGCCAGCACCGACAAAGTTGGTTTGGATTGCAGGCTTATTCTATATAATTGACTTTTGGTTAGTCAACATGGGCACATGGATCAACGTTGCATTCTTTTCAGGTAAAAGCGCAGATTACCTTATCATCAACCCAGAGTATCTTTTCAGCTTCATCCTAACCATAGCAGGTTTGCTGTCACTTGCAATCTACACAGGTTATGCTGCAGTAAAATCGAAATGGCAACTAAAAACATGGCCAGCAGGAGTAATCCTTACCTCGCTTGGATTATATTACCTTTGGAACTATATGGCGTGGATTTTCTTTGGCGGTTGGAACGACTGGTACGCATGGTTCCTTGGGCATAACCTTGACCTGTGGTTGCTGACACTTCCGCTGATTGGGTTGCCGCTGCTGTTCCAAAGCCAAAAGCAGCCTGCCCCAGAAGAACCTCCTTCGCCATTCGGCTCATTTGTAGCCACCGCCTAACCGCACAGTTGTTGTACACGTATGCCTCCGCATGTGATGACCACAAACATAAAATTGTCAAACAGGCAAAGATGAAGGCGGTAAACACTATGCCACAGTTTGCATTAAACTCAAACAGGATTGACCCTTACAAGAATTTTAGGTTTCGAGTGAAATGGGATGGAAAAGTGGTTGCGGGAGTCTCCAAGATGAGTCCACTTAAACGCACCACTGAAGTTATCACACACCGGGAAGGCGGCGATATAAATGTAGACCGCAAATCCCCCGGCAGAACCACGTTTGCACCTATCGTATTTGAGCGCGGCGTGACGCACGATCCCGAGTTTGAAGCTTGGGCAAACCTCGCTTTCAACAAAAGCTCGGAGTCGATGTCGCTTAGGAACTTCCGCAAAAATATAATCATCGAGTTGCTAAACGAAGCGGGCGCGGTTGCTATCGTCTATAAGGTTTACCGATGCTGGGTTAGCGAGTATAGTGCCCTGCCCGAGTTGAATGCAGGCGCAAACGCTGTAGCTATTCAGAGTATAACGATTGAGAATGAGGGTTGGGAGCGAGATACCTCTGTGGCTGAACCCCAAGAGACTTAGGGGAGACCTAATTGTCGAATCAACCAAACAGCCATAAAGGAACTCTCGTACTTCTATCGACAACCGCCAGCAACGCTAACGCCTTAGGCTCCAATACGTACTTTGTGTTCCAGTACAACCCAGAAAAACTCGTGCATACATTCAATCAAAACACGACTGTCCAAAATGAGCTGCAGGGGGAGTTTTTCAGCTTAAAATTTGACCTTGATAGTGTAGACTTTGACGAAGCAACACAAACCCAAATTACATCGCAGTTTGGGATACACCCTGCACTTGCTTTGCTGGAAGCAATGACGCAACAACAAAAGACAGGCAACCAAACACTTGAGCCCATCATTGTCTTCAACTGGGGCACAAAACGCTCCGTACCAGTCCACGTTGTAAATATGAACATTGAAGAGCAAAGTTTTGATACTGCGCTCAACCCGACAAGAGCAACAGTTAATCTAACACTAAAAGTTCTTGAGACTACAGAAGTAAGCGGCAACCCAGAAGCGAAAAAACTTTGTCAAGCGCACCAAACCACCCGAGCATCGCTGGTGGATGTTTACAAGTTGCAGACTGGGCAAGGCAGATCCACAGTGGGAGTATCCCAAGGAGTTCCAGGCACTGCTGTTACCTCAGTAGGGAACTTGGCAAGTGTGTCGAACCTAAAAAGCACCGTATCCAAGGTCGAAACAGTCAAAACTATTAGATCCATTAAACGCCGTTAACCGGCGCTTCTTTTTTGTAGGCACAGTGTGTAGCAACACAGCTTCATTATTCTTGTCGGTATTATGTAGCTTAAGGAAGCTAAATTTTATGATTCTAACTGAAGAGCCGCCCCCGAATCCGCCTCCAAACCCAGAGCCAGAACCTCAACCGCAGCCTGAACCGCCAAATCCTACCCCAGTAGAGAATAACGAACAAAAGCACCTGGGATAGTAGTCTCAAAACGCCGGATTGTTCTCAACAGCTGAACATTTTAAGTTAAAAAAACAAAATCTAAACCAATCCCTAACTTTTGAAACTCTTATATACGTCGCCTGATAATCTGATTGTGAGATTCATGGCTGAAGTTTGTTCAACATGCGGACTCCCAAAAGACCTATGCGTTTGTGGAGAAATCGAAAAAGAGCAACAGCGCATTCGCATACGCCTTGAAACCCGTAAATTCGGAAAAGCAACCACTATCATAGACGGAATGGACGACAAAAACCAGAACCTGCAAAGCGTCGCCCAGAAACTTAAAACCTATTGTGCATGTGGCGGAACCCATAAAAACGGGCAAATCATGCTGCAAGGGGACCATCGCGACCGCGTCAAAGAGTTCCTCATCAAAGCAGGTTATCCACAGGAAAACATTGAACTCCAGTAAACAACAAGTTCTCTGTCTCTAATGGTGTATGCGCTTTAATGAAAATAGATGGCTTACGCGACGTTTTCAAACACTCAAAACGTAGGCGACCAACCCAAATTTTTTGTCCCAGATGCTGTAGCCCAAAAATCGAGTTATCAAAAAACATAGGCAGCACCGAGATTTGGTTAACTCCTAAAGAGTACTATTGTGGCGAATGCGGGTATCACGGAATAATCGTGATGGAGCTAGAACCTGAATCTGAAACGGAGAATGAAAAAATCGAAGCAGATTTAAGAAAAGAAAAGGAAAACAAAGAGGTAAATAAGCCCTAATCGGGCAACTCTAAATTAAGCTGTTTTTTAAGCGTCTTGTAGCGATTTCGCACCGTAACCTCAGTAACACCAGCGGCTTCAGCAATATCTTTTTGTGTCTTCTTCTCGTTATTCTGCAAACACGCAATATAGAGCGCTGCTGCGGCTAAGCCCATGGGGTCTTTTCCGGCGGCTGCACGCTTGCGCCTTGCCTCTCTTAGGATGTTTATAGCTGCACCTTGGGTTTTGCCTGAAATGCCGGTTTTTTCTGCGATCTTTGACACATATGTCAGGGGATCAGCGATTGGCATATGCACTTCCAATTCTCTTAAGAGTAGCCTGTAGCATCGAGCAACATCTTTTTTGTCAACTAAGCTTGCTTCAGCAATTTCTCGTAGTGTACGGGGTGTTCCAGATCCGCGGCAAGCAGCGTACAAGGAGGCTGCTGCGATAGCTGCAATTGATCGACCTCTGACTAGGCCTTTGTCAAGTGCCTTGCGGTAAACAACGGCTGCTTTTTCTTTTATTGGCGAAGGAATGTAGACTTTATCGCTCAGGCGATCTAGTTCCGCCATGGCTTGAGCCAAGTTGCGATCAATCGAGCTGTGAACGCGGCTTCTGATTTGCCATTTGCGTAGACGCCACATCTGCAACCTTGTGGATAAAGGAAGTTTTCTTCCGAAAGCATCTCTGTCGACTTGGCTGATGGCTGTGGATAAGCCTTTGTCGTGAACTGAGTAAGAGGTTGGAACACCGACACGGCTTCTGGAGGCTTTTTCTTCTTGGGTGAAAGCACGCCACTCAGGGCCTTTATCCATCATCTGTTCGTAGAGGACTAAGCCGCAGTCACCGCAGACCGTTTCGCCTGTGTCATAATCGTGAACTAGGTTTACGCCGCCGCATTCGGGGCATTTGTCAGCCTGACGTGTTGCTGTTTTCTGACCTTCTCTTTTTATGCTCACATCTTATACCTCACGTTTATGTGCGTAGAACCGTCACCATAGGCCATTTTGGCTAGAAAATAGTACATTCGGCCCGCGCAGTCTTAGCTGATTGACGGTTTTTATATTTAAATTTTTTGGTTTAATAAACCTATTGCACACTATACTTTCTAAAAAACAGAGCCTTTCAAAACCAATCAAATGCAGAAAAACACACAAAAATGTATAACTATTCTCGAAGGAAGCTCAGAAAAACCATACCCCAAAACAAGACCAGACACCCAAAACCTCTCCTCAAGCGTTTTTCCGTAAGGTATAATTCAACAAAACACCACTATCCACACGGTGCACCCGGCTAAATTGAACATGCCCCCAAAAGAAGCAAAACTAAACATCCCCGTAGACCTCATTCGAACAATAGCTATAGTAGCCGTAATCTTGCTGCACTCAACAAACGACTTAACCAATACAACCGTCATGGGCGTCAACGAAATTTACCGCTGGTGGACCGTAGACATCTATCAGTCAATCGGGCGTTTAGGTGTGCCGCTATTTGTCATGTTAACTGGTGCGTTGCTGCTTCAGCCCTCAAAACGGGAGGATTTAGGCACGTTTTTTGGCAAGCGCTTTGCAAGAATTGGGTTGCCGTTTCTTTTTTGGGGTGCATCGTACTTTATGTGGGACGTCTATGTTGAGCAACAGCAGGTTACGCAGGCATTCATAGTTCAAGGTATCCTGACTGGTCCTTACCTGCATTTCTGGTACATATACATGCTTGTGGGGTTGTATTTCGTTACGCCGTTTCTGCGTTTAATGATGGCACAAGCCAGCAGCCAGCTGTTCAAGTATTTTGCAGTTTTGTGGTTTGTAGGCACCGCTTTAGTCCCATTCATTTATCTGCTTACTCCTTATGAGGTGGATGCTAACCTTTTCATCATACCAGCGTTTTTGGGTTATTTTGTACTGGGCTATTATCTGCTCAGGGTTAAGGTTAACAGAAAACTGCTGGTTGCGATGCTTGCGTCAGGGTTGGTGTTGTCCACGTTGGGCACCTATATCATCGCTGGAACAGTGGGTGGCAAAACCCAGTTCTTTTTCCAGGAATATGTCAGCCCGTCCACGATTTTAGCTTCTATAGCACTATTTCTGCTTTTAGCAAACATGAAGTCTGCGCCTGAGCCACATCTGAGAGGCAAAACGTCGGTTTGGCAGCATTTTCTGCATGTGGTTAGCGTGAATACTTTGCCGATTTTCTTTTTCCACCTTATGGTGCTCTATGTGCTTCAGAAGGGGTATCTTGGGTTCACGTTAAACGGAAACACTGTAAACAGTATTATTGGGGTTCCCTTAGCCACTTTTCTGACGTTATTGATTAGTTTGGCGGTTATTGTTCCCCTCAAAAAAGTGCCAATCTTAAAGCGATTGCTGGGCTAAGAGGGCTCAAGCAGAAACAATTCATGCATATTGCGGTGCAAGAACGCTTATTAGGCAAAACTATGCCCTTTTACCTCTAACAATAAATAATACCGCACAAAAAGAAATGCGCGCAGCCCGTTGGTGTAGTGGTCAAGCATAGAGGCCTTTGGAGCCTTTGACGAGAGTTCGAATCTCTCACGGGCTACTTTTCGCTCTTATTTATGTTGGACTGATGTTTTGCATTAAATGTCGTGTATAAAGTTTGTTTCGTCTTCAAGTTCATTTCAATTATGATACATTCAAATCTGAATCTTTTTAACTCGATTCTTTAACCTATGGCAAACGAGATCGACTATTTGCAGAATATCGATAATTCGCATGAGCAAGTGACGCTAAACTCTGTTTTTGTTGCTATGAACAGTTCTTATAAAGAGTTAAATATTCCAATTACTAAAGTTGAAATTAAGGATTTTTATGGAAAATAACTCCGAGCACCAGCTTAGACAACACTGGCAACATTGGAAAATGACAATCGCAGGCTCAGCCATTGGTTTCACGGTACTTATCATAGACTTATTCTACATGTACTTAACAAATAGGCTGCCTTCACTTGCTAGGGGAGAAATCGTAGAAATTATACTACTTGTAATTCCATTATTCATATTTGCATGGTTTTTGCGCATGGGGATATGGGAATATGAAGAAATTAAAGAAGAACTTAATGCCGCAAAAAAAGAGGCCCAAGTAAAAAAAGAACAGGTGAGTCTTCACTTGAACGCCTTTAAGAAGTAAAATGAAGTAACTGGCAGCCTTAAAAACTGGCATTTGAATGAGAGTGCGAATCTCTCCCTAGCTATCAGATTATCTTCGAAAAAAGTTTTTTGATTCTGCATCAAGCTTGTAGCGAAATGTATCAATACCGAAACTGAAGTCTTATATCGTTTGGGAATTTGTTTCTAAAAGGGTCAGATTATGGTTGTCTATTCTGAGTTAATACCACCAGAAGCTATTCTTCGAGGCGTGGGTAATGCAAAGAAAGTAACTATCATCGCTTGTCCACATTGCGCCAATCTGAGTGTGGCTTATGCTAAAGCTATTCCTTTTGGGAAAGCAATAGGCGGCGACTTGCTAAGCATGATTACTTCAAAGCCCTCTGCGATTATCTTGGAAGCTAAAAAGATTAAGGAGTTACTAGAGACCAAGGGAATAGCTGCAAAAATTGAGGTTTTGGGCAAACTAATGCCACCATGCGGACTAAGTGAAGCAGGATATCAGAAAATTGAGAAAATATCGAAGGATTCAGATTGTGTTATTGCACTTTGCTGTATAAGCGGCTGTTTGGGTATGAAGAATGCGTTGCCAAAAACATGTAAGATATTTCCAGCGATGAACACAGTTGGTTGGATGGAAAGTTTTCGAAAGATAGAGAATGGACAGTTGGTTCTAGATAGAGATAAGTCTAAAGTAATTTATGCCAAAGGCCACAAAGACAAGTCTTAGAAACATCAAAGCAGGTAAGCCAGAAGCAACACTCTCTGATTAGAGCTTGAATAGGAAACAAGCCATTAACATATTTCATTTTTTTAGGAAAAAATGGTAATAGAAGTAATAGAAAATTTAATTCGTAACAAATTGCAATCTCAATGAACTAAATTATTTAATACTTACATAATCACGTTGGTTGAATAAACGCCTGAGTACAAGGGTTGTTGGTGCTTTTAGTGAGACATCTTTAAAAGATTTGCCTTATGTAAGGTTTTATGGCAGTTTTAGTCTGTAAAACGTTTTGGAGCCTAGTTTTCCGGCTGACTATTCGTGATTACTTTTCGTTTTACAATAGTTATCATTTAGTGGTGTTGTAGTTGTTTTGATACAGTCACAAACTACTATATCATGACAAAAGAATACTCAAACTGATATACAGAGGTTAAAACGCTTAAGGAGTTAATGGTTTGAATAGAAACGAAGCGGTCTTCTTCTTGGAGAATGTGTTGGCATGTTACTGCGGAAACTCAATAGCCGCTTTTGGGCTAACGGAAAATAGAAACAACGGTAGCAAAGCAGTAAACTATGGGTTTTACATAAAAGAAGTCGCCACCCAAACAGCTAAGGATAGCAGAGAGTGCTTTGCTTCAAAAAACAATTTGCATGTTACAGAGCAGAACGGTGCGATAATTTATAGGTCAAAATAACTAAAAAAGAAAACAAAATGAGTTTTAAGAGGAAGAGGATGAAGATTCGCGGGTTTCTTTAACCAGCGGTTTAGCCTCGTCGATTGGAAGTTCCTCAGCAGTAGCTTTAGCTGGTTTGGCCTCGGCTTTGTCAACGTCGGTTGGGGGTTCAGGAAGGTTATTTTGTACGCATCGGAAGTCAATATCTTCGCCCTTCAAATTTAAGGTTGCCTTCACGGTACCGTCGCTAAGGTATTCAATGGCAAATCCCATCTTCTTTGTTAAACTCAAAGCACGGTAATTGTCCTGTAGCATGATTGCATACACGTTTTCAACTCCCTTCTCTTTGGCTATATCAAGCGTGTAGTCAACCAGTTTAGTGCCTAAGCCCAAGCCCTGCCAATAGTCGGAGACGATAAACGCCATTTCACTGTGTCTGCCGTCGGACTCAATGCTAAGGCGGCTGACGCCAAGGATTTTGCGCTTGCCGTTCTCAACCACTTCGGCGACCATTGCGACTTCTCGGTCGTAATCAATGTTGCAGTATCGAACACGAACCTCATGGGGCGTGTCTTTGAGCATCTGGAAGAAACGGTAGCGTATGGATTCTTCAGATAGACTCTGGAACCACTCAAGCCACATAGGCTCATCTTCTGGCTTAATTGGGCGAAGGAGCACTTCCTGTCCATTCTTAAGCAACCATAAGATTTCGTACTTCTTGGGGTACGGGCTGATCACCATATGTTCGTGAGGTTCAAAGTGTTTGCAGACCTTGTCCTTGTCCACGACTATGCGTGCATCAAGGATAGTGGCGTCTTTATCACTTATCAGCATGGGGTTAACGTCGATTTCTTTGATTTGTGGGAAGTCCGTTAGCAGTTGGCTAAATAGTAGTATGGTTTCGTCAAGACGCTTCAGATCAACTGGAGTGCTGCCTCTGTAGCCTTTAAGCAGACGGTAAATCTTAGTTTCATCAAGCATGCGGTGAATCAAAGTAGTGTTTAGCGGTGGCAATGCAATTGAGTAGTCTTTGAAGAGTTCCACGCCAACTCCGCCCATTCCGAACAAGATGCAGGGTCCGAACACTGGGTCGGTTTTGCCTCCGATGATTATTTCGTGACCTTTCTTCTCAACCATTGGCTGTACGGTAACTCCGATGATTTGTGCGCTTGGGTTGTAAGCGGTTGCGCGCGATATTAGTAGCTCAAAGGCTTCTCTGACCTCTTTAGGTGAGTTGACGTTTAGGATAACTCCTCCAGCGTCGGATTTGTGAATGATCTGCGGAGAAAGAATCTTTAGCACAACTGGGAAACCCATCTCAGTAGCAAACATAACTGCTTCGTCAACATTGTTGGCAACGGCAGTGCGCACGACTGGGAAGTTGTAGTACTTAAGTATCTTTTTAGCTTCATCCTCGGTCAGAATTTCTCTGTCTTCAAACGCTGCGTTACGCAGAATAGCCATAATGGGTCGTCTTGGCGGTGAAGCATCCACTGGAAGCTCCTCGGGGGTTTCGTATAGCAAATCGATGTTGCGTTGGTAATTGTACATGTACATGTAGGTTTTCAGTGCTTGCTCGGGGGTGCTATAGGTTGGGATGTTGTTGGCGTTTAAGATGTTGTTTGCTTCCTGCACAGCTCCAAAGCCCATAAAAGAGGTGACTATGGTTTTGTTTTGATAGGGTTTGTTGCGTACCAATTCAACAATAGCTTTTGCGATTTCCACCGATTCGCTAACTGCCTGCTGAGTGAAGATGATTAGGATACCATTGACATTGTTGTCGTTTAGTGCTGCTTCTAAAGCGGCTTTGTAGCGGTCTGCTTTAGCGTCGCCTAAAACGTCGATGGGATTGCCGTGGCTCCAAAACGGAGGTAAAACCGCGTTAAGTGAATCGATTGTTTTCTGGCTTATTTTGGCAAGTTTTCCGCCTAGCCCGATAAGCGAGTCTGTTGCCATGACTCCTGGTCCGCCTGCATTAGTAATAATTGCCAAGTTGTTGCCTTTAGGTAGTGGCTGAGTGCCTAAAACCTCGGCTGCGTTGAATAAGTCGGCGATTTCGCTGACACGCACTACACCCGCACGCTTAAACGCGGCATCGTAGATGTCGTCTGAGCCTGATAGTGAGCCAGTATGAGATGCTGCTGCTTTTGCGCTCTCTGTGAATTTGCCTGATTTAACTACTATGATGGGTTTGGTTCTTGCGAAGTGACGGGCGGCACTCATGAATTTGCGTGCTTCAGTTATGCCCTCCACATACATGAGGATACTTTTAGTTTTAGGGTCGCTGCCGAAATAATCGATTAAGTCACCGAAGTCCACGTCAATCATGGAGCCCACGGAGACGAAGTTACTAAAACCAATATTCTCGTGAATTGCCCAGTCCAAAATAGCAGAGCCCAACGCACCGCTTTGAGACAGAAAGGCTATGTTGCCTGCTTTAGGCATCTTGTCAAGAAAAGTAGCATTAAGATTAATTCTGGGACGCAAAACACCAATACAGTTAGGTCCAATAATTCGGACGCCATATTTTTTGGCTACTTCACCCACCTTGTCTTCAAGGGCTTTGCCTGCAGGCCCAGTTTCTTTAAATCCAGCTGATACTATGATAACGCCTTTCACGTTAGCTTTTCCACATTCTTCCATGACTTGTGGCACGGTTTTTGCAGGCGTCGCAATCATCGCCAGGTCCACTTGCTCGGGAATCTGATTAACTGTCTGATAAGTTTTAACACCTAAAATCTCAGCTTTCTTTATGTTAACAAAGAAGATCTTGCCAGCGAAACCTGATTGTGTAAAGTTTTTAACGATTGCGTAACCGACGGAACCTTCCACGTCACTGGCGCCTATGATAGCTACAGTTTGAGGATTAAAGATTTTGTCAAGGTTAGTGGTGACCATTACTATTTCCTTCTTGTAGGTGCGTGTAAAGGAACAAATTAAAGCTTATTGTTCGAGAAACAAAAATTTACCGAACGTAAAGTTGATTCTAAGACACAAATCCGCAGTTGAAGCTTTACACTAAATGGAGAGGTGGTTACCGTTTATTTATGTTTAGCTTCAAAAAATTATGGCAATCGCCCCGCCGCTTAGCAAGAAAACAGACAGCAGATCAACCGTCAATCAGGAGTCGCCGTAAACATTTCATCTAAATAGGCCTCTGGCGCCAACAATATTTTTATGTGGGACTCCATCATAGAATGACAGTTGCTGGGGTGGCCGAATCGCTGAGGCGGTAGCCTGCAGAGCTGCTTTATATGGGTTCAATTCCCATCCCCAGCTCCATCGTATCTTCTCCAAGAGCTAATTTCAACTAAACCTTATCTACTGTTTGCCTTATTGTTTAGTAATCGGTCAAACATAAAATTCGGATGGTGCCCTAACGGATATTCCTTATAATCTAGGTGAAACAGTCAACAGCCGTAGATCCGCAAGAAGCTACAAGTTAGAACCCCTAAAACCCGAAACCTTGGCAGCACTATTTGAGTACGCTAAGACTGTAAAGCCGCCGTTTGATTGCGCCACTGAGATTCGCTTCTTCAAAGCTGACCCCACAAAAGAATTATACACCATGATGAAGTCGCCCCCAGATAACGTGGCGTTCCTGTCGGAAACAGATGTTGTCTCAATAGCAAAAACCGGGTTCATGGGAGAACTGTTGATTCTTATGGCACAAAGCCTCGGTGTCTCAACATGCTGGTATGGACATTACAAACTGGCAGAACTAGAAAGATTAATGCCTCACTTGCAGAACCCCAGCCAACTTGAAGAACCGCCAAACGGTTTCAGCTACTCAAAAGGCGTCACCGAGGGCGTACGCGCAATTTGCATTTCACCACTGGGCTACTATGAATCGAGTGGTCTACGACTGATGGATAGAATGACAAAAAAGATGTTTAGTTTTAAAAGAAAAGAAATCAAGGACTTGATCGAAAACCCCGATGATTCTGCAAACCTCTCTGATGACCTGAGCTACGCACTCGATTTGGCAAGAAGAGCGCCGTCGGCGGGCAATTCGCAGATGTGGCGATTCAGTTTCGACAATGGCTATAAAAAAGTAACAGTCGCTATGCCACTGGGGTACAAGCACTACAAGTGGCAGCACCCCAACGTGGATATAGGCATCTGCGCATGCCACCTATGGCTTGCATTATCAGAAAAAGGATATACGCCCCAAGTGGAGGTCTGTGAGGATTCTGATCGCGCCGTATTCTCTTTCAAGCTAAATTAATAAAAAGCATATCCACGCCAATTAAACAACTACGTATGGGTTCAATTCCCATCTCCAACTCCATAGCCGAACCCCAAGCTTTTAAGTGACTATTTGCGTTTCCTGAATAGCTTTGAGTCATCCATTGAGCAAACATATTCAAAACCATTTTCTATGAGTCCGCTTGCTTCTTTGATAGTCTTGGCAACTTTACAGATAAATTCCTCATCTCGGGAAATCTATTAGTTGGGTATAGATAATGATATTTTTGATGCTTTTGTGCCTCAATAGCTTCATGACGTAAAGGATGTATTTTATTTTGTGGTACTCCATGGTTGCTTTCCAGTAGCGGAAGGTGTGAAACGTGATTCGGTTTATTCTTGGGTTAGCAAGCTTGAGGGCGGTTCTTTTGCGCTGGTTAACAAAGTTCCCCCGTTAGCCGCGGAGTTCGTAAGTTTCAAAGATTTTGTCAGATCTTTTTGGGAGCGCTAACATCATGGCTAAGGGTTTGCTTGAGATTTTGAACATGCGTGGGCGGCTATGTTTTTCAGGTGTTACTTAAAGATATCACTTGGCATGGAATAGCTGAAGCCCAAAGACAAACAGGAATATCAGAACAAACTATAAGACGACTACTAAAAGAGTACCCAATACCACCAAAGAATCCACAATATTGTCGCATATGGATAACCGAAGAACAAAACACGCAACTGCAAAAAATCGTATGAGTTAGAAAGTATCATGAGACAGCTTAAAAATGCTCAACAAGATCTTGAAAACTCCTGGATTATACCTTACAATGAATCTCAAGCCAGAAAAGAGCTGGACGGTTGGTCACCTCAACAGTTCCAAGACTACTTGAGAAGCCAAATGGAAAAAGGCGAAAAAAGCAATAATACAATGAAACTAACATTTGACATGCACTAAACAAGTTAGAGATAAATTTGAAAATACTTTCCAAGGTAACATCTAGCATTAGATTAAATCAGTCATAGCTCTGTTTTTCGAAATGCCCACGCTAAGAATGATTCTATATTAAAGGAGTAGTTACGCTGAAACGCTTGATTAATAACCAGCAGTGCAGTTATCAAAAAACATCTATACACCTGAAAAACAACTAACCAACCGCTGGAAAAAAAGTTTTTGAAAGTCTTTAATATCCTTGAAGAGCATAGTTTATGTTTCAGAAACAGATCGTAATTCAGAGCGTGCTAAGCGATCGCGGTTCAAAACGCTTTGTTGTATGCATTTGTATAAAAGAGATAGAACTTCATGCACATTAAACAAATTGAACATCGCTTTACTCGGACCTATTCCTACTTTGATTGAATACGCAGTAGAAGGTAGAACTTCAAAGAGGTCTTCATCAGTTATATCATCACCGATAGCTAAAATGAAATCCCAGTGAGACTTAGAAAGCCATCGTTGAGCAGCTACCCCTTTATTGACTGCTACGTCTTTGACTTCCACAATTTTGTTACCCTCCAGGATTGCTAACCCAAGATTTGAAGTCAAATACATTAAATCGTCTCTCAATTCATTTGATCTAAGAGTACCTAAGATTGGATCGGTTTTGCGATAATGCCAAACAAGAGAATACGGTTTATCCTCAACAAAAGAGCCAGGAGTTCGGTCTGTATACTTCTCAAGAAGAGGATGGATTTTATTTTTCCATTCAGTTGAGATCGTTTCTGCCTCTTCAATCTTCCCTGATCGGTCCTTAATCCAAGCCCCATGCTCTGCAATAAATCCAATATCTAAATCTCCAAACCAAAGATTTAGGAAATGTCTATCTCTGCCGCTAATAATTACAAGTTCGTTTTTCGGGTCTAAAGAAAGTTCTTTTAGGATTTCCAACAGCTGTGAAGTAGGCTTTGCTTTATCTGGCGTATCACTAAAAGTAACCAGGGTACCATCATAGTCCAATAAAAGTAGCCTTTTTCTGCTTTTTTGATAGTTTTCGATTAGATCCTGCCGAGATTTATTATTCATAAAATGTTGTTTCTCTGTTTGCTGAGAATCATAAGCAATATTAAGCTCATTTAGAAAATCTCCTGCCCATCGTTTAATATCATACTGTTTTAGGCGTCTTTGCATGATTCGATTGCGTTTTTCCTGTTCTTCTCTGGGTAAGTAAAGCGCTGTTTCTATAGTGTTTACAAGCTCTTCTTGATTTTCAGGATTTACAATCAATGCTTCGCTAAGTTCTTGTGAGGCTCCTGCCATTTCAGAGAGAATCAAAACGCCTTTGGCATCAGTTTTACTTGCGATAAATTCCTTAGCTATCAGATTCATACCGTCCCGTAACGGAGTTACCAAGCCGACATCAGCAATGGCGTACATAGCTACAATTGTTTTAAACGGCAAAAAATGGCTAAAATAAACAATGGGTAACCAGTCAGTAGTCGAAAACTTGCCGTTTATACGCCCCACAAGCTCATCTATTTGCTTTTTTAGAATTTTATATTGATTTACGTCTTCTCTTGAAGGAACACTAACCAACAATAAAGTAACTTTTCCTCTAAATTCAGGTTTTTTTTCCAAGAAATAGTCGAAAGCTTCTAACCGAAGCGGAATCCCTTTAGTGTAATCCAAACGATCGAATGAAAGAATGAACTTTTGTCCTATTGCTCTTTTTTGTATACGGGCGACCTCTTTTTGAACCTTCATACTTGATGCATTGTTGAAAAAACGGTCATAATCAATCCCCATAGGAAAAAGATCAGTTTTAACCCTGCGGGTATCCGTTTGGATCTCATTCAACGTATTTTCATAGCCAAGTATTCGGCGAACACTTGAGAGAAAATGTCTCACGTAATCGTAAGTATGGAATCCTACCAGATTTGCACCTAAAATACCCTGAAGTATTTCCTTACGCCAAGGTAGAAGCCTAAAAATTTCAAAAGAAGGGAAGGGAATATGTAGAAAGAACCCAATGTCCGAATCAGTTAAGTTTTCAAGAATCATCTCGGAAATCATCAGCAAATGATAATCCTGGATATAAAAGGTGTCCTTTTTGTTTGCAATTTCCATTATTGATTTCAAAAATTTTTCGTTTACTGCCTTATATGTCAACCAATTCGCTTGATCATATTTTGTATAAACGCTAAAGTAATGAAAAAGAGGCCAGATAGTATTATTTGAAAATCCTTGATAGTATTGTCGAATATCTTTTGCAGTAAGAAAGACGGGATAACACTTTTCTGCTATCAAAATCCGATAAATGTCTTCTTTATTTTTTGGAACCGAACAGCTACTGTGATTGTTGCCCCCTTGATAGGATTTTTGTTAGACACAACTCAATCAATAGGGTATATTTTTGCATGCATTTCATTATTTGCTGTCTTCAGTGTTACTCTTACTTCAACTTTAGGTAAACAATACCGAGCGAACTGACTTGTTTTTTATGCTAATTACTATATTAGATAAAAAATGTTATGAGAGGAGAGCAAATCTAAAAAATTAAAGATGTTAGATTTAAAAAACTAAATATAGATTGATAAGTAGTATATTAAATGATTTGAGATTTCAACTTTGTATTAGCAATGAAGGTAATTTGAAGTAAATGATTAAAAAGAGAGAAATGGTATCCTGACACCATTTTATTTAGTATTAATTAAATCTTAGAGAAGGATAGCTAATAACCAAAGGTAATTGAACCTCAAGCAATTCTGAGGTTACGCAATGGACCGCCTAAAAAACTTAACAGATAGGCAAAACCCCGAAAAGCAACTAAAAATTCTTTTTTCTTGTATTAGGCTGATAGTTCAATCTAATAGGTTATTGAACCTGTAGACGCGGTATTTGCATTTTTTACCTTTTTAGCAGAATAATCTTGGCATTTAATGCTTGCTTTGAAGATTAGTATTCTGGTTCTAAAGTATCATTTTATAGAGAATTGATATAAACAGGCATCATCCACTATAATCAACTTCTCTGAGGTAGTACCAAATGGTAGGCAGAAAAACGATAGTAATTGCTACCGTCTTATTGGGTACATTAGTTGTAATAAGCTCATTTGTTTATCTCAATTTCCGAAATCCCTACCTTGGACAAATGGAATCAATTAACGTTGCGTATTCACCGTTTGAATCGTTAACACTTTTTTGGGTTGCTGAAAACCAGAATTTCTTCAGCCAAAACGGTCTTAATGTGACCGCTCATGAATATGATACTGGAGCTGGAGCACTAAGCGGAGTGTTGAATGATGAAGATGACATTGTGGTGGGAACAACAGAGTTTCCACTAACTTCAAATATACTTAATGGGGCACAAATTAATACAATTAGCACGATCGCCAAATCAGAATTTATATATCTTATCGGGCGACAAGACCGGGGAATTAATGAGATTTCGGACCTTAAGGGTAAAACCATCGGAACAGCTTTTGGGACTATAGCACAATTCTACTTAGGCAGATTTCTTAGTCTAAATGGCTTAAGTATTCAAGATGTGACACTCGTTGACCTCAAGACGCCAGCTGAATGGGTTGATGCTGTAGCAAATGGATCTGTGGATGCAGTTGCGACTGCTCAGCCGACTGCACAAATGGCAAAGGATGCTTTGGGTGATAATGCTGTTTTTTGGTCAATTCAAAGTAGCCAGCCTCTTTACGCACAGGCAATTGCCACTGACGATTGGATAACGAGTCATCCTGAACTGGTCAACAGGTTTCTTAAGTCTCTCTTGCAAGCTGAGGATTATACAATTAATCATCCTACCGAAGCTAAGGCAATTGTAAAAAACCAGTTGAACCTTACCGACGCTTACATCGGTAAAGTGTGGACTCAGAACCAATTTTTTCTTTCACTTGACCAATCCCTAATTTTAGCGATGCAAGACGAAGCGCAATGGCTAATCACTAATAACTTAACTAATGCAACAACGGCCCCCAACTTTATCAATTACGTGTACCAAGATGGGTTGAAATCAGTCGACCATAGCTTAGTGAACATTATCAGTTAGAGGAAACAAACATGAGAATAAAGACCCAACTTTTACTGAGCATCGCAACTTTTAGCATCACTTTAGTTATAATTGGGTCATCAGTCGCATTAGCACAGCTACAGATAACCGAGTTAAATAATAAAAGCATCATTACAAACGAAATTCAAACTGGAGCAAGCGACCTTAACTACATCTCAAACAACTACTTCCTCTACCAAGACAATTCTTCCATAATTTCATGGAGAACAAAGTTTTCAGCACTATCCAGTGAGATAACAATATTAAATTCCACTAATCCTCGGCAGCAAGTACTGGTCAATACAATTAACCGTGATTTAAAGAATCTAAACGATGTGTTCGCTGGAGTTACAACTTTTCTATCTAGTGCGCCTAGAAATGCCAGTGTTCGTGTTCTGCCTGATTTTCAGACTCAGTGGAATAGAATGGCTGTGGAATTACAAGCACTTGCTTTCGATTCTCAACAGCTATCTCAAAATATACAGGAACAAACAAACCAAGCTATAATAGTAAATACTATTCTTACGGTCGCTCTTTTGAGCTTATTTGGGGCTTACTTCATCACCATTTACTTTGTGGCATACCGAGGAACTGCGAGATCCATCGTTAAGCTCAAAAATGGCATAGCAGTGATTGGTTCTGGTGACCTTAATTATACTATTGAAGCAGGTAAGAAAGATGAGATTGCGGATATTTCAAAATCTATCAATCAAATGGCAGTCAATTTGAAAACTGTTACTGCATCCAAAAATGACTTAGAACAAGCGCAAACTTCTCTGCGCGAAAGTGAGCAGCGTTGGGCGACAACTTTGAAAAGCATCGGTGATGCGGTCATTGCTACTGACACACAGGGCAAAATCAAATTTATGAATAGCGAGGCTGAGATGCTTACAGGTTGGAAACTAAGTGAGGCTTTACAGAAACCAGCGAAAAACGTATTTAACATTATAAATGAGCAAACTCGTTTGGAGGTTGAAAGCCCAATTGAACGAGTACTCAATGAAGGCATAGTTGTTGGCTTGGCAAATCATACGATCCTAATCCAAAAAGATGGAAAAGAAGTTCCAATTGACGATAGTGGTGCACCCATAAAGGACAGAGAGGGCAAGACAACGGGTGTAGTTCTTATTTTCCGAGATATTACCGAGCGCAAGAAAGTTGAAGATGAAAGAATTCGGATGCAAACTAAGCTCGAAGAGTCTGCCATTAAACTTAAGGAATATGCCAGCCAAATGGAAGAGCTTGCTGCGCAAAGAGCTAAGCAACTTAAAGATTCCGAGCGTTTAGCCGCCATAGGTGCAACTGCAGGCATGGTTGGTCATGACATTCGTAACCCGTTGCAGGCTATAATTAGCGATGTGTTCTTAGCTAAAACAGAATTAACCTCCATACCAGACAGTGAAGAGAAGAAGAATGCCTTGGAGAGTATGTCTGAAATCGAGAAAAATATTGATTACATAAATAAAATTGTTCAGGACCTTCAGGACTATGCTAGACCTCTTAACCCTAAGATTGAAAAAAACGACTTGAATTCCATCGTTGAAACATTCATCGCAAAAAATGGTTTACCTAAAAATATCAAGGTTAAGGTAGAAATAACCGATGAAGCTAGAATAATTAGAGCTGACTCATATTATCTAAACAGAATCTTATACAACTTAGTTACCAATGCCCTTCAAGCAATGCCTACTGGAGGTAATTTAACAATAGAGGCACACAAAGAAGCAGAGGATACTGTTTTATCGGTTAAGGATACGGGCGTTGGAATTCCAAAAGAAATTCAGGATAAAATGTTTACTCTCATGTTTACCACAAAATCCAAAGGGCAAGGCTTTGGTTTGCCGGTTGTTAAGAGGATGACAGAATCGTTGGGCGGCACCGTGTCTTTTGAGAGCCAAGAGGGAAAAGGAACGACATTCACAATTCGTTTACCCTCCCAAAGACCTAAACGGTAAATTAACCTACAAGTGAGTTTATTTTGAGACTGGTTTGTCGTCCTATAATTCCCAGCCAAACTTAACGGCGTTCTTGCGGAACTATTCTTACTGGAATCAAGCCACATTCTGCGGTTTTAATAAGGTCAGCTGGATTTAGTTCTGGCGTTTCGGGCCTGCCATAATTCAACCACACCTTAGCCTTGACTGGATTAAGCCCAGCTTGAGTAATAATAGGCCGAGCTTCCAGTTATGACCAGGCGAGTTCAAAACGTCAAGTTACTGTATTATTCCACGCCATTTAGAAGTCATGCAGGAACTTCTATTGAGCGTTTTATTCGCCTTTCACGCCTTTGGCGATGCGCTCACCGATATCCTTATCGATGTTGTGCCAGTATTCGAAGGCTCTTTGCAGCACAGGTTCGGATACGCCGTTTTTCAAATGCCCCACCACATTGGACACAAGCCGGTTGCGCTGCGCATCGTCCATAACCTTGCGCACCAGGGTCCCGGGCTGGCCGAAATCGTCGTCGTCCTTGCGCTTGTTGTAGGCGGTACGGATGAACTCGCCGCTGGCACTCCAGATGGCGACCTCGGGATATCGCTCAGGGTCAGCCTTGGGACCTCCTTTTGAGTTGGGTGCATAAACTGGATCGGAGACTTTATCCATCCGCATTGCCCCGCCTTTGCTGTAGCTATGGATTGGTACTTTGGGTCGATTTACTGGAATCTGCTTGTAGTTTACTCCTAGGCGAGCTCGATGGGCATCGGAATAGGAAACTAGGCGAGCAAGTAGCATCTTGTCTGGGCTTGGTCCGATTCCGGGGACGAGGTTGTTTGGTTCGAATGCTGCCTGTTCAATCTCAGCTTGAAAATCGATTGGATTTCGGTTCAGTGTCAGTTTGCCCACTTCGTGTACTGGATAGTCTTCGTGTGGCCAGACCTTGGTCAGGTCGAAGGGGTTGAATCGGTAAGTCTCGGCCTCTTTGAAGGGCATGATCTGGACTTGTAGAGTCCAACTGGGGTAATCTCCTCGTTTGATTGCCTCTGATAGATCGCGGCGGTGGTAGTCTGCGTCAACACCGGCAATTCGGTCGGCTTCTTCTTGTGTTAGGAAGTCGATGCCTTGGTTTGTCTTGAAGTGATACTTCACCCAATGGCGCTCGCCTTTGGCATTGACCCACATATAGGTGTGGCTCGAGTAGCCATTCATATGTCGATAACTTCTGGGGACTCCACGATCGCTCATTAAGATGGTGACCTGATGGGCTGACTCGGGCGAAAGCGACCAGAAATCCCACTGCATATCGTTATCGCGTAGGCCGTTCTCTGCACGTCGTTTCTGTGAGTGGATGAAATGCTGGAATTTCATAGGGTCGCGTACGAAAAAAACGGGGGTGTTGTTTCCCACCATGTCATAATTGCCCTCTGGGGTGTAAAACTTTAGTGCAAAACCGCGTACATCCCGCCAGGTGTCGGGACTGCCGCTTTCGCCGGCTACTGTAGAGAACCTGGCCAATACCTCAGTTTTGGTACCTGGTTGGAACAAGGCTGCCTTTGTATAAGCGCTGACGTCTTTGGTTACCTCAAAGTATCCGAACGCTCCGGAACCTTTTGCGTGGGGTTGGCGGTCTGGGATCATCTCTCGGTTAAAGTTAGCCATCTGCTCCATCAGGTAGTAGTCTTGCAGCAGAATTGGGCCATCAGGACCCACGGTGAGAGAAAACTCCTCGCTGGATACTGGAATTCCGGCATCTGTTGTTGTGGGTTTACGTTCGTCTTTTTTCATGGTTATATCATTCAAAAAAATGCAACTCCTTGGTTTATAATAAGAATTTATCTTTCAATAAATCGCCTTTTCTTCTACATAGATTAGCGCAAAAGGGTCATTTAAGAATTTTTATTATCTACTATCCGTATGATCACTTATCTTAAATCAGAAGCTTCCGCAATTGAAGCGCTGTGAAGTAAAGATATTTAGTCAACGCCGAACCCCATAAAGAAATGGCTTTTCTTCCTGACTAAGCGGTAGAGAATACCTCAAGTCATCGGTCGCATGGTCGATTTGCTGCAATCAATGGCTATGTTATCTACGGAACTATCGGAGAAAGTAGATGTCAACAGCGAAACCACTTTAGACTCTGCAGGCAAAGCATACGTATTCAACAACATCTGCACTTACGTTAAAACACTTATCTCGTTAAATCCTGAGACAGGCGGAAGGTTTGGGCAATCTATTGCCATCGGCGATAATTACGTTGCTGGAGCACCAAATGATACAAAACCCAACGATACCGGACAACAAAAATGAATTACATCGACCCGGGGCATCCTACATACTCAGCTACACCAGGTAAAGCTCCAGCAAACGGAGCCTCCTTTCACTTTTTTAACTTTTTAGCGAAACTCCAATTTCAGTTGTTAATTATAATAGTTCTTTTATAACTGCTAAAATAAATTATACAACGAGACCAAACTTGCAAATTAGCTATACTTGCAGAAAATGCAAGAAAGATTATTCCAAAGAAGAGTATTCTAAAAGCAACTTTTGCAGACACTGTGGTTCCTTTATTTTATTAACTTTTGGAGAAACTGGAAAGTCAGGGATTAATTTTAGTTCAAATGCGCCTACTGAAAAGTCTGCTCTCCAGAGGGCAGCTGAAAGCCTTAAAGAACGGGTTGACAGCTCAAGAGAGTTTGAGGTAGTCTCTGAAGCAGAAAAGCAACAAACCACTGAGCCCGCATTTGAAAGTTGGCTATGGAGTTCTGAATTTGATGCTGCCTTAGGATTCGAAAAGAAGCTTGTTAAAGAGTATAAAGGTAAAACCTTGGAAGAAGCAATCCCTGGCGAGATTGTTTCCAATGATCAGGGGGAATGCTATGCTATTTCTGATTCGTGCATTTCAGCCTTCAAAATAGCCACCTACGAAGAAAGCAGGCGATTAATAATCTCTGACCTAAAAGTGCTTCCCGGAATAGGACCAGCTAGAGAGCGGGCACTAAAACAGCAGGGGTATGGCACTATTGAAGGACTAATGAATCATCCGATTTGGAGTGATGAAGCCTCTGCGTTTATGAAAATAATTGATCAAAAGGAAATAGATTCCATGCAGAAGTGGCTTTGGCAAAGACTACCCAAATCTCATCCGTTGCTTCATTATCTTGCCGGGTTTTGTCAGGATGGAGATTTTGCAATAGTAGACATTGAAACTCTGGGGTTATCTGAGAGACCTATAATTTTATTGGGTATAGCTAAACCCCACGGAGATAAAATTTGTACAAGCCAATTTTTGCTACGAGACATAGCTGATGAGCCTGGAGCAATCTGGGCTCTGGTTTCTCAACTTAACCCTAAACTATCTCTTATAACCTATAATGGAAGAAGCTTTGACATTCCCTACATTAAACAAAGACTCGCCTACTACGGGTTAGATTCAACTTTGGAAAATCCTCATTTTGATATTCTCCATTTTACTCGGCGTGCACTAAAACCTAAGCTCTCAGACTGCAGGCTTGACACAGTCGAACAATACATCGGCATAAAAAGAGAAATCAATATCCCCGGAGCACTTGTTCCACACTTCTATGACACCTACATGAGAACCAAAAACGTCGGTCCACTGGTTCCCATAGTCGAACACAACAAACAAGACCTACTAACTCTTGCAAGCCTATTTTCCAAGCTCTATGAGGAATGGAACCTTGATTGAAGAGTTCATCAAAAACATCAAAGCGGCGTCATCTTACAAACAGCAAATCGTGCACATGCAAGAAATCCCAATCCAAGAACCTATATACGGTGACCTCGAACGTGCGCTGCCAGAAAACATCCAAAACTGCTTACTTAACAGAAAAATCAGTTTTTACTCCCATCAAGCCCAAGCCATAAACCTCGCTCGACAAGGCAAAAACGTTGTAATTGCCACCCCAACTGCTTCAGGGAAAACCTTAGCCTTCAACATACCAGTCCTTGAAGCCTTAACAAAAGACAAGAAAGCAACAGCGCTCTACCTCTACCCAACCAAGGCACTGACAAATGACCAACTAAAAGTCCTAAAAGAACTTGAAAAAGAAACATGCATAAAAGCCAAACCCAACATCTACGATGGCGACACCCCACAAAGCCAAAGAGCAAGCATTCGCGAAAACTCAAAAATCATACTAACAAACCCTTATGGTCTGCACCATTATTTACCTTGGCACTACAAATGGCGAACTTTTCTGCAAAACCTCAGATTCATCATAATCGATGAAGCACACGTTTACCGCGGAGTCTTCGGCTCGAACGTCGCAATGCTATTTAGACGACTAACGAGAATATGCAATTATTACCACGCAGACCCTCAGTTTATTCTTTCATCAGCCACTATTGCTAATCCAGAGGAACACGCCAAACGTCTTACGGGAAAAGACTTTGAAGTCATCTCAACTGACGGCGCACCGAGAGGAAAAAAGACAGTCATGTTTTGGAACCCACCCTTCATAGATTACAACAATACAATTCGCCGATCCACCCATCAAGAAACCAAAGACCTCCTGACACTTAGTGTTATGAGAAACCTCCAGACTCTCTGCTTTACTACATCAAGACAAATGGCTGAACTAATCACAAAATGGACCAAAGAAGAGCTCAAACAGCGATCCCCAAGACTCCAAAACCGTGTTACATCCTACAGAGCAGGCTACCTTCCACAAGAGAGAAGACAAATCGAGAACCGACTAAAAAACAAAGAACTAATATGCGTCGTCTCAACCAACGCTTTGGAACTGGGAATAGACATAGGCTCGTTGGATTCCGTCATAATTTCAGGTTATCCAGGAACAGTTATTTCAACTTGGCAACAAGCTGGAAGAGCCGGGAGAACAAACTCGGACTCAATTGTAACTCTTGTAGCCTTCCAAAACCCACTGGACCAATACTTCATGAAACACCCCCAAGCTTTCTTTGGGCGCCCCCACGAACAAGCCATAATTGATTTGCATAACCAGCATATTTCTTTGGGACACATAATGTGTGCAGCCAGTGAGCTGCCCTTAGCAGAAAGTGACAGCAAATACTTCCCAGAACTTTTCTCAGATAGCATCCAAGCATTAGAAGAGCAACATCTTGTCAGAAACACACCAAGAGGATGGGTCTACTCAGGAACAGCAAGACCAGTCGAGATGGTTAACCTAGAAAGCATATCAGGCAAAAACGTTACCGTCCTTGAAAATGGAAGCATACTTGAAACTTTAACTCTAAACAAAGCCTATGAAGAAGCCCATGCAGGCGCAGTGTTGCTACATCAGGGTGAAACCTACATTTCCGAAGAACTAAACCTTGCAGATTTTACAGCTAAAGTCAGAAAAAAAGACGTCAACTACTATACCGAGGCTCTAAAAAACATTGATGTTGCCATCAAAAAACCATTTGAAGAAAAAGAAGACAAAGTCAAAATTGGCCTTGGAGAATTAACAATAACCGAAGACTACACCACCTACGTAACAAAAACATACGATGAAGTAATCAAACGAGAACCACTTAACTTGCCCCCTCTAACTTTCTCAACTGTGGGTATGTGGTTTTTTATTCCAGACAAACTCAGAGCAGAAATCGAAGCTCAAAAACTCGATTTTGATGGGGGGCTTCATGCGGTTGAGCATGCGATGATTGCTATGTCGCCGATATTTGCCATGTGTGACCGATGGGATATTGGGGGATTATCAACTCCGCTTCATCCTGACACTGGACAACCAACAATCTTCATCTATGACGGATTTGAGGGCGGAATCGGAATATCCGAGAACCTCTATTCAAACATTAACCCCCTATGGAAAAAAACACTTGCATTAATAGAGAACTGCGAATGCAAAGACGGATGTCCTTCATGCATTTACTCGCCAAAATGTGGCAACGAAAATGAACCGTTAGATAAAAAAGCAGCAATCATCATTTTACGACATCTCATTTCTAAATAAACCTTCCTAAAACAAAGAAGGGATCATGTCGTTGTGAGTGCTTAATAATTGCTTAGTTTGATTGAACTCTGCTTCAAGAACCTTATACATTGATAACAGTTTAGAAAACCTACATTTCCAAAATGGGAATAAGCGTTAAGTATGAAAAACGTTTTCAGAATAATTATGGTCTGTTTAGAAGTAACCAATAAGTGCAAATGTGGCTCGGAGATTACTGAAATGAAAGTTAAAGATGGGCATGTATTGGTTTGTTGTGTTAGATGTGGCAAGATTCGTTACAAATCATGGGGTTAAAAAGCCTATCGTATTCTTCAAATAAGAAAAGTAGCTGGAACTGATCCGCAAATGGAGCAAGTATGAACATGCTTATTTAACCCTATTCGTTGGTTCTTTGCCATAAAAGTGCAGAAACAAAACTAAGAACAAAAGCGGCTTCAGTTACATAGTCAAGTCGAATAGGTAACCACCAGGCTAAACCCCAATAAACTGAGTCAGGATTAACAAATTGAAAAGTAACTCCATAAACCCAGACGGCAAAAGAATATAGACAAGATACCTTCCAAACATATCTTGGGATATGGACCAACAAACCTTCCTCTTGTTCTTCTTATGTATGACTCTTCGATATAAACACTGCAAATGTATCATTAGAGAAGAAGCAATAGTGGCGGTTTAGAAGCTGAAGCTGGGTTTGCTGAGGCTTTATGCGCCTAAAATTAAGGAGAAAAAAGAAATGCATGAAACACATAGCAATAGCGCATGCGTAAAACTTAGCCGATTCCTCAGTTGCGAATATCGGAAAATTATTGAGCGCTTGTTATAATAATATTGAAGTTGAAACCGGTTATTTCTGTAACATTTGCGACGTTCAATGTTAGTATAATGGGGATCACTTCGTTTGCTTGTATTTTTTGATTTGCGTAATTCCATTCTAGACTTATGTAATTTGACGCGGCTATAGGATTCCATTTTGAAGTTGATAGTGATAGAGTGCATGTGCATGATTTTTCGTTTCTTATGTAAATAGTCTGGTTAACGTTTGACCCTGCATTTATTGTTCCCCATGAGATTTGCTGGATGCTTTCTTTGCATGACTTATCTTGATAGAGGCCGAAACCTGCTGCATCTATATTTCCAGCTTGGGTAGCGGGCAAAATGAGAGACATTATAATAATTGTGATTAAGCTGACCAGTAGGATTAAGTATACTGCTGCAGAGAAGGCTCTCAACTTTGATTGTGCTGTTATGGTTTTGTTCTTTGGCATAAAGAATCATATATAACATATTGAGAAATAATACATAAGAGATTGTTGTAGCTTCAGCACACCCACAATCGCAAACTTGCTGCACACACCCACATCACATACCTTTTTTGCGAGCCAGAAAACATTATAAAAAGCAATAAAAAAAGAAAGCCCGGGAATGGCTGCTTTATCGCCATGCCCAGCATGGACCATATCCATAACCGTAGCCGTAGCTACTATAGCCGTAGCCACCCTGATAAGGTGCAGGGACGGTTGCGTTAACTCCAGCTGAAGGCTGACCTTGGTATTCTTGAGTTGATCCATACCCAAAGCAGCTACTCACCCAACCCCAAAACCCATTGTCTGACACTTGAGTAATAGGTGCTGTGTTTGTGTATGTTTGGTTTTGTACTACCTGGGCTGCTGCCAACCCAACCAGCGCCAAAGTTAACGCCGCCATAGCGGCCAAAACGATCACGATTTTAGTTTTCTGCATTCTATTTCATCATCATATACTAATATAGTCATAGATTGGTATAGTAGTTGCCCGAAACAAAACTGAAACAGTCTGAAACTTTAACGCAATACTTAAAAAAATTAAAGATTTTGCGCACCCAAACTATCATGATCAAATTTTACATTTCTTATGGATTACATACGAACCGCTCACTATAATGAGCTCACCAATAACAATAGGCTTACCACACTTAAAACAAAAAACAACACCTCTACTATGAAGACGAATCAATCACTTTTATGAGCTACACACGTTAAGGTCAAACAGAAACCCTCTCAACCCAAATTCTGCAACTTTTAAAGAAACTAAAAAAGGGAGGGAAAAATTTTCCCATTGATTTTTCACTTATGGTCGTTTTCTCTGAGCTATCAGAAGGACTGCTGCGACAACGATGATTAGCACTATTATAGCGGTTGACATTGGGATGAAGTATTGGTCAGCCATTGATACTGGTGGAGCAGCGGTTGGTGCTGGAGTTGCCGGCGCTGGATCAACTACAAATGCTGAAACAGCTTGCGAACTGTAATAAGATTCAGATCCTGCAAATGTTGCATATAATGTGTATTTTCCTTCGATTTCAGGAGTCCAATTGTAGCTGTAGAATCCTTCTGCATCACTCGTGGTTGTACCGATTGTGCGGTAGTTGCCGTTTGAATCTAGTACAGCAAGTGTTACTTCAACGCCAGTTGCGTTTGTAGGCTTAATTTGCTGTTGGTAGGCGTATTCCATCCATGCTTCCATGCTATCGTCAGAGACAGCTGGAAGTCCGTTTGGAAAGCGTGTTGTGATTATATCCTGTGACGTCCCACCAGATGTGTCGATGACTGTGCCCTCTATTAGTACGCTGCTGCCCTCTACTGAAACCTTCGGAGATGCTGAAACTGTGGTTGCTGTTGGTCCCTTGCCAAAGCTATATATCTGGTTATCAAAGCTGTCCCATGAAATCAAATAGCCGTCGCCTATGATACCAACACATGTGCTGCTGTATTGTAATATTCGCCATACTAGACTTCCATCAGTGCAGTTTATTGCGAGTCGATAGGATGGGTGTAGCGGTGGAGTGTACATGATACCTTCTGAGAGGAACAGTTTACCGTCTGCAACACTGTGTGCATTGTAGCCGAAAATTGGGTAGCTTTCGAAGGGGGTATCAAAGCCAGCATCGCCAGCATAAAATGTCCAAGCGATCTCTCCGGTTTCAAGGTCGATTGCATTTACGTAGCCTCCTAGGTCAAAGACGTATACTTTGCCGTAAGCAATTTCACCATCACGCCAAACAGAACTGTCGCCGCCTCCTTGTAGTTCAACTGGGCCCCATAATTTTTGGCCGGTTGTTAGACTATAGCCCCATGCTAAGTCTCTATCTTTGTTATGCATGACGTAGTAGCCTTCGCGTGCGCACAGTATGCTTGTGTCTTCATATTGGGGTAATGTTTGGTTTATTGGTCCCCATAGTTTAGCGCCTGTTCTTGCATCGTAGCCTGCAACGTAGTGATAGCCAAGTGTGAATCCTTGATAAGAAACTGCTCCTGGCACTTGTCGCATGAGTATTACTTCAGGTGTTACTGCGGCAATGCTGAGTGTTATATTGTCACCGTTGAATGTGGTTGGAAGCGGTGTTTGCCACTCTGTCATTCGGGGATCAGAGCCGTTGATTGTGCCACTTGCGCGAATGAATGTGCCTGATGGATATTAATTTGGTGTAGTTGTACATGCAGAGATTGCCATCAGAAACGTAGTAGCCGATTATTGCTCCTTGCAGATCTGATTGAGTATCGATTAGCCTGCTTGTCCTAATAGTGTCAGTAACGTTTGCCAAAAAGTTTCCAGTGTATGCATCGTATATTCCCATCCAGTTCGCTGCACTGGCGAAGGTTCCGCCTGTTCCCGGTGAACTATATAGGAATGCGTTTGATCCGAACTCTTGATAGTTATTGTAGTTTACTATTTGACCCCATGCAATGGTCTCAATGCCTGATTTGCCCAAAGGTTTGTCCCATAGCACTTCTCCTGTAGTGAACGTCTACGGCTCTCCAGCCTATCGCGATTAGAATTTGGACTGCCATCATATACATTATAATAGAGTATTCCGTTGAGGATACATATTGGGTTAAAGTACGTTTGAATTAGCGAGACCGAACTGTATGCAGTGGATGAATCGCTTGCTATGGGTGATCCTGGTTGACCTCCGAATTGAGTTGGTTTTGTCCAAACGATGTGAGCAGAGTTTGGTGCTGGACCATCTGGCAAGACGTTTCCACTCGCATCATATCCACCAGAGCCGGCTACTCCAAACCAGTTAGCTCCTATTTGTCCCCATTGCCAGTTAGTTGCAAATATTGGGCGTACCCAGTATTCAGTTGGAAGCGGAGGAGTTTGATATATTGGGTTTACTTCATCTTCAGTTACTGTCAGAGTCTTTATGCTACTTTCAGATGGCAACATATTCACTCCCAATCAGATCTCGACTGTTTCGACTTAGGGTGGGATTATCTGGATTAGTGCCTGTTAATACTTGTCCAGGATAAAAGGCTTGCAAAGTGTAATTGCCGACTGTATCGGGTGTGAAACTATAAATTACACCTGCAACTGGGCTTGCCATCCATGGTCCATAAGTGCTTTTTTGTCCATTAGGGTCTGTTATTTCGAGAGTTATGCCTTCATAGAGATCGCCGGTGTAACCCCCGCCGGTGGGTGTGGGTTTGCTAAAAGTGATGCCAATATAAACGCTTTGTCCAACGCCTACAGGGTCAGGTGAAGCTGTGATAAATAAGAAGGTTGGAATTTCAATAGCCTGTGTAGGAGTAAAAGTTGCCGCAGCAGAAAGCGTCAATAGCAGAATTAAAGCAATAGTAAAAAGTTTGTTTTTTTCATTCAAAATTTTCATTCTCCATTTATTTTAGTCTATAATGTATAGACCTTTTCTCATTTCCAAAGATACTCTAATAAAATCTTGTTTTAATAGTCTAATAATACAGAGAGAACGATAAACGTGATATCATTACTGAGTGGTTGCATTTTGCCTAAAGATACGGTTGTCTTTTCTAGAAAAGAATTTTTAAATCGATCTCATAGCAAGCTATCATTAGTTAATTTAATATATTCAAATTAACGATAGAAAGTTGGGGAGTTTTATTGCAGAATTCAGAAAATGAGATGAATGCAAAAATACCACCCTTTACGAAGAACGAAGGCTTACAATATTTAATCCAAATTGGCCTAACCCGATTACAGGCCAAAGTATACCTTAATCTTTTGCTTTATGGCAAAGCTGAAGCTCGTATTATCGCCTATTGGGCAAGCGCCCCAAGAACAGAAGTCTATAGAGCATTGAATGAACTTCAGGAAAACGGCTTGGTTGATAGAGAGTTAGGTAGCCCGTTAAAGTTTACGGCGGTTCCTCCTTCCATGGGATTACAGGTATTTATTGATCGAAAACTTCATGCAATTAACCAACAACAAAGAATTTTAGAAAAATTTTCTCTAGAGGTTAATTGCAGCCAAGAAAATACCGAAGAAAGAGAATACAAAATAATTTCAATCGAAGGAAAGAGAAGAATTATAGAAAAAATCAAGCAGCAACATGACGATGCTAGATCATCGGTTGATATTGTATCATATTTACCAAGATTTCTTCACATTGCCAATCACTGCATGGAAAATTACAACCAAGCCATAAAAAGAGGTGTAAAATATAGAATAATACTTGGAATACCTAACAACTTGCAAGACCTACCTCCTGAAATAAAAAAGGCACATAACAACGAAAACACTACAATAAAAAAAATTGCGGGGTGTTTACGATTAAACTCAGCGATTTACGATAAAAAACAAATAAACTTCAGCTACTACCCCGATAGAAATATTTTAGAATCGCCACTAATAATAACTAACCATCCATGCATCGTTGGTTTTGCGCTAAACTCATTTCAAAAAATGTGGGATTTAAATTGAGATCCAGTAGCTTGTGTCCACACTTCTCTAATATTACTTTATCAGACTTGGCGTTTAAATTCAAGATAGCAGCATGCTACCATACATTTTAACTGAACCACTTAGCATTAACAAATTCCACCTGCTTCAGCGATAATAAACTTGAACCCAACTTTTTCCTTTAATTGATTTAATAGCTCCAACTTCAAATTCTATTAACCCAGCTACAGAATCGTTACCTTTCCATCCTTCTTTTATGCGGTCATACATCCAATTTGATTGTCAATATCGTATTCATCTCGAGATGACAGTTAAGAATGGTTCTTGCTCCATCTGCACGGTTGCAAACACCGCTAACGCAATGCTCCAAAAGACATCGTCATGGGTGCCGTTAGGATGCGAGTACCCTATTGTCTTGTCCTTACGTAAGTCATAACGTTCAACATTTAACTCAGCGCAGAGGTCACCTCTGTAAGGTCGCTCCCAGCTAAGCAACGGATAGTAAAATTGCTTGTTCAACATGCGCTGCTTAAGCAAACTCGCCATTTCACTCTTGCGAGACACACTAAAGTTTACACCCTCAGCGTTATCTATCCCAGCCGTTTCCATGTCAGCAATAATAGACGGCCCTTCCCGAGTGAAATCAACTCTGATTTTCTGAAAGCCACCCCACCTATCCTGAAGCGCTTTGAGGTAACCAAGAACTTGAGCATAGAGTGTTGGCTGCTGAAAAATCTTAAGGTGCCTGAGAAACAGCTTATCATTTAGGCGTTCAACTACTGAGAGAACACAGTAATCTCGGGTTTGCGCCAAGTCAAGCCCAGCAAAAAACTCCCCTTCAAAGCTAGCTTCAGGGTTGAACTCCTGCAAATCAGCGCCGCAATTTTTGACCGTACCCACGCAAGCCACAATCAAACTTTGAGAAAGCCAAACATCTTCATCCTCAACCCACTCAGCTTCCATTTCCCGACTCCAACGCTGCGGATCATCACCGAACTGACGCTTAATCTTCTCAACAATCGCAAGCTTAAGCGGACCATTAGGTTCAAGGGCATCACTCCATCGAACATGCGATCTGGCGAAATCAGAATAAGTCTTTGTGGTTGCACATCTTCCAAAACAGCGAATCTGTATTCCAAGGAGTTGATGTTGCGATTAGTTTGCCGTCAGTTGTCCCAAGCGTAAACAGGATAGCATCATAAAGCTCCTCGTCATCAGGCACGAAGTTAGCTTCTTCAATCCAGATAACCTTGAATGTAGGTCCTCTGATTGTATCAGGATTGTTGGGGAAGGCTTCAATCATACTGCCATTTGGCAGACTAATCTTTGTTTTCTGGATGTGCAAGCCGGGTTGCTGCGGAAGCTTTCGACAGAAACCGCCCATGCGGCGTATGTTGAGTTTGGTTTGGCGCCAGCTTGGACCAACAATAGCTATGTAGCTGTCGTGGTGCTCCCAGGCATACTTGAGAAGTAGAGCAGAAACCGAAAAGCTCTTCCCGGTTTGACGTGCCCAACGCACAGCTGTAAACTGATTTTTCTCAAACATATTCGCAAGCTCAAGTTGATAGCTGTAAGGCGTAAACCCAAAGACTTGTTCAAAGAAGCTCTTAACATCGCCCCGTAAGCTTTTGGCTTTGCACTCAGTCTGCTGTTGAGCTTCCGCTATATCACACCAAAGCCCCGCACGCTCCTCAAAGAGCCTATCTTTATGCATTGCCCTCGCACTTTTTGCATAATTCCGCAATTTTTTCTCTCGCATCCAGCAATTCCTCTTCAAGTTCACGATAACGCACGTACTCGGCGAACAGTTCCTGATACATTTTAGCACCAGCTATAATGCCACGTAAACGTAAAATCTCAATTCGATCCAGCCCCGGCATCTTTAGAGCCTCCAAAGCCGCAGCCAACATCTTTAGAGTCTCCTCGATGCTGGGCAACTCTTTTGGGATTTCAAGTTGGGTAGAACAACAACAAGTAGAATTTTTTGGATGTTGTTGTTCTCTCACAAGCCCCAATTTTATAAGCTTTTGCCGAATCGCCTCTTCCGTATATTCCCCATCAAAACTAAACGCTAAAACACCAAAATCAATTATCCCCGAACTAAACCAATCCCTGAGTCTACGTTCATCATCTACAGGCCAGGGTTTGCCCTTTGTCACATTTTTTGCCCCACAAACAATCCAAAGTTCGTGCCGTGTGGACCAGTAGTTGAGGTGAAAACTTCGCCAGCAAAATTGTGCAATAACGCTATTCCTTCAAAGTTTTCAAACCATTTTTTCATCTTAATAACTCACCTTATGTTTTTGCCACGGCCCACTTTTAGCCATATATAATATTGTGATAAACGAAAGCAGATATAGCTTATTACCCTAAAAGTGATAATAACCTTTATATGGGACCAATAACGGCAACAGATTTTTCCATCGTTTTAGAGAAAGCCATTGATCTCATGAAACTAATGCAACCCTAAACAACTTAGAGCATACTTTATGAGGAACGAAGCGAATTTTTAAGGAAAAACTCGCAGTGATTTGATATGAAGCCTATTATCGTAGTTACTGGCACCCGCCCAGAAATCATAAAGATGGCTCCGATACTGCGCGCTCTTAAAAAAACCAATCTGCCTTACCTGTTTGTACATTGCGGGCAACACTACGACTACAATATGGCACAGCAATTCATCGAAAATCTTGAATTATCCACACCTGACAACTGGCTCAAAATTGATTCCGCCTCGCCAGGAGCGCAAACAGCAGAGATCATGACCAAGATGGACCAGTTAATAGAAAAAGTTGACCCCTCGGCAGTTTTGGTTGAAGGCGACACCAACACGGTGTTGGCATCGGCGTTGGCTGCAAGCAAGCGGGTCGTTCCAATTGGGCATGTTGAGGCGGGGCTGCGTAGTTTTGACTTGCGTATGCCAGAGGAGCATAACCGCCGCTTAACTGACCACATCTCCGAATACCTTTTTGCTCCAACAGAACGGGCGAAGTCAAATCTGCAGGGCGAGAACGTTTGGGGCAAAATTTACCTTACAGGCAACACCGCAATAGACGCCGTCAACGAGCATCTGCCTATAGCTGAGAAAAAATCCAACATAATGGAGCAAATTCCGTTTGACAAGTTCGCCTTGGCAACAGCGCACAGAGCAGAAAACGTTGACGATCCCGCCGTGCTGCATTCGTTTATAGAGGTTTTTGAAAAGTCGCCATTGCCAATCGTTTACCCGATGCATCCGCGTACTAGAAGGCGCCTCCAAGAAAACAGCTTACTCTCCAAAATTGAGGAAATGGATAACCTAAAGGTTTTTGGGCCTTTGGGTTACCTTGACTTTCTTATTTTAATGCTTAATTGTAGACTAATCATCACTGACTCAGGCGGTATCCAAGAAGAAGCCACTGCTCCCCAAATTCGAAAGCGAGTGCTTGTGACACGCCTTTCAACCGAGCGTCAAGAAGCAGTTGAAGCGGGATTTGCCACTGTTGTTGGTACTGATAGCAAAAAAATTTTAGAAGCCCTACACGAGGCTGCAGACACAAATGAAAATTTACCTTATTTCTCACCATTCGGCGACGGCAAAGCTGCATTTCGTACGGTGGAGCTCTTAAAGAAAAATCTATATTGATATTTGCCGGTTTTTCACAATTACTTCTTCTACTGCGACAGACGCACTTGTATATTGGAACCAGAAATTCTGGGTTTATAGTTCAAGCCTAACACGTGGGACATGCGGAAGGCACATTTTATTCCATTAATCAATAGCTTATGACAAAAGGCGCGGTTATGATTGCCAATGACCCTATTGCAAAACAAACTATCCATTCCACTTTTAAAAAACACAGCGCACATGCCACTTCGGCAATTGAATGCCTACACAAACGATGACTGATGTTTTGTACTGACTGTGTGACCTGAATTCAAAGAGTTGTTGCAAGCAACATCTTAGCAGGTACAAAACAAAGCAACCTGATAGATGACCAATGAACCATGACCCTGCGGGGTGTGAAACAAAACTTAACTTTATAGCAAATAGGTTTGGGCAGTGAAACGCCTGCAAGTCGTTGAAAAGGTCAATTGTGGTTTGCTGAAATCTACTGACTTCACGGTTCAATAATCTTATTGATGATTCTGTTTAACAATAGATATTTATTTTTTCATGATGATATAGGTAAGGCAAACTCGGATGGCTGGATTAGAAGTGACCATATGCATAATGGGACTTGGCAATATTGGTTTACCTGTAGCGTGCTACGCGCTAAAATATTATCCGCAGGTCCTCGGCTTTGACATAAACCCGCATGCGGTTAAGCGAGCAAAAGCGGAAGGCGTAGATGCTTTGACAGTACTCCAATATGCTGACATCTACGTCGTCTGTGTCAACACCTACTTCAGAGAGAACTCCCCAGACATGTCCGCCATTGACAGTTGCTGTAGGCAAATCAGCACCCTTAACCCTAACGCACTAGTCTGTTTTGAATCAACTCTTGCTGTCGGTACCGCTAGAAAAATGAGTTTAAAACATGGCATAAGCTTTGTAGCTGTTTGCCCCCACAGATGGTGGGAGGAAGACCAGGATAACCACGGTGTCAGACAAAAGCGGGTTTTAGGCGCCTACGATAATGAAAGTTTAATCAAAGCTAAAGAGTTTTACCAAAAACTTGAAATCCCTCTGCATTTTGTTTCAACTCTGGAGGTTGCGGAAGCCAGCAAAATCGCTGAGAATGCCCACCGCTACGTTGAAATCGCGTTTGTCGAGGAACTCAAACTTATCGCTAGTAAGAATGGATTAGATTTTGAAGAGTGGCGTGAAGCTATAAACACTAAGTGGAATGTTAATCTGCTAGAGGCACGTGATGGCATCGGTAAAGAATGCCTGCCTAAAGACACAGCTTTCTTGGCAAGCTTGTTACCTGAATCTGGTCTGCTAAAAGGCGCCATGCAGACAAACGAAGCGTACATTCAGCGTTTCTGCAAGCATAAGGTTCCCCTTGAGCAGACCCCGCTTGTTTCAGTAGTAAAGCAGTGTGGACCTTAGGACTGGCGCTTGTATGCAACATAAACGTGTATTGATTGTATCGATAGTAAGCTGCGTTATTCTGCTGTTAATATACCGGTTAACGCACCTCTACAATCCGGTCTTATTCATCTACGCCATCGGAACCTCCCTTGTGTTGGGTTTAGTGCTCACGTTGTCAGTCAAATACAAAACAGTGCCCGTTGACTCTGAATATCAGCCTAAAGTCAGCATTGTACTGGCAGTCTTCAATGAACCCTTAGATGTGCTAAAACGGGTTATTCAGTCAACCCAGAAAGCCAAGTACTACCCAGGCAAAAAAGAAATCGTGGTTGTGGACGACGGAAGTGCCAACGACTCAGTAAGGCAACTAAGCAAACTTGTTGACCCAGACGAAGTTAAAATCATATTCTTTGAGCAGAACCGAGGCAACAAATTTGCGCGTATGGAAGGCATCAGAGCCGCAACAGGAGAAATCATGGTTTTCCTAGATTCAGACACCATACTAGAGGAAGATTCACTACTAAACATTGTTGCACCGTTCAAGAACCCCAAAGTAGGGTCTGTGAGTGGACATCTAAAGGTTGAAAATTGGAGCAAAAACCTGCTTACAAAATTCCAAGAAGTCTGGTACTTCATCGGTTTTAGAGTTTACCGAGGCGCAGAATCCGAAATCGGAATGGTATCCTGCTGCGCGGGCGCTTTTTCTGCTCACCGCCGAGCTGCAATCACTCCTGAAGTGGAGCAGGAATGGATGTATGGAAAGTTTTTAGGTTTGGAGGTAACTGCAGGCGTAGACCGCGCTATCACAAACTTGATTATCCGAGAGGGCTACGAAGCAGTGTACCAGATGGAAGCCGTAGCGCGAACAGAGGTACCAGATACTGCCAAAAAATTCGTCAAACAACAGGTCCGCTGGACCAAAAGCTGGATACGGGAAACCCTGTATATGATGACTTTCGCATATAAACGCAAAGAAAAAAGCATCTTTTTCTATCTAAGCACTCTCACGCACTTTATAAATTACGGTTTTCTGACTTTCATGCTGTTTATTTGTCCTTTCTTCATCGAGGACGGCTGGTTAGGAACTATATTCTACATTTTCAGCCTTTCACTCTTGGGTTTACTCTACGCCCTATACGCACGTAAACACACTCATGCATGGCTTTCAAGGGTGACTTTCCAATTAATTTTTTCACTAATTAGCGTCCCCATCTTCATCTACAGCCTCTTAACTTTGAAAGACAAGAAATGGGGGACCCGCTAAACCTCATCTTTGTTTTTTCTTCGCTTATTTTTTGTCTTGTTTAACCAAAAGCGATAAACACCACATCTCCACCAACAGTTAACTTAAAACCACCAAGCCCCGAGACAAGACTATGAGCAAGACGGCAGACATGGCAAAGGTTTCTGCAAGAGGCGGCTTTCACTTACTTTGGGGTCTTGTAGTTTCTACGGCTATCTCGTCTGTTGGCACCATCATCATCGCTAATCTTTTAGGTTCAGACAACATGGGCCTCTATGCCATCGCAGTCGCTGCCCCCAACTTGATTGCTAACTTCCGAGACTGGGGTGTTACAACCGCCATAGTCAGATACTCCGCTCAGTACAACAGTGAAAACAACGCAGCCAAAGTGCGTAGCATCTTCATTTCTGGCTTTGCATTCGAAATTATTTTAGGTTTAGCCCTTGCCATTTTCTCAATTTCAATTTCAGGGTTCCTTGCAGATGCTTTTCAGCGTCCAGAAATCACCCCGCTAATTCAGATGACTTCTGTGTTTATTCTAATGGGCGGCTTGGTCAATACGGCGACCGCGGCATTTACTGGCCTAGAAAAAATGCATCTCAACAGCATAATGCTGACTGTACAATCGATAGTTAAAACAAGCCTAATAATTCTGCTTGTACTATTCGGTTTTGGAACGTTGGGCGCAACTGCTGGCTTCACCGTAGCTGTCATAATTGCTGCGATAACCGGAATTTTGTTAACTTACACTATGTATTCAGCGCTACCTAAAAGTGGCAAATCCGGCTTAGGCATATTTAAAGCAACAAAAACAATGCTAAAATATGGTTTTCCGATTTCTCTGGGTTCCATTTTAACAGGTTTTCTAACCCAATTTTACAGTTGGATTATGGCAATATTCGTCACTGACAACAGCGCTATAGGCAACTACTCTGTCGCCACAAACTTTGTAGTGCTAATCACTTTTTTTGCAGCGCCTGTAACAACTATGTTGCTGCCGGCCTTCTCAAAATTGGACTACCGTAAAGAGGGCTCAGCACTTCAAAATATTTTCCAGTACTCCGTCAAATACGCTGCGCTAATAGTTCTACCAATTACGACTATGGTTATGTCGTTGGCTCAACCAGCTATCAACATCCTTTTCCAAGACAAATATCCGCTTGCATCCCTATACTTGGCATTGCTAGCGCTGATTTACTTCTATTCTGCGTTTGGTAACCTTAGCATCACTAACCTGATCAATAGCCAAGGCGACACAAAATACAACTTATACCTCGCTGCGCTAACAGTGGCAGTCGGTTTCCCACTAAGCTGGATACTGGTTTCTCAATTTGGAATCATAGGTTTAATCGCAACCAGCACAGTTGTTAGTATACCCTCCCTAATTTGGAGCATCCGCTTCATCAAACAACGCTACGGCATCTCAATTGATTGGGTTTCCTCTACGAAAATCCTTTTCTCTGCAATCTTAACTGGCATCGTAACCTACTTTTTTGTGTCTTGGCTGCCATTTAACAGTATAATTCAGTTGATTTTGGGAGCAGTCGAATTCATCGCCATTTTTCTTGTGCTGCTTGGGTTAAGCCGCACTTTGAGTCAAAATGATTTACGAAATATTCGCCAAATGGCTAGTGGGTTAGGACCACTAAAGAAAATAATCAATTTATTCTTAGCTTTACTTGAAAAGTTAACTCCTAAGCCTAAACAACCCCAGAAATAACAAACCTCTAACTGACGGTATTTTACTGGGTGCTAAGACAACGTTTCCTTTTTTCCTCGGCTAATTTGGGGAATTTACCACAACAATTTCCGCCTTTATGCTTACAGGTATAGCCTTCACTTGAGTAAAAAAGGAATGAGTAAGTAAATTCGCATTTTTATTGATGGGCACTATGTTATTAAAAAATAGGATCTTCACTACTTGACACTTCATTTTATGAATGACAATAGTTGATTATAAAATTTGATCCAACGAACTTCTAACAGTTACATATGATTGGCTAAAAAACAGTTGGTTGGTGTAAATTTAATACAAACAGCAGTTGTCTTAGTGTAGCACATTCTTGCATAAATCATAATACCCCCTTTAGCAAAAGAGTACAGTGGATAATTATGAAAGCGCTTGTTCTCAGCGGCGGTAAAGGAACCAGACTTAGACCATTAACGTTCACTTGTGCAAAACAGCTTATTCCAGTAGCGAACAAACCCATATTGGGCTACGTTTTAGACCAAGTTGCAGCAACCCCAATCAAAAAAACAGGCATAATAACAGCCCACGAGACAGGTCAGTTCGTGCAGGACTACGTCAAAGACGGTTCTGCATGGAAGCTTAATGTCTGCTACATCCCGCAGGAACCTTTAGGTTTGGCACATGCTGTTAAGACCGCTAAAAAGTTTCTGGGACAAGATTCATTTGTTATGTGTCTAGGCGACAATGTTACCGGTCAAGGCTTGGGTGCTTTTGTTACGAAATTCAAAAAAGAAAAATTAGATGCACTAATCATCCTAAAAGAGGTAGATAACCCCTCGGCGTTTGGTATCGCACAGTTGGATACGGAGGGCAATATCGTGCGTTTGGTGGAGAAGCCTAAAACGTCCATTGGCAACCTCGCTATAATAGGCACCTACTTATTTTCCAACAAAATCCACAGCGCAATAGAAAGAATTAAGCCTTCTTGGCGTGGCGAGCTTGAAATCACCGACGCCATCCAGGAAATGATCAATATGGGCTACAAAGTTAAAGCTGAAATTCTCAATTCCTGGTGGCTGGACACAGGCAAAAAAGATGACATCCTCTCCGCCAACGCCCGCATCCTTGATGAGTACATACGGCGAGACGTGCAGGGCACATTAACCGACAGCACGGTTGAAGGTCGCGTTTGCGTAGAGTCTAACACTAAAATAATAAACAGTACCATTCGGGGACCCTGCGTCATTGGCAAGAATGTAGTTATCGATAACTCGTTTATTGGACCTTATACCAGTATTGGGGACGGTACGAAAATCTATAACTCTAACCTCCAATATTGCGTCGTGCAAGACAACGTCTCAATAAAAGATGTCGAGCGTCTTGAAGACAGCTTAATCGGCAAAAATGCCAAAGTCACCCGCAGCCTCCGAAACCATGCATTAAAGCTACATGTTGGTGACTACTCGGAACTGGAAGTATAGCACCCTATATCACCCTTAAATTTTAGGAATATTATAAATAATTTAAAAGAACACTTGAAGATGGCGGCAATGACAGTTATGTTGGATGGCATCCGAGTTAAACCGATACGGCTTTTTCCAGACGAACGAGGGCACTTCTGCGAACTAATGCGAAGCGACTGGAACGACCTTTTTGGCAGCGACAAAATAAACCAAATAAACCATTCGTTTACTTATCCCAACATAATTCGGGCTTGGCACCGTCACCTTCGCGGGCAAGTTGACTATTTCTTGGTTCTTAGAGGCGCAGCTAAAATCTGCGCGTTTGATGACCAAACCGCTGAGTTAACCGAAGTCGTCTCAAGCGACTCAGATTTGCAGGTGGTTCGGATGCCAGGTCAGTACTGGCATGGATTCAAAGCAGTCGGCAACGAACCTACATTGCTTGTTTACTTCACCACCAACCTCTATAACCCCGCTGACCCCGACGAGGAACGCAGATCATGGAATGACCCAACACTCATTCCCAAAACAATAAACGGCAAAACAGTGGATCCCCGTGTTGGTAAAAGCTGGGACTGGAACTATCTCCCGCATAAATGAGTGATATATCATGAAAGTGTTAGTTACTGGCGGCTTAGGATTTATAGGAAGCAACTTCTGCCGGCATATGCTTGCAGATTACCCCGACTATGAGTTAATTAACGTTGACAAGGTAGGCATAGGCGCTAATCCTGCTAACCTCCACGACGTAGAAAACAACAGGCGTTACACTTTCATTAAAGGTGACATCTGTAATCCCCAGCTAATGAACCGCTTAATACATCAAGTTGATGCCGTAGTTAACATCGCCGCAGAAACCCATGTGGACAGAAGCATCTCTGACCCAAATATGTTCCTTCAAAACAATACTTTAGGTACGTTTACGATTCTGGAGGCTATACGCCGCCACAACCACAAATGCCGCCTCCTCCAAGTTTCCACCGACGAAGTTTATGGTGAAGCCATAGAGGGGTCCTTCACCGAGTCCACATCGCCTAAACCCTCCAACCCCTACTCAGCGTCAAAAGCAGCAGCCGACATGTTCGTGCTCTCCTACTACAAAACGTTTGGATTAAACGTTTCAATTACACGTTGCACCAACAACTTTGGGCCATACCAGATGCCCGAGAAACTCATCCCAAAAACCGTTATCCGTGCGTTACGCGATTTACCTATACCAATCTACGGGAAAGGTGCAAACATCCGCGACTGGATATACGTAGACGACCACTGCAGAGCCGTGAGCGTCGTACTTGAAAAGGGAAAACCAGGCGAAATCTATAATGTGTCAGCGGGAAACGAGAAAACTAATATTGAAATCGCCCACAAAATCATCGCCAAGCTAAACAAACCTGAAAACTTAATCACGTTTGTCGAGGACCGCCCCGGGCATGATGAACGCTACAGCTTGGATTCCTCTAAACTCCAAGCGGAACTTGGCTGGAGACCTAAAGCAATCTTCGAAGAGGCCCTATCCTCTACGATTGAGTGGTATTTGGGTAACGAGCACTGGTGGACTCCGTTTGCCACTGAAGTTATTTTGCATCCTACTCCTTGGAAGCTTGGTGGTTTTCGTTGAAGCTTCTTATCACAGGAGCCAGCGGACTTTACGGTTCGAAGCTGGCTCAACTTGCGTTGTGCCGAGGCATAGAAGTTTACTCTTCTGACATCAAAAACACTATGGTTTACGGCAGCTATGTGCACATGGACATCACAAAAAGAGATGAGGTTGAGGAAGTTTTCAAATCCGTCAAACCAGACGCTGTGGTGCACGCTGCTACTTTGACAGATGTAGATAAATGTGAGCTGGATAAGGCTCTAGCTTGGAAAGTCAATGTTGATGGCGCCAAAAACATCGCCGATACCTGCCAGGAAAAGGAGGCTTTTCTGTTCTATGTCTCTAGTGACTATGTTTTCAGCGGCGAGAAAGGTTGTTACCACGAGTACGACGCACGCGACCCTGTAAACTACTACGGCTTAACTAAGATGGAGGCTGAGGACATTGTCAAGTGTCTACCCGAATACTTTATTGCCCGCCCCAGCGTGATTTACGGCGCCACACCGGCAGCTGGAAAAGTAAACTTTGCCCTCTGGCTCATTGAGACGTTAAGCAAGGGTGAGAAAGTCAAAATTGTTGAGGACCAGTGGAACACACCAACATTGAACACTAACTTGGCGGAGATGACCCTTGAGGCGCTTGAACGCCGCTTAACTGGCATATACCACCTCTGTGGCGCCACAAGAGTTAGCAGATTAGAGTTTGCCAGCAAAATCGCTGATGTATTTTGCTTGGACAAGGAGTTAATTGAACCTGTGAAGTCGGAGAATTTTACTCTACCAGCAAGGCGCCCCACTGACTCGTCCCTTGACACGTCCTATGCCCAGCGTGATCTCAAATCCAAGCCTTTGCCTTTGGGTGCAGCTTTGGCCCAGCTTAAAGTGGAGTTAACTCAAAAACCCACTTGAGCGAGCACAAGTGTTATGTAACTCAATAGTGAAATTGTGCATTGACCTGAGCCATGATAAAACAAACTGGCATCAAGCAGATTGCCCAACAACGAATAGCTATTCTCTTTGAACAAGCCCATTTGGTGGCGCGTTCTAGCCCAAAGTTGGCGGCTGTATATGTAGAGTCCGCTAGGCGTATTGCTATGGCAGCGAGGATACGTTTTCCGCTTGAGTTTAGGCGACAAACCTGCCGGGAATGCAACGCGTTTTTTGTCCATGGCATAAACTGCCGTGTTAGGGTAAAACAGAAAAGAGAGCCCCACGTGGTAGTAACATGTTTAAACTGCGGAAACCAAACCCGTTATATGTTAAAGAAAAAGGTGCAAAAGTCAGTTGAGTATCAAGATTACAACAAGGATGAAGCGTCACGTTAGGCACGTCCTGAAAGATGAGAATCCCACGATTTGGGTGGGTAAGGACGGCTTATCTGAGCAGTCTGTAGCAGAAATTGAAAAGCAACTTCAGAAAAACAAGATGGTGAAGGTCCGGATCTTGCCAGCGGCGCTTCGGGAGTTAACCACTGCCGAGGAAATCGCCAAGAAAGCAGCGACAGCCACGGAGTCTGCGCTTGTTGAAGTCCGCGGTCACGTATTCATACTGTTTAGGAGACGCCGTACACCCGAGCTGGATCAGCAGCCTGAGCGATCTAAACCTTAATTTCTTTTTTGCGAGTTTTTCGAAATCTAATTGTGGCAGCTCCTTTAACCGCTACCATGATTTAAATTCGCAGCAGAACACAATAGTGGCCACTTAGCCGCCTTAATAACCGTTCACCTTCGTGATTAACTATTGATTGAAAAATAGTAAACCTTAAACGGACAGCATAACCACAATAGAATAGAAGGTATCCTAAAATGCAGTTAGTGGGAGTGCTTTTACTCATAATTAGTGTCAGCTTAGTTGCGGCGCCCGTTGGCGCTGTTGTCTATACTTATCGAGATGACCTAACAGGATTAGTTGTTCCACCCGAAATCCAAAATGCCATGAGCGGCGACGCCAGCTTTATCCTAAACGACGACGTGCTAGGCATTGACGGGTACGGCGACGGCAACGACCCTAATACGGTCCTAAACAACTTTGTCACCCCTACGTTGGTAGATGCACAAATCGATCAGTCTCAAAACACATTCACTTTGCGAATTAACGTGACAAATCCGCTAAACTATGATTTAACGCTAAACAAAATGAGCACTGATGTACAAAGCATCGAGGGCCAAACCTTAGCGACAGTTAACATAGGTCAGTCTGTCATCATGCCTGCCGGGCAAAGTAGCATAATCAAAGTGGATGGCATATGGACAGAGGAAGGTGACGCCTTTATCACAAATCATTGGTATGATGCCTTGAAAGACATTGCGCTAGCCAACATTGTGGTGGACGTGAATGGTGTACAGGTTGAACGTTCGACTCCTTTGACGGTGTCTTTGCCAATTACACTTTCTGGCGTGCTTGTGGGGCAGTAGAATTGTCAAGACCGATCGACTACCTTGCATTAGTCGCAGGAATTCTAAGCCTCATCTTGATTGCGGTTTCATGGTTTGTTCCCTGGTGGCAATTCATCGTTGGCAACCCAGCCATTGCCACAGTTAATTTTTCTCCGGTAAACTTCAACTTCGCACTCTTCAACACCATGCTAACCGTCCCCATCATCTGGGCACTAAACATAGCCGCTCTGCTGACCCTACTTGCTGGCGGCATAGCCATGCTCCTATACTCTATTATGCCCACAAAAAGTTACGCAGAAAAGATACTGGGATTCGGCTACAAAAAACCCTTCTATGCCCTGATGCTATTCCTAATCGAGCTGGGCATACTTTACACATCCGCCACCGTCTTAACCGGTCTCAGCTTCCCCTTGATGGGTGCCAGCGTCCTTTCGTTGCCATCTTCAATTGCCCCAGGCGGTATAAGCGTCAGCGTCGCGGTGTCAGCTGGGTTTGGCTGGACTTTTTACTTAGCAATTACTGTTGTGGTTCTTTGCATTGGGACACGGATTTTTCACGGAAAAGTCGTGAAAGCTAGCGCCGGTGCGCCTGTTCCTCAGTCGGTTCAGAATCCTACGCCTCCCCCTCCCTCAGCAGTCTAACTCATCCTCTTTTTGACTCAGATCTTCTTTTTATTTTGGATATGTAACATTGTTTCGTTGCTATTAATATGCAAACACAGGTGTAACATAGAAGCAGGTGAAAACCTATGTCCTCAACTACAGCAACCAAACTCCAACATGAACTCAGCAGCCTACTTGGCTTATCCATAATCAACATGATGTGCTGTGCCTTCGGGTTTGCGTTTGGCGCCCTTTTCTTGACGCCTACGCTGCTTCAAGTGGCACAGACCCAAACCGTATCGCTGGACCAGCTTGGCCTAGCGATCCTTGGCGCCGCAGCGTTTGCCATAGCTTTCAGGTGGCTGATTTCTACTTCAAAAATAATCGAAGCAACCACCAAACTAAACAAAACATACGCCAAACACAAAGAAAAACAAACCCTAACCGACGAGGCAATAACCAGCTTAATCGTTGACATGACAGCCACCTACAGAGAAAACAAACCAACGCTCAAACTCATGGCATTCATCAGCAAAATCGCCTGCGCCGCCTTCACCCTAATGGCAACCGCACAACTCATCTCGCTGGCGTTTAGTGGCGCCGTTGGAATACAACTTTGGCTGACGCTCCTAAGCGCCACCGTCTGTTACGGAGTCGCCGCAGCTAGCTACATCATCCCACATTTTTTTGGCAAATATAGCGAAGTATGGAAGCAACGTCTAAGCCGAACCGAACAGGCAGAAACCCAACTCCAACAGCTACTGGGGAAAGCATAGTGAAGCGGACTCATTACGAGATTTTCTGGGAAATTCTCACCTACTGCCGTACTCCCCACAGCTTCACCAGCATCATTAACCGCTGCAACCTCAATAGCAAAATCGGGCAAACGCATCTTGATTTCCTAAAGCAGCGACACTTCCTTGAAGAAGTAAAAGATAGTGGATTGACCCTGCTTAAGTCCACCGAACAGGCTAAAGAGTACATCACGTTGTTTAACAAGACATATCAGCATCTGTTTGACGATACACCCGAGTTTAGGCTATAACTAACGTGCGACATACTGACTTGTAGGGTATTCTATGTTTTTTTCAAGCAAAATCTTCAGATTTTTTTCTATTGACAACTTTTCATTAATTCTCTCTTAATCGTTAAAACCGCAAACCCACCCCTTAGCTCATGTAAACCAGCTTGCTCTAAAAACTAATTAGCACCAAACAACAAATTATTCTAAAAAGTGACAACATGAATGCTGATGGCCACAGGTTTCGCGATGCAATAATTGAATTCTTACCAGACGCCACATTTGTCATTGACTTAAACGGCAAAGTCATCATGTGGAATAGTGCAATGGAAATGCTAACCAGCATACCCCGAAACGACATACTTGGCAAAGCAGATTATGAATACGCCATCCCATTCTACAAAGAACGCCGACCAATGCTGGCTAACCTAATTTTCATGCTCGAAGCAGAGATCGAAAAAAAATATGACATAGTTGAACGCATCGGCGACACGTTGGTTGTTGAGATTTTTATCCCAGACTTTCGAGAGGGCGGTGCATATCTTTGGGCTAAAGCAAGCCCGCTCTATGATTCACAAGGAGAAATCGTCGGCGCCATCGAGACAATCAGGGATATCACTGACAAAAAACGAGCCGAAGAAGAGATTATTCGGTCACGCCGCAGCCTTGCCGACATCCTAAGTTTCCTGCCTGACGCCACGTTTGTCATAGACTTGGAAGGCAAAGTAATCGCGTGGAACAGCGCAATGGAGATGTTAACCAGCATACCAGCAGATGCTATGCTTGGAAAAGGCAACTACGAGTATGCCATTCCATTCTACAAGAAACGCAGGCCAATGCTCGCAGACTTGGTTTTCATGCCGCAAGAGGATATAGAAAAGAACTACAACATCGTGGAGCGCAACGTGGATACGCTGGTTGTTGACGTTTTTATTCCAGATTTTCGAGAGGGCGGAGCTTACTTCTGGGCGAAGGCAAGTCCACTTTATGACCCAACCACTGGGAAAGTTATTGGCGCTATCGAAACTATACGGGACATAACTGAACGCCGTGAGATAGAGGGACGGCTTGCCCGTTCAAAAGCCGAACTCCAGATCGCCGCGGAAATACAGAAAAGCTTTCTACCAGAGGCGATTCCGCAGATCCCAAGCGTAGATATCGCAGCTCGAACCGTCATGGCAAAGGAGGTCGGAGGAGACTTCTTTGACGTAATCCCCTATGAAGTTATGACGCTGGAGGGTGGCATGCATGGGCTACTTGTTGCTGATGTCTCGGGAAAAGGCATCCCCGCTGCGCTGTTTATGGCGCTGTCAAGAATTGTGGTTCGGGTGAACGCGCTCCGGCATCGCGACCCCGCCAGAGTAATTTACGATTCCAATAACACGATAACCCAAGACTCAAAATCCGGAATGTTTGTAACCCTCTTTTTGGGTTTGTTGAACGAGAAAAACCGGTCCTTGACCTATGTTAATGCCGGTCATAATCCTCCAGTGTTATTCAGAAGCCAATACACAAACGGTTGAGAAGCTTCCGCCAACAGGAATTGCTATCGGCGCCTTAGAGAACGTAGAATACAAATCCCGAAGCATAAACATCGAAAAAGACGATGTTGTGGTAATGTACACGGATGGTGTTACTGAGGCAATCAATTCACAGCAGGACATGTTTGGGGAAAAGCGACTTATCGAATTAATTGAGAAAAATGCACATCTTTCGTCACAGGGGATTCTGGAAAAGATTTTGTCATATGTGAAAGAGTTTGCTGGGGATATGCCACAGGCTGATGACATCACATTACTTATTATTAAAGGGATCTGACGCGATGCCAAGTGAAAAAGTAAAGACAAACGATGAAAAGTTTGAACTTACAGTAGACAGTAAACTAGAAAGCCTCCCTAAAATAGGCGATTTCTTAGATGAAACAATGCAGCACTACAAGATACAGAACTTAAAAGACAGATACGCAGTCCAATTATCGGTTGATGAAGCATGCACAAACATAATCAACCATGCATACACAGACAAAAACGAGGGAAAGATCGCGATTCGCTGCGTGATGGCGGATAAAAAATTCGTTGTAAACATAATTGATTGGGGAAAACCCTTTGATCCCACTGCTAAACCAAAACCCGATACTGAAAGCGGCTTGGATGAACGAAAAGCAGGCGGGTTAGGAATATTTTTTATAAGAAAATTCATGGACGAAGTAAGCTACAGTCGTAGCGATTGTATGAATTTATTAACAATAGCTAAGTATATACGAAAATAGTCATGATGGCGAGTGATATGGAAGTAAAAACAGAAGAAGACCTAACAACGGTAGTAATTGTGTCCAGATTTGACGCTTATACTGCCAGCGACGTAGAGACAGCCTTGAAAGATTTAATTGGGAAAGGTGCTAAAAAAATAATCTGTGATTTTTCCCAGACCGAGTATGTAGCCAGCGCTGGTCTGAGAGTTCTTCTGTCTTCAGCTAAAATCCTACAAAAATGCGGCGGCCAGATAGTAATGGCTTCTATGAAGCCCTACGTACGTGAAGTTTTCGATATATCAGGTTTCACCCAGATTTTTAAGGTATTTGATTCCCAAGAGGAAGCCTTGCAAACACTAAACAAATGATAAAGGGTACGGTTTCATGTCAACTATAAAGTCCGAAGCCCAACGATGCCTAAAATGCAAGGTGCCAGGATGCGCAAAAGGGTGTCCCGTTTCAACACCTGTTCCACAGGTTACAACTTTGTTTTTGGAGGGCAAACTGCGAGAAGCAGGCGAGGTACTGTTCAACAACAATCCCTTATCAGCCGTAACCTCCATCATATGCCCTCATGACAGAAACTGCAAAGGTAACTGCATACTGGGCAAAAAACTCCAGCCAGTTGAGTTCTATAAAATAGAGCAGTACATTTCTCGCTTCTACATAGAAACCTTTCAACCGCCGCAGATACAAAAAAACGGCAAAAAAGTCGGTGTGGTAGGTGCAGGCCCAGCAGGAATAACCATGAGCATAATTCTAGCCCTGAGAGGCTACTCCATCACCTTATTTGACGCAAGGGACAGCATCGGCGGCACCTTACGGTATGGTATTCCGGACTTCAGACTTCCTAAAAACATACTTGACTTGTACAAAGAAATCCTTGATGACCTCGGCGTCAAGTTCCGACCAAACACTCGAATAGGTACAAACCTCTCGACCGAAGACATGTTAATGGACGGATATGATGCCATCTTTATCGCTACGGGAACTGGCAGACCTAATCGGCTGGGTCTGTTAGGTGAAACATTGGGACATGTGCATTATGCCATTGACTATTTGAAGTCTCCTGACGCCTACAAACTAGGCAAAAAAATCGCTATTGTCGGCGCTGGAAACGTCGGCATGGACGCCGCCAGAACAGCCATCAGAAAAGAGCACTCAGAGGTCACCATCCTAAATTGTAGGTGCCCCGAAGATGTGAGGGCAGATAAAGCAGAAGTAGAAATGGCATTAATTGACGGCGTAAAAATTCTCCACCAATGCCAAGTTGTCAGGATCGCAGATGACTTTATCAAATGCGTAAAAGTGGACAAAGTTGCCAACGAAGATGGCACTATTAGTTTTAACGAGAATTTCCAAGATTCATTTGAGATACCAGCGGATTCTGTCATCTTAGCAATCGGTCAGGGCCCGGGTGCAGATGTAGGTAGCGTTGGCAGCGTAGAAGTAACCCAGAGAGGGCTTTTACAGGTTGACGAATGTGGCAGAACATCACAAAAAGGTGTTTTTGCAGCAGGTGACATCGTTACTGGCCCCAAGACAGTCATTGAAGCGGTGGCCTTTGCTAAGACAGCAGCGGAAAAAATTCATGACTACTCAACAACACCAAGTTACTGTTTTAGTGGTATAGTCGTTTGTAGAGTTTCAAAGGATTAGCGGCTTAAAACGTTTTTTGTAGCCACCACATCAACACCAGTACCAAATAGGTCAAGTATGACTGGGTCACCAATGCGTATTGGGGCTTCAACCTCGACTTTTGCCAACAAATCCATAGCTTCAAAAAGTCGAGCTTTAGGGATCGGCTTGTTTGTCCTCACACTAACCAAAGGAACAGCGCCATTTTTCACTGCAACCGTAGTCGTTAAGGTGCGTTCAGGGTTGGAAATTTCTTTTTGGGCATATTCCACCCCAACTTTGCATCTGTTCCCGCTAACGCCACTTACAGTACTCCCCGCGTAATCTACTGTAAGACTGCAGCCCATAGGGCAGCCGATACAGACAATTTCCTGTCTCATTTCCGTAAAACCTCCACTTTAAACGAACCAACAGAACGGGTTTCGCTTCCCGCCAATTTGATCTTAATCATCTGGGCAGGATGAACCTTACGGAACTTCACTTGCTTAAACAAGGTCTTCCCCATCAAAAAATCCTATACTGACATTTTCTTCGGGGGTTGTCACGCGAATTGACAACTCAATATCAACGCCGACACAAATGCTTTGGGGTAACACATACCGAACCCCATCTCCCACCTCTACGGGCAGTCTATTCACCCCACAAACTCGTCCATAAACATAATTTGCAGCGTTTTTACCCGCCCTCTGAGACTCAAGAGAAACAAAATCCACTACGTCATGAACATGCAAAGCGTTTCCACAAGCAAAAACTCCTGGCACTGAGGTTTCAAGGTTTTCGTCAACGACGGCACCTCCTGTAATGGGGCTGAGATGGACGCCACAGTTCCTTGACAGATCATTTTCGGGAATCAAACCCACCGATAGCAGAAGGGTATCACAGAGTATTTTCTGCTCTTTTCCCTCAATCGGTCTTAGGTCTTTGCCTACTTGAGAAATTGTGATGGCTTCAACTCTGCCTTTGCCGTGGATTTCGGTAACGGTATGGGACAGGTAAAGCGGGATGTCGTAGTCAATTAGGCACTGTTGGATGTTTCGGGGCAAACCATTAGTGTGCGAGAGGATTTCGACTACAGCGTGAACTTTGGCTCCTTCCAATGTTAGCCTGCGAGCCATAATCAAGCCGATATCGCCCGAACCCAAAATAACCACATTTTTGCCGACCATTACGTTTTTCAGGTTAATCAGATTTTGAGCAACCCCAGCAGTGTAGACGCCGGCGGGCCTTGTTCCGGGAATGCAAATTTGTCCGCGAGTTCGTTCACGACACCCCATGGCAAGAATGATAGCTTTTGCGTCAAAACAGAACAAGCCCTTAGTAGAAGCAACAAACACCTGTTTTTGGGGGGTGATTTCTAGCACCATGCTGCTAAGCATATACGGAATTTTCAGATTCTCGAATTCGTCGATATATCTTTGCGCGTATTCAGGACCAGTCAATTGCTCTTTAAAAAGTTCGAGACCGAAACCATCATGGATACACTGAGGCAGAATGCCGCCTAGCCAATCGTTACGCTCCACAACCACCAAGTTTTGAACCCCGTTTTTCCGTGCGCTAATTGCAGCAGCTAACCCCGCTGGACCCCCGCCGACCACAACCAAATCAACCTTCCGCTCTGATAATTCAGTCACGTTTGTCACCCTCCCGCAAGCTCTTGGTTTTACCTACAAACAAATGAGAATCCGCAGACTTCAACTTAATTTCTTCTGTAGGTATGCCATATTCCTCTTTTAGTATCTCTATGATTTTAGGTAAACAGAAACCTCCTTGGCACCTGCCCATCCCTGCGCGGGTACGGTACTTCACAGATGCAAGTGTTTTCTCCGAAATCGGGTTGTTTAACGCTTCTAGGACTTCCTGCTTGGATACGTGTTCGCATCGACAGATTATTTCGCCATAATTTGAGTTTTGGCTAATCAAAGCTGCCTGGTCTAATCGTGAGGCTTCGCCAAAAGCAGTAGTTCCTTTGCGGATGAGTTTAAAATCGGTTTTCTCTTTCAGATCCATTTTTTGACTAATCATTTGAACAACCATTTTTGCGATGGCAGGTGAAGCTGTGAGACCAGGTGACTCCATGCCTATTAGATTTATGAAGTTTTCAGCGTCTTCTTTTATAATGAAGTCACGGGAGCCTTTCTCTTCCGGGGAAGTAATCTTGGATCTCACCGAAGAGAATCCACCAATAATTTGATTCAGAGGAACTGATGGGAGCAGATTCTTGGCGCCATCAATTAGTTGCTGAACTTTTTCTTTGGTGGTTTTGGTGTCTTCCCGTTCGCTTATGAATTCTTCGCTGGGTCCAATCAATATGTTTCCATCCAAAGTCGTGGTCAAATGAACGCCCAAGACACCAGCGATTTTCGGAGGAACCGGATAGGCAGGAGCGTTAATCAGGTTACGGCAGTTCTTGTCCAAAATCAAGTATTCACCGCGGCAAGGGTAAAGTTTGTAGTCACCAATGCCTGCCATAGCGGAGATTTTGTCTGCATACAAACCCGCACTATTCACAACAAAGTTAGAGCGCCAGACACCCTGATTTGTCGTGACCTCAAACTCGCCTTCTGCTTGTGTTATAGCGGATACTTCGGTGTTGATGTGGACTTTCACACCATTGCTTTGAGCGTTCTCTGCTAAGGCGATAGTCAAAAGGTAAGGGGAAACGATGCCGGCCACAGGCGAATACAACGCGTAGAGGGCGTCAAGGTTTGGTTCTCTTTTCTTGAGTTCAGATCCCGAAATTATCTCTAATCCCTGCACGCCGTTTGCTTCGCCTACAGCTTTTATTGCTTCTAAGTCTTTTAGTTCAGCTTCGGTTCGGGCAAGCACATGTTTTCCACAGATTTTACAGGGCACATCAAGCTGCCTGGTTAATTCGGGGTACATAAGGCGACCCTCAACACATAATTTGGCTTTCAGACTACCCTTTGGGTAGTAAAGACCAGTGTGGAGGACGCCGCTGTTGCCTTTACTGACACCAGAGCCGACGTCGATTTCCTTGTCCAGCAGCACTGTTCGAATTTTATATTTTGACATTTCCCGTGCGATTGCGCAACCAACTACGCCAGCGCCTATCACTAACACGTCACATCTGTGGTTCACTGCGAGTCATCCTACTAAGTAGCTATAGAGAAGAAGACAATGGTCTGTTAAGATAAAAATTATCCTCAAAAAATTTGGTTTTGGAGGTTTATCCAAGTGATAAAATGGTGACAGGAAATCCAAATGCCACATACATTTTTATCTTAATCTTGGTTAGTTTACTTTGAGGTGCTTGTTTTGCAAAATGATTTTGATTTAGAAGACTTTAACATGATCGATTTTGACGCGAAGAAAGTTTTGGAAACGCTCGCCGAGTTTGACCAAGGACAATATGTGAGCGGCAACCAAATCCATAAAAAAACAGGTTTACTCCCTGAAATCATAAACAAAGCAGTCAAAGTATTGGAGAAGTCGCTACTCATAAACAACCCTTCTATTTCAAGGGATAAACCGCCTTACGAGTTTTATGCTGTTGAGATAACTGATTTTGGGCGGCAAGTTCTAGAGAAATACGGCTAACCATAGGCGCTATATACAAGTAAAAAAAGAAAAGACACTGGAAGGCTCCACGGCTAACGGGAAAAAGAAGAATAATAAAACCCAGTTTCCGTCAAGAGTCACCTAAACGCACCCAAGATAACATTAACTCGGATAAATCGCCGCGTTTGAGCTGCTATGTTGCCTTTTTTGCTTATTATGGTTCTGGTGACAGTTTCAATGTAGGTTACTTTAACGTTTTCTACGTTAAAGTGAACTATAGCGTGCCTTGATTGCCGTTTGTAGAGCAACATGGATGTTGTAGCTTGTGAAGTTACTATGCCGTCCGCTTGAACTAAATTTTTGACGACCGATGAATTTGGGTCACAGCGTCATTAAAGATGCGACAACAGAGTCTGCTGATAGGATGTTACTTACTGTTGCGTTTTAGTGGTTGAGTCGTCAACCGTATCTTCTGAGGCAAGGTTGGTAACTGCAAACAACACCATGACTACACTTACGCTGCAGAGTAACACAAAGGCTATTGCGGCTAGTTTTTATTCATTTTACACCACCTAAACAATTTTAGAATTGAAAAACACATTATTTTACAATTTTTCAGAATTAAACCCAGAAGCTGATTTTCCCAAATCAGCCCAGAATCGGCAAAACAAAAAATGACACAAAAGAAATTGAATGCTACCTACTGGGTGAAGTAGTCTTTTAGCGGATTCCAGTAGAAGTCAAGCCAGCCTTCCGCTAGTTCGTCGGCTTTCTCCTTAGGCACATCCGAGTGAACCATGCAAAGTTCCGTTCCGCCAGACACCGCTTTAAAGGTCAACTCCAACCTTGAAGCGCTATAGCCCTCAACCCAGTCAGTGGTTGACCACTCCTGCACTACGCGCTGCCCATCTTCAAGCTCAAGGTACCTGCCAAATATGTAGCCATCCCAAGCCGTAAATTTGCCGCCCACAACAGGTTTGCCTTCGGCTTCACTGCCGGTGAATTCAGCCAGCTTTTTTGGGTCCACATAGGCGTCGTAGACCTGTTTAGGGGACGCTTTGGGAATTACGATCGTTTGTTTGATGGTTTTTAGTTGTTGCTTCAATCTCTCACGCTAATAAGAGTGTATTGTTGGAAGGGTTTTTAACCTTTAACGCCATTTCCACGTTTATGGGAAGATGTACAAGAACCATCGGTGAACGTCGGTTGGGCAGAACCATCTATAAGCTGGGCAACAGTGTGGAGCTCAGCAGCAAAGAAGGAAAGGCCAAACTATCTGAGCAGAAGCTGCAAAAAGAAGTGCAGACAACTCAGGGCAATGCAGAAGATTCACCAATTGAGGATCTGCGTGACGCAGCAAAACGTCAGAAAAAAGACTCTTAGCCGACTCTACAGTTTACAGCAACATTAAACAGCAGCCTAACCAATTTTATGTTGGTGGATATTTTGTTTACAGAAAAACAATGGATTTTTCGCTATACTGATAAACGGTTAGTTACGATTAAAGCCAAAAGCGCTGATGTCCGCAAAATAGCGGTTTTAGATGTTCTCACAAAATTGACGTTTGCCGTTGAAGTACCGCAGGAAATTGATCTTGAGAGCCTCAAAACTGGAAAAGACTACATGTTTGACTTGAAAATTTATACTTCAAAAGATGTGGGGGGTGTAGAAGGGGAATTTGTTGCTTTCTTTGAAGCTGGCGACATAAACCAGAATATAGAGGATTTCATTAGAGCTTACTGGGTTTATCCAAAAAAAATCCGCTTTGACCTCGCCGAGGTAGAAGAAGCCTAACCGACGTTTATTTTGCAATGCATATATTGAATTAGCCTAATCCAGAATTGCCCAGCCTCATGATATCCGCAGTAAAAATAATCCCAATATCCCTAGCCAAAGAGTCCCAGCCAAGAAAATTGAAAATGCAAGCCAAGAAGGCATATGGCAAAGACAAACCACAACAGCGAAAGCATTCACAATGCACTCTGACCTTAGAGGGTAAACCTCTTGCACAGCTATAACTACGAACACATTTGTCAAAGGGCAGTTATACAAGTTAATTTTGAGCCAGAAGTTTATCTTTAATCTGTTTGGGTGATGTTAAAAAAACTCTTTTGACTGACCGCTAAAGGACTGATTGCAAAAAGCCTATCTTAAACCACCCTTCGCATTTTTATTTCTATATTTACCTTTAGAGTTTTTAAGTTGCAGAGCTAATATCTTCTTTAGTGATTTTATGTCTACTTCTGAGAAGGATAGTAAATGGAATTTTAGGATTGTTGAGAACCGGCTCGTAACTGTTGAAACAATAAATAAGAAAACAAGAAAAATATCGGTTCAAGATTTCCAGACAAAGCTCGCGTTCATCGTGGATGCAACTACAGCAATCGAACTAAAAGAAATCCTGCCAAAAAGACAATACCTATTTACAGTAAACGTTTACACCGCAAAGAACCTCGAAGATGTGGATGCTAATTTTATACCTTTATTTGAAGGCATAGAATTGACTATGAAACCGAAGACTTCATAAAAGCATTAAATGCTTACCCAACAAAAGTCCACTTTGAACTCGTCGAATTTACTGAACCATAAACTTTAACCAAAAATTTTCCCTTAATGCACGTCTTAATCGGGCTATCGCAAGACCATGTTGACGAATTTTTCAGGATCAAACAATTCAAGATCCTTATAGCTTTGACCCACACCAATAAACAAAATCGGTTTGTGCGTAACAAACGTCACACTCAACGCCGAACCGCCCTTTACATCAGCATCTACCTTAGTTAGGATGGTTGCATCAATACCTACGGCTTTGTTGAATTCTTCCGCCTGCATCACCGCATCGTTACCAATCAACGAGTCCACAGTAAAAACAACCAAGTCAGGTTTAACGACACGTCTAACCTTGATAAGTTCATTCATGAGGTTACTATTATTTTGCATTCTACCCGCCGTATCAATCAAAACAACGTTTAAACCATGCGCCTTAGCATGACTCACTGCATCGTAAGCAACCGCCGCTGGATCGCCACCGTAGGTGCTCTTAATAACGCGCACCCCAAGCCGTTTAGCATGTTCCTCAAGCTGCTCAATAGAGCCCGCACGATACGTATCTGCACCCGCCAAAACAACGGAGTATCTTTTATCCTGAAAAAACTTGGCAACCTTAGCAATCGTTGTAGTTTTGCCTGTGCCGTTTATGCCCACAAACATCAAAATGAGAGGCTCTTTCTTTTTACGTTTCTCCTCTGCCTTTTGCAACAAATCAATACGTACATCAGTCAACATGACATCAAGCAAAACTTGACGAAGGTTTTCATCCACAACTTTCGTGCGGTCCTCAAGCCTTTTAACTTGAACACCCGAAAGCCGCTCTACAAGATCATCACAGATTTTATCCGCAACAGGGAAAGCCACATCATTTTCCGCTAAACTCATTTTAAAATCGGACAAAATTGAGGTTAAATTTTCAGCTTTAAGCTCAGTTGTGGTTACTTTGGTTACTAAACCTTTGAAACCTGACTTGAGCTTCTCAAACATCGCCCATCGCTCTAATGCGTATGTTGACCTTGACGGGCCTGCGATAACATTGACTCAAGCCTACTGCGACCGCTGTTTATACGCTCGGCAACTTGGCTGAACTGCTGCTGAGCACTGGCCATGGTTTTTTCAAGCTCATCAAGACGTTCCTTTAGATCAGCTTTAGCATCTGCAATAGTTTTCTCCACCGAAACACCAGAACCTATGCCCACAATGACATTTACTTGGTCAGCAAGTTTAACTTTGACGTATGAGCTTCCGCCAATTGGAACCAGCATCTCGTCTTTTTCTTTTTGTTTTTCTATGCCATCAAGGGTTGCGTTGGCGTAGGTAACATCGGTTATAGCTGCGTTAACCATACTAATACGCTGCTGCAACGCTTCCGCTGTCTGTTCTAGGTAACGCATTTCCATGCTGAGTTTGCGAAGTTCATCTTCAGCTGGAGCTCTTTGAGTCAAATTATACTTCTCCAATTAGTAGTTTCTTTAAAATCGGATTTTCAACTTCATCAGCCGTAACTTCTTTGGCACTTGTAATTTTGATGTGGTAGCGGCGTACACGGTGTCTGCTGCCGAGTTCGGCGTAGACTTTCTCAACTGCGTGTTCGCATTTGTCAGCCAAGATTTCACGTGCAAATGAAGTTTTAAGTTCAGGCTTGTTGATTTCACCAGTTACTTTGAAAGCTTTCATTGATTATTCTCTTCCTGCACAACATCCAGTGCATTCCCAATTATAAACATCTCGGGTCCTGTTGTCATAGAACCAGCTACAGCTGCGTTACTATTACCAATTAACCCTGTTCCAACATAGGGTATACCGCAGTTAATTGTGCCCACATCAACTGGAACTTTAAAAACGGATTCAAGGATTTTCTTTTCTTCGTCTTTAAGCATTGGGTGAACCAGTAGACCCTTGTTGGTTGCAACTGCTAAAGAACCTACATAGGGCAGAGTCGCGATTTCGGATGGCACCACCTCAACACCTAGCGTGTCTTGGATTTTTTTGATTTCGGTTGATTTGAAGCGAGGATCCACTATAGCGCCTTTGTCGTTTGTTAGGACTAGGTTACCGTAGGCGGTTTTTTTTGTTTCCATGACGGTGATGTTGCCTTCAAATTGGGTTTTTATGCGCTCAAGCTCCTCACCACGAATTGAGCTGGGAACTAGCATGCCACTACTGTTTGCGCAGGCTAAGGCGCCAATGAGAACGGAGCCAGCGATGGAGGTGTAAATCAGGTCCGTTTTGAGCCAGTTAGCGAATTCTTGGGCCTTTTCATGTGGCACCATGACGGGAATGACTACTACATTTTCGGTTGCCAGTGAGTAGACCCCGATGCTTGGGCTTCCAACGATGCTTGATAAGTAAACAGTCAAGAACAGTAACTCCTAATTTGTTTTAAACGGAAATGTCATTATTCTACCTATTTTAAATTTTGGTAAAGATACAATACAAGATTTAAAAATGAAAAGTTATGGGTTTACTGGTTTTCAGCCAAGTAAACAAACACGTTACCATCTTTATCTTTGGTAACACGCGTCTTGATTTTGCGTGGAGGCTTCTCGATCCCTCGGCTCCAAACCTTCTCGTTGACTTCTGGGCTTACGATAAGTTGTGGAAGCTCTTCAGCTTCGTCTTCCTCGGAGACTTTTACATTAAGCTTCATGTGCTTGGTAACAAAAACTTTAATAAGTGACATCGCTCGTGGAGCACGCTTTTTCGGTGGGCGAACCAAAGCTTTCTGGAGAGGTATAGTGTAGAATCGTTCCTCAACAAATTCTTCTTCTTTCTTTTTGCGTTGTTTCTTTTCCGCTACTTCTTTTTGATCTTCTTCTTTTGCGGGTGCTTCGATTTCTGTAGTTACTTCTGTTGTTTGAGCCTCTTCTGGAACTTCTTCCAAGATTTCATCTTGTTCGGTTGCTGTAAGTTGTTCTTGGTTTGTTTCTTTTGCCATTTTGTTTTGGTTTCTCCTATGCCTTTATTTTGCGGGTTCGCCAGTTGCGTCGCGACTTAGGACTCGTTCGAACTTTTCCGTCTGTTCGTGAGATTACCCATGTTGGAACGGACTGTGCTTCTCTGCCAGCTTTGGCTAGTCTAAGTTTTTTCGCGGTTGGTTTTACTCTCGCCATCGTTTTTTCATATCCTTGTGATTTTTGTCTCTCGCTTCCTTGATTGGAGCTGAATTAGGATTGATTTGAGCTGCGCGTCTGAAAGGGGAATTGGCAATCTGCCGGCTTGCGCCATTTCGATGAGTTGTAGCTCCATGTGTTCAGCAAATTCTTTTTTAACCATCTTGAGGTTGGTTAATCTTTGCCGGGCTTCAGGCGTCAAGATTTTTGCTAGTAGCGCCTGTTTTTGTTGTTCGATTTGTTGTTCTGCTTGAGCTTGTCTTTGTTCGTCGCTCATTTGAGCGCGGTTTTGCATAGACAAAAGTTTTCGTTTGCGTATTTGCTCAAGCTCGTCATCTGACATTGTACCTATTCGCCTTGATACTTCTTGAGTTCTGGGATGGTTTTTACTAGCTCTTTTGCTAGGTCTCCTGCGACTTCCTGCATCATTTTTCGTCCTTTGGGTGTCATGACTCTGCCTTTTGGTCGTGTAATTTGAACTATACCTGCGTTTTCTAGTTGTTGGAGTATGGTGCGTATGCCGTTTCCGCCTGCTTTGCACGCGTGGTTTTTTTGGACACCGTTGTTTTTGCGTCCGCCGTAGTCGCTGCGGAGGTTTTCTAGGCCGATTGGTCCGTGTATATAGACTTTGCGCAGTATGCTTGCGCTTCTTGTGTACCACCAGTTGGGGTTTTGGGGTTGTTTTTCGACGTGGGTGCCTGTTTTGGCAAATGTTGCCCATGCTGGGGGTTGGACTTGGTCTATGTTTTCCCTTAGGTACTTTGCTAATCGGTCGATGTATTTTTGTGCTGGAACGTCGTGAGGAGTCGTCAAAGATGCTCTATCCTTTTGGTTTTTCCTTGCACTACAACAATGAAGACCCATATAAATATGTCTCTGGTGGTGTAGGTGTAGTTTGGTGTTGATTAGAGTGTTTGTTTGGTTGGTGTAGGTTATGTTGGTGTTGGTTTAGGTGGGTTTTGTGTGGGGGTAGACGGATTTTGGGGGTGTTTGGTGGTGTTGTTTTTTTGGTTTTTGTTGTGGTTGTGGTGGTTTTCTTTTTTGGAGTAGGATGGTTTTTGTAGTGCTGTGTTGGGTGGGTTGATTGTGGGTTGTGGCTGTGATTTTGTGTTGTGTCGTTAAGTTGGTTCTTTTTATATTATATGGACAAGTTGTTCATTGTTCATATAAAGTATTTCTCCACACATAGCTAAGAGCAAAAAAATATAATTGAGGAAAAATGATAAAAATGAACACAAAAAAATTAGCTACCATAACCATCGCTTTGTTTTTAGCGATATCAATGACGCTCTCAATAATACCCTTAACCGTAACTGCACAAGACACCCCACAGCAAGTTGATTCATGGCCCTTCATAAACGCTATACCTAACCCTGCCCAAGTTGGCACCACGGTTCTTCTTCACGTTGGATCGCTTTGGCCCATTGGGACTGTTGATAGTGGTTGGGAAGGACTGACCGTAACAATCACCAAGCCTGACAACACGACAACAACTTTAGGTCCAATCAGAACAGACTCAACCGGCGGCACAGGTGCTTCCTTTATACCTGACATGGTAGGCACATACAAGCTACAGACACACTTCCCACAGCAGCAAGCACCAGTCATGGCTGGAGGCTTTTTTGAAGCTAACCCTCCTTCGAATGCCACAATGCTAGCTGGCGATAGTGATGTTTTGGAGTTGATAGTGCAAGAAGAACCCATCATGCATTATCCAGATCAGCCTCTGCCCACAGAGTACTGGAGTCGCCCCATAAATGATCAGCTTTGGTCTTGGGCTTCAATTGCAGGGAACTGGTTTGGTGACCAGGTTTCAATGGATGCATCTCCTCCGGCGCAGACACTCTACAAAGACTACAATGCTTTTGCACCTGAGACTGGCCACGTTTTGTGGACTAAACCCATAACTATGGGCGGTATCTCTGGTGGAATGACTGGCTATCAAGGCTTTGATCAGGGCGATGCTTATGAACCTAAATGGACAGGCGCTGTAATCATTGGCGGTAAAGTTTTCTATAACCAGTTTGAGACAACTGGCTCAGAGACTGGATTGTACCGATCAGTTGTTGCTGTTGACTTGCACACTGGCGAAGAACTTTGGAATAAACAACTGCTAGATCTGGATGGAAATAACCAGAACCTAGATTTTGGTCAAGCGGTTTATTTCCCTGGATTTAACCAGCACGGCGTATTTGATTACTTGTGGACTACCTCTGGCAGCACATGGAATGCATATGATCCTATAACTGGACGCTGGACATACACAATGCAGGGTGTGCCTAGCGGGACTAGAATGTATGGTCCAAACGGTGAAATCTTCATATACACTGTTGATCAGCGCAATGGTTGGATGACGATGTGGAATTCTTCGGCTGTTGTGGCGCCAAGCTCTGGTGCGGTTGCTCAGGGCAGCTTTAACCCTCAAGGCCAAGTGTATAGCGCTTCGCAGACTGCAAATGGAATTGAGTGGAACGTAACCATACCCCTTGGATTACCCGGAAGCGTGGATAAAGTTCGCGAAGGAATAATCTTGGGCTCAAACATTGACAAGTACACTCGCTCAGACGACACTGCTGCATTTTGGGCATTAAGTACTGAAGAAAACCGTGAAGGAACACTTGCTGTACAACAAGACTTGGACATTACCCAATAGTCCAGGACACTATGACATTCAAGATGCAGACACCGAATCTAATGTCTTTGTTGTTTCCGATGCAGAAAGCAGAACTTACTATGGGTTTGAACTTAGCACTGGCAAACAACTTTGGGGACCAACCGAGCCACAACACTACACTGATAAATGGGGCTTAGCCTCAAGCAACAGCTGGGACAACATTGCATATGGCAAATTCATTTCAGGAAACTATGGCGGCACTGTTTACTGCCGTGACGTTACTACCGGGCAAACGCTTTGGACGTACACCATAACCGACATCTACCATGAAAACCTGCAGAACAACGAATGGCGCTTCAGACCAGCATTCTTTGCAGACGGAAAAGTCTACCTTGAAAACACAGAGCACAACCCATATGACCCACAGCACCGCGGTGCTCCGTTTCTGTGTCTTGATATGGAAACTGGAGAGCGAGTGTTTGAGATACCGTTGCGTGGAAGTGAGTGGAGCTCAACACCAATCATCGGCGACAGCATCATTGCAATGTACAACGAATACGACCAACAAATCTATGCTATAGGCAAAGGTCCAAGCGACATAACAGTTGGTGTCTCACCTGAAGTTTCAATGAATGGCAACGCATATCCTAGTGAAGGGATATGTTACTGACATTTCTCCAGGCACAAGCGACTACCGATTGACCTCACGCTTCCCCAATGGCGTTCCTGCAGTAGCTGATGGCAACATGAGTGAATGGATGACTTATGTCTACAACCAGTTTGAGCGTCCATCTGATGTTATGGGCGTGGAGGTTGTCATAAGCGTTCTTGACCCCAACAACAACATGTACGAAGTCGGCAGAACAACAAGTGACTCAACAGGTCTATACAGCTTGATGTTCACTCCAGAAGTCTCAGGAAAATACACTGTAATCGCATCCTTCGAAGGTTCTGAATCTTACTATGGATCTAATGCTCAAACTGCTTGCGGAGTCTCAGATCCAGCTGCTACACCTGCACCACAAACCACCGAAGACACACATCTAGCGATCTGTATCATGTACGTCGTCGGCTTTGGTGTTGCAATCATTGTTGCAATAGCAATCGCTACCGTCTTGATCATAAAGAAGCGACCTTAAGGGTTTAGAAATCTAAACTCTCCTTTTTTATTTTTTTTTTGATTTGGTTTTGTATTTTTTGTGTTTTCTGTTTATTTTGCGAAATGTTGTTTTTGCGCTGATTTATGGAAGTTGGGTGAAAATGTTGGTTAGTCTCAGGTTTGAGATTAATATTATAGCTGTGAAATTATTCAAACTATCGAGCGGTTTGTTACAGTTGATTAGCTACCACATTTGCTTTTATGCTTGTTTGGGCTTTGTTGTAGTACGCAAGGGATAGCCAACAAGTTAGGCGGGTTCGGCTGTTAGCAAGGGAGAAGGTTCGCCAGTATTTTTAGCTTCTGCTTTGCTATCGCAGGGCTAAATCCGCTTAGCCATAATTTTTTGCCCTAATTATTAGTTAGTTTGCAGCGTATTGGATGATATTTAGAAAGCTAATAGTCATAGATTTTTTTTGGGTTTTTGGCCCTAAATCGCCATATCGGCTAAATATGATGCTGTAAAAAGTTGTTTGGAAGAGAGAAATAATTGGTCTAAGCGCAGGCAAAAGGAAATTAGGAAGAGAGAGGGAATTACCTGCGCCTAAACCAACTTCTCACTTAGATACATTATTTGTTTTTGAATAATAAATAGTAATGTGACTGCATTAATACAGCAACAAAATTTTGTTTTCGTCTTGAAAATTGTGTTTTGTCTTATTTTAGTGGCAACATCTAAGGTAAATATGGTTGGGTAGGAGCAGTTTGACTTTTATTTTGGGGGGTTAAAAATTAGAGTTCGGCTGATCTGACCGTGTGGTCGGAAAAGAAGCTTGAAAATTTGGGAAGAGAGTGGGAATTTTTTTGGGGGCTTCTTTTCTTCCAGTCGGATTAGTCGAACATTTCGGCACATCTTGTTATGTGTGGCTTTAGTAGAAAAAACATTGTAGTAACATTGTGTTACAACAAACTGTTACATCGGAAATAAAGGTGTCTGTTTAGTGTTCTTAAATGGAGCAACAGTTGGTAAGCAGGCGCTTTTTTCTGTTGGGTTGTAAAGTTGTGGCTTCAAGGTGCAACACTGCAGGCTTAACTATCGCCAAATGGTTTAAGGGAATAGGGTTAAGGAAATGATTTCAGCTTTGATGTTGCTAAATACTGATATTAGCGCTGCTCAAGGTGGCATTTTAGAGAGCATTAAGCAGGTTGAGGGCGTACAAGAGGCGCATGCCCTGTTTGGTGTCTATGATTTTTTGGTTAAAGTTAAAGCTGTCTCGATTGATGAATTGAAAAACATCGCTAAAGCGCACATAAGGCGGGTGGCGGGTGTAAATAGTTCTTTTACGCTTATGATCGATGACCACAAGGATGAAGCTAACATATCGGTATTTCCAGAGTTGGGATCTGACTTGCAAGAGTAAAGTTGGTACAATCAAGCAACCACATAGGTTTAAGTAAATAATTAACCAGCTATTTTTGAGGAAAAACTATGACCGATGAGAAGCATTATCATGAAGCCTCTCCTGTTCCTGAGGAACCGCTTGAGAACACTCCGCCCAGTCATTTGCGTTGTCAAATCTGTGGAAAAGTGTTTAATAGCCATGCGGAAGTCGACAGGCATAAACAGACTCAGCATGGAGTAGTGGAAGGGCGAGAAGTAGAGGGGCCATAGACCTCAATATGAGGATACAAAAATGGTAAACACTCTAAATACAAGAAGTGTTCCGCCTTTTCCGCCGGCGCCTAATGAGCCGTACCATCCTGAGAAGTTGCCGCCAAATATACCCATTCCCGGAAAGCCTGAAGCTGTGCCTGGGAAGCGAGATTACAAGTGCAAAATATGCGGGAAAGTCTTTAGTAGCAAAGAAGAGTTGGATGAGCATATGCATGAAGCGCACTCTGGGTGATGTCATCTAGTTTTGTGTAAGGTTTTGCTGGTTTAGTTGCATAGTGTTATAAGTTAACGTCTAACTATTTTTTTTGGGTTGGATTTATGGCAAAGACCAAAAAAGATTGTAATAACTGGTCGCACTTTGATGAAGGCTAGAGTTTTGTTAGGATTGGTTTTGAAGATCTAAAACAGATCTTAATTGCTGAGGATCTAAGAGTACAATAATTCACAATTATGCATTATTTATCTTGTATCGCTAAAATTATCAGATGTCGTCTATCATATAATTGCTTTCTTAATTCATAGGACTTATAAAACTAAATATAGTTACTTGGTTAACGGTTGGCCTCATCTTAATGGATTCAGAAGACAAACTAAGACGGACGGAAATACTTTACAATTTAATAGCTAACAACGCCAGTGATGTTATTTGGACCATGGATTTGGATGGCCATTTCACCTACGTTAGCCCTTCAGTGTTCCAACTTAGAGGCTACACCCCTGAAGAGGCCATGCAACAATCTATCACTGAATCGTTAACTCCAAAGTCTGCTCAATTAATTGCAGGAGCTCTACAAAAATTTCATATCGATGGTTCTTTGCCTTCATCGTCCTTATTTGAGCTGGAGCAAACTAGAAAGGACGGCTCTACTGTTTGGATAGAAGTAAAAATTTCAATTATTAAAAACAGAAATGGGGAACCTAACGGTATTTTAGGAGTAAGCAGAGATATATCTGAACGTAAACAGGCAGACGAAAAAAAGGAGAAAGCCCAGCAAGAATTAGAGACGCTTGCAAATGAACGCAAGTCACTACTGGAGCGCACTATTTCTTTACTCAAGAGCCAACCTTTCGAGAAGACTGCAAGAACTCTTTTTAAAGGGTGTAAAAAATTAACTGGTGCAACAGCGGGCTATGTGGCTTTGTTGTCTGAAAATGCTCTGAAAATAAGGTTTTGTTTTTGGACTCGGGCAAACTCAGATGTTCTGTTGATGGTAACTTGCCTATGCTTATTCGCCAATTAAGGGAAACGGCATATAGGCGGGGTAAGGCTGTTTATGAGAATAATTTTATGAAGAGTAAATGGCCAGAGTTTATGCCAACGGGGCATGTTGGGCTTAGAAATGTGATGTTTTCGCCCATAGTCATTAGAGAAAGAGTTGTAGGGTTGATTGGCTTAGCAAATAAGCCTACGGATTTCACTGAAAGAGATGCATTAATGGCGACTTCTTTTGGAAATTATGCATCTATAGCATTAAAGAATAGTTTAAACTTGCAGGCCATAAAAGAAAATAAAAAACAAATTCAAGAAACTGGGACTCGCTATCGCACTCTTTTCAATAAAGCACCATTGGGCATATTGTTGGTGGACCCTCAGACCCATGAGATTAAGGAATTTAACAACATAGCTAACGAGCAGCTGGGGTATACTCCTGAGGAATTTGCTAAACTGAAAATAAGAGATATTGAAGCAAAAGAAAAACCAGAGGAAGTTACTGCCCACACAAAAAAAATGCTACGTGAATATGGAGGAGAATTTGAGACCAAACACCGAAATAAAAACGGTCAGATTAGAAATGTTTTGGTAACCACAACTCCAGTCAAAATATCAGGAAAAACCTTCCTGCACTGTATATTTCATGATATAACAGAGATAAGAACCATCCAAGAGGCCTTAATTAAAAGTGAAAAGCAAGCAAAGGGTATTGTTGAGAATGCGCTCATTGGCATAGCAACCTCAGATAGAAACAAGCGTTTCCTAACTGCCAATCAGGCATTCTGTAAAGCACTAGGTTACACTCAAAAAGAGTTAAGAAAGTTAACCTTCAAAGAAATTACCCATCCTGAAGATGTTAAAGAAAGTTTAGACGAAATACAGGCGTTGGAGGAAGGGATAAAAGATTTCTTTGTACAAGAGAAACGTTACATCAAAAAAGATGGAACCATAATTTACGGAAGGGCCATGATCAATTCGATCCGTGATGAAAAGGGTAGACCTGTCCTTTTTATTGCTGAACTTGAAGATATAACTGAGCGTAAGAAAAAGGATTTTGAATTATTAACTGAGCGAAACAAGCTGGAAGCTATAACTCAAAGCATAGGTGCAGGTTTTGTTCTCATCAGCAGAGACTATCGTATCCTTTGGGCTAACAAGTTCATTAAAGATAACTGGAGAACCATGGAAGGAGAATTCTGTTATAAGGCTCTAAGTCATTTAGACTCTAAATATTCTGATTGTAGTGTTATCAAAATTTTCCAAGGTGCATTTATTCATCAGCATAATTTAAGACGGTTAATGCAAAAGGTGAAACTCTTTGGCTTCAGCTGATAACTACTCCACTCAAAGATGAGAAGGGAAACGTAGTGGCCGCAGTTGAGGCATCTATTGACATTACTGAGAAGAAGAAACTTGAAAATGAGCTTGTCAATTATTCGATGAAGCTTGAAGATTTAGTCAATGAAAGAACAGATCGACTTCATGAAACTCAGCAGCAGTTAGTTAAGGCGGAACGATTAGCTGCAATTGGTGAGTTAGCTGCTATGGTTGCTCATGATCTACGTAATCCTCTTGCAGGCATTAGGAATGCAGCTTATTTTTTAAAGAAGAAGGGTGATCAGATATCATTTGAGATAGCACAAGAGATGCTAAACGCAATTGATAACGGTGTTCTACGTTCAAATAAGATAATTAACGATTTGTTGGATTATTCAAGAGATGTTCATTTAGAGGTACAGGGCTGTACACCTAAACAGTTGGTGTCTGATACTTTATCAATGCTGCAAGTTCCAGAGAGAGTAAAGATAGCGAACAATGCGCTGGAAATGCCAAATATGTGTGTTGATACATTGAAGATTCAAAGAGTATTTTCAAACATAATTAAAAATGCAATTGACGCTATGCCAGAGGGCGGGACAGTTACCATAAACAGTCGGAAGAATGATGACGTTGTGGAGGTTTCATTCACGGACATGGGATGCGGGATCTCGGAGGAGATGTTGCCCAAATTATTTACTCCTTTAGTCACTACTAAGGCTCAGGGCATGGGATTTGGCTTAGCTATATGCAAACGTATAGTTGAAGCCCACAATGGATCTATAACTGTTAAAACAAGCAAGGGCAACGGCACAACGTTCACCGTTGCTTTGCCTTTCGGAATGAGAAATGGTGTTGAACTGTATGAAACTTGGATAACTTCAAAATCCACATAATCGAGGTTTGCCAGCTCAATATTAGTAACTAGTTAAGAGGCAACGATCAAGGGGGGCTGGGAAAACAGCTTTTTTAACTGTTTTCTTGGTGGAGACCCTGCTGTGAGGGATGTAGAAAAGTGTAGCTCCTTTGGAGTGCTCTCGAAGACTCTACAATAATTTTCAAAATCTGGGAAAAAAGAAAAGACTAAGCTATGGCTAAGTATAAATATTTATAACAATAACTAGTCAAAGACAAAAATGGCTCTTTTAAGAAGTAAAGAATTCTGGGCTGCAACAGCAATTATCATAGTTACTATTCTTCTAATTATTGCCGATAATGTTCGTTTGATTCATTTTGGATTTTTTGTCGGTCCTTTCCGCGTCAATCACTGGTTTGTATGGATTGGAACCTTGTACATCGCAGTATCTGTGCCAATAATAGCTTACCTTAAAAGGCACAGACCAAAAAAGTACTTGACTCTATTTAGAGTTCACGTTTTTGGCAACTTATTGGCTTTTCTTCTTGTCTCCCTTCACTTTGCAGGGCAAATAAGCAGACCAGCAACAGCCTATCCCGAATTAGGAACCGGACTAGCATTGTACATTATCATGATTTTGCTTGTTGCAACAGGTTTTACGCATAGATTTCAGCTGCTTCCTCAGATAAAATCTACAACAAGAAGGTTCATTCACATAGCACTGAGTTTTTCGTTTTACATAATTATAGGCATTCATATTTTGCATGGATTAGGATTACTATAAGATCAAAAATAGTGTGTGTGCTTGAATTTTGTACTGTGTGTACTGGTTTCTGATGTTATAAGTCACGATAAAGAATTTTGGAATTTATTCTTAAAAAATAGTTTTCAATAAAAGGGGTTTAGTTGCGGAATATGGGTTGGTTTGTTTATCGCCATGCCCAGCATGGGCCATATCCATATCCGTAGCCGCCTTGGTATGGTGCGGGAGCTGTTGCGTTAACTCCGGCTGGGGGCGCTACGTATTGTTCTTGTGCAGTGTTGTAGCCAAAGCAGTTTCCGATCCAGCCCCAGACGCCGTTGTTTTGGGCTTGTGTGTTTGGGGTGGTGTTTGTGTAGTATTGGTTTTGGGCTACTTGTGCTGCTGTTGCGACTCCAACCACAGTTAGTGCTAATGCCGCTATGGCGACTATTGCGATTATGATTTTTGTGGTTGTCATTCTTTTATCACCATATTATAATATGGTAATGGTTTCTTATAGGTGTTTAGGTCAAAAACCAAAAATACACCATCAAAAGTCCATAAAACAAAGGAAATTCGATGATCAGCCGCACACTGCAATTAAGATAATAAGTTAACTTATTGGAAGCAAACTTAAATTTCATAACACACTAGATTTTTCTGTGAAACAAAACCAAGTAATTACTCTATTTACTGCTGCAACCTCAATTGCTCTACTACTCATAGTCGGAACTTACCTGTTACTGAATTCAACCACTACCCAAATGATGGATATGACATCAACCACCACCGACAACAGCGCCATCGCTCTTATTCTAATTTCTGCGGCAATCATCATTTCAATAGCTCTGGTTTTGTATTTCTCATTCTCTAAAAAAAAGAAATCTCCCATACCTGAAAAAGACGAAGGGGACATCAGTTGCCCTGCAAAGACACAACCAATTGAGGAAAAATCCGCTCCAACAGAAGTGAGACCTTTTGATGTCTTTTTGTGCTACAAGAAGAGTTCGGGAAAAGATTTTGCCGATCATTTAAAGGTCGGTTTAGAAGAAGTTGGGTTTCACACATTCCAAGATTGCAAAGATATACCTCGAACGGTTGATACTCAAGAAGGCTGGGCTAATTTCCGTGATAAAGCATTAGAACAAAGCAAATATTTTGTCCTCATAATGACACCCGGATTCAACTTGTCCTCTGAAGTCGTTAAAGAAATTGGACTAGCTAGAAAGCAACCCAGTAAGAAATTCATATTTTTTAGGCTTCGCGGGATGAAAAGAAATATTACAATAGATTTAGGGACTGAAATTTTAGATATCGGAAAGTTGGAGCAGGTGTCTTTTGAGTCCAAAGAGGAATTACTAAGACTTGCCTTAAATATTCTATCTTGATCTGGCTTGCTTTGAGTTTGCTTAATTTAATTATTCTCTTGGAATCACTGCTAAGAATGGTTCAGGCGCCATGTCCGCGGTGGCATAAACCGCAAGTGCTATGCTCCAGAAAACGTCGTCATGGGTACCCGTCGGATGATAAAAGCCCACGTTGCCGTCTCTTCGCAGTTCATAGCGTTCAACGTTTAGTTCATTGCAGATTTCGCCATGGTAAGGTCGCTCCCAAGTCAGCAATGGATAGAAGAATTGTTTTGAGAGCATGCGCTGCTTTAGCAACCCAGCCATTTCGCTTTTTCTGGGTACACTAAAGTTTACGCCCTCAGCGTTATCTATGTCAGCGGCTTGCATGTCAGCGATGAAGCTTGGACCTTCTCTTGTGAAGTCTACCCGTATTCGTTCAAAGCCGCCCCATCGGTCCTGTAGCGCTTTTATGTAGCCTAAAACGTTGGCGTAGACGGTGGGTTGCTGGAATATTTTGATGTGTCTCAGAAGCAGACGGTCATTTAGGCGTTCTATTACTGAGAAAACAGTGTAATCTCGGGTTTGGGCTAGATCCAATCCAGCGAAGAATTCGCCTTCTTTTTCAGTTTCGGAGTCGTATATGCGTAGTTGTTGGGTGCAGTTGGCAGCTGTGCCGATGCAGGAAGCGATTAGGCTTTGGGGTAGCCAGACATCGTCGTCTTCAGCCCAGTCCGCCTCCATTTCTCTTCGCCATCGTGAGAGGTCGTCGCCCATCTGGGTTTTGATTCGCTGGATTATGTTTGGTTTGAGTGGGCCGGCTGGACTTAGAGCTTTATGTACTGGTACATGGCTGGTTTTGAAGTCGGCGTAGTCTTTGTGGTTGAAGATCTTGAAAAATACGCTGTCTGTGTGCCATGGGGTGCTGCTGCAGACGAATTTGCCGTCTGTAGTGCCCAGCGTATAGAGGATGGCGTCATAGAGTTCTTGGTCGTTTGCTACGAAGTTAAACTCGTCCGCATAGACCACGTGCAATGTAGGGCCTCGGATTGTGTCGGGGTTGTTTGGGTAGGCTTCAATACTGCTGCCGTTTGTGAATAGTATTTGGGTTCGTTGTGGTTTTAGGGCGTTGTTTGGTGGGAGTTTGTGTGTTAAGGTGGCTATTTGGCTTAGGATGCGTTTTGTTTGTCGCCATGATGGTCCCACTATGCCTATGGCGCTGTTTGGGTGTGTTGTAGCGTACCATAGTAGCAGTGCGCTTATGATGTAGGTTTTTCCGCTTTGCCGGCACCATCTGGCTGCGGTGAACTGGTTGTTTTGGAAAAGGTTTGCGAATTCTTTTTGGTAGCTGTATGGTTCGAAACCCATGATTTCTTTAAAAAAGTCGTTTGGGTTTGTGGAGAGCTCTTTTGTTCGTTGATTAATCTTTTGCTTAAGGTTATTGTCAGATTGCTGGAGGTTACGCCACCGTTCCAGAAGGTGGTTGGGGCGCATCGTTCTTGCTTCCTTCTTTAAGTAGTTTGGCATTTTGCTCCTCCATGTCCTTTAATTTGGCTTCGATTGCGCAATAATTAACAAAATCGGCTAAGTGATCTTTGTAAGTTTTAGCAATGTTTGCTATAACTTGGAGTCGCTGAACTTCGAGTTTGTCTAGACCTGGTTTAGTGGCGCTTTTGAGTGCTCCGGCAAGCATTCGCAAAGTTTCTTCGGGACTGGGAATGTCGTTGGGTAGGGAGATTGTTGTGTCAATGTAGCCTTTGGTTTGGACTTTTAAGCCTAGGCGTTGGCATTTTAGTATTATTGCGCCGGGGGTTTTTTGGGTTATTTCGGCGATTTGTTGAAGGTTTTTGTTTGCTTCTACTAGGTTTTTTAGTTCTGTTTCTTGTTGAGGTGACCACTGTTTGCCTTTTGTCATATGTGTATTGGCTGTAGCTACGTTTATATAACAATTAATGTTAATATTTGACTGTATCTAAACATTTATTGTTAGTGGAGTTAGGATATGCTTGGCAATTCAATGAGAAAATATGTTATGAGTGAGAAGAAGAACGGTTACAGTAAAGCCGTGCAAGCCGTCTACAATAACCGAATCAAAAACTATGCAAAACAAGCAATCCAAGACTTAGCGTTACTAGCAGAAAAATTACCTGAAGACCAACAAGCCGACATCTTTAATTGTGAAAACATGAAGCCGTTATTCAAAGCCATCCTAAAACCCGGCATAGAAGAAATCACCCAACTGACCCAAAACAAAGAATCGGCAAAAAAGAAAACAAACCGCTTGCGCCCTCTCACCTACCAGATAATAACCCTACTAAACAACTCTGAATTATCACGGTTAATTGCACCCATAGGAACAAGATACATGGTCAGAGAAGGCGGACAGTTAGCGCACTTAAAAGCAATCTATTACCGCAGCCTATGACGGCCAAGACAATGAAGAATAACGCAATAGACGCTTCTTCGCTTAATCTTAAACAATCAAATTCCGAGTAGGCTGTTATTGCTTTCTTTTTTAATATTCAAACATTTACCTGATTTGTAGAGTTACAACCATTGATACCATAATGCGACTAAAGACAAGGAAGTGGTTGGTATACCCATATGGAAAAGCTGTTTTGAACTCTCACTATTTGCAAGGAGGGTTTATGTTTTAAACGTAAGGCTTTTAGATAGCAAGAAAGTTGAAACCGAGGAAAAAATGTTTGACCATACATATGATCAAGACGAATATTTGAAATGCTGGAAAAAGATTAATTCACGAGAGACTGAAAATGTATCGCCGATAAAAGCCATGTCTGTCGTTTCAGCCGACCACCAGATTTATTGTCAGCCCAAAACTACGGGCTTAAGTGGGGGACGCATATCAGCCGGTCTCTGTTCAGAAAAGAAATCTCTAATATCGGCTATCAGTAGATTCAGGCTTGCTTAAAATGTCAATAATGTATTTTGAAACTGATTTCACAACCTTTTCATCAATCGAAACAATACCCGCTTCTTTCGTGAAACCGCCTGAAGAAGCACTATAGAGATTCATTGAAGAAACAATTGCAACTACATTATCAATAACAATAATCTTTGCATGTATCTGATTGTCATAATGAATTAGCATTCCAGCTTTCTTTAGACTTGCCTGGCACTCTCTTTTGGTAGTATCATCATGATTATCCTTAGGACGACGTGCAACAACCTTAACACTGATTTTTCTTAAAACAGCGTTTTCAAGATTTTTTGTAAGGTGACAGCTGTCAATGAAGGGATTAGTCACTAAAATTTGATGTTGAGCCTTTCCTATCAACACCCTTGCTAATTCATCTAAATATTCGCCTTCAAGAAAGAAATGTTTTGACTCTATTGGAAAGTCAAGATTCCGCATTTCGCGCCATTGAATTATCCATTGAATCAAACCAGCCTCTTTACTTACAGAAGATATAGGGAGGTCTTGTTTTGTTTCCATTACTAATTGATGTGATTTTTGCGCTTGCCCTAAATCAGGCGAAATATTAGTTGTAATGTATTTTGTCCATTCTTGCCTAATTACCTCATCAACTAAAAAATAATTCTTACCTTCATACCTAATTACGTTCGCTTGACGAAGTGGAGCTAGGGCTCGTAGCAAGGCTTTTGGCGAGAATTCAGTTTCTTCCATTAATTTGTTAAAACTAACTGGTTCTTTTCCATGCAAAACGAGTGACTTAATTACTTTCCCTTGCCAAGTTCCAAAATACTTAGGATTTTGTGACAATAAATCTCACTTTTGATAAATAGATTTTAAGCAATGAATTTAAGACTTGTTAATCTGCGCTAATACTTAACAATTCAAAGACTGTATGCTTACGTATTTTATAACATTTTTAGTAGTATCTTAAGTATTAATAAATTCCCTACAGTTAATCGTTTAGAACGTCAAAAACTCTCACCCTCTTAAGAAAGGCGTTTAAAACCGCTTTTCCCTTTATGTGGAAAAGGGTTTGCTTCAACAAACCTTTTCGGATTCAGGTGGGTCACATGCAGGCAAATCATTTTTGATGGATGCTTACCGTAATCAAGGCTCTTTAATCTCTACAGAAGAATTCTCATCAAATGGATTAATTCTTAAGGCTAAAGAGAATAAATACGGATAATCTCTTTTTAGGTCTCTCATATAATCTAACCACTGCAAGATAAGAAGATTATAGACTCTTTTTATGTCATCGGACAAGTGTTTGTAGTCAGACTCGGGCAATGATGAGAAATCATGTCTATTATCTAGTTCATCAGTCAAATGTAAGATGGCCAAAAGCAAATTTGTAAAAGACTCATGTTCAACTAAATGTGGGTTCTCCAATAATATTAAAAAGAAATGTCTTTTGCTTTTTAAAAAAGTTCTAACTTCGCCAAGGTCATATCTTTTACTATCTATGATTCCACTAAAATGTAGATTTTGCTTTAAAATTAAAAAATCTTTATTGGACCATTCCCTTTTTACCATAAAGTTCTTTCTGAATTCGTTCACATTAGAATCGAATTTTAAGCATATATTCAACAAGTCGGTTCCCACTTCGCTAAAAAAAGTATCAATTACTATGTTAAGTTTCTTCAGAACGGATTGTTTCTCCCTGTATACAAGCAAGCGGTTTAAAACCAGCGTCACAATCATGACATCTATGAAAAGAAAGGCTATATCACCTATCAAATAGATGAAAATATGGTGCAGATCGCGAAACACTATGTAATGAAATACATAAAAGAACACGGAAAGAGTCACTAAAATTAGCGCAAGAATTATTTGCCAATTATGAGCTCTTTTCATTTTCAGTCTCCAATATCCTTCTAAAGTTTAACTTATAAGTTTAGAGAATAAAGTCTTTAGTGTCTTTTAAATTGCATGAAGTTAGAGGGTTATATCGAAACCTCAGGGGTCGTCTTTTTAAATCCTCTTTTTAATTCTGGCGGCAATATAAAATCGTCGCATAGTCACACATTCTTAATGTATTGAAGGATTAATTGCCAGTTTTTTCATTTGTTACTTTCTTTATGTTTTCCCACATTTCTTCGTAGGTTCGGTCGCTAGTTGAATCAGGAAAAAGCTTCTTGTAAGCTAGATTGATGATGGCTGCCGTTGTCATAAGCTCAATAAATGACTCTATTGTTAGTCCTTCAGTTGCGTTAGCCAATACCTCAATGTACTGCTCTTCTTCACTCAAAGCTTGAACCTCTTACGCTTTCTTGTGGTTTTTACGCTTAAGTGCTTTGTGGGTAGCCCATGTGTGTCATCTATAAACTTTTTTCGTTCTTTGCCCTAAGAGACCCTAAATTATTTCTCAATGCGTATGTACAAAGGATGATGAATGTTTGGGTTAGCCTTTAGAACATCGGCATTTCTTTGGGTATGTGTTATTTCTTAGACATAGAGTTGAAGTCTTTGCTTTCGATATATTATTAAATGCATACGTTAATTATTCAATTGGTGAATTATGTTGATTAGTTTTGAATTAATGATAGGTAAACAAGTTATTGGAAAAGGCGGCTTTATTATTGGAGAAGTTAAGGGTGCGGTTATTGATACCATTTCTTGGCAGGTACCCACGCTACATGTAAAATTATCCGATAATGCTGCAACTGAACTTGGTTTCAAAAAGAGGTTTCGTAGTTCCGTTGTTTGCATACCAACAAAAATGGTTGAAGCCGTAGGTGATGTCGTAACAATTGCGCCTCCTCTAAAAGAACTCGCAGAAAGCGAAGAAGTAACTGAATGTAAAACATAAAGTTGCTTCTCTTTGATAATTCCCCTTCTTGATTATCAAATATTTTTTGTCTATAATTAAAGGAACAAAGTTTTTTTATAAATTGAAAGAGATTTTGACCCCCCCTAAATGCCGCGTTTACGACTTTGGTGTTAATTATTTCTAAAGTTATGCTTTCCTTTGCAGCAATCATGGTGGATTTATTCTTTTTTAATAGCCATTGCTTTAATTGTTAGAAGCTCCGACGAGTACCTGTAAAAAAGACTCAGGATAACTCTGAGGAATTCGCTGGAGAAATCCGCGACTCCAAAGGTCCAGTAACTAAGTGGCTTTGGGTAGCTTACATTGTTCTGATTATTTGGGCAGTTGCGTATTTGGCCCAGCATTGGAGCGAATTTGCGACCTTCCCATAAACTCAGGGTTACTATAGAAGGCAACTTGGCAGTTCAACCGATTAAAGGATACCTTGAAATTATGCTTGGAAATGATAGTGAACCCTATAATAGTCTTTGTTACAGCTTAGTGTAACCCACATTTGTTTTTATCAAAAGAAGCGCTAACATGATAAACAAGGGATGCCCAAACATGTTGAGCGGGTTTGGCTGTTAACAAAAAAGAAGGCCTGTTTGCCCTCTTGTTGATTTTGCCTTTTCTTTGTTAACACATGGTCAAGTCCGCTGAACAACAATTTTCAGGATCAATATTGATTTATCTCGGATTTAACGCTTAAAGAAAATAGAACCCAAAATTTCCACCCGCCCTTCCCTTTATTTAAACTAAAAACTTCGAAGAAGAAGGGTTACCAAGGTGATTGTATAACATTTACTTTAATTTTCTATGTATAGAAGTTTTTGGGCAAACCTGGCAAAATTTTTGTTCACTTAGTTAAGATTTTTCTATTTCGTCTAAGAATCAATAAAGTTGCAATAACTATTGCTATGACCGCAAATAGCAGAAATACAATTATGGCTTTGTTTTTAATTTGGGTTTTGTGATGTGTCATCAATTTGAAAAGGAACTTTATCGCCTACTTGAAATTCGGTGGTAGTAGCATACAATTTACGCCATAAAGTTGGCCAAGAGCAATAGAGACTTCTGCATATAGGTTTAGCGTATCCAGGCCATCTGTTACTTTTTAAGCGCAATGCTTTTGATTATCTGAAGCCTAACTTAAGCCGTTCTCAGCATCATGAGCATTTACATAGATAACAAATGAGTGAGAAGTTTGATCTGAGCTCATATGCCAATCCATTTTGTACATATTTGGGTTATAACAAGGAACTTCCAAGAAACCTGAAAACGCTTTTGTGTCACCCAATTCCATAGTTCCTATATCTATTTCAAAAGGTATATCATGAGGCTGACCTTGAGCATCATAAAACGTAATGTTACTAGAAACGTAATCGCAACCCAATTTAACATTCGTTAATCTGTCAATATTAGAATTCTCGTCAAAGGCAATTGCTGATATGCTATAATTTATTTCTGTTTTTGTACTCGTTGGAGTAACAAGACTTCCAGCTGGAATAAGGCTAGTAATGTTCCACTCATAAGACTCGCCCCTATCATCGGTGCTCCCAAACGTAACGATTAATGGTTCTGGAATTTTTGTTTCAGGCCATTGGTTATTAGAATAATAACTAAGTCCTGAAAAAATCAAGCCCATAGCGATGAGCCAAAAGAAAAAAAGATAAACCACATAACGAAAAGACTTTACAGCATTATCGCTTAGGGGGATTTTCTTCCTTACTTTTCAAGGTATCTGGTTTGGTTTGCTTGGGGAAATCCTTTTTCTTGTATTTGTATCCGTAATATGCTCCGCCAATTCCAAGTAGAAATGAAACAGCCAAAAGCAAAGATGCTTCAAGAGTACCAATCAATTGAGTGGTTTTTAGAAGAAGAGCAACAGCAAAAACTATCACGAACGATGCTTCGAGAAGGTAATAGCGTATTTTGTACTCCAATCATCTACCCAGTTAGCACTATACAGGTTAAAATAAAAGCGTACTGGTTGCCTGATTTTACGCTCTCCTCTTAGCGCTTACACTTATTGTGCCATAACTACTAAATCAGAGGCGACGGCTGGCGTTACTTTTCATGTTCGTTAAACCATTTTTTTGCTTTCTCCATTGTCCAACCTTTATCAAGTGCAAATAAAAACGACTCAACCTCAGTTCCAACCTTACACTCACCGCCTTTGAAATGACCTTTTGGGCATCCAATTATAGCTTTGATACCTTCCTTTTCATCGATATCTATGGTCCTAAAACTGTCAGAATCGTATTTGCTTTTATCTCCATGACCACTACGAATATAATCATCTGTTTTCTCCCATGGCATATGGTTACCTCCAAAATCTCGAAAACAAAAAATCAAGTATAAATCTGCAAGCTTGTTATTAATAATTTATTGGATAAGCTATGTAACCACAATGCTTCGGTTTTTTGGCGACAAAACGCATAAATCTTTATGGTTAATTCTATTATGTTAGAGGTTTTATTTTTGAAGAAAATTGGAGAAATAGTTCAAGAAGCAGATTGGAAAGTTGAAAAACACGTACCTGTCATTGAATGCGTAGACCAAGCAAAAGCTAATGAGCTTTTAGAAGTTAAAGTAACAATTGGAAAAGAAGTTGCACATCCAAACACAACTGAGCATCACATTAGCTGGATAAATTTGTTTTTCCTACCGGACGGCGAAAAGTTTCCTTACCAAATTGCACGCTGCGAGTTTATGGCACATGGCGCTTCCGCGCAAGGACCAAACACTAGCACAGTATATACCAATCACTCGATGTCTTGCTGGATGAAAACTGGCAAACCTGGAACCCTAATAGCAGTCTCAATGTGCAATATACATGGTCTATGGCAATCATCAAAAGAAATCAAATTAATGTAGAACACTAGTGTGCGCAAATTTGTTTGCCCCTGTAAAAACCAGCCAACAGGGGGCGCCTCAATTTTTATTGTATGCGTTTTTCAAATATAAGAGACCGATTTGATTTTCCTTCAATTTCTCGCGTTATGTTCTGTAAAGAAAAATACGCTATCATATTGAAAAAGTAGCATTGCAAATGAACAATTAACTAGAAGCCATCTCAGCTCCCAATAGCTTTTTTTGAGAACAAAAAAAGAAAAGAGGGAAGTTTTTACTTCTTTCGTAAGAGCAGTAGGCCTACTATTGCTATTGCAATTATTATTGCGATTGTACTTGCTGCAAAGTAGAGTTCCATCGGAGTCGATGTTGTTTGTTCTACTGGGGTTGTGGTTGGTACAGTTATTTCTCCTGCAGTGAAGTATGCTGTATCATAGGATGCATAGTAGGATTCTGAACCTGGGAATGTTGCAGTGACTTTATAGTCGCCTGTAATGTCAGGTGTCCAAGTCATGGCAAACTTTCCGTTTGCATCGCTGGTAACGTCTCCGATGTGTCGGTAGTTGCCGTTTGAGTCTAGTACGTCGATCGATATTGGAACTCCTGTGACGTTGTTGGGCATTGGTTGTTGCATATACACTGCTTCCATAAAGCCGCTCATGCTTGCATCTGACACGCAGGGTAGTCCATTTGGGAAGTTTGCTGCAACTGCTTCCTGTTTTGAGCCGCTTGAAAGGTCGTAGATTGAGCCGCTTATGGTTATGGGTTCTGATGTTGTTACGCCTACGTCGGGTGTGTTTACAGTTAGCTGTGAGGCTCCTTTGCCCCATGCATAGATTTGGTTGTCATAGGCGTTGAGCGTTGTCATGACTCCGTCTGAAATGGCAGGTGCGCTTGTGACATCAAATGCTTCGATTTGCCATACTAGCGAGCCATCGGTTGTGTTGATACATAGCTGGTGTGCGTTGTGGAATAATGGTGGGCTGTACATGTGTCCTTCGGGAACGTACAGTTTGCCGTCAGCTACAGTTCCTACGGTGAAAGTCCACAGAGAATTGTGGCCATAGGGTGATTCATAACCTGCTGGTGGTGTATGGTACTCCCAGAGGATTTCGCCAGTGGTTTGTTTGATTGCGTAGACGTCTCCGCCGTATGTCCAGACGTATGATGTGCCGTTTGCGTATTGGTAGTTCTCGCCTAGTGAAGCGTATGGGCTAACATTTGGGAGTTCAATTGGGCCCCAGACTTTGTTGCCTGTGGTTAAGCTGTAGCCTGTGGCGGTTAATGCGCTGGAGTCGAGTTCTATCCAGACACCGTCGCCTGCCATGGCTGAGCTCATGAGAACTCTTGAGTTCACGACTTCGGTGCGGTTAACGGGTCCCCAAAGGAGGTGGCCGTCGGTTCTGCTGTATCCTGCTTGTATCATCCAGCCTGCTTGGAAGAATGAGCTGCCTGCGTTACTTGATTGTGTCACGACGATTGTGTCGTCAGCTATTACAGAGATTCCAAGGCTTATCGGTTCGCCGTCGATGGTGGAGTTGATGGGTGCTGACCATTGTACGCCGTTACTGAAGTCTATGACGGATCCTTCCGCTGGCCTCCACATCCAGTTGTCTGCTGGTGCAGAGCCTCCGCCATAGTAAAAGCCTCCTTGACCAACGTTGATGCATCGAGTGGAGTTCCACATCGAAATAGAACGTGGACTACCTGCAGTTGCAAACGGACTTGAAGAGTTGACATAGTACCCTATTAAATTGCCTCTCTCGTCCGATGTTAGTTGCATGGATGTACCGTTTTCAATGGTTAAGATGTAGTCGCCAGTTAGGGCATCATACATTCTGTAGGTTGATTGCGCAGCCATGAATCCTCCGCCTGATGAGGGTACTGACCAGAGATATGCGAGACCACCGTATTGGTTGGGTGTAATCATGTTAAGTATCTGTCCGCATCTAAGTAGGTCTGTGGTGTTCTTGGTCCAGATGGTTTCTCCAGTTTTTAGGTTGACTGCAGTCCATCCTGTATAGTAGCTTGAGCTGCCTGGGTAGTTAGTGTAGTAGAGTATGCCGTTCATGATGATTGGGGCAAATTTGGGTTCGTACTGAGAGGTTGAGTAGTAGTTACCTGTTTCTTCGCCGCCGTATTCTCCGCCTATTGTGCCACCGAAAGCCTCAACTTTTGTCCATAGGATGTGGCCTGTGTTTGGTGCGGTTGTGTAGGGGTTGTAGTTTCCGTTTATGCTGCGCTCGCCGGTTGTTGCGAAGGTTGATGCTGCAAGTCCTAGCCAGTTTCCTGCGATCGTGTACCAGTTGGTGTTTTCAGCGTAGATTGGGCGTGTCCAATATTCAGTTGGAAGTGGATTTAAGGCTGCATAACCTATTGGTTCCTGTTGGACTTCGAGTGTGAAGACTTTGCTTTCGCTTGGTTTGTAGTAGTCGCCTACATAGGGGCTTGTTGATACTCCGCCGCCGGGGTTGTTTAGGCCTTGTAGTGTTTCTCCCAGGAATATGCATTGGAAGGTGTAATTACCGATTGTATCTGGTGTGTATCTTATCACTGTGCCTCCTGTTGCGTCAGAGGTGAATGGTCCTAGGGTTTCCACGTGTCCGTCTGGATTAGTGACTGTTACTGTCAAATTTGTCCATCTGTCACCGTATTGGGCGCTAGCAGTTGGAGGTGGGCTGCCTAGCCAGAAGTTTACGTTGACCGTTTGGCCGACGCCGATTGGGTTAGGCGAGACTACTATGAAGGAGTAGGTGTCAAAGCTCCATGGTGGATCATGTGCGCTAGCTATGGATGCTGAAAGTGATGTGGCAAGTAAAACGATTATAGCAATAGCTAAGATTTTGAATTTTTTCACAATTTTATTCTCCTTATTTTATTTGCTGAAAATTTAGCTTGCAATATTCAGCTACCGTCTAGGTGGCGGAAACTCAATATAACTGTTTCTAAAAATCCTTTATTTTTTTGCATTGACATTAATAAATCTATCTTGAATTTTACGAAGTTTTTAACGGTATTTTTCACTAAAATTTTTCCGTCGCGCTTGCGCGTAACTTATATTTCATCAAGGCCCTCGCCAACCAGTGCAACAACGCCTTTACCTACCTATGATAATTCAGCAATCACTCACCAACAAAGGAACCGAGACCTATCAAATCAATTGCTATTCCCAACACCGACACGTCCATCATCTCCAATCGATACAACAGAACCAATCCAAACAGTCCATCCAACAAGCAGTCCCACCCAAACAAGCAAGCCTACGCCACTACCAACAGCTTTCACGGCTCAATTTATGATCATAGCGATCATAATATTAGTGGTGTCTTTGCCTGCTATCGCAGTTTTGCTTACGAAAAGGCGAAATTGCCAACTAAAAGCTACACGACGCCAAATTCCGTGGGATCTATTCCTGCTTTTTTTGCCCATTCTAAATCTTCTGAGGCATTTTTAAGTTTTCTTTGTGCTCTCTTATGCATTCGGCATATAGTTGGCGGAATAATGTTTAGCTCACGACCTATTTGGTAGTCGCTCATATCTTGATTTGCAAACTCGAGAATTCGGCGTTCCATAGTAGTTAAAGCCATGGCATCGTTTCCTCCCCCATATAAAGGTTATTATCACTTTTTGGCTAATAACCTATTTCCATATCGTAATACATAAGACTATCGATGGAATATGTCAGAGAAAGAGACCCAAAACCACGAAACCCCCAGTAGCAGGGGACTGGAGCATCTCTTAACTGTTCTGCCCTTCAGTATTCTTGAAAAGATGGCCGACAAACCCCTAAAGATTCGGGGAATAGCCATGACAATAGGCATGAGTCGAAACCTCAACATTTACACTTCTGAGGAACTACAAGCTTTCACAAACAAACTAGTTAACGCACCCGTCTATATTGAGCATGTTGCGGTTCCCAACGCTGTTGGCAAGGTCATCAAGACTGATTGGGATGGCCACAGCCTCTGGTATGAAGCTGAAATCTATGATGACCAGGTTGCTGAAAAGATCCGCAAAGGTCTAATTCAGCATGTCAGCGTCGGAGCGGACTACGAAGCCGTCGAAATTGTTGACGGCAAGGTTCCCCATGGCTTGCATAATGCCGAGTTAAGCCTTGTTGCCGTTCCCGGTATTCCCGAGACTAACGTGCAAGTTTTAGAAAAGCTAATAGACGTCAAAGTTAAGGAAGCTCTCCGAAAGGCTGACGTTCAAGAATCAAGATGGCACATAGATTATGCTACCAACCTACCTGACGGTTGTTTTGCTGCTATTGAGTCTGGCGGGACTAAGGATGACCAAGACGAAACTACGCCACGCAACCTAAGACAATTAGAGTATAAGGATGCAGAGGACAATCTCGACCAGACACACGATATAGATGCACTGCAGCAACTTGACCAAACTAAAATCTCGTCAGAACTAAAGGACCAGCCACTTGAAAAACTCTGCTCAACGGCAAAAGAATTAAAAATCGAAAGCGTCATTTGCGACCTGCAAGAAAAAAACGAGTGTCTACAGGCTAAGCTCTCAGAAGCCGAGAGCAAACTTGCGGATGCCACAAGTAAACTTTCTGATGCACAGAAAAACATTGAAGAGTTGCGAAAGCAAGTGCCCGATAGCGGTTTACTCAAAAATCCGCCAAAGATGATAGCGGTTTCTGAAGCCACAAGGATGGTTGAGGCTGTTTTGCCGTCTCCTATGGTTCAAAGAAGTTGGAGTTTAGGACCGCAAAGAATGTGTCAGGAACTTCACAGAGTAGTCAAACAGCTAGAGCAGAAAGCAGGAGGCGTCTAGCTGTGTTTTTGCTCACTTTTGTGGGGAAGAGTACCAAAGGACGAACTTTGGGAAATTCAAAACAAACATTCGATTTGATTTTGAATGGCCGATAAAACAGGTAAAACTTGGATGGCTGCCGGAGAAACCGACGACCCAAACGCTGCAATAGAATCCTTTGAAGCTGCAGTTGGCATAACCAAAGGCTCACCCGTCTACCTAAGCGCTGATGATAAGATCTCGCCAAGCCCTGGCGGAGACGACGCCATAGGCATAGCGACCAAAACTGTATCAGTCGCTGAGATGTGTCCGGTGCTAAAACGGGGCAGAGTCAAAGTCATAGCTAATGGAGCCATAACACGTGGCAAAGCAGTCTGCGGGGCAGCAGACAACAAAGTAGCTCCATTAGTGGACCAAGCAGTAGACGAGGGGGGAGCCGCAACTTACACCGTATTCTACAGTCGCAAACTTGGAACTGCGCTTGAATCCGCTGTCAATGATGGCGACTTGATCTTCATTGATGTGCAGAAGTGATTGACATGAAACCGAAAATTTTTGAAGCCCTCATGTCAAAGCCCAACGATCAACGCGAAGTCTACGAGAAACTCAAACAGAGAGCTGATCATCCTTTTCTTGCGCGCTACTCTCAAATGGGTGTCAAAGAAGGCTTTTTCAGTGACATGGCAGGTGCTCTTGGCCTAATGCATGACACTTTGGTTGATGCTGCATGGCCAGAGTTGATAGGCAGAAACATAATCACCGTTATGCCGACAACTGATGCAATGGAACGTTTTCCACTTGATGCCGGAGCAGTTGGCTACCGCTATGCTGAAGGTGCCATAACTAGACTGAGCTCTAAAAAACCATCAACCGTTGACATTGCAACTAATCAGTTAGCAGAAGCCGCTGATGAGTGGACAAGAGAATATCTTGAAGATGCCACTTGGAACGTAATGAATCAAGCCGTCGACAATGTAGGCAGAGCCTTAGGCAAGAACGAAACCGAAGTAATACTTGCCTTATACGCTGCAGTCTTAGCTGCTGATTTGGCTACTGGTGCAGAGCTAGCTGGGGGCGGGGCTGTCGCTAGCTGGGCGTCTCTTTTGAGTTTACATGAAGCTGTCAGAAGAGAGAATTGGCGCCCAAACGTTCTTGCCGTCAATGAGATGCAACTTCATCAGCTGCTAAATGATGACAGATTCGTGAAATCCGTCTATTTGCCAAGTAGTGAAACAGACATCGCTCAGGGAACTATTGGTAGCGTACTTGGTATGAAAGTGCAATCCAGCACGCTTGTGCCCAACGGAACCATGTATGCCATCGATACCCGGATAGCTGCAGTTATGCTTATGCGCAGAGACGTAACCGTCGAGGACTGGGAAGATGTCAAGACCGGCAAATATGGCGTCCGAGGAACCACAAGGTTTGGCGCTGGCATTCTTCGATCCAAAGCTATTGCCCGAATGACTAACATTAAGCAAACAATCACTTAGCCTGCCATGGACCAGCAATTTTTCCCCATTTTTTGGACTATAAAACAACTCGAGGTTGACCTATATGAGTAGCATCTTGAAGAGAATTCATGAAGTTCTCGCCTATGCGCCTGCTTCGGGGGTGGCTTCGCCAAAGAACAGGGTGTTCTTTGACACCTCATGCATTCCACTCGCCGATGTCATGAAGCTTTACGATCGAGACCCGACTTGCAAAAGTAGTGTGGACCTGCTGGCGGCTTCAACTGTTGGGATGGGTTTCTACACCACTATCGATGAGAAATACGATAAGGCTTCTGAGGCTAAGGCGGTTGTGGATAAGTTCTGTGAAGACGTCAACCTTGATAGGCTCCTAAATGATATGGCTAAGCCGCTAATTGCCTGTGGCAATGATTTCTGGCTCAAACTCACGCCTGAACACCTAACCGATACCGTTCGCATACCCATTGACGCAACCCAACGCATTGGCTTAAGCACCGTTCCCACCCTAAAAATCCCTTACAAAGTTACAGGTTACCAGCTTTCAGGCACTTACGGAGGCAATGCTGCGAACGAACTCAAACCCGAAGCGGTTATCCATTGGCATTTTAACAGTGACGTTCCGTCAGGTTTTGGCGTCGGTTTGCTCCAAGTTCTCCTGCACACCTTAACAGTTGACAATGACAAACGACCGTCCTACGCTTGGATGAAAGCTAAGATAGAGAAAATTTTGCCTAACATATTCACCAAGTACGCTGGACCCGACGTTGTTGTGCAACTGGAAGGGCAGAAAGAGGACACTATCAAAAAGTACGAATCTGCAATTAAGAATCGCCCAGAAGAAGGCCAGTGGCTTTTCAGTGGCGCCAAATCAGTCGGTGTCTACCCAGTAACTATTGACCCTCGAGCACGCTTTGAGTACTATATCGACCATATGGTCAACCAATTCTATCTTGGATGTGAAACGCCTCTGCCACGCCTGTTTAGCACTCCAGGCTTCACCGAAGCTAGCGCAAGGGCAGCCTTAGACCTCCAAGACATGCTCATCAAACCAGTCCAGCGCTACATCAAACGCCAAGTGGAAAAAGAAATCTTCGAAGTAACAGTGGATCAAGCTGGTTATGACTCTACTAAGGCGAAGGTTAGGTTGAATTTTGGCAGCCCCGAAACCCCAGAGATCGTGCTTGCCGATCTAATCAAAGCCGCTGAAATAGGGCTGGTGAGAACTGAGGAATTCCGAAAGAACGCGATTAAGTTTGGTTGGGAACTTTGGGATAGCCAACCGAAATCTGCGGTTCAGAGTAAGGAGGTAAATGAAAAATGAAGTTGTCAGACAAACAGCAGGCGCTTTTGATGTTTGCTGCTTTCGTTCTGCCACCATTGGCCACTTGGATGGGACTTGGCTTTCCAGTGGGAAACGTCGAACTCGGCATCCTGGGCAGCTCAATGGTGGGCGGCGTGATTGCAGGCATAAAAGAACTGCTTGGCGGCAAACCGCAAGAAAGCGCAGGAGCTGTGTAAAAGATGGGTAGCGTATCAGCGGAGGACATCAGAGACGTTCTGAATATTAAGGATTCGGATATCTCTGACACTAAAGCTCTAAAGATGATTAAACGTGCGGAAGTCACCTTAGAGCTTGAACTCTCCGCTGATATCGACTACCAAAATTGCACCGACGCCCAAAAAGAAGCCATAACGATCTTGGCAGCCATCTATTCCATTTGCTACTTGACTGGCGGCTCAGCAATAGGGTTAAACTTCAGCGTCGGTGACCTAACGATCTCCAACTCAGCCTTCCCCAGCTTAACGGTTTTGCAGATGGAGTTCGAACGGATTCTTGCTAGCCTCAAAGAGCCTTACGTGGGAGGAGTATAGCCGTGGGAACCGTTCCTGAAGCCTACTACCAATTCGTCATGGACTATGCGCCGTATGTTTACGTTATTCCTCCAAACACACCAGATCCAGCATACGGCAGAGGCGTTTTGGCGGCTAGTTTTGCCATCGACTTTCTTTGTGAAGCCTACAAAGCACCACAGTTCGGGAACAGACGTGGAGACATATATGCTAAAGTTGCGGATTTAGCCGATTGGGTTCTAACCCAGCAATGCCTTGACCCAGAACGTAAGGCTTTTGGCGGATTCAAAAGTGCAGAAGCCAGCACCTACTATTACAGTGTAGATGCATGCAGAGTCTTGCCGTCACTGCTAAGAGCCTATGAACTTACGGGCGACTGTAACTATTTGAGTAACGCAAAGCTAGCCGGAGCAAACTTCCTCAAAACAATGCAGGATGAACAAATCTACGGCGGCTTTGCCAGAGCAGTAACTATAGAGGACGCCTGGCTTCTGCAGCTGGACGTTGAATGCCTCTATGGCTTAATTGGGTTAAAGATGCTAGCTGAAAAGTACGATGTCGATAACGCTTCAGTTTATCAGCGCACTATAAGAGAAACAAGCTTTTTGAAAATGGGCTTTGAAAAACTTTGGCTAAGCTTTGACCCTGCCGATGGCAAATGGCATCGAGTGGGCTTAAATGAGAATGAGGTTTATGATGACCCGTTCGCCTATGCCCTCCTTGGCTTGTATGAGGTTGAAGGATGGAGCGTTAGTTGCCAAAAAGTCTACCACGCCCTAAACAGCATCAGGGCGAGTGCGAAATACCCTGCTTATGACCCTGCAATCTGCTGGGCCGGCTACATAGACGTAGTCGGTCGGTTTGCAGCATGCGACTACTATGACGCTGTGACAAGCGGGATTCTGTGGAAAATTCGCCAAAACCAGGACAAGCCTAGCCTAAAACTTAGCGTTGAAGTCATCGGTAAACATGTTGAAGAGTTCATGTTTTGGGGCGCCAAACACACAGACTACAGCTACGTCGAGAACAAACAGGCAATGGCGACCGTTTGCTGGCTAGCCGAGTTGTTCCTCAACTACGAGGAACCTAAAACCCAATTCGCAAGAATTCTAAGCTGTAGAGGCGAAACGGTAACGCTCTATCCTGTCCGGGAAGCCGCTGCTACTGTAACTTATGGGGAAGCTTTGGATTTGTTGGCTGTTGTTTGTTCACTCAAAGCTGAACAGGTAATGATAGAAGCCGGTTATTACCTAAACGACTACGTAGCCGTCTACACGTTTCTGCCTGTACGAGTGCATGATAAGATTAGGCGGCAAGGTGAAGACTTTGAAATCCAAACAGTGACGCCTTTCACGGTTGCGGATCAGCGGTTCTACTTCAAAAGTATAGCTAGGAGGCTTATTGCGAGTTGAGCGAAGCAGAGAACCCAGTGGTTACCATTTTGAGGCTGATCGAGTGCCAAATTAGAGTTGTTAAAGACGACGGTGGCTTAGCTAACGTTTTGTGCTCTCAGGCTAATTATGACCGGGAACTGCTCAAAAACTACGATGCCCAAATTACCGTTTCTAAAACAGCTGAGCCTTGCATTCAGCAGAAGCATACCTTAGATGGTAAGCTAAGACGGCGCATTTACTCCCTTCGTGCTACAGTAATTGCAGTGGATAAACAAAATGTCCGGCGCAGATGTCGGTAGAGTCATGCGAGATAAGGTCCTTGAGCAATTGCTCTTGATTGTTTCTGAGAACCGCAACCTACCCAATAGAACATTGTTCTATTACTATCCTCTATACGATACCTCTACAACCCACAAAGCGTATGATTCAGCTTCCGAGGTAGAGCCCCAACCTTCAAGCCCCTCCTGGAGTGAACTGGATAACATGGCGTATCCTAAGCTTTGGGCAAGCGACAACAACCGGTGCTCAAAGAGCGCAAATGGGCTTAACGAATACGCTTTCATGCTTTTCCGCTTAAAAATCGCTTCCAAATCAGGGGAAACACGCAATGAACCCCGAAAACAATGCTTAAAGCAAGTTACACTGTCCTTTGAAGGGTATGGAACCGCTCCTTCTGGTAACGGGGTGACTCTTCAAGTCTGGGATAATTCTTTGGGCGCTTGGAGCAATCCCCAAAATGGAACTGCAGCAGCAGACGAAACCCTAACCCTCTCACTATCTGCTAACCTTCCAAACTACGTCAATGACGACGGTCTCCTGTATCTTCTGGCAAAAACAACCAACCCATCCGATGGAGCTTTTCCAGCAGTTTTAAGCTGCGACTTTGTGCAGGCAACCGTTGACGTGCAAGGCATAACTTTCTGCGATATTCACAGTTACCGAGACGTCGACGTAGTTGACGTTAAGCCGTTTCTCTACAAAGAAGAAATCCAACTCGTGGCCTGGCTGTTTGAGTCATTAGCCACCTCATAGTCACAGGTGAAAAAAAGATGGTTGACACCTACCACAGCGACCAAGAAAAATTCTACTACGTTACCGAAGGCTCCTTTGGCGTTGTTCCAGCGGCGCCGGCGATGCTTGGGCACTCATGCAGCAACCTCGACCCAGACATAAATCCAAACAACATCAAAGTCCCCGGAACCGGCTCAGTTGATCTTGTAGCACTAAAACAGGGGTTTACGGCAGCCAACCCTGCGCCTCAAATACCCAATCCCATCAGAAGCACCAATTAACTTACTGCAGCATGTCAAGCAGGAGCTAAATAATAGCCTCAGCTTGCAAGTGCTATACTACAAAGACATCTTCGCAACAGCTACCGACATCATAAGCCTGCTCTACAAAGGCGCTCGACTCAACAAAGCCACACTAACATGCGACATCGACGGCTTACTTGAGTGCGAAGTCGAGTTTCCATCCCAAGATGTTGAAGTCACCACAGCCAAAATCGCTAATGCCACTTATACCGATTATGTAGGCGCCGTCTCGAGCAGCGAAAGCTACGTTAAAATCGCTGGCTTGACTTGCGAGAGGGTTACTTCTTGGAAGCTGCAGATCGACAACTCATGCAAGCCCGTACCGGTCATAAGGTCAGTCAATGGGAATTTGGCAAAATACCTCATTTGGGGCAGACGACTACTGATGGGTGAGTTGACTTTTGAGTTTGAGAGCAAACAAGAAGCTGACGACATCTTAGCAGACACCGAACAATCCAGCCTTGAATTCGGGTTAGGCGGCGTCAACAAAGTTAGCGTTGAGCATACCAAATGGGATGACTTCTCGTTGAGCAGCAAGTCCGAGGACCTCATCTACGCTAAGGTTCTTTTCACAGCTATGGGACCGCTGATCATTTCATAGTCATGGGAGGAGAAAAAAATGGAAGAAATTAAAGAAAAACAAGAAAATTATCAAGAAGCTGCCTCGCGCAGTGAATGGCTCAAAACCTGGGAAACAATTGGCGTGCGAATTCTCAAGCTTCCAGGGTGGATGCAAGACATTATGCTTGAAGACATCAAAACTGCAATCAGAAATCGAATTGTAACCATGGAGATAATCGAAAATGCACACAGAAAAAATAGAGATTGACCCCCGATTAGGTAAAGAATACAGCGGCACCTACACTTTTGCGGAGATAACGTGGGCAAAACGTAACCGCATCATCCAAAAGTACACCAAATACAACAAGCTCTCTGGCGACGTAGAAAGTAGCGACTTCATAGCCATACAAGCAGAAACCATTATGGCCAGCATGCATGGGCAGCCTCAAAGCCACCCCATAACCCTTGAGAAGCTACTTGGCGAAGAAGATGGCATTCCGATTGAACTGGGGGAACTTTTCTCTAAGGTAGTCAATAAACTGAATGGTATGTCAAGGGAGGATTTGCGTTTTTTACTGGAGCAGTTAGACGAGGAAAGCCGCACAATTCTCTTGTCGAGTTTAGGTTATGTCAAACCTTCGGCTGGACACCCAACAGAACTCGCCAAGCAAACATCTAGAACAATCCAGGAGTTCATCCACATCTTGAACGTAATGGATGAGATGGCTGAGGAAGAGAAACGAAGAACGGAGCGTGAAGCAAGACGGCACTAGAAGTAACCTGCGACATCCAAGGCATGGAAGAGTTCAAAACTGCCATGAAACGGTTTGATTCAGGCATGCAGCGGCAGGTTTACAAGTACTTAGCTAACTGGGCTGCTGATGTTAAAGCAGAAGCCATCGCGCTTAGTTCCCGTTCGCACAGGTCATCTCCGAAGCACTATCTACGCAAAGATTCAGGAATGGGTTAGCTGAAATCGGCGCTAAAGCTACCTACGCCTTGTTTGTTGAGCTGGGAACCAAGTACATGCAAGCACAACCTTACCTATACCCAGCAATCGAGCAGTACCTCCCAGAACTTGAAGAGTCATAGTACTTAGCAATTGAGCAAGCTAAAGCGGAGGCTGGATTATGAGTTTTCGTGAAATTGCCGTAACTATTAGGGCAGTTAATCGTGCCAGCCACGAATTTGGCGAGAATAAAAACTGACGCTGAAGCTCTAAGTGCTCGCATTAAGAGTTTAGGCTCTGCAATATCTGGTCTCGGCGCTTCAGGTATGGCAATCGGCTACATAGCCAATCAGTTCGGATTACTCGATGACGCTCAAACTAAGGTGTTCAACGGCGCTATGATGGTGGTCACTGTCATGGGCACCTTTATGAATACTAGCCTGGGTGTGGCTGTTGCCCAGAAAGTCTATTCTGCCGCTTGCTGGGTAGCCACAGCTGCCCAAAATGCTCTAAACATCAGCTACGGGACCTTCTTGGCTTTAACTGGAGTTGGGATTGCTGTTATAGCGGCTGCTGCAGTTGCAATGTACAGCTTTGCCAATAGTATGAACACGGCAACAGCGAGTATTCAGAACTTCAACTCCGCGGCTAGCCAGACACCCACTTTTACACGAGGGATTGTGCGGTCGGGTGATATGGCGATCTATCGTCAAGGAGTTGAGGATACATGAGCGAACCTGCACAGCCAATAATCAGTTTATACTCTGGGATAACTGGCGGTGCCATTGATCAAGCTGACATTCAGGAGCTAGTCGTGCACTTAGGTGGAACCGAAGAAGTAAGTAGTTTTTCGTATCGCCTTCAAAACTGGAACGGCAAATACAGCCCAAGTGGCTCACCGATCGCTTTAGGTGAAGACGGCTACATCATGATGGGTCGAGGCGCCAATTGTCCCCAGATCATAACCACACGAAACGAGAATATGAAGTTCCAGTCAAACCCTACGGAGCATTATGTTACTGTTTCTGGGCGTGACTGGGGCGAGCGGTTATTCCGTGAATACGTCACCGAAGGCTATGCTCTCATGAAAGGCGAGGAAATCGTCAAGCATCTTCTGGATTATCATTCGGGTCTGCCTCATGTGAGAAGCGCGGTTGAGTTGGTTGAAAACACTGATACTACCTTCACTCGTCTGGATTATGAGAATAAGCAGGCTTGGGAAATTCTCAAGCAAATCACTCAGGACAGTGACAAGGCGGGTGTTATCGGCTATGATTTTAGGGTAGCCCCCGATGGACTCTTTGAGTTTTTCCACAGGGGTGCCAAAACAAGCTCTGTCAGCTTAAGTGAGCGCGTTGAAGAGGCGGAAACGGAATCTGATATCCTTTCTGTTAGAAACAAAGTCACTATCTACGGTGCTGCCGCCAAAAGCATACCTGTAGATGTTGATGAGACGGTCGAAAGTCTCAATCCAGCCAGTGGTTACTGGACAGGATACGCCGGCTCGCTCTCCTTGGACGCAACCAAGGTGTACGCCTCCGCCGCCTCAAGCATCAAGAACACAACCGGCACCGCTTACGGCGCAGTGAGCATCTTCTACTTTAGTGCAACAGTAAACGGTAACATGTACCCTAAACTGTTCCTTGCCCTGCTGCGAGATGACCTTGTTAAGTCTGATGGTTTCTTGGTAATCCTGCATGACTCTTCATCACGGGTCTGTGGGCGTAACCTCTCAACCGTCAATAGCGTATCTGCAAGTAATGATTGGTCAAACTTCCAGCTAGACGTTGGGATCTATCATGCAACAGATTGGGCGGCTCCTATTGACTTTGATTGGGACAACATTCGAACTGTAACTGTCACGGCTTATCTGGTTACTGCTGGGCGTTAGCGGTCAAGTGTGGCATGGCCAACTCTATTTCACCGGCGCCAGGTATAGTAATGTGCAAACTGATGCCGCAAGCATTGCCAGTTATGGCGAGCGCCAATACGTCGATATCGTCGAGGACCTCTACAGCGACAACGAATGCATGCTTAGAGCCAAATCGATTCTGGCCTACAAAAAACAAGCTAAAACTTCCTTGGTAGTGAGAAGCAGTGTTCTCGATTATGGCACTTCACCCATTTTGCCCGGCGATATGATTCCGATAACTCTGCCAAACGAAAGCATCGCCGCCGTAAGCTTCCTCGTCAAAAGTGTGGACCTCCACTTTCGGGCAGAAAACAACACCCTACAAGTTACTCTCAATCTGGGCTATCAGAAACAACTGATGGCTGACTGGATTTACGCCTTGAGAGCCAGAACAGACGCTCTAAACAACTACAAGGCGAGACGGTGACCCAAATGAGTAAACAAATCCTAAAACAAATGGAAAACATAAAACCCGGCGACCTAATCGCTGTCGACTGGTGCGATGCATCGGTCGGTAAAAGCAGCGGCTCAGGCATGACAATAGATGTCCCAGTGAAGAGTTGGGGAATATTTGTCAGTTTAATCGGCGATAGGGTTAAGCACATTGTGATTGCACAGAACAGTTTCCGCTATGCCGACGACTTGTTTGATTTAGACTACACCGCCGTTCCTATCGGTTGGGCACTAGGAGTGACTGTTTTAATCAAAGAGCACATTGTTACCGATTCGGCTAGCCGTCTTGTTAATAGTTTCATGTTGGGCGGACATCGTTCGATGAATCATCCCAGAATTTTTCGAAGTGCACTTGCACAGCGGAGGTTGAGCAACAATGGCAGACCCCATTAAACATGCTTTGACCCGTCGACGTTTTGAGAGGGGTCGCCTCATCGTTGAGGAGCCTAATGCTAAGTTGGTGTTGGGCGTTAAATTTGCCATCGGAATGACTGCGTTTATGTCAGCGCTTGAGATTGCCCACTTAGTCATTTTACATTCATGGAATGCTGAGATATTTGCGTCCATCACAGGACTTAGCGGCTCATTGATTGGATTGTTTGTGGGGCAAAAAACATGAGACGACAAAGGGACTTTCGGATAAGGCAATTGCGACCGCACCTACGACAGAGCAGCAGGCAAGTTTACGTTTGATATCAGTTACGAAACGACAACCAAGCCTACCCCAAGAAGCCTGTTAGTTGCCGAAGCGTTTGGTCTTGGAATAGATGAAACTCAAAAATTCAAAGTTATAGATGCTGAAATCAAAATAGGCCCCACAGACATTGTCTACATTACTGGTGATTCTGGATCGGGTAAAAGTGTTTTGTTAAGAGCAATCAGAGCTGACCTGGGCGAGGAAGCTATCGACCTAAACGAAATAGAAGTGGAGCCGGACAAACCATTAATAGAAACTATAGGCGCGACAGTTGAGCAGGGATTAGAGCTATTAAGTAAAGCGGGCTTAAACGATGCTTTCCTATTTTTACGCTCTTACTGTCAACTCAGCGACGGCCAAAAATACCGCTACAAAATAGCCAAACTTATAGAGTCGGGCAAACGATGGGGGCTTTTAGATGAATTCGCTGCAATGCTTGATCGCGATACCGCTAAGGTGATTGCTTATAACTTGCAGAAAATCGCTCGCCAACAAGGCAAAGCAGTTATAGCAGCCACTACCCACAGCGATCTGCAAGAGGATCTTAAACCCAGCGTACTTATTCGCAAGCGATTTGGCGAAGAAATCAAGATCGACTATTTCCCAAACACCCCCGCAACAGAGTGCAGCTTAACTAAAGAGATGAAAACAGAGGCAGGAACAAAAGAGGATTGGAAAAAACTCAGCACCTTCCACTATAGAGGACACGGCATCTCTGTGCCTAGAAAAATCTTTCGAATGGTTAGGGACAATGAACTATGTGGCGTTATAGTTTATACCTATCCGCCTCCTGCATGTTTTGGGCGGCGTCTTGTGCTACCAAGAATGACGATGGGAGAAATCAACAAGAACCTAAGCACTATCAACCGCGTAGTAATTCACCCCAAGTACAGAACCATAGGTCTTGGCGAGAAGCTAATCCGTGAAACTCTATCATTGGCTGGCACAACCTACGTTGAACTTATTGCGGTCATGGCAAAAATATCACCCTTTGCTGAGAAAGCAGGAATGAGAAAGGTTATAGAACAAAAATCAGTTGAGAGCACTAAGAAGCTAATCCAGACACTCCAGCAACTAGGCTTCAACTTGCAGCTTATCGGCAGCCAGCGCTATGTCGAATCAAAACTCGACAACCTCACTGAGGATCAAAAAGAGGAACTCAAAGCTGCCTTCATATCGAACAAACATCCGCGGTTCAAAAAAGAAGTGGCATCTAACCGCCATAACCCATACGGAAAAACATCCGACTACATAGCATACATAAAAACTGCCGATAACTTGAAACTTGCCAAATTGATAAAAATTCTTGCAATGCTATCACAAACTAAAGCATATCTGTTATGGAGAAAAGACTAAGTAGTCAAAGCAGTGAAAAGGAAAACAACTTTTTAAAACATGATTCAATTTGTTGTCCTCGTTCAGGATACAAACAAAGATTGACCTCTTCTGGAATTCACTCGCTAAGTTTGATGTTTGAATTTACGTACAAGGTAAACCTTAGCTAAGTCATTTATCAAAAGAGTGGTTACTAAAGCATACCCCAAAGTTGCAAAAACAACCTCCAAACTTAGGGGCGCAAGCTCTAACACTCCTAAGAAAGAAATAACGATGACAACCAATATCTCCGCTAACAGGGTAATGGTTAGAGCCGAGCTTGGTTTTGACTTCCAGAAATGATTTCGTTCACGAAGTATCAGTATAGTAAATATGCCTGCGAAGTTCAAGTAAGCAAATCCAAAAGTGTAGATTTTCCCCATATCACCCATAAGCCCAAAGTAGGATAATGCAGGCACAGCAAATATTGCACCTTCAACGGTCATAAGTAAACCCAAAGCGGTCCCTGTAGCAAATAGAGTACGGAAGTTGAATCTATCTGGCTTAAGAGAAGCTCGAACGTTGTCTGTCGACATCGACATTGTGGCGAAGTCTGCTAAAAAAAGAATCAACAGAGTGCTGGTCAACGAAAGCATCAAAGAATGCGTAGCAAAAAGCATCACAATTAGGAAAAAGCCAATATGCATTTTTCTTGTTACCATCTGCAGTGTCCAACTGTAGACTCGCTGGTAGATAGCGCGGGATGTCTTAATCATGGGTATTATTCCACTTAGCCCTTCAGTCGTTAAGACCACACTCGCCGAATCTTTAGCTATGTCTGTACCATTTTTTACAGCAATACCCACTTCTGCTTGAGCCAATGCCGGTGCGTCGTTAACTCCATCGCCAGTCATCCCGACAACGTGCTTGCCATCCTGGAGGGTTCTTACAATATTGAACTTGTCTTCAGGATAGACTTGAGCTATGCCTTGGCTATTTTCAATCATTGAGTGGAAAGGTGCACTTTGCGTTTCGTGCATACTCGCCATTGTTTTTACATTTACACCCAGACCCACTTGTAGGGAAATGCTTTTAGCTACATGAATCGAATCGCCCGTCAGCATTTTCACATTGACCCCTAAATCAAGAATTTGTTTTAGTGCCAATGGGGAATCTTCTCGTATCCTGTCAGCTATACCTACAAGGCCAACTAATTGCAGACTGTCTCTATCCTTACCCTTGGCAACGGCTAGTACTCGTAATCCCTTCTCTGAGAAGTCTTCGACATTTTTCATTAAATCATTCGATAGATCTTCCTCTATTCTGCAGGCAGTGCACATAGAATTAAGAGAACCCTTTGCAACATGGAACGTTTCACTTGAGGTGTGGATTAGAGCTTGGGTCATTCTTGTTTTTGGATCAAAAGGAACAAATTCGAATTGAATATGAGAATCAGTGTGTAACTTTGCTCTTGACGCTGCATCTAGAAATGCCAGATCGATAGGGTCTTGGTTTGCATCCTTGGATGCAAGTGCTCCATAAAACAAAACATCTTCTCTACTAAAGCCATTAAGAGGTTTACAGTCTTCTAAAAACAATTTATTCATTGTTATTGTGCCAGTTTTATCTACGCATAATACGTCTACAGTAGCTGCATCCTCACTTGCGCTTAGTCGAGTGACTAGCACTCCTTGCTTTGCAAGCGCCAATGATCCAAGCGCCATGTTAATAGTGAACATTGTTGGCATGGCTACTGGCACAATAGCTATCAATAGAACAATTGCAAGGGGTAGGATTATGGCTAGTTCAAAGCCTGTAAGACCAGCGTAAACGAAAACTATTAACAAGCAAGACATCACTATGAGGGCCAGATATCTCGCTACTTTTAATGCGACTTCTTCCATGTGAAGTTTGGGTTTAGCGAGGTCAAGTAGAGAAATTGTTTTTCCAAAGTAGGTGTTTTTGCCTGTTGCTGTAACTATACCTGTAGCTTCACCTCTCTTGATTGAGGATCCCGAAAAAGCTTCTTCGCCTATTGATTTATCTACTATGCCTGATTCGCCGGTTAGAGTTGATTGGTCTAAACCAATAGTACCTTCGACAATTTTTGTGTCTGCAGCGAGAAGGTCACCTATTCTTATTCTGATGAGGTCGCCTTGAACGAGTTCTCTGGCAGGTATTGTTATCCATTGCCCGTCTCTTTTTACTCTGCTGTCGATATGCAACTTTTGCCTTAGTGTAGCCATTGCAGTTTTTGCTTTGCCTTCACGCCACTGGGACATAACTGCATTGAAGATAAGGAGCGCTACTATGACGGCTGCTTCGGCATATTTGCCTAAAAGTATTGTTAAAATAATTGTTATCTCAAGCATCCAAGGGACTATGCCCCAAAAACGCTTGCCAAGCGTAGCCCAGAAATTAGTGGTTTTTTCTGGAACTTCGTTATATCCATGCTCATCAAGTCTTTTCTTAGCTTCCGAGGTACTCAAACCATTTTCTAGGCTGGTTTTATCAATAGCAGTTAACTCTTCATGAGTCAATTAACTAACCCAAAAAATGAGAAGTTGTGCTCAAGTGAAGGCCTTTTCAGTTTTTGTATTTAGTGAGTATCGTATGTGTCCAAATATAAGCGTTTTATAAGAAAATGCGTCTTGGACTGTTAGGTGTTCTTGGCAGGGTGAAACACAATTTTTCGAATTCCAAGCTTAAAAAATGTGAAAAGAAAAAGAGATTAGAGGTTATGTGCAATTACCAAGCGCCAATCAGTGTTGTAGATGCCTATAGTTGTCCAGTAGGCTTCTTTGTTAACTAAAGGTCTAGAAGGTGAAAGGTCATCAAAGTACGAGTAAGTGCCATATCCTGATTTGGTGTCTAAAACTTTGTGAATGAAAGTCTGAAGTTCTGTATAGCCTTGATATTCTTCATCGGTGAAGATGTTTTTGCCTTGCTCCTCATTGTTAGCATCGTAAATTAGCGTGCTGTTACCTTGCAAGGCATAGATAGTATAGATGCCTTGTGCTTGATCTTTCACGATTGGATGAATGAGTTGGTAGGGTTTGAAAACGATGCTCATTGAACCAATTAATTGTTGGTTGGCATCAAAAACCGGTGAAACCATAACTACCCCGGGAAAGCCTTCAACTAATGATATAAGATTGCTTAGTGCTGGTCGCATTGTTTTATGCATCTCGACGTATTGCTCTTGGTCCTTTACGTTTTGACCAATTATGTTGTTGTATGTGTTGGGTTGGGCTGCAATTAAAAAGTCATTTTTGTCTGCTGTTGCGGCACTTACGATTATCTCTGAGTTTTCTGTGTAGATGTCATTTAAGATTTCGTCGGCTCCTGAACCTGTTAAGCCTGTCGTAGATAACTTTTGGCAGGCATCTGCTAGGAGTCCATCTAGTCTTAGCAGTTCAGCGTTGATACTTGCTTGTGAATTAATGAGGATGGAGCCCATTTCTTCTTTTTTGCTTTGTTCTGAAACAGAGAGAGTTGTTGTCCATTGGTAGGCGTTTAATGCCAATGATATACTCATGATAACGATTAGAATTGCAATCAATATCTTAGTTTTAGTCATAGATTATCGCTGATTCCTTTGTTTAGGTTAGGTTTTAAGCCTTGTGATATCGTGTTTTTTCTTGTACATGATTCGATAAACTGGTTTTCGGTTATTTTGCGATGGTAAGTAAATGAGCTACCAGTTCTTTTGGGGCAGATAAGAATGGCGAGTGACTAGTGTTTAAAGAAAGGACTTTTTGGCAAGGAAAAGCGGTGTACATCTTTTTTTGCATAGAAAGTGATATTGCCCTATCCTGTAGGCATTGAATGTAAACCCTTGGTATCCGTCCAAAGTTTTCTTGAGTGATATGCATAGGCGTTGCCAGGGGAGCTATGGCTTGAGAGCAAAGAAGTGACTTAGCCATGGAGATGTCTTTTGCTGAGCAATCTGCATAAAAGTTCGCTTTAACGCCTTCTGGTTTAATGACTGCAAAGGTTTTATCATCGGAATAGATTGTGTTATTGGGTGTTAGAGATTCTGGATCTTGGTCGCGTAACATTAAGCGTGATTGACCATTTTGCAGTAGAAATGCAGTCAAGTACACGAGGACCTTGATTTTATCTGGCCTATACTCAGCTGCCTGAGTTATACCAAGACCGCCTAAACTGTGTCCGACAAGGATTACGGCTTCTGGCTGAGTATCTAAAACCTTGCATATTTTTTGAGCGTAACCATCCAGAGTAACTTCGGGTATTGGCGTTTTATCCTTCCCAGAACCAGGCAGGTCAATTGCTATAGCCCTGTGCCCTTCTTTTTTTAGAAGAGAAACAACTTTGTCCCAGCACCAAGCGCCATGATAAGCTCCATGAATTAAAATAAAAATAGCCAAGAAATTCTTTTCCATCTTTGTTTATTCGACTCGGATTTGATTTCTAACACTTGCTTGATCATCAATCAAAGTCAAATATATGGAATAAGATTAAGCTTCTAAACTTTTTGCAGCACTTGTATATACAAGCGGTAATAAGATGCGACAGCATTTTAAGAATGAGGCTTTTCTATGAAAACAGGCACTCAAAAAGATTTCACTGAAGAGACGCTTGATCCAGCCGACTGGAACAAGCTTCGAGAACTTGGACATCGAATGCTGGACAGCGCTTTTGACTACACAGAAAACATACGAACCCAGAAAACCATTCCATTAAGTCCCCAAGCTATCAAGGAAATCTGTGTTCCGCTCTCTGAGGAAGGTGAAGGCGAAGAAAGAGTTTTCGAAATTTACCAACGTAGTATTCTACCCTACACTTTAGCTATAGCTTCTCCTAAACTTTGGGGAGCCGTGGTTGGACAGGGCTCGCCTTATGGTATGTTGGTGGAGATGCTTCGGGCAGGTATTAATGGAGCCCAAGAATTCTCTTTTGCTGAAGCAAAGGTTAACCTGCAAGTTATAGAATGGATTAAAGAGTTACTCGGTTACCCCAAACAAGCAGGTGGCGTGCTTACCAGCGGCGGTTCGGAAGCTAACTTTACCGGTTTGGCTGTTGCGCGAAATTCAAAAGCAGAGGGCGATGTTAAAGCAGATGGTGTTCAGGCCCTCAAGCATAAAATGACTCTTTATTGCAGCGAAGAAACTCACAGGTGCTTAGAACGCTCTGTGGAGTTGCTTGGATTAGGTAATAAGGCGCTTAGAAATATCCCCACGGATGAGAACTATAAAATTCAACCAGATTTGCTTAAGAAAGCAATAAAAAATGATCGCAGCAACGGGTATCAACCCTTCTGCATCATTGGTTGTGCTGGAACCACCAACACAGGTGCATTTGATGACCTTAATGTATTAGCTGATTTAGCCGATGATGAAGATATGTGGTTTCACATTGATGGAGCTTTTGGGGCATGGGTTAAAATTAGCGATAGTCACCATCGACTTGTAGAGGGTATGGAGCGGGCGGACTCGTTAGCTGTGGATTTTCATAAATGGATGAATATGCCCTATAACGTAGGCTGCACACTTATCAAAGATAGAAAAGCGCATTTTAGCACATTTGCCTACGGTCATGAAGCCGAGTACATCAAGTCAGCATTTGAGTTAAGCGAAGACCAGTTGACTAACCCCCATAATCTCGCATTGCCCCTCTCACGCAATTTTAGCAGCCTTAAAGTTTACATGCTTCTTCGAGCATATGGCAAAAACAGGTATCGTCACCTTATCCAAAAGAATCTTGATCAAAGCCGGTACCTGGCGGATCTGATTCTTGCTGACGAAGAGTTAGAGCTTACTGCGCCAGTTGTGTCTAATGTGGTTTGCTTCCGTTTTAAACACGCTGCTTTTAGTGAAGTTGAAAAAGAGCATGTAAATAGGAAAATAATGGATGACATCAACAGAAACGCTTTTTGGATGATTTCTGACACTAAAGTTAAAGGCATTTACATGCTTCGTGCATGTATCGTGAATCATCGCACAAAAAAGAAAGATTTAGAATTATTGGTTGACGAAATAAAAACGCTAGGCAAAAAGCACATGCTACGCAATTCAACCAGATAGAGACAGTACCGGGAGTTAATCTTTCGCTATTTACTAATTGTACTCTTCGCGCCCCATTGATTTAACCTACTGAAAACAGATTAATCATGAATATGCGTTGAAATCAACTTATTTAAACGAGTATAAACAGTAAATTGACTCATTCAGAGAGGATGAACGATTATGAACGATTAAAATTTTTCATCTTATATTTTTCTTTTGAAAGGGTTTAAATACGTGTTTCCAACACAGAAATGCAAGGTAAATTATAAAGGAGAATAAAAAAGTTGAATACAAAAAAAACTATTTCAATTCTGCTTATAGTCGCGTTCTTAGCTTCAACAATTGCGGTAGTAAATGTACCGACAGTAAACGCACAAGAAACACCAACAATGAAGACTTATCCAATCGTCGACGCTATCCCTAACCCAGTCGGTGTTGGACAAGAGACACTGCTCAAATGCGGCATCTCAGAAGCCGCTCCCTCAGCATCCTACGGCTGGACAGGAATCACAATCACCGTCGTAATACCCTGATGGACACGAAGAAACTCTTGGCCCATTCACAACAGACTCCACAGGCTCAACCTACACAACATACGTACCAGACCAAGTAGGCAACTACACCATAACAACAAACTTCCCCAACAACACATACCCAGAAACAGCCCAGCCAATGGGTAGACCTGCACCTATACTAAAAGGCACCATAATGCTTGAAAGCTCCATATCAATGACACTAGAAGTTATCGAATCCGCAGAAACACAATTCTATCCTGGCCATCCACTTCCAACAGAGTACTGGAGTCGACCAATCGACCCACAACTCAGAGAATGGTACAGCATCTCAGGCAACTGGGTAGAACGAGGACCAAACTCGATTGCATTGTTCCAAGATAATGCTCCTGAGACTCCCCACGTATTGTGGGCTAGTCAATACGAGCAAGGCGGCATATCAGGCGGCGTATACGACGACAATATCATCGCAGACATGTACGCAGGAGACGCATACGAAGGCAGATTCAACAAACTCAGTAGTAATCAATGGAGTACTATACTACAACACCCAAGGAAACGGCCTATACGCACAAACCAGCATACCCGGAGTCCAAGCAATCGATCTCCACACAGGCGAAAAACTCTTCTTCATAAACGGCACATTCCTAAACTTTGGCCAAACAATGTACTTCCCAAGCTACAACGTAAACGGCGTATGGAACTACCTCTGGTCAACAAGCGGTAGCACTTATACAGCATACAGCACAAACGATGGCTCATTCCAGTTCCAGTTCTACAACGTACCTTCAGGCACTAGAGTCTGGGGTCCAAACGGAGAAATCCTCATCTACCAAATCGACTACAGAAACGGTTGGATGGCACTCTGGAACTCAACACTAGCAGGACAACAAAACGACATCATCGGCACACCAACTTATGGTAGCTGGTCCTTCGGTGTCTTAGGACTTGGTCCTGGCGGTTCACGCGTAACAAACCCAACTAACGATATAGGTCAGCAGGTAAATTCAGGTTATCCAGTGTCACGACATTTAGATGGTTCACTTGACAAATGCTACTCATGGAACGTCACCATACCCACAGGCTTAAGCGCAAACTATCTTAGAGTCTACCAAGGCGATAGAATCGTCGGTATGGCCTTCAACCAAACCGAAGTTCGTCTTTGGGGTCTACCAATTGACAGCATGACCGCAACACGCAATGCATCCGTAAACGAACAATCACTCTCAAAAATATTCGACAAAACCTGGAAAGCACCAGCTGAGTGGCTCGAAGGAAATAACTTCATTTACTACACTGGCGCATCAGACTACGTCACAGATGACACCTACGGCGACGGCGTAATGGCAGTATTTGATAAAGAATTAACAACCCACTACGGCTTTAGCCTTGTCGACGGATCATACCTATGGACAACTCACTCTGAAAACTATCTTGACCTATACGGTGCTGGCGCTATGGAACACACATGGTACTTTGCTTACGGCCATCTCTACTCAGTTGGTCTAGCAGGCATCATGTACGCATACGACCTCCAAACTGGCCAAGTTGACTGGACCTACACACTAAACGACCCTACAACGAACCAGTCACTGGTGAAAACTGGTGGGGCTGGATCGACCTAATCGCTGATGGCAAAATCTACATCGGAACACTAGAACACTCCGCAAACAGCCCAATGCCAAGAGGCGCACCATACGCATGTGTTAACGCAACCGACGGCAGCCAAATCTTCCGCATAAACGGATTGATGCGTGAGACTCGTTGGGGCGGAAACCCAGTTATCGGTGATGGCATTATCGCAGGCTACGATACATACGACGGCATGGTCTATGCAATGGGCAAAGGACCAAGCAAAACAACTGTAACAGCTCCAAACCTTGGCGCAGCTCCAGGACAAAGCATAGTGATTTCAGGCAAAGTTACTGATGTCTCACCAGGCATGACAACGGACCCACGCATTACTATGCGCTTCCCAGACGGTGTTCCAGCAGTATCTGATGACAGTCAAAGCCAACACATGCTCTACATCTGGAAACAATTTGAGATGCCAACCAACTCAAGTGGTGTCCCAGTGACAATCTCAGTTGTCGATGCTAACGGAAACTTCCGTGAAATCGGAACCGCTACAACCGACAGCTCAGGCAGTTACACCTTAAGCTGGATGCCCGACATTTCAGGTAAATACAGTGTAGTAGCAACATTCGCAGGCTCGGAAGCATACTATGGATCATACGCCCAAACAGGTTTCGTCGTTGACGAAGCACCATCAACAACAACACAACCCACACCGCAACCAGAATCTCCAGCAGACATGTATATCTTGCCAATGTCAATCGCCATAATCGTCGTTATCATCATTGTCGGCATAGTCCTACTGCTTGCCATAAGAAAACGTCCATAAAATAAAAAACAACGGGATCTTACAATCCCTCCCTCTTTATTTTTTTGTATAAGCAACAGAGTGCTGTAAAGCATAATTTTTTGCATTTTATCTTTTTAAACTCATAATTTCGGAAACCCCTAAAAAGCCAATTAATTACTGTTTAAGCCTTATCCGTTGAATTTTGGTTTAAACAAATGTGTTAAAACATTTTTTATTTGAAGAATACCAATTGCTTACCAGTTTGGAGTCGGTAGAGTTTGTCAGAACAACGTAGTAATCAGTCAGATTTTAGTTTTGAGTTAGAGGGATTAAGCACAAAGTTTGCGGAAATAAAGGAAGCAATGAAGAACAGTAGCTAAGCTTCCCAACTTTTTTCTTAAATACCCAAAAATATTTTGTTTTTTTTGCCATTAGGATGCTTTAGGGTAAGTTACTATACTTCACTCATTAACTCATCTTTGAAAGGGATGGGTTTGCTGGGACTTCTGCGCAAGATTTAAGGAGAAAAAGGAAAGAATAAGAGCAACACTTGCAAATGTACAATTAGCAGAAGCCCTCTCAGCCCCCGACCTCTCTTTTGAAAAAGGAAAGGAAGATAGATTTTTCATAGGTTTCACTTTAGGGTTTTTTGCATATAAAGAGGACGCACAACATGTGCGTAAATTATATATGTCGATTTGTTTTACCCCAACTAAGGATAACTAACTGGCATTGCCTCGATTCTCATTCAACACTTTTTTCAAGTGACCGTTTGCTTTTTTCCAGACTATCTAGTGATGTTTTGTAGGGCAGCCAATCTTGAGAAAAAGTCAGCATTCATTGGAAGAGATTTTAGGGTTTGCTGAGGCTTCTGCGCAAGATTTAAGGAGAAAAAGGAAAATGAGACAACACAATGAACCATTAACAGAAGCAATCTCAGCCCATAATCTCTGGCCGATGAAACAAAAAAAGAAAAAGAGGATAGATTTTCAGTTTGTTTTGGTTTTTATGGTTTTCTTCTTAGGGCTACGATTATGACTGCGCCGACGACTATGATGACGATTGCTAAGCCTATGATGCCTGGTAGTAGATATTGGTCTGCCATTGATTGTTGTTGCTCAGCTGGTGCTGGTGTTGCTGCAGGATCAGCTGCATGGAAAGCAGTTTCTGCGCTTGTACCATAGTAGGATTCGGTGCCTGCAAACGATGCAATGATTCTGTAGTCACCTGAAATGTCTGGTGTCCATGTGAAGCTGTAGAAGCCATGGTCATCACTTGTTGTAGATCCGATAGTTCTGTAGTTGCCATTAGAGTCCCAAACACTAAGGGTTACAGGTACGCCTGTGGCATCAGTTGGGCGTGGTTGCTGCATGTAGACATATTCCATCCATACGCCTTGGCTCTCATCAGAAATGCATGGTAATCCGTTGGGGAAGTTTGCTGCTTGAGCTTCTTGTTTGCTGCCAGCAGAGTTATCCATGATTGTTCCGCGAATCGTAATTGGGGTTGCGGTGGTTACGCCAACATCTGGTGCGTCGACTGTCATTTGTGTGGGTCCTTTGCCCCATGCATAAAGCTGGTTGTCATAGGCGTTTAGGGTGGTCATGATGCCGTCTGCGATGGCTGGTGCACTTGTGACATCAAATGCGGTTATGTTCCATACTACTGTGCCGTCAGTTAGGTTGAGTGCCATTTGTTGTGCGTGGTGGAATAGTGGTGGGCTGTACATGTGTCCAAATGGTAAGAAGAGTTTGCCATCTGCTGCGGTGCCTACGCTAAAGGTCCAAAACGGCCAGGTGCCGTATGGTGATTCGTAGCCGCTTGAGGGGGCGTGGTATTCCCAGTTGAAGCTACCGTCTTTGGCGTTAATGGAGTATGCGTCGCCACCATAAGTCCAGGTTAGTATTGTGCCGTCAGGTCCAGGTGTATATCGTTGCCCTAGCGAAGTGAATGGGTTCGCGTTTGGCAATGCAACAGGTCCCCAGATTTTTTTGCCGGTGGATAAGTCGTAGCCTGTGGCTGTTAGTTCTGCGGAGTCAAATTCTATCCAGACACCATCGTTTATGGTTTCTGAGCCGAAGAGTACACGTGAATTGGGAACTTCGGTTCTGTTGGTTGGTCCCCAGAGTAAGTGTCCGTCTTCTGCGCTGTAGCCTGCTCCGATGTACCATCCTGGCTGGAAGTATGATGACTGCCCGCTAGTGTAGCTCATCATAACTACTTTGTCATCCATTCCTGATAGGCTTAGTGATATAGGATTACCGTCGATTTCGGTTGCTATGGGTACGGACCATTCGATGCCGTTTTCGAAATTGTACACTCCGTCTTGTGTTGGTCTCCATTGCCAAGCATTGCCAAGATCACTGTTGCCGTTGACTCCTCGCAGAATTGTTCTACTAGAATTCCAAACTGTAAGCGATCGTTCTCCTGCGCTTGCGTTGACGTAGTAGCCGATTAGGCCTCCGTGGTCGTCTATGGTGAGTTTGTTAAAGCTTGATCCGTTGACTATGCTTAAGATGTAGTTGCCTGTCATTGCATCATACATGCTGTAGGTTGTACCAACAGAGGTAACGCCAGGTACATCGCCGGTTGCCCACAGATATGCTCTGCCGCCGTACTCGTTGGGTGAGAGGTAGTTCATGATTTGTCCGCATCGCAGATTGGTGGTGTAGTCTTTTGTCCAGATGGTTTCGCCGGTGTGTAGGTTTACTGCGCTCCATCCTGCTGGGTTAGCTGTTGAGCCGGGGTAGTTTACGTAGTAGAGTATGCCCTGAATGATTATTGGTGCGAATTTTGGTTGGTACTGAGAAGTGGACCAGTAATTGCTTTGTTGATCGTTACCGAATTCTCCGCCCATGGTGCCGCCGAATGCGATTGGTTTTGTCCACATGATGTGTGGGCTGTTTGGTGCTGTTGTGTAGGGTGCGTAGTCGCCTGCTTGATTGTATTGGCCGGTGTTGGCGAATGTTGAGACGCCTAAGCCTAGCCAGTTTCCGCCTATGGCATACCATAAGTCGTTATTTTGCCCGTAAATTGGTCTTGTCCAGTACTCGGTTGGTAGAGGGATAACTGGAGCGTAGCCTATAGGTTCCTCTTGAACAACCAAGTGGAATACGTTGCTTTGGCTGGGCTCGTAGTAATCGCCGACATAATCATTGGGTCTTTGAAGGTTTTCGCCTCTGAGTGTTTCGCCTAGGAAGAACATTTGGAAGGTGTAGTCGCCGACTTGGTCTGGTGTGTATGTGGTGAATGCTCCGCCAGTATCGTCGGAAGTAAATGGACCAAGAGTATCTTCATGTCCGTCTGGTGCGGTTACGACGACGGTTAGGTTTTCCCATCGGTCACCGTAGGCGCCGCTAGCGGTTGGGGGAGGTACGTTTAGCCAAAAGTTGACGTTCACTGTTTGTCCTACACCGATGGGTGCAGGTGCAACGTTTATGAAAGCATATGTGGGCAGTGACCAAGGTGGATCGTGAGCTTCAGCAGTTGGTACTGATAGCATAGGGACAGCAGAAATTGCCAAAATTGCTATTACTAATAATGCAAATATTGCTTCTTTTTTCAAAATCATGTTTATTCTTTCCTATTTTTGCAATTTGTTGGGTTAGTTATAACAAGACATCCTTCATAACAATAATGAACAAAATGTTCATAGATTTTAAATACTGAAGTCTTTTGTTCGTTTATTGATTTCTTTCAATTTATGTTTCAAGCCCCATGCGTTTTAGCAACGTGTTAGTTTTTTGTATTTGGCGCAGGCATTTTAAGCCGTTTTCAGTTATTAGAAGACCTTGCTCAGTTTTTCGAACCATATCTGCCTGGATAAAATTATCTATAATTTTTTGAAATCGATTGTAAGGAATATTGGCTCGAGCAGCAACCCTTGTGGGACTGGCTTCGCCAAATTTAGCCCCTTCTTGACATAAAAGGTCTAGTAAGTCACAGTATATATGGACTCGACTACGATGGCCTAAGGTAATCAGCAGATACCTCCTTTGCTACTTTGTAGAATAATACTAACAGAATTACAAAACTAACTGTGCGAGCAATTTGAGAGCTTATTAGGAAAATTGAACTTCTTTCAACAAGGGAGTAATAAATGTAGATTAGTTGATTTAGCCACAAAAAAGAAAAAGCTAAAACAGAAATTGATAAAGCCTTAGCTTTATCTCTTTGCAGTAATATTTTTCTTAGTAAAAAGACAATTATGAAAGATAATAGCCCAATATTGGCTATTGAAAACAAAGAAGTGTTTTGGTAAATCGACTGCAGACCTAGCGGATTAATAGTAGATAGCAACCCAAGAACAAGTAACATTAATGCAGTTGAACCCGAAAAAATCACTAAGTAGCCGTGTTTGGTTTCGTTTTGATATTTTCCAGCAAAAAAATAGGATAAAGCAAGTAAGATAAAACCAGCACTTTGAGATATTGATCGCAGCCACATAAGAGGGCTAGAGATTGATAAATTGTAAAAAGAGCCGATATTTTCAGAGATTACATACAAAACATGATGCGTAAAAAGAAAAGAAAAGGAAGTAAATAAGAAAAAGAAGCCGAGAGGAAGAAGCAGAAGAAAAAGAGAATTTTTAGTTTTATATATTTTAGAAAACAAAACAACAAGACTGACTGATAGCACTATACAAGTTAGTTTCTAGTAAGATAATAATCGCTCGTATAGCGGTTAGTTCCACGTGGGCACCTAATGATTAAATGTGTTGAAAGTTGTTTAAAACATTTTTTCAAAAAAGGTGAATAGGTTAAAGCATCATTTTAGGGCTTAAATGATTTAGCCGCTGTTCTGCGTAAGCTTGGACGCAGTTATCGCTCACTGGCTCTCTATATTAGTCAGCTTTTTGTCTATCTGGTGATTTAGAATTGTTTTCTCTATATGCACTTGTATAAGCAGTACCTCTGTTGGAAGATAGAATATCTGCAGAGGCGCAATAGTTGTTTTATGATATTCAACTTTTGATCACACATTATTTATTACCTAACTGCATTTTTGTTGAACTATTTCATAATAATCCGTTTTTTCAGTTAATTTTTTATAGGTGTAAGGTTGATTTAATCATCAGTGCAGAATAGGGGTGTACGCCATGGAGAGGCGGGGAGAAATAATACAAATAAAATGGGCCGTCTTTCTCGTGTGTCTTTTGCAGCTCTACCCCTTAAATCATAAACAGTTTGACTACTTAGCAAACGATGATTCGTCTATTGATTCAGCTTTTAGGCAGGCTTTATTGACCTTTGCTGGGCCCATCAGCATTAACGGCCTGGATGGGATTCTCATTAAACTAAATCAAACAGTAGGTGACATGTGTGGGTCTTGAAAACACTCAAAGAATAAAGATCAACAAGCATCGCTGTGTTGTCTGCGGTGCCCCAAGTGAATGTCGCAAGGGTCGACTTTTTTACCAAACCGGACGCTCCATGTTTGGTGCTCCATTCTGCAAAGAGCATGCCCTGCATTTCAAAGAATATGCCACTCCTGTTTTTGAAAGTATAGAGGCTCAAGCACTCTTCAAGTACATGTATCCCCAGACGTACCAAAGTAGAATCGAGGGGAAACTTGTCCTCTATTTTAGTACTCATAAAAACTGCTCTTCCAAAGCAAGATAAGCAAAGCGGGAGAGACTATCTTGCGCCTGATAGATGAGCTGCCTGCCCAAAGATTTATTTTCAACTTTAACTCATTTGACCTTAAATGGCAGTCTTTTCAATTAGTCAAAGGCTAAAAATTGCATTAGGAGGATTTTTAACATTTACTGGATTTGTTATTCTTATAATCGCAATATTATTAGCAACGGATTCCGCAAATCTTTCTTATATTTTTGAAGAAGCAAATGGAGTCACTGCATTATCTGTAGCTGCCACCTTAGAAATCGTAGGCGGAATAATTCTGTTTTTGGGAAGCAAAAAAATTACCATCTCATTCGCTGGCAATGAGAAGAAAACCAGCAAGAATACTCATTAAACCAGCAACAACAAAAAGCCCAAGTACAGAAACCGAGACACCTGCAGAAAACAGGATTGCAGTGCTTTGATTTATTGCAAAGTAGCCCAGCGTCAAAAGCAATATTGCGCCCACAATCATTGATGAAAGACCGAAATATTGACCAACCCTTTTGCCAATTGAAATTACATTGAACCTTTCTTCTTCCAGAGCTTTCACAGCGGCTTTTTCAGCTTTCACCTCTTCAGCGATAACTGATTTAGAAGGCGCCTTGACAAACACTTCTTTATTTTCTTTATCCTTGCTCAAGAAGCTCGCTCCAGTCAAATAACATAGTGGTAGTTTATAATTAAATGATTTTTGTTTGCTAACCATTGAACATCTAGAAAATCTTAAATTGTTCTGTTTAACAACTACATCTAAGTAACGGGTTGTTATCTTGCAGAGTACTACACAAAAAAACCTTCTTCCATTCTCTGTCTGCACCTCAGATGATGGTCTCGTATTAACGGAGGAAATCGAAAAAGCCGTAATTTTTTGCCTCTCTGAAATAAATAGAGGCAAAGGAGGTGGGCTTCTTAGAAAAAAGCCTCCAGAAAAAACGGTTTTTATTGGAAAAGTCTATTATCCGTTATGGATTGGTTTATTCGAAAATCAAAACATCATTTTTGATGGATTAAACATCTGGTCCAACTCACTCAATTATCAAGATTATCCTTCAACTGAAGTTTTTAGAAATAACCTAAAAGAGACTTCGTCTACACGCCAAATTTTTTCAACCTTCCTTTGCAACAATACAGGTTATTTCGAACAAACAAACGGTCAAAAAACATATACTATTCAAGGACTTATAACAAATTTGGATTTTGCAAAAGCATTTCTTGATTATTCTAAAGAAGCCACGAGTCAAAAGAAAGTTTTAGACAGCATATTAATTTCATCTGCATTTAAAGAAAAAGAGATCGCTGAAAAAATAAAAGAATTGCTCGATATCCGAGAAAAGTTTAGACAGAAACTTGCTGACTTAAGCGGTACTATCAAACAGATAAACAGTAAAACCCAAGAATTTGTCTCGTCATCGAACGATGAAATAACTGCAATCGAAAACAAATACAAGCGGCAAATTCAGCAAGCCACGGCGAGATTTGAAAAACAAAAGATGAAGCTAAACAAAAGTTACGCTAATAATGTAACCGAAATCTCTGAAAAATATGAGAAAAAAATTGTGATCCTTAATAAAGAAGGAATTGGTCTCCAAAAATCATTAGATGCGGTTAATCGTGATCTTGATCAAATCAATGTAGATATGAAAAATGCTCAAGTCAATAAAGATGAAGTGACAGAACAAAAATTAAAAGCCAAAAAAAATGCGTTAAAGACAAAGATTTCTGATATTAATCTTAAAGTTAGGGTTGTAAATGAAAAAACCCAAGAATTAGAGCGCATCAAGAAAGAGAAACTTTTCCAGCTTCGACAAGAAAATGAGGCAAAAATGGAGGATGCCTCAAAGGAACTCAACGAAATTAACGCATCCAAAGACGCAGAAAAGAAAATTCGTCAAGACGAAATGGAAAAATTAGAAGAGTACTCATCTAAAATTACGGGTGATATCGACAAATGGGCTAGCTCAATTGAAGAGACAATTAACGCTTTTGATGGTTTTGGGATTAAGAATGGAAATGGGCCTTTGGGTCTTGTGTATATGCCCTTCTATTTAATCGGTTATATTATTAAAAGTGATAAACGGTACATCTACATTGCGCCTTCAAAGGCTAATGATATGGATATTTCCTTAAAGCTAAGGTGTTTGGGGAGAAAGAAAATAACGCTACTCTTAGATCCCCGATCAAATGAACTCAACGCTGTTCTAAACAGATTCATGGAGTTGTTAAACCAAGATGTGGGTTTTCGCCATGAGATCACGGAGGCATGCGTTAAGCAAAACATTTTAAATTCTGAAGAAGAACGACAGAAAATCCGCGATGGCTTAAACAATCTAAAAGAGGAAGGTTGGATCTCAGATGAAGAATACGCAGATTTTTCCCAAAACCTCACTTAGATTTTGCTGATTTCAATTTATTTTTATTTTCCCGTTTTGTTCTGCCATTATGCACATTAAAGTTGAAAAAGCCGACTACGATTAAGATTGCGCCTACAAACAGTTGAACATAAGCTGGAATAAACGGAATAATCGGCGGAGCGAGCATTAACATGCCCAGCATCGCAAAGGCCAGTATGCAGATTCCTACTCCAATCCCGATGCCACCTAAGGCTATTTGCACTCGATCTCGTCCAGTCATCCTCAAAAAGTAGGATGCAACAACCAAAGCCGTGAGCAACATCCCAGACATAAAAGCGTCTAAAGCGTTTCCGTCTCCTAAGAGGACCGGAATAAATAGCATAGCTAAAGAAAGTATTATCCCCAAAATTGGTATCACTGGGTATAGCGGAATTTTAAAGGGGCGATCCAGGTAGGGTTGGGTTTTTCTCAGCCTCATTAGAGACAGGTTGACAAGAGCGAAAACCAAAAGTGACCCAAAACTGGCGGCATATCCTAGAAAATGGAATTGCACCGAAAACGCTCAAAAATAAAATTAACACAGTACCTAAGGCTGCTGCGATATAGAATGTGCCGAAGCGTTTATGGACTCTTTGAAGAATTTTTGGGAAGTAACCGTCTCTGCTCATCCCGCGCACCACGCTGGATTGCACTGAGAGAGCGGTGCCTAAAGTTGAAAGACATGCAACCATGCCAGCTAATGCGAAAATAATACTTCCGTATCCGCCAAAAATATCGTTTGCAGCTAAATTCAGTATAGGAACTTGTTGTAATGTTTCTGAGGGGTTGACTGTTCCGATGGCTACCAACGCTAATAACATGTAAAGTGGAATCAAGACAACAGCTGAAATGATTAGTGCCCGGGGTATGGTTTTTTTAGGTTTATGTGAACTTGTGGCACTTGCAATCAAGGCTTTTGTTCCGATAAACATTGGGAAAACATAAACGATGGCTGCGAAGACGCCTGTTGTGCCCGAGGGAAGTGGATTTGTGAGCAGATTAACATCAATACCGTGGAAGAAACCGCCAATTATGAAACCTATAAACAATAGGATAAATGCGATGACTATGAATTCGTTTGCTCTTCTTGAGCCGCGTATTTCTAAAAGGCCCATGACTGCAACGATTACAAGGAAAATAATCCAGGATTGGTTTAGAATTGCAGTTTGTATTTGGGGTGAAATCGCCGAAAATAAGTAGGAAAGCTGTAAAACAAAAGCAACAGCGGCTAATGACCCCGCAAAAATTGCGGCAAGCCATCTAAAACATCCAAAAATAAACCCGACGTAGCCGCCGAAAGCAGTTTTGATATAGGTATATTCACCGCCGACAAGCGGCATTGCGGCACTTAATTCGGCGTAGCTTAGCATTATTAGAATATTGATTGCTCCGGCAAAAGCCAAAGCCAACAACACTGCTGATCCAGCAAGATGGAAATAGGCATAATTGAGCAATACAAAGATTTCAACTCCGATTGCCCCGCTGAGACCAGAAATAACAACGTCAAATAAGCCGAGGCCTTTAAAGCGCTTCATGGATTTCCCTCTTTAATGCTGATTCTCGCCAGTCGTAAATTAAAAAGAGAGAACTTATGACAAAAACTACTCCGAACGCAACAAGAAAAGCCACATAGAAGTTTAGGGCTTCAGCAATTGATGATTCCAAAATTAGTATGTTGAATTGTAGAAGAACTGCTCCAGCTAATGCGGAGATAGCAATTGTAAGCTGCAGTACTCCTAGTGCCAGTTTGATAAATAACCTGTTTTTAAGCAAACAAGCGCCCAATTAAACTTAACTTAACCCATATTTATAATTGTCAGGTAAAACCAGCGTTAAGCCAAGTATGAGCTTACTAACCCAAACGAATTTGCCTGGTGCATCGAAAACTTTCATGGGGTTCTTTTGGGAGCAATTAGGGAGAAGCGAAATTATTTCCAGTATTCTTTAGCCATAAACTCAGCAGAATAGCTGTCGAGATCAGCAAGTTCTTCGGGGTATGGTTCGAGAAATGTTTGGGTTGACAAGTAGTCATTTTTGAATCTAATTATCCAAGAGCGTAGAATGTTTTTGCTGGAACTAAGGGGGAGTTTACCTTCTTTATATTGTTCTGTTGTCTTTAAGAAAAATGCTTTTTCATCTTTTGTTAGCTCACTTGAGAAGTAGCCCATTATTTTTAACAGTACATTGATGTTTGAACCAACACTTGGAGGGTGTGAAAATACGGGGTATAGATTATTTTCATAGAGGCTTAAAATTGTCTCGATTGGCCGATTTTCTTGATTTGCAACAATATTGCCTAATATTCGCAGTTGTTTTTGGCTATAGGCAGTAAGTAGGTACTTGTTTTCTGAATGGAATTTTATAAGAGATTGAATTGATTTTTTATGCTTTATTGTACGATATTTGGCAAGTGTAAAAAGCTTAACCAAGAAATGCTCCTTTATTCTAGGATTTAGTAGACGTCTTTCGTCTTCAATAGCTAAATCTGGATATTTTTTAATAACTGCACCTCCAAAAAAACCTGGTCCTCTAGCAATTGAAGCTGACTTTTCTGAGGTAGGGTAAATTTTTACATTCTTAAAGCCGCTACTAGGAGATGCACTCTTTAAAATGAAACCATCAACAGTTTTTAGGGAACTCAAAAACTTTTCTGAGAATTCATCCATCTTCTCTGATAAATCTAAACCGGTTGACGGTTGAATGAGTCTAACAGCCTCATCTTTTAAAACGAGACGAATTGGATTTCTTGGAACACCTAACCCAATTTCTACTTCTGGGCAGACAGGAATAAATTGGACATGAGGTTTGAGTTTCTCTACAAAATCGCTAGCAATGATTGTGTTATCCCATCTGACTGGCGAAAAAGTTATACATTTAGAAATTACAACAACCGGTTTATTTATCATAGTTATCCAGTCTTTTCTACTATTTAATTCAGTTTAACTATAATTGATAGCTTCTCGGGTCAGGTGTAGAAATAATATTTGCAGGTTTTAGTGTTTTACCACTTTTTCTGCATATTAAATAGTTTTATTTTGGAGATTTATTTACAAGATTTATTTGTGCCTATAAGAGCATGCCTTTAGGGTTCAGTTTTTTGCCCAAACCATCGCGCTCTCCAAGCGATAACTTCGATCATTTGACGTTCAAGTTCTTCATATTTTTCTTGGTATTCACTAGATTGCCATTTGTGGGGTAATTCATAATCAAAATCTAAATTTGGAAAATCCTTGTTCGCTTCTTCTAAGACATCTTTTATGTATTCTGGTGGGACAATTTTGTTTGGCAGATATGGTTCTACTATTTGTTCTTCAAACTTGCCTTTCTTCAATCTACTTTACCTCAATTAACAATAGTTTGGTTACCTAATATCACTTTTTCGACGATATATAGAATTTCCTCATTTTATCGTTTAAGAAAAAGTTTAGCTATGGAGAATTGTCATACTTGCTTTTTAGTTTCTTGTGTTAATAAGACCTCTATATCTAGCGGAGCAACTCCTGCATCGTTTCTGATTTGCAGGAATCAGCCTCCATTTAGGAGTTTTAGCACGAGCTGACAATTTCTTTCCACAATCACAACAGTGATACTTTACAGGTTTATCTCTAATACCAATAACTTGCAAGTAATTGCGACTCCAGACAGTTATTTTATGTCCTCTTCTATTTTTTGAAGAATAATCCGTACAAGGGACTCTTTGAGGTTCAAAGCTTTTGAAATGCTCTCTATATCAGTTGTTCGCTCATCTAAAATGTGATGAAGTATTCTTCTTTCATCATGGGTTTTTTGCTTATTTTGTAAATCGTTGCTGGCATATTTCATTGCCAAATTACGAATAAAGAGCAAAACAGTCTTCTCAGAGTCTACTTCAGATAATTTATCATCAATATCTTTTAGTAAGCAAGAAAATGGTTCTAACTTGTTTTTTTCAGTGTAATCTTGTATTTCGGTAATGCGTTCCATGAAATTCGTTGCTTGCTTTGAGAGTTCATCAGGTAGTCCCTCAAAGTTGAGAATTTGCTCACTATACAAATTTGGTCCAAAACTCAAGGATATATAACCAGATTGTTGAAGAAAGTAAGACTTTCTTTTAGGTCCATAAGGGCTGACGGTGCTTTTTGAGCCCACGATTCCTGCTTTTTCAAGAATTGCTAAATGGCTAGTGACAAGTTGTTGTGCCTGACCTATTTCCTTTGCTAACTCCAGCGGATAACTAGGTTCTTGGCTTAGACGTTTGATAATTTTTCGTCTAATTGGATTTTCAAGCACTTTAAGCATTGGGTCAATCTGCGGTTGTTTAATCATCGGTTTCACACATAAAAAGGGAGGGAGAGTTTATTTTAGTTCCACTTTTCTTGGTTTTTCCTCTGGTTTTGGTTCTTTCTTTGGAACTTTCAGTTCTAGTACTCCGTCTTTCATTGAACCCTCAACTTTTGCAGGGTCCACTTCCTCTGGGAATGCAATGAACCTTTGCAGAGAAGAATAAGCTCGTTCTCTATGTACGTAATTTTTGCGTTTGCCTTCTTTTTCTTCTTTGCTTTCTGCGCTTATTGCCACGCCGTCTTTGTTAATTTGGACATCGACTTGTTCTTTGGTGAATCCTGGAATTTCAGCATTTACAGTAAAAGAATCCCCGTTGTCGATTAGGTCTACTTGGGCATATCTCGTTGGGAGTCTAAATTCTCGTTCGATTTCAACTATTGGAAAAAATGGTCGCATAAGGTCATCAAACGAGCTGCGGAATTCGCTGAATATGTCGTCAATGCCTCTTTCTAAGCCTTCTTGTTCTCTCCTTTTTGCTATTGAGGTCCCAGGGGTTGGGGGAGATACAGTTGTTTTACGTTTTTGTTTTTCTTCAACCATTTTTTAATCCACCTCTATACATAATTTTGTTGTATAGATAGAGTTTACAACTTCATCCATAAAAATTTTTTGGTAGATTTCTATTCGATTGTTGGCCTCGTTTGCTGCATAAACACTTACAGGGGATGTTTCTTTAGGTAACCTTAAACAATTACGTTCCCATTTATGAAGAAAAATAGTAAACCAGTTTGACGCCGCCTTTATTCTTAGCTTTTCTTGATCAAACAGAAGCACGCAACGCTCTTACTATTAGGAAATATCCGAGGTAATCATTTCAAAATTTGGTGTTGCTTCCAGTTTAAGATTTGGCTGGATATTGGTGTCTTTGAGTAATAAGTCCTTGGTTGCTGGAAATTGCTCATAGAGATCGGTTGTAGTCATAATGATTGTGATGTCCCGATTTTTGGCGAAGTCATTTAGTAGACCCATTAGCAGAGCAACGTTTTCATCATCAATGCTTGAAGTAGGCTCATCAGCGATAATTATCTTAGGATTATTTGCCAGCGCTCGCATGATGGCGACGCGTTGTCTTTCTCCGCCGGATAGATTATCTGGAAAGCGCTGGGCAAGATGCTCAAGCTGGAAATACCGCAAAAGCTCAGAAACTCGTTTTTTGCGTTGGTCTTTTTTGACACCTGCCAACTCTAGAGGCACCTCAATATTTTCATGAACCGTCAACGATGGCAGCAGGTTAAAGAATTGGAAGACAAATCCTATATTCTTAAGTCTTAGCTCCGAAAGCTGGCTATCCCCGAGTTTGCTTACGTCTTTGCCAAACAGTTTAACCGTGCCTGAATCGGGAGTTTCAAGGAAACCTAAAATCTTTAGGAGGGTAGATTTGCCAACTCCTGATTTGCCTCTGATAACTACGAATTCGCCTTGCTCAACTGCGAGGTAGACGTCTTTTAGAACTGTATTTTTGCCGAAGCTTCTTGTTAGGGCGTTTAATTCTATTACATAGTTATCTTCTTGCATAGATGGTTACCTCGCTGTTTTGGTAAATCAGGTTGTAGGGTTCAAGTTTGTCTGTCCAGTTAGTTGGCAGCCTGTAAGGGATACCTTGGCTGAGTACATACCCATTTGTATTCATCTGGTTATAAACATATAAGAGTTCGGGCTTTGACCCATTCTCTGCTAGGTATCGGTAACCAGCCATTGTGGTGACGCTTTGGTTGAAGTACCCTTGAACGAGATAGCTTACTTTTGAGTCACCCGCAACCGTCTGATTAATCATGTTTGTGGATAGCCAGTCTGAAGCTGTGTATTCTGGGGCGTTATAGCGCCAGAAGTAGCCAAAATAAGGTTCCTGCAGTGAAACAGTAGCATAAACAGAATAGGAGTTTACAGTGACTATCACCAATATTACTGCAACCGCTATGAGTTTGATTGGTCTGCTGAGTTTGAAGTGGCTGTTTTTACTTGAGATTTTGTTGATTCCGACTGCGACTAAAATCAGAAGTGGTGGCAACAAAAAGTTGAGTGAGCGTGATGCAAAAGTTACAGAGCCCGCAGGGTCTGCTAAAACTGCGTAGCTGGCAAACGCGATTATGCTCATGCTCCAGAACAGGGGAATTATCAGGGAAGATTTTCTTTGATAGAGTTCATTTAAGCCAAATATGATTAGCGGTACGGCGATGATGAAGGGTAGGGCATAGATTAGATAGTGAGAGGGCAAAATCGGGGCTATTGATAGAAGTGGTACTTGCGTTAAGAGAAAGGTGAATAAGAAAACTGCAATGAAGGCGACTAGTGCGTTTAGAATGGTGATTTTTCGGGAATGCTTCTTTGCTAAGAAGGTTGAGTATGTGGCTATGGTTAGGATTAGGATTTGGTATGCTCCTATGGTTAGTAAATCAGTCGATGAAAGGGATATGAAAGACGTTTGACCAGCGAATAGTAGAAAATAGGCTGCGGTTACTATGGACAGTATGGCGAGCAGTAGGAAGTTAGTTTTGTTGGAGTTGATTTTTTGCTTAGGGTCCTTTTTGATGGTGAAGAAGGCTGCGCAGAGGCTGGCTAGAATGGTTATAGTCAAAAAAGTGGTTAGGTGGTGTGCGAGCACCAAAGCTATCGATAGGGTGGAGAATAAGATGATTGTTTTCCAGTTTTGCTTGAGTAGGAAAACTAGGATTAAGGAAATGTAGATGGGGCTGGCTAAGGTTTCTTTTGTAACCCCGGCAGTAAATAGTGCATATGGAAAAACGGTGGTCAGCAGAGCTGCGGCGATTAAGGAGATGTTGTTGTTATGAGTGATTTTTTTGACTAGTAAATAAAATATGGGGATCGTTAGGGCTGCAGCTATAGGTATGCCTATGGCCATGGCGGTAATGGGAGGTAGAGACGTTACAAGCGAGCTTACTGCTCCAAAGAGGCTGATAAGAGGCCAGTAGTTGTTGTAGCCATCAAATATGCCGCTGTTTAACGGGACCGGTGAGTTTTGGAGTAGAATCTCTGTGTTTCTTATGAGGGGCCAGGCGTCGGTTGAGAATGGATTACCGCTGATTACGGTCGGGTATAGTCTTATGGCTATGGCGAGGAGCAGGACAATGAAGAGTGCTAAGTAGGGGGTTTTTTTCATTGTTTGAGCTCCATTCTGCCTATGCTTAAGCTAACGAGTGCAGCCATTAGAAGGAAGTTGGCTAAAATGATAATTGGGTCAAGCTGGAAGTTTATGGTATGAGATATGACTTGTAGGTAGCCTAATTGTTGGAATCCTGTGATAAAGATGGCGCTGATTAAGGTGCCCAAGATAGTGGCGATAAGTGCCCAGGTTACCATTCGTAAGATTAGGTCGGTTTTGATTTTTTTGCTTGAGACACCTATACAGCGTAGGGTTCCAATGTCTGAGGAGTGCTGTTTGACAAATAAGGTTATAGCTGAGATGGCTGTTCCGCTGGCAAGCACTAGCACAGCTATAGATAATATGATTAGGGTGTCTTTGCTTATTCCATAGCGGTCCAGGTAGTTTTGCATGAATTGTTGAGATTGCTCTATGCCTACGGTGCCTATTTTTAGGTTTGTTCTGAGCTGCCATGGGTATGAGTGCTTCGAGTTGTTTTTGGGTTTGGTTTTTTGGTGTGGGCGTCGGCGTAGTTGATTGGTCTGTTTGAGTTTGATTGATTATTTGTTGGTAGATTTGGTTGGTGTTTGTTTGTTGGGGGTTTATTTTTGCTCTTATTAGGGTTGCGTCGTTGTAGTTTAAGCCTCTTAGCCATTGGGCGATGTAGATGGGTACTAGTGCTTCGTCGTTTAGGGATGTTTCTGAGTTGAAGATGCCTTTGACTTGGAGTTCAACATACCGTTTTGAGGCTATGCCGAATACTAAGAGGTTATCTCCTGTTTTGAGGTCTAGTTTGTTTGCTAAGTTGATACCGAGTATGCAGGAGTTTGTGTCTGTGAGGTTAAGGTCTTGGCCGTATTGTAGTTGTAGAGGGTTGAGTTTTTTGAGGTCATCGGGGATTATGCCGCGGATAAAGACTGATTGGTTGTTTATTGTGCATGGTGCTATGACCTCGGGGCTTGTTGAGATTACTCCTTCTTGGGCAGTTACTAAATCAGTGACTTTTAGGGATATAATTCCTGAGTAGGGTGTGCTGCTTGTTTTGCTGTATATGGCGATTATGTCTTTGTCTTCTCCTACATAATTGGTAAATCCGTTGTAGAAACCAAGAAAGCTGTATGCAGTCACAGAGAACAGTGTTGAGATTAGCGTTAGGATAGCAACTACACTTACAATACGTCTTCTATGCAGGTACCTAAATTTTATTAGGCTCATAGCTGGGTCTCCTGAGCTATGATTTTTGTGCCCTTTATGGCTGGGTAGATAGAGCCGATCAGGGAAGCGGCGAGTGCAAGTAAGAGTATTTCCAGTGCTTGTTGTACGGTTAGAAAGGGGTTTAGGAATGAGCTTTCAAATTGCCACCTAAGAAGAGTTGAAGCAGTTTGTGTTCCCACGATACCTAACGAGATCCCCACAAGTGCACCGGCAAACGCTACTGCCATGGTGTAGGTGAGGATTAGGGTTAGGGTGGTTTTTCGTTTTGCACCTATAGTTCTGAGGGTGTGAAGCTCAAAGCGTGCCTCGTCGATAATTCTTGAAGCTATAACATATGATGAGGCTATGACTACTATGTAGACGGCTATTGACCAGACGTTTATGAAAGTGGCAGTTTGGTCATTGATGTCTTGTGCGAATGTTGGCACCTGCTGGGTGTTGGTTATTTTTGTTTCTTCAGGGAGGGTTTTGGTGAGGTTTTCTATCAAATCTGTGGCTTTTTGGGGATCTTTTATGGAGAATTCAATGAATGAAATTTGATTATCCAGGGTGAGTGCTTGGAGGGTTGATAGGGGAATTATTATTTGAGTATCAATTTGTTGGTTTGCCTGAAATATTGAGGTGGTATTAAGTTGTGTTTGTTTGCCATCGATTGTTAAGTTTAGTAAGTCATTTTTGTTGAGTGAAGATAGCCTTGCTAATATTACGCCTACGTTAGCTTGATTATCTTGGGCTATCGCTCCGTTGATGTTTGTGCGAGTATTCTTTAGGAATGCTTCTGTGTCATCCACCCCTCTTACGGTAACAGGGTATGTTCCATTTTTGGTTTCCAGAGTTGCTTGAATTATTTGCTGTGATGTGGAATATTTTATGGATGGATTGTTTTTTACTTGGGTGATGATTGAAGCTGGAATTTTGCTATCTAACAGTGAGTTTGAATTTTCGCTTGTGACTAGAAATGTGTCGCCTGTACTTGCGAGGTTTGTTATCAGTGTTGTTTGTGAGTTTATGTTGTTAATCAGAGTGTTTACTGATGCCAGTAGGGCAATGAGTAGGGCAATGGCTATGATTGCTGACGCTGTGCCCTTTTTTAGAAACAGCATCTTTAGTGGTAAAGCCTGCATTCTTGCCCCTCAGATATAGTTATTGTTATCAGGCTGGAGCTGTCACGTTAACCCATATTTGGCCCCAACGTCTTCTTGGTACTGGTTGCTGGTTGTTGTTTGGTTGTATGCCCAAAGCTCAAAGATTATTCTCTGATTTGTTCCCACCTGTGTTAGGGTTATATCTACAGGGAATGTCCAAGTGCCATTGTTTGGCAGTACCTGGCTGTATTTGTTTACGGTTGGTATATTGGCTGGGTTGATTTGTGTTTCGTTGTTACCCAGTTTGACCATTACTGTGTAGTACATGGGAGTGCCCATTTGGTTGCCTACATAGCCGTAGAGTGAGATGGTATCGCTGGCTACTACCTCAGAGGGGTAATCGCCAAGCATCATGTTAGGACCCAGAATGCCTATTTCGGAAAACTGTTCGCCTGTGTTTGCTGGCAATAGGTAACCTGAAACTGATACTAACGCTATTAGAACTGCTACCGCTAAGATTATTGCGCTTAGCTGTTCGGCTGTTAGAAATAGTGCGTCTTTCTTTTTCTGGGGATTGATTTTTACTTTGTAGTTTTTTCTGGTTTTTAGCCAAGTTTTCCACAGGGCTTTTGGGAGTAATAAGTAAACTGCAATGCCTGCAGCTATTGACCCTGCCGCAATTGCTATGGGGATTACTGGAATTGCGTTTGCGGCTGTTTCTGCCGCTATGTTGGCTTGGCTGGTTACGTTTTCGGCTATTGTCTTAGCTTGGTCTGCTAATGTTATTGCTTTTTGAGGGTTGGTTTCTATTAGTTGTTGGGCTTGAGAAGTTAAATTAAGCGCTTGGTTTAGTTGGGTGATGAGTTGGTTTGTTTCTGCTCCTGAATTGTATGCGTTTTGTATGGCAATATAGGCTGAGTCTTGAGCATTCTGAGCATCGGCAATTTGCGAGGTTTGGCCTTGAACGACTGCTAACGTAGATAAAGCTATGAGCAGAATTAGAAATGCAATAGGTAGTTTAGCTGCTGTTCTCATTAACCCTCTCTCATCTCAAGATACCCGTTGTTCTAAGCATAAGACATATATAAAAATTATACAGGGTTAATCCATTGTAGTCGTAAGTTGGTTGGAGGAAGCAAGGGTGGGTGTAGATTTAGGGCAAGTTGTTTTAGATACAGCAAAGTCCATGACGCACCCCACCGTTTCCGAACTGGTTGATGCATTAGTTAAGCAAAAAGGGCTCAAAGAAAAAGACGCAACAAAAGCGGTATATGTTGAATACAAAAAGGGTACGCTTAACCTTTCTGATGTTAAGCCGCCAACTAATTTAGTGAGTTACTTTTTTAATTTAGAGAGTGCGTGGTTTTGGGGAGTTACTGCGTTAGTAGCGGTTACAGTATTTGTTGTCTTTGCCGTTAATGCCTCTGCTCTGCTGTATGTTCGCTATGTACTTGGCGGAGTGTTTATTTTGTTTCTGCCTGGTTTTCTGCTTATTTCCGCACTATACGCTAGAAGTGATGAGATGGACTCCCTTGAAAAAGTAGCTTTATCAATTGGGTTGAGCCTTGCCATTGTGCCACTTATTGGGCTTGTTCTAAATTATACGCCTTGGGGAATTAGGTTGGAGCCAATTATGGTTTCGTTGTCATTATTCAGTGAAGTAATGGCGGTAGCGTGTGTTGTGCGTAGGTTTAGATATTTCAGATTAAGTCTTAGATGATAGCGCTTTTTTGAGGTTAAGGCTTAAAAGTTATTAGATGGAAGAACGTTTTCAATAGCGTTTCGTCTCAGTTAAGAGAGAGGTTGGGGATAGCACAGTTAATGTTTGAGAATACGTATCGTGCACTTTCAGTCTGTCTAGCCGTAATAGGTGCATGCATAGCGGTACTCTCATTTTTTATTTTAAATTCAAATCCTTTAACGTCGCTGGGAATTTCCACCATTATAATTGGGGCGGTATCTTTTGCTATTTCAAGGGGACAACCCAAGATTCCCGCTATGGCAAGTTCGATTTTACTGCAATCGGGTGTTGAAAACATTTCAGCGTTTGTTGAGGAATTAGGGTTGAAATCAAAAGCTATCTATCTTCCCTCAAGTATCTCGGGTGACAAACCCAAAGCATTGATACCAATTGAGGAAAATGCGGAAGTGAACAAGAAAGTCCTGCCCAAGCGCCTGATTGTAAATTACGGTAATAAGGCTGGTGCTATGGGTTTGCTTCTTTTCACTCCGGGTTCAGCGGTTGGAGAAATGGTTGAGCCAAAGCCTGATGCATCAGGTGGAGATTTGGAGGCAGCTATTTCCTCTGTTTTGGGCACAATTAATTTGGCTGACGGGGTAAGGGCTACTTTGGAGGGAGACAGAGTTGTTGTTGAGGTTGTTAATCCGCGTCTTGAAGTGGAAAAGATGTGGGTTTATGAAAGCATCGGTAGTCCAATAGCATCGATTGTTGCCTCCGTCAGCGCTCAGGTTTTAGACAGACCTGTAACCCTTGTTAATGAACAGAATACTAAGAATAAACTCGTGGTTGAATTGAAAGCGATGGGGCGAGTTCCCTGAAGGTTCCAGAGCGCTACCTCCTATCCTTGACCGTATGTTACACATTAACAACTTTTGCGCTCTCGTTTTATAGCGGCAGCGGTTTGGATTTGTATATTTCAGTTTTCATCGTTGAATATTTTATTCTAACACTGCTGCACTCTCCGCTTAACCCAAAAACTCAGAAGGTAACAAACCTGGTTGGTTACTCCTTGTTTGGGGTCTTTGTGGTTATTGTTGCTTTCAAGGTTTTAGAAATTCTAGGAGTGGGGTTACTTTGAATCAAAAGGCAGCGTTTTTCTTAGTGGGACTCATGTTTGCTGCGATGGTCGGTCCAAGTTTTGTTAGCGCTGCCCTTCCGCATGAAGACCCTAATCAGGTGGAAAGCTCGATTGATTCATTATCTTTCCTAACGCAGTATGTTGATATCTTTTCGTTGATGTCTTCGGGCAATTATGAAAACGCCAGTCAACTTAGTGAACAAATGAGCCGCATAACAGTGCCCAGCGACTTAAGCTACATTATTTCTAAATATAATGATCTAACTCAGCAACTGATTGTTCAGTTAAATGATCTTGAGACCACTTTGAATAACGCTTCAAGTTTACTGGACCAAAACCGACTCACGGAAGCACGCCAAGCCTTAGATCATGCAGGCGTTGTGGTCTCTAAAGCACAAATTCTCTTAACAGATCTTGGAGAGGCCACCACTACAGTTAGCCAGAAATTAGGTGTTTTTGGGTCAGTTGCAGGCAGCAAGCTAAGGGAGGCTTACTCAGAGCTACAAAGCATGCTGCTTAGGCTTCAGGACCTTATTGATAGGTATCATAGCCTTTTGCAAGAGGCAAACAAGAAGTATGACGGAATTCAGGCGGAAAGTCTGAAATCAACATCTTTGACTTTGGCGTTAGATTCGACTGAAAGCTTTGTCGGAGGCTCTGTTAAGGCGTCAGGGGCACTTTCTGGCGGTGGCCAAGTCTTAGCTAGCCGAACAGTCACTCTGGTTTTAGATGGAAAAGCAATTTCAACTGTTAAGACAAACTCGGGAGGCTCTTTTGAGGCGACCGTTCAGATTCCTTACAAATATGTTAGCTCTGTTTTGATTAGCGCATATTATGCACCAGAAGGAAACGATAAAAGCACTTACTTAGGGTGCAGTAGTCCAAGCATAAAGCTCAACGTTATTTATTACAAGACAAATCTTGAAGTTTCAGCTCCAAATGTCGCTTACACTGGGCAGACTCTAACAGTAACAGGAAAAGTCACTTCGCAAACTAATTCACCGCTAAACGAAAGGCATGTAAGAGTGACACTTGACGGAGAAGCCTTCTATCAAGGTGTTACTAATGACAACGGGACATTTGTAGCAAAAACCCCCATAAGCCCAGCTGCAAAGTTAGGCAATCACACATTGAAGGTTAATGTTGACTCCAGTGGATTGTATGCAGGTGCTTCTTTTCAGAAAAATGTAACAGTGGCGAAAATGTCGACTTACTTGGAGGTAGATGCACCATCTTTTGCTATGTTACCCTCACAGATGGAAATTAAAGGGTCAGTAAGGTCCGCTAATGGTCCATTAAGCGATGTAAATGTAACAATTGTTTTTGCCAATGTGTCAGCTTCTGTTAAGACGTTGAGTGATGGGAGTTTTGGGCTTAAGCTGGATGTTCCGTTTAATACTGCTTTTGCCGGAGATCAAACACTATTGGTTAGCGCTAAACCCGCAGAAGCTTGGTATGCTACTGCTGAAACGCAGTTGACAGTTTTCGTGTTGAATGCGTTAAGTATTGGTTTAGCTGCTGCATCATCTTTTGCGATTGTTTTTTTCCTCGGTTTTAGATTTGCTAAAACTAATAAGAAAAACCTGTCAGTGGCTAAGACTTTGGCAAGTGTGCCTGAACTTAGTAAAGAAGCGTCAGTTGTTGTTCCGGCAGGTGTTAGTGAGAGAAAACTTGATGGTTACAAAGGGCGCATAATCAAGGCATACATAGAAGCTGTTAAAGCTGTTGAATCAGCCACTGGTTTGTCAGCTTCACCCACTATGACCTTACGGGAGTACCTTCAGTTGGCAAAGCCAAAGTTAGAGGTAGCACTTGACGCATTCATAGAATTGACCTCGTTAACAGAAAAGATTCTTTATTCAGGGCAGGCAGTAGAAGAAGCTGACGTCAACAGATCAGAGGAACTAAGGAGGATTATTATCAGTGGAGCAACGTAAGGTTTTGTCAGCCTTAATTTTGGCGATTCTGCTTTTGTCATGTGCAATAATCTGGTTTTATCCACCTACTGGCGATTACCGGGTTGATAATCCATCTTGGAATGGTTTCTCCAAACTAAACAGCGAAACTGGCGCGGTGGCTCTGGGGTCTTTGGAGGATTTGCCATCAACAGGCAGGGGCACAACTCTGGTTTTGGTGCCATACGAGCAGATGTCTAATCAAGAACTTTTGAAACTGGGCAGCTATGTCAATTCGGGTGGGACAGTAGTTGTTTTGGATGATTATGGCTTTGGCAATCAGGTTCTTGGCAGCTTAGGTTTGCAGGCGAGGTTTAGTGGGCAATCTCTTTTGGATCCGCTTTATAATTACAAAAATAAGTGGTTCCCAGAAATCAGCGACTTCGCCGTCAACTCTCAAAATGTTACTGTGAATAGTGTTGTGTTAAATCACGCCAGTTATCTGAGCAGCAACGAGGGCATGGAGGTTGTTGCTTATTCTTCTAGTTTTAGTTTCGTTGATGTTAACGGTGACGAAATATGGGATTCCAATGAACCTGCTGGTGCTCAGCCTGTGGCAGCTTATGCTAAGTTGGGCTCTGGGTTTGTGGTGGCGGTTTCTGATCCAAGTTTAGCAATTAACGGTATGATTGACTTAGCAGATAACTTGCAGTTTATTAACAAAATTTTAAGCATCCAAGGAGAAAATTCGGTCGGTATACATTGATCAGTCGCATCTGCCAAGCACCCCATTAGATGATGCGAAGGCTGGATTGTCATTTGTATATGGGTTGGTTGCTTCTCCCTTGGGAACGTTAAGCTTAATAGCTGTGGTATTGGCAGTATCTTTAAATTCATTCCTTGCAAGGCGAAAAAGCAATGAAAAAACAAGTTGAATCCTTTAGCGTTCCTACAAGAATTTTGGATGAAGTCACCAAAGTTGTAGTAGGCAAACAAGATGCAAAAGAGCTGTTATTGGTTGCGCTTCTTAGTGAAGGGCACGTTTTGATAGAGGGTTTTGCAGGTTCAGCTAAAACTTTGTTGGCTAAGACGTTTGCTCAGTCGATTTCGGGTAAGTTTAAGAGAATTCAGTTTACGCCTGACATGTTGCCAGCGGATGTAACGGGATTTAATTTTTACCAACCTAATGGCAATTCACACTTTGTTGAGGGCCCTTTGTTTGCTAATGTGGTTTTGGCTGATGAATTAAACCGCACGACACCCCGCACTCAGGCTGCTTTGATCGAGGCCATGCAAGAAAACCAGATCACCGTTGAAGGCGTATCTCATCCCTTGTCGGATACTTTTATGGTTATTGCTAGCCAGTTGCCTTTTGGTTCTGAGGGTACTTATCCTTTGACTGAGGTGCAGCTTGACAGGTTCATGTTCCGCATATGGAGCGACTACGTGAGCCAAGAAGAGGAGGAAGAAGTTGTTTCTAAGGTGGATTACATCGATGACCCTGACGTTGAGGCGGTTGTGACAGTTAAGGATATTTTGGAGCTGCAAAAAGAAGTTAGAAAAGTCCACGTTTCAAAAGAGATTGTAAGTTACATAGTTTCATTGGTTAGGGCAACCCGCAAGGACCCAGACGTTTTATCGGGCATTAGCACACGAGCTAGTGTCTCGCTTTTCAAGGGAGCCAGAGCGTATGCTTTGATGCAGGGAAGAAACTATGTATTACCTGATGATGTGAAACATTTGGCTTCTCCAGTTTTTACTCACCGTATTCGCATCAAGCCTGAAGCTGAAATGGATGATGTTACAGCTAAAACGGTGATTGACAGAGTCTTAAGCAGTGTGCCGGTACCAAAAGTATAGTTATTTATCAGATAGGTAATAAAATGAAATCGCTAAGCGCAGGAACTATTGCTAAAGTTTACTTAGCCGTAGTGCTTGTGCTTGCTATCTTGTTTTCTTCGTATTTTCAACTAGCCTTATCGCTGGTTTTATTGGGTTTGCTGTTTTATTCTTCATATAAGCCTTTGAAGGCCAACCTGAATTTTGCCATAACTGTCGGCATGCTGGTTTTTTTGCCGTTAGCTCTTGAATCATTAGCTGGAGCATATACAGGTTTATTGCTTATTCCTGGGTTGCTTTTGCTTGATGAGGAACTACACAAGCTAGCTGCAACTAAAGCTCCCTCTTTTCAAAGGGCGGGTAGACACGCCAGTGATGTTTTGAAAGCTTTAACCGTGGGGTTTGTTTTGGTTTTAGCGGTTGCAGTTTTGGTATGGAATTTTGCGTTGCTGACTTCTGCTGTTTTTCTTTTAGCTTACTTATCAGGGATTGCCGTGTACTCTCTGCGAAGTTTCCCAAGGGCTTTTTTGGTTGCTGAAAAGTCTTGGCGTAGAGTTGTAGTAGGAGATCCTGAAAGCGCTACGGTCACTCTCAAGGTTGAAGCTAAAAATGGTGGACAATTTTCTTTGAGTCCAGTTGATAAATGGGTTAAAGCCAAGCCATCCGACGGTTCACTCAAAGGAGAAGACAAGATAAATTTAGAGTTAAAGTTCACTGCGCCTTTAGCTGGCCCTTCAAAGATAGGTTTACAGGCATGCGTTGCTGATTCCAGGGGGCTAATTGAGACTGGACAAATCTTAGAGCCGCTGGATTTGCATATCATTCCTAAGGCAAAATATGCGGCTTGGCTTGCCAACAAATTCTTAGAGCAGACCACCGCCGGAGGCGGCATGGCTATGCCAGTTCCGACCACTAACTCAAGATACGCCAAGCGCGGTGTTGAGTTCTATGGAAGCCGAGAGTACCAATTAGGAGACCAACTAAAAGATATCGACTGGATTCACTCCTACAGGCTAGGCGAATTAATCGTTAAAGAGTACTCGGGAGCACAGGGTCAAGTTGGGATTATTATTGCTAACCTATCAGCCAAAAGCGCGGAGGACGCAGATGAGTTAGCGTACAATTTGGTTATATCTGCACTTACCTATGCAACTGAAGGGGTTCCATCTGGAATAGCCGCTTATAACTCCAAAGAAGTGCTGAGTGTTGTTCAACCAGGAAACTCGAGAGAAACACTAAAGAAAGCTTTGATGCTAACTGAAAAAATAGTCATCGAAGAGATTAATAGAAGAGTTCTTGAGGCACCTATAGGGAATAGACTTAAGCGTTCAGTAAATCAGTTAAGCCAAACAAAAGCTGAATCAGCCCAGAAGCTTGAGGAGCTTTTAGTTTTTGAGTCTGCAGCCAATGAGGAAGTAGTCAAGACGCATCCCGCTGCTTTGGCGCTGGCGAAGGTGATTGAGAAAGTTAACGGTTCAGCAGTTCTGACAGTTGTCTCGTCAGCTGATGAAATTGGTGCTCTATCTTTGGTTTTAGAGCAACTAAAAAAGAAGGGTCACTCAACGATTTATGCAAGAAAAAGTTGAGAACCTGCTTACTTTGCGTTTTTTTGCTTTTATAAAATTAATTTTAAATCAGTCTTAATTGAATTTAAAAAATCAAGGGTTTACAGTGAAAAACAATGATTGAATGAAAAACAGCCCATAATTGACCATTAGTAGGACAAAGGTAAATAAGAAAAAAGCGGGGAAGTTGTTTTTGTACTTCTTTAGGTCCGCTTCTTGAGAAGTAGCAATGTAGCGATGGCTACTGCAACGATTATTGCAACGCCCATGCCTATGACGTACAACTCAATTGGAGGCAACGAATTAGTTTGCGATTGCTCTGTTGGCGTAGGTAATGCTTCATCCACTGTGAATGCTGATTCTGCGTGAGATGGATAATAAGCGTCTGAGCCTGCGAAGCGTGCATATACCTTATAGTCGCCTGGAATGTCAGGGATCCAAGAGAGGCTATAGAAGCCGTCCATACTGCTGGTGGTTGTGGTGCCGATGTCTCGGAAGTTGCCGTTTGAGTCAAGCACACTAATAGTGACTTCAACTCCTGTTGCTTCTGAGGGTCGTTCAAACTGCTTGTAGACGTACAACATCCAGTTAGATATTGACTCGTCTGAGACTGCTGGAACCCCATTGGGGAAGCGTTTTTGTGAGATAATGTCGTCTGTACCTGGTGAAATGTCGGTGATCATGCCTTTTATTGTTACTGATGTGCCTAATGGAACACCAACGTTAGGTGTTGAAATTGTAGTGGCAGATGGTCCTTTGCCAATAGCGTAGACCATTTGGTTGTATGTGTCCATTGTTGCAATGATGCTGTCTCCCATGACTGCACTTCCGCCCCAATCGGTCTGGCGGAACATGCCGTCAATTGACCAGATTTCTTCTCCTGTGGTTGCGTTAATGCAGACGAAGGGTGCTCCTCGGGGTTGTGGTTGAATGACAGAGTGCTCGCTTTGACCTAAGTAGATCTTGCCGTCTGTAATAATGCGTGGTCTTAATGATGACCAGTAATTGGACCATAAGACTTCTCCATGTTGGTCTTTATATGTATAGTTCCAGAGTAATTGACCTGATTGAATGTCATATGCATACATTATACCACTCATACCGTTTGAGTAAAGTTTGCCGTAATTAATTCTTGGATTCATTGAGTATATGTCTAGGTAATGCTGAGGTTCAGTTTTCCATAGGAAGTTTCCTGTGTCAATGTTGTAAGCAAAGAATTGTCTTAGTTCTTTACTCCACAGAGTGATGACTCTTTCTTCAGCGCTTACTGCTCCAACAGTTAGGGTTACGTTTCCGGATGGTGCGGCAATTGTTTTGTTGTACTTTAGTGCTCCTGTATTTGCGTCAATTGCCCATAATACAAATGGGGCGTCATTCAGTGTTTCCACATTGAACATTCCTGCTGTGGATAGTCTTTGATAGCCTACGATTATATCATCTGGAGATATGAGTGAGGCGCTTCCGAGTAATCCTAGGGGTATTGTAATGTTCTTTGTGTAGCCATTATATCCGTAGGGTGTGGCATAGGTTACAGGGCAGGGTCCAGTCGCATTGATGGTCTTTCCTTGTGGTTGCCATGAGCCAAAGTTAGGACTGTTTTCAGTTGTGCCCCAATAAGCATCAATGACAGCGGTAGAATTCCAGAGAGTCATGTAACCGCTTTGCTGATTGAGAGTGTATATTAGAATTTCACCTTTTGGACCGTACATACGGGTTCCGCTAGGCATGTCAGTGAAGGTGAATAGCCAGCGTCCAGTGTAGGGGTCAAATGCTTCCAATGTAGATGAGGCTCCGCCAAAGAATCCTCCAGAAACTCCAGCAAACAAGTAGGGATAAACGCCTTCAGTGTTAAAGCTATCCCAGAACATGACTTGGCCATATTGGGGTACTACTCTTTCTCCAGCTGGGTTAAGTAATTCCTTTTCCCATAGCATTTCTCCAGTGTGTATGTCAACGGCGCAAACCCAATTATCGACATTATTGCCTCCAACAGAATCGAACTTTTGGTATATGAGTACTCCTGCTATTACTAGACTGTTGCTGAATTTGCCTTCATATGCGTCTCCTGGGAAAATTCCTGCTGGATCTGTTAGGTTAACTCCTCCGCCTAAGCCGCCTATCTGAAGAGGCTTTTGCCATAAGACATGCGCGGTTTCGGGTGCATCATCTTGACCGAAGACTTCAGTTCCACCGCGAGAAGCGGGAGATAACCAATGACCGGATACAGCCGACCATTCTCGGATTTGACTGTCGATTGGGCGAGTCCAGTATTCTGTTGGTAGAGGAACGCCTGGCCAATATGTTGAGCCCTCAGTACCTACGACAAGCTCAAGGATGTCACTGTCACTTGCTTCATAGTAGACGTTATTGGTTTGCATTCCTGCGAAAAAGTCATACAGCGAGTAATTGTACCATTGTGCGGGGAAATGGGTCTGCAGTTTATACGTTCCTTCCATTGTGGGTACGTAGACATCGCCGGTGCCTCCCGTAGCGTCGGTATTGTAAGGACCTAGTTCCTCAGTAGTGCCATCTGGTTTTTCTACAGTTACAGTTAAGCCGTGCCATTTGTCTTGTGTAATTTGCAGTGCCTCTGAAATACCTACGTGTAATAAGACCTCTTCGCCTACAGTTGCAGGGTTAGGTACAGCACCTATGAAGGCATAGGTTTGTTTATGTCCAGTCCAAGCTTGCGCTGTTTGCATTGGAACAATCGATATTATCATGGACAAAATCAGTATAAGTGCGGTTGCAGTAGCAATTGTGTTTTTATTATACATTTTTTATTCTCCTATAGTTTTTTTGGGCACAAGCAAGAAAGCCAATTCCAAGCATAATTGAAATTAGATTACTTACTTTAGCCCATAAATCATGTTATTAGACCGTTTTACTTATAACATTTTTCTAAATTCAATGGTGTAATTAATTCCAATATGAATCTAAAATTGTAGAAAAAAAGTCAAACAAATATTGGTCTGAGCTAATTGTACTATGCATTTTTGAAAGCTAGTCGTTCACTTGATCTTTAGAAATCCAGTATGGGCTCCCCTATATTCCTGCAACCTTGTTGATATTTGGAGCGTTCTTGACTGAGTTTCTATATCCATTCGGTTTGAATTTCTTTAATTTGCTTAAAATGAGGATCATCAGTAATACACACTGCCTTTAGAAGGGATGCGGTAGCTGCAATCATACTGTCCCCCATAGAAAGCTGATACTTGTGCCTAAATTCAGCTGAAATCTGGGCTATTTGTTCGTCAACGGAAATAACTTGAAAGTCCTTTTTTATAAGAGTCACCTTTAGTTTTGCGGTCTCTCGTCCTTCTCGTTTGAGTGCGAGGCGATATATTTCATGAATAACAACCGCCGAGGTAAATCTTGCTCTAACTTTTTGGTTTAATATTTTTTTGTATAAAGAATCATTTGTTGTATAGAAGAGATCTGCAAAAAATCTCGAGTCGTAAACTGCTTTATTCATCTTGGTGCCTTAGCTCATCTATTTCTTTTTTTACTTCTTCAGGAGTCCCAAATTGCGAGTATGCTCCAATCATATTCCATATTGATTTTTTAGGCTTCAACAATATGCCTCCGTCTGTTTCTATTACTTCAAGCCGTGTTCCTTCCTCTATTTTGAGTTTCTTGCGGATTTTGGCTGGGATAGTTGTCTGACCTTTCTTTTTTACGACAATTTCAGTTTCCATCTTTTGCTCCAGCACTACTCTAGCTGAGGGAAGAATATTTAACCGTTGTCATCAGGATGCTAACTTCATAGATTATAAATTTCTTTGTTTAGAAATCGGGCGATAAAACCGCTGTTTTTTGCAGCGGTAAATTCGTGCTACTAAAACGGTTAGTCAATCTTGCCCGGTTTTATTTTTCAGTGATGTTGACAGGGACAAATAATAAGTGGACAAATACTACTTTTTTACTAATGGTGAGGTGTGATGGCCGACCTAAAAGTAATAAAGATAAGCAAAGAAACCTACGAGGAAATTAGCGCCTTGTCAAGTTCAGACTATTTTCTATATGAGTCTTTATTTTCTATATTAGGTAAAGTTAGGTCGAATTTTCTAAAGTATCTAAGCACATTAGTGCCGCGTTGGGTTAATACATAGACGACGTTTCCGGCTGAATTGTTCCATTCTTCAACTAGTCCTTGGTTAACTAAGAAAAACAACCGGTCTTTGAGTTCCTTTGAAATAATATTTTTAACATTTTTTGGTTTGGAAGAATTTTGAGCAAGAAAATTAAGTATCTCTATGCAAGTTTCTAAGTAACTTTGTCTCAGCTTAATCATCCTATTCTCCTCTCTTTTTTCTTATTTATCTACCAAATATTATAAACTCTTCCATGCTTTTTTCAAGCAATTATGCTTTTTATTAACAATAATTCAATTAATACTCAAAATACATCACATTAAATATTGTAGGTGATATTTATTGATATTGTCAAAAATTAGAAATATATTGATGAAAAATTTATGAACTTATTTTCTGGAGAAATTTTTGCTCCCTAGATCGTATTGCAATTTTTTTGTCTTTAAAATTGTATGAATGCTTTTTTATGCAGCTCTGCATTAATGAGTATAGTAATATACGATTAAGAAGACAAGAGAGTTGACTCACCGAGATTATTTCTCACCCATTAGATCGGAACTAAAACTAAGCATTTTGTTAAAGCTCTTAGATGGAGAGAAAAAATTATCTGAGCTTAGGCTTGATGCGAAGACTCGAGATACTACGATTCTTCATGTTCTTGAAGAATTTGGTGATCTTAATTTAACTACAAAGTCTCAAGGAATTTACAAATTAACTCCTCTTGGAATAATCGAAGCTAAAAATTTCAAAGAATTTATTTTGACTACTGAAGTTATTGGAAAGTTTAAAGAATTTTGGATATCGCACAACATTGATGACATACCGGGACATCTTATTCAAAATCTGGGAGCGCTTAAACGTTCGGAGTTAGTTTGCACAAAGGCGTCAGAATTAGGCATTGTGCATCAAAAATTCCTTGATTCCATCAGGAAGTCCAAAAAAATTAAGGGAATATCGCCCATATTTCATCCTGATTTTATTTCTTTGTTTGGTCAATTGCTTGAGAATAAGAGTACCGTTGAGTTGATTGTTAGTAGTGAGGTTCTCAACAAAATTACTGGTTTTGTTGATCTTGAATTGGTTATGAAGTATATGAAAGAAGGTAGGCTTCGAGTTTTTCTTAATGATGATATAAAGATCGCTCTTGCTTTAACTGAAAATAGTTTTTCGCTTGGGCTTTTTTCTCTCTCTGGGACGTATGATGATAGTACTGATTTGCGTTCAACTGACGCTGAGGCGGTTAAGTGGGGTGAGCGTCTTTTTGAGAGTGCCCTTAGGGTTAGTCAAAGAATTAACTTAGATCAATAGTTAATGTTGTTTTTGATCTTAAGAATATTTAATGTGAAAAGTTTTTTATTAGGGCCGATGGTGTTTTGAGCATAATTTTTGAATGTATTAATTAGTAAATGTTAATTAGTAATTCATAATATTCATTACTTACTGGAAGTTCATACCCAACGGGTCGAGAGAGGAAAAGTGAAAGACCAAAACTTTCACGAAACACCAATAAACCTGAAAGCAGGTTTTGCATATCTTGGTTTACAGGAAACCTACAGAGCAGTATACAAAGCTCTAAACTTCATTTTATCGTCATCTATTCTTTTGTCATTAAATGGAGTAATGGTAGTAGTTTTTGGGTCCTTTCTAGTAGGCGCCCCAATAGTTGCTCCACTGCTTTTAGCTGCATTTCTTGTCACCTTTTCAGTGTACGGGTTAAACAAATTTACCGACAAAGCCGAAGACTTAATCAATCGACCTGAAACCATTCCAAAAGCATCAAACCACTATCTGGTTTTTTCAATAGTGGCGATGCTATGTGGTTTTTTGATAGGTTTATGGGAAGGAATGGTTCCTTTTTTGGTTCTTCTTACCCCCATCATAATTGGCGTTATATACAGTGTGAAAATTTCTAAATCAATTCCTAGACTCAAAGAGATTGTTGGTGTCAAAAGTTTCGTCGTTGCATTAAGCTGGGCTTTAACAGGATCTCTTCTACCTGAACCCTTTTCTACGGTTAGTTTTCAGGTAATTGTAATTGTTTTTGTTTACATCTTCATTCGAGTTTTTGTGGGGGCAACTTTGTGTGATTTTTTGGACACCAAAGGAGACTTGGCTTCGGGAGTAAAGACAATACCAATCGTGTTGGGGAAAAATAGAACCAAAAAGCTTTTGATTTTTTTAAACAGTCTTGGAATAGTTTTACCCATCTACAGTTTGGTAACTGGAACGCTTTTTAGCTTCTTTCCCGCCATGATTTTTGGAGTGTTGTTTGGGTATTTTGCAATTTGGTTTTTCTTCAGGAATAAGTGCAAGAGGTTTACTGCTGGAATTATTTTAGATGGAGAATGGATCCCGATAGTGATTATGATTTGCTTACTCATCCGATAATTAGGATTACAAATGAGGCATGTTTGCTTAAAAGTTAAAATTTTTTTATATCGAGTTATTCTGGGGTTTTGTTGTTTTCGGATTTACTCGCCAAATTAAAAACCTGAATTATTAAAGCCTCTCGAATACGATTCTCCTCTTCAGTTTTCTCCGATGAGTTTTTTATTCCCTTGGTATGGTAAGCGACATGAGCCTCGATAGCTTTACTCATGGCCTTAACATCAGGCACAAGCAATATTTCTGCGCCACATTCGCAAACAATAATATCCTCTGGCAAATTAGAACGAATTATCTTCTTTTTTTTCACATGGAGCCTCCATAGCATTCAGTGGGGTGCGAAAATTGTTTTTTCTGGATTGTTTTTTAAAAAATCACAATTACAGATTTAATTTCCAGCCGTAATTTTACTTACCAAGAATCTAATTAACGTATCTGGTCTTTTTCATAAACAATCAGGCATTGAATGAGCGATGGATTTTGAGGTTTTGTGTTTAGGGATTTGATATGTCAGGTTTTAAATTGCAGATTAAATGATTGAGTTTAAAGATTACAGCTAGAAGCGGGTACTTAGTTATTCATAATTCATAACCCTTTTAACCATTTTTCACTTTATTAACGCTTACTCAGGAGCTAGCAGGTTGAGCATAATAAGACAGCTAACAGAGACTTCGAAAATTCGACTAGCCGTTGTAGCAGTTGTCTGCATATTGATATTTTACGCTGTGGGCATTGCAACTAATCTGTTTGCGTCGCCAGTGTTTTCCATGTTTTGGGTAATTAGCGCTGAAGCTGCTCATGGAGTAGTGGTCTATGTTGCTGCTGTTTTGGCTGTTGTCTTAGGCGTTGGCATGGCGAGTTTTCTGTGGCTTAAAAAGCGAGGTTCTGAAAACTCGAATTCGCTCAACAATTTGGTGCTAGCAGTAGAAAAAGCAAAACAAGATTCTGCTAAGCAAGCTCCAACTACCTCTAATATGGCTGCAGAAGAAGAGAGTCAGGATGAAAACAAAAAGCTACCTAGCAACTTGCAGCCTATCAAAGAACCTGTTGCTAGCCGCCCTCCAACCTCAACAAGAGAGGCGATATTAGCGAGTGCGCGTGCTCAAGAGTTTAAAGCTGAGTCTACCCCAAAGAAGAAGGTTGGATTTAGATCTGCGAAAGCCGAGCAGCCAAATAGGGGCAAATTATATTGTTCATCATGCAAAAAAGAAGTCACGCAGCCTCTGGTAATAGTGAATTCTGATGAGGCTAACCCGAAAATATCTCGCTACTGCCCAGACTGCGAAAAATTAATTGATGAGATAGGAGTAAACTTGCATCCAAAAGCTAAGAATACTGAAAAGATATCTTTTGAGGTAGCATCCTTCGAGGAAGTTTACAACAAATAACATGCACAATGAGGAGCTGAGCAGTTCGAGCATTCTAAGAAAGCTATCAAAGCTTCCGATAATCTGGCTGGCCGTTTTAGCTGTTGTTTTCATATTGATATTCTTCGCTGTGGGTATTGCAACCAATTTGTTTGCTTCACCCGTGTTTTCCATGTTTTGGGTAATTAGCGCTGAAGCTGCTCATGGAGTGGTGCTCTATGCTGCAGTTGCGTTGGCAGTTATTTTAGGAGTGGGCATGACAACGTTTCTGTGGCTGAAAAAACGAGAAAACGAAAACTCTAGTTCACGCATTAAACTCAATGATATGATGCTGGCTGTAGAAAAAGCAAAAGCTGAATCTATTAAATCATATGAATCAGCCACCTTTAAAATGGCAGCAAAAGAAGAGAGCTATGATGAAAGCAAAAATCGGTTTTTTGACGCATATCTCAAAGAGTCGGAAGTCAAAGCTGATAGCCAATCTGCAACCGCTACAAAAGAGTCGCTGCTAGCTAATGAGCGTGTTCAAGAGTTCATGGCTGAGTCTACTTCTGAAAGCATGTTTGAGCCTGAAAGAGATGCGCAGTCAAATAAGGGCAAATTAGTGTGTCCATCATGCAAAATAGAGGTCACTGAACCTACGTTGATGATGAATTATGATAAGTCAAAGCCGAAAGTCTCTATTTATTGCCCAAAGTGTGAGAAATTGATAGATGAGATGGAATTAGATAGTCAAAAGAAAAGTTTGTCGTAGTGTATTATTTTTTGTGTAAGTAGCCCAACCTGTGTCAGATAGTGGCGATTAAAGAAATTAAAGAACTAACAAAAAAGAGGTTATTTTAGTTGTATGTGTACAACGACGTTTAAGCGGTCATGGTCTTCGAAGTGTTCTAGTTGAGTCCACTCGATCTGGAGAAGTTTTGCGCTATAGCCAGCGACGTTAAATGTTTCTCCTTCTTGCTCTTCCCACCAAGCACTCATATATGGGAAGCTTCCGTCTTTATATTTGAAAGTGTCCCAGGCGTCTTCGGTGAAGTAGACGTCAAAAGTAACGCTTGCTTTAATATTGTTACCATTACCATTGACCTTAATCGGCTCTATAGATAGCTCTTCTATGAAATTATATTGATTCATTACAAAGTTAGAAACAATAGGGCATAACAGTGAAATAATCACGAGTATTGGAGCCAACTTTGCTACATATGCAATCATTCATGTTCCTCACATTAAATTTAGACTCAGCAACTGAGCCCTAACTGTTCAGTAAAGAGATCTTACTAATAAAGAACAGTGGTGCGGGCTGGCCTATTGGTTGTTGAAGAACTGATCAACAGTTGCTTTCTTTTTCCAGAAGGGGTTACTGGATTGGGTTTTAGCGGTCTGTGCGCAAGCTTTCAATACATAACTTGTCGTTGCAGTCGTTATGCAATCACATATTCTTAAGTGACTGGTTTAGGCTTCCTTTCTTAGTGGACCCTTAATCTGAAAGGAGACTTAAGGGACGATTTCTGAGCGCAAATTAATTTTTTCGATAATTTTTGCCATTCTCTATGGGTTAGTTTTCATCAATTATATTGATATTCTTACGCCTGGCGGAAGCGAATCTGGGTATCATCTTTGGCTTATTTTTATGTATTTTTTGCCATTCATCGGCTTCACTATCGCCGACTTGAAAAATTGGAGAGTGACACTCGGTTTAGGCTTAATTGCTTCTCTTATGAACGATGTCTTCTATGGTTTGGTCAAGTACTTAGCAGGTTTTCAAATCAACTTGTATAATTATTATGATCTATGGTTGGTTCCACAAAACGCAACCTTGTTCCAGTTAAACTTGGGCTTCACAATGATAACGGTGGAGTCGTGGATGATGGCGGTATCGATCTACTTCAGAATGGCGGTTGTCCTTTTGTTCTTAAGAAATTGGCGCATCCCACTGTGAGTTCCACATAGATCCTCCATAATCCATTTAGGGTGTTAGAAAATTGTTCTGTTTGGATTGCTTTTTTAAAAAATCACAGTTACAGAGCTACATTTCAGCCCGATTTTTACTAATTAAGAATCTAATTGAAGCATCTATGCCTTTCAGAAATAGCTTGTAGCTGGATTATTGTTGCTAATCTGTCGGCTAAATGCGAAAGCAATCCCATATTAAGCGCAACCAACCCTTAAGCACAAATGGGTTACCGTACCACAGCAATCGCAAAAAAAATCTTCAGCCTAACACTAATCCTAAACGCCTTAATCACCATAGCCTGCATCGCCCAAATACTCTACAATTACCTCCCAGACTTCCCCAACTGGCAACCCTACGCCCCCTACCTACCAAACGGAACCATACTCCTCTTGATCGTGCCAGCTGCAGTTTTGAACATCCATCTTAGCAGCAAAATAGGACGAAAAATGCACACCGGCAGACTCTTTTTCCACCACTACGTCTATGGCTTATTTGTTATTCTGTTTTCAACCATTTTTGCCTTCACCCTAACTACAATCTCCCTGCCGCTACTCTTTTTAGCATACACATCTGACATAGCAGTTAACGCCACTCGTTTCTTTATGCTATCAGGTTTTGCATTGCTACTTGATGATCTTCCGGACGTATCTCTAAAAGTTGGGTCTGCTCTTAAAAAATTGGAAACAAAAGCATACAAAAACAGAAAAGTGCTCTATTGGCTTCATTTACTATCAGGACTAACTTCATTATTTACTACCATTGCAGTAATTTTATGGACAACACAACATCCAAATCTAGCTATCCAAGCCTCAGTCATGATTGGAACTTTTCTGGTGACGGGCATCAATTCTTTGATATACGTTAAAAGAAGCAATGTCTAAAAATGAAATAGTTTGTTTCATAACGTGAGCGCTGAAATTTTTTGCAGGTTTGTTGCAGTTTATAGGGGGTATTGGTTGGTAGCGCTCAAACTAAAGCCTCAAGTTTTTTTAACTGTTTTATGAGTCCGCTTCGTTTGGTTGGTTGACTTTGAAATCTTTGCTGACAAAGAAATAATCGCCGCCAGTTTCATAGTCATATACACTAACTACATTGGGTTCATCAAACGAGAAATGTGTGAAATATTGAAAGCCTCTAAAATCTCGACTTGGAAACGTTACCGTCATTGAACCAAAACCCTTATGGTCAAGTGCTACTGAACCCAAACATACACCTCCGCCTTCCTCTCCGCATCTAACTTGAATATTGACACCTTTGGTGAGATCTTCGTCTGTTCTGAAATTGATTAGTTTGACGGTGATTTCTACTGATTGAGGAAGATTTGTTTTGTTTATTATGATTTTGACTTGAGGTTTGGGGGAAGCTGTTGCAGGGGTTATGAAAAGAGAAAATGTAATTGCAACTACAATTAGAACTATAGATAAATATTTTAATGCGTGCAAAACTTTGAACCTCGCTACAGTTTGCAAGTAATTTATCGGTGATCTGATAATTAAACTTTCATTTGTTGCGAGGATTCAATATAATAGTACACAAAAGATTTGACCCATTTTTTTATTGATAAACAAGCTGTTGATTTGAGGCATATGTGAATAGGTTTGTAAATATATCTGAAAACAATACGCTTATTTGGCTTGTTTGAATCGGTTTTTAGTGGTGTTTAAATTGAAATTTAGAGTTGTTAGCTTTTTTGCTTAATTTTTATTGCATTATTAACTGCCCCTTCATTTATGCCAACGACCAATGCCGAGACCATCTTTAAGGATAGTTTTGAGCCTGATTTTAGCAACTGGAGCGGCACTCGAACTTCAGGGGAGAATCTCTGAGAACCAGCTCTTATCGAAGCTTTACTGGGAGCCTATAGTGCAGTAGCTTCTTCAAATGGTGACAGTAGTGTTGAATATTCTTACTGTTACGAGAAAGTCTCAAAATCCGAGTTATGCGTCAATGCAAGTTATAGTGTGTTTGGATAGTGTAAAAGTTGTTTGTCTGGGTTTAAATTTTTGATTCTTTAGTGATGTAGAAAAAAAATTCCCCAGAAACATTGTGAATCGATAAACCTAGTTTTTGGTGAACTTTAAGCACAATTGGCTCAATCTCTCTATAAGGTTTACTAGTTTTTTCTATAAGGTCAGCGGGATATGTAATAGACCCACGCTTTGCGTTTTTTATGAATTCTTCTTCGATTTGCTTTTCTACAGGATCATAGTCAAAAAGAGCATACTGTCCATCTATATTTTTGATAACTTGAAAACGACTCAACACTTCAATAGCTCGATAGAAGGTTCTTTCTAATAAGCCAGTTGTTTTTAGAATGTCTTCTTTATTTTGTGGTTGTTTTTTGATTAGGGCAACAATGATTTTTGCATCTGGACTTAAGTCATTTTTTCTGGATTCGCTAACAGGTGTAATTTGTTTTCTTCCAGGTTGCTTTCCCATGGTTGTTTGCTCCTTTTTTGCTTGACATCTCTGGATTCATAAAGTTCTGAGATTTGACAGACAATTCTTTAGTATTTTGTCACGCGTTTTGGTATTTAAGACCTATTGACAGGTTGTTAAGCTTGAGAAAAATTTCAAAGGTTCACTACCCCTTGAAGAGTTTGAGTGGAAAATCGGAGTCATCGTGGGTCGAAGTGGCTCTGGCAAAACAAGCATAGCAAAACAGCTCTTCTCTGGTGAGTATATCCGCGGTTTTGAGTACACAAATAAGTGTGTTCTTGATGATTTTCCCAAAGAATATGAGACCTCAGAGATTACGCGAATACTTTGCAGCGTAGGGTTTGCTTCCCCTCCTGATTGGCTAAAAAGCTATGATTGTTTAAGTCAGGGTGAGAAGATGCGGGTTGATATCGCAAGAGCACTTTGCTTGGATAGTGGTCTTGTGGTGTTTGATGAGTTTACCTCTGTTGTTGATAGAGAAATCGCTAAAGTAAGTGCCTATGCGATTAGCAAGGCAGTTAGGCGCTCAAAAAAGCAGTTTATAGCTGTAACCTGCCACTATGACGTTGTGGACTGGCTGGATCCTGATTGGGTATTTTGTACTGATACAATGGAGTTTAGCAGAAAAAAAGAGTGCGGCCGCCCGTTAACATTAACGTTTATCGGTGCGGCCCAAAGCTTTGGCAGATGTTTCGGCAATATCACTATCTAAACAGCACCCTACCCCCAACTGCACGATGCTACACCGCCACTTACAAAGACAAACCTATAGCCTTCATAGCGGTTGTTCACTTAAAAATGAACACAAACTATTATCGCGTTTCACGACTCGTTGTATTACCCGACTATCAAGGAATGGGAATAGGAAAAAAACTACTAAATTTCATAGCAGAACTATATACTTCACAGACAAAAATTCCCTTCTATATTCTAACTAGTAACCCTCAGATAATAAGAGGAAACCTCAAAAACTGGAAAATAAAACGCTTTGGACATGCCAGCAAAGGAAAAACCAACACAAAAATCAACAAAGAACTAAAAAACAGCCAAAGCCGAAAAAGACTCACAATTACCCTACAATATAGCAGCTAAGTAAAAGTAGAGACCTAACAGGCTAGAAATTGTTCTGGTCGGTTTGCTTTTTTAAAAAGATCACGATTACAGAGCTGAATTTCCAGCTTTAATTTTTACTGAGTAAGAATCTAATTAAAGTATCTATTCCTTATCAAAAATTGTGGCAATTATTAAGTGAAATCAATATTCATCGCTATGAAGTCTTCGAACGTATTCCATAAATTTACACTCTTAAAAAGGTCATTAACCGCTCAAGCAAATTCAGCACCTTATTAACCAGTCCACCGAGCGCACCCAATCCACCCAGCCATAAGCTTCAAGTTAGCAATATCAGAACGAGTAATAGCCCTCGTCAATAACAACGCCGGAACCACAATCACAACAAACAACACCACACCCAACAAAAGCCGAAACCAAGCAGCAAACCACAACTCAGAAACAACAAAAAAAGTCACCACCCCAGCAACCGCAGAAGAAAGAAGAATCCGCACAGAAGAAACAAAATCAACAGTAAAACCATAAGTTCGCTTAACAAAAACCAACCCCATAACCAACGTAGGCACTTGAGCCAATATCAGAAGTAAGAATCAAACCCAAAACACCAAAAGTCAAAATTAAAACATACCTAAAGGAAAACCGATCAAACCAGTCAACAAAGCAATCCGCAAAACAAAACTGGTTTTACCCTGACCATTTAGAAAAGCAGTCAAACTAAGATTTCCAAAAGCCATAAACACATATTGAATCGCAAACAAAGCAAGAAAAAGCCCAGCAGTATCATAGGTAGTTCCAAAGAGCGTCGCCACAGCCGGTTCAGACAGACTCATAACTAATAGCTATCACTGGCAAAACAAGAAGTGAACCATATTTAACGGAAAACCGAAAAACATTCCTAAGAGAATCTCTGTCTTTTTCAGGGTCTAATTTAGAGAAAGCAGGAAACATCATTGTAGTAATGGGCATAATAAAGAAAGTTATTAGTACGACAAAATTCATAGCACGCCATAGTTGCCAATAGTTACATTATCAGTTACATAATGAATAGGCAACAAGAAAGCATAAAATTGAGGAAGCAAGGAGTAATAATTGTTGCAAAAGATAGCGGCAAACAGTAAGTCAACATAGTTGTAAAGTAAGCCTTAAGTTCGAGCTTACTGAAACAGGCTTAGGAAGCTTCCTATAGATAACGCCAATTAAAACAACACCAATCTATGCCTGCGATAAATGTGCCAGCCGTATAGCCAATAGTTGCTCCGGCGGTACCAAAACCAAAAACAACCAACGCAATAATAATTACAGTTTTAGAAAGACTCTGAAAAACAAGCATCACACTATTGAGTTCCAAACGCTCATACCCAGTAAAAGCAGCAGTAGCAGCAGCAACCAAACCACCTGCAAATATAGAAAAAGAAACAAGTTGGATAAGCGGAGCGATAACCGGGCGATTAAAGACAGTGTCGCTAGAAAATCTGCAAAGAAAAACGAAAATAAAGAAAGAGCCAAACCCACAACAACTTCAAACAAGATACCTGTTAAGTATACACTACGGATTTCATCCACTCTACCCTCGGCGCGATACTGAGCAGTAAATTTAACCATGGCAGAGTTCATGCCCCAATCACGAAAAATCTGAATAATCAATGGAACAGTAATTACAACAGTGTATAGGCCATATTGATCAGAACCCAAAAGTCTGGCGATAAATATCATGCCAACTGATCCGATAACTGTAGAAACCACTAAACCCCATAACATATTGAAGCTGCCCTTAGCCGAAACTTTGGCAATATCACCAGCCTTACTCATCAATAAGCCACTTTTAAGTTGCTCAAATAGTTAAAAGAGGGGTTTATCGTTTGCGGTGCAAGTTACCAATTGTTTAATATTTGACTCGAATTTGGCTGTCTTTAAGCAGATAATTTCAAATGTCGAAAATCTCTCAGAAATCCTGTTTTGTCAATGATAACAGTCATGCCTTGATTTATGGTAAACCAACTCAGCAAACCCATGAACTGCTCAATTTTTTTGCCTCTAAAGATACTTGGGGTTGGCTTATCGGAACGTATTTTCCTTCTTAAGAAAGATATTACACAGAAACAAGGCTAATCAGCGGTAAGGCTAAAAAATCTGCAGACGCGACGCATATTATGCTACAACGTTGACTTTATACAGCAAACCAGGAAAAAAATTCAGGGATAAGACATTAACAGATACAAAATTAATTTTTAACTGGACATTCTTTAAAAGAAGGGGACTATCATAACAGCTATCGCTTACCTGATAACCGATAAGGATATAGATAGCCACAAGGAATCCAGTTTTGTTAAATACAGAAGAGAACGACTAAATGAATAAGTGGTTTGATTCAGTAGACAATAATTAAAGCGTTTCTGGGTTATGGGTATATTCCAGAGAATACCCCTAGAATTCCCGAAGCATTAGTAAATGCGGCAAGATGTGACAGAATACCGCCAAATGATAGTAACCAACTCATAGAATTGGGAAGAAAGTATCTAATCGATAGTTTTAAAAACGCTTCATCAAAATATTCAGCTAATACGTTACACATAGTACCATTAAGCGGTGGCTTGGATTCAAGGGTTGTTTTGGGAGGATTGCTAGAGAGCGTAGAGAAGGACCAGATCTTAACATTAACCTTTGGAACACCTGGCACAATGGATTATGAAATTGGTCAGAAAATTGCAAAAAAGGCAAAAGTGAAAAATCGCATTATAGATCTGAGACCTGAACATTTCACTTGGTCCGAGGATGCTTTAGTTAAGGATGCCAGACAATATGAAAGACCGACATTCTTTTTTAGAGGATATAATGTTTACAAATATTTTCTTAAAAATTTAGATTGTAATAATTGGATTATGTGGCCAGGATACATGGGCGATTCATTAAGCGGTTCTCATCATTTCCTGCCTGCATACGAATCCCAAACATGGGATGAAGCTAAGTCAAATTTTATTCAAAAAAATTTTAGATTTATCAATCTTACTTCTAAAGATTTCAACCCGGAATCAACACTCCCAAAAAAGCCACTCCTAGAAAAACAATTACTTGGTTATGATGAACAGTTACATTATTTTATCCGTCAACAAGATTGCATTTATCCAGCTTGTGTTTTTTCGGCTAACGTTCAAACGGTCTTTCTACATGAACCATGGCTTTCATTTATACTTAAAGTCCCCAAGGAGCTAAAAAATGGACAAAAATTATACAAAAGAATTATTCAAACAGCTTTTCCAGATTTATTCAGTCTACCTACTACAGCTGCGGCAGGTCTCAAGATAAATAGTCATAAAGAAACAATAAAATTAAGAAAAGCACAATTATATGCAGTTGAAACAATTAAAAAAACTTTAGGAATGTTACAATCTAACTCGGGAACCCAATTTTTTGATTGGAACATTGAACTTAGACGGTCTAAAAAATTACAAGATTTAGTGAAGAAGCAACTGTCCGATTTGTCAAAGCGTCAGAAAGTAACTTGGGTAGATGTCAATTCATTTTATGATGAGCAAATCAAAGGTAAGAATTATGGAGAAGAAATTAGATTGCCTAGTTTCGCTTGAAATATTTTTAAAAGCAGAAAATTCAAATACGTGGAATTAGACTACCGATGTCGGATCAGTGCTCGATCCTCAATTCGGTACTGTGCAGTAAACCCAATCATGACAGCGTTTACACCCCAGTCGCGAAAAATCAATAATTAGTGGAACGTTTAGCACAATGATTTTCTATAGAGTTGGTTATGAGTTGCTTGTTATGGTGAAGGCGGAAGTTGCGGGCGGATATGAACAATAATAAGGTAGATAGTAGGACGTATCTTGAATTGACAATAATAATAATTTGTTTTCCGCTTTATCTTCCTACTGAGCTTCGTTGCTGAGTAGTCCCGAGACATGCTTATCGACCTTGCTGGTATATTGATGCTTTTAAACCAGACCCGATGAACGATAATTATTTTAGATTACTTTCATTAGTCAACCTTACTTAAGATACATAAATTTTCCGAGATACCGTTGAATTACAACATATGGGACGATAAACGCTAATAGCATTTTAATGTATTAAGTAGAAAGGGAATTGAGCGAGCAATGTTTTAAAAAATGTAACGTATATACGAATTTTAAGTTTATCCGCAATTTCTGCTAAGTCAAAAACCGATTAAAGCTAAATAATTGCGATAATAGAATAAATTCATCAAATGTAGACTCACTCACACTTGTTTTCGAGATTAACTGAAAGCTTTATTTATAATCTTATAAAAATACTAATTCATTTGAGTGAAAATTCGATTTAGAGAATCGAAGAAATGCATGCAATAACTAAAGAGCAAAAATGATCTAAGCAAACCTGATTAAGAGTGCTCACATCTAAAAATTTTTTCAAAAAATATTATGGTCTCCAAATAATGTCTAGCTGAAAAGAGTTGACAGTAATGATTAATTAGGTATCAAAAATGATAAATCATTATTTTTTTGAATCAGAGAAACTTTATTCATCAATTTTAAACTTTCTTGACGATAATTATTTTCCAATTCAATTAATTGCTTATTGATGGCATTAATATCAATTGGTTTTCTGACGTCAAAGAAGTAGGATAGTTGATCAAAATCGCGCATTAGCTCAAAATACTTAGTAGCCCACCCGATTACCAATGCTGGAACACCGTTTTTATACGCATGGATTATCGAATGATATCTAGTAGGCTATAACAAAATCAAAATTTTTAATAATTTTTTCTAATTCGAAAACATTCAAATCTTCAGAAACTACCTTAATTTTTTCATTATCTTGAAAGAAGTTTTTTATCTTAAGACAAACTTCCAAGTCATCATATGAATGCCTAAGCAAGTAAACGTTTTTCTTATCATTAATCAACTTACTGATCAATTGGACATAAATATTGAATATTTCATTTGAATTAGCCCTTTCTAAGACTCTCAGATTAGGAATAATCCCTACCGAGTTAGGCTTTATTTCAATGTTTTTTAGCGGTAAGTCGCCAAAAATGAAGTTATTGATAGAATAACTCTTATTTTGTAAGACTAAATCAAATGATTTTGTTACATTCTTTGAAAACCTTCTGACTGAAGAAAAACCTTCTCTTTCCCTAACAAATATCTTTTCAGGATATTTTAGGAAAACTTTCAAAAGTGGATATAATAGAAATTTATTTGTAACAGAGTAATTAAAAGGCCCTATCGATTGGGGGAAAATATAATACGGGATTGAGTAAAATTTAGCCGTTGCTATATTTAATAGATAGCTTATATTTTCTGTTAGACTCCATTGCGAAGATAAGGCATAGCCGCTTATGTCAATAAAAAAAGCTGCTTCTTTAAAAACCTTCTCTAAATTAATATATTGAGAATTTGTTTTATTTTTTAGAAGTGCGTGTTTATACCCCAAAAAAAGTATTTTTGCTTTAAATTCCCAAGGGAGTATATTAAATTTATACTTACTTTTTTCATAGTCAGACCTTTCCAAAATCCCCATTCGAAAGCAAGTAAATTTCGTTCTCTGGAAACTTCTTTTTCATTTGATCAATTACCGTAAATGTCATCGCCTGAGCGCCTTTATTAAATAACTCACCACCGACAATTATGATGTTTAATCCTTTTGTTCTATTTTTATCTGTTTTATGAGGAACTAAATTACGGCTGAGTATATTAGAAAAAGCGATGGACTAGTTTCAGTAGTTTTTTTGCAGCCCCTAATTTTTTTGCTAAAATTACTAAGTTTAAATGAAATTTTATTTTATTAATTTGATATTTTTTGCCCCAATTAATATACTTCTCTAATTTTGATAACTCTAACCGTTTGGAACGATCAGTTGATTGTTCATGAAAAGAGCCGGGCGAACTCCAAGTTCTTCCGTTTTTCAAAAATTTTTTGAGAACTCATTATTGCATTTAGGATTCGTCGCTTCCAATGTAAATAAATCAGAACAAATTTGGAATGTTCTTAAACCTTTTTTTGTTCTAATAATTATATCAGAAATCCCATAAGAATCACTTTTGCCTTCCGAATAACAGTCGCCAAAATGAAATATCAGAGAGCGAATTTAATTTATCAGCACAAAAAAGACATCTGTTTAATTGAAAATATGGTTTAAGGCTAATTCTAACAGCCCTATCTATAATTAAAGTTCTTCCAGAATCAAAATAGAGTTTAGAGTCTCCAGGCCATCCAGTCTTTTCCTTTGTTCTAAACTCCATTTTCAGTAGTTTTTCTTCGTTCTTTCCAAACTCATCTTTAAAATACCTTTGTATGTTAAAGTTCATTGTTTTGTCGCAAAACAAACCAATGAGGAATGAATCGGTCTTCGGAGATCCCAAATTTTCTGATAAATTTCTTTACTCCAACAATCAAGCACGGAGTTCCCACAATGACATATTTTTTTTCTTTTTCGTTTTTTAAAGTTGTAATTACGTTATACAACGAAACGGGAACATATTTTGATTTTGCGCTGTTAAGTATATCAACAATATTGTCTGTGGCAACTAAGCCGAGCCGGTTTTCCTTCAAATATATCAAAATTCAAAATAAATGCAGCATCATACATTTTACGATTTAATAACTCTATAATGAAGGGTGTAAACTAACCCGCCACTAGTTGAATTCATCCTTAACTTAAAATTACGACTACAACCATTGTAACATTTCAATCGAAGAACCTGTTAAGATATGGTCATCATTATTTTCTTCTATTAGATCAAAAGGATCAAGAATCGTGCCCGGACAGTAGGTCTAAGCAAACGACCACATAATGAACACTTTGTGTTATCTATAATTGGCAGGAATTGACCATCTTTGAAAATCATAGAAATTGCTTTTTTTGGACATACACTCACACATATTTCGCAGGACACACAAAGATTTTGTCGCCTTGTCTCCGTTACATTAAAAGAAGAGTTTTGCTTAATTGCAGGCAGTCCCTATGCACCTCACCAAACGATAACCTGTATTTAACTATAACATATATGTTGTTTCTAAAAATGAAGATAGTATGCATATTCTACAATTAAATAGATTATTTTGTTATAACAGTAACTGGTCCGCTATATACCCTGGAATAATTAAGCGCTAAATCTTTCTGTAGTTGTGACTCGTTGATGTTGACCAAAAGATTTTGTGCATCAGAGTTTTTCCTGCCTATAAATAAAAAGTCCACCTTTATCAAGGAAATTGGAAATGTATTGGTAACTTGCAGCTAACCCATATGTACCCAAAGCTGTTATAGCCAAATTCCCATAAAGAGTCTCTAATTTGTCAGTTTTCGTTGAGGTATCATCATCTATATTTGCAGCAAATTTGTTGAGGAATAAATATCTTACATGAGTATCAGTTTGGTAATCAGTCAATATGGCACTAGCACCACAATGTGATACAATTGTTTGTAAACTAGTAATCTCACTACTTTCAGGTGGAAAGCCTACAGAGTAATTAGTTTGGACATTGAAAGGATTTACTGCTGGAGTCAGTACGGCACTAAATCCTACACTCGATATTAGTATTATAACTATGATACCTACGAATCCCTTGCCAATTTTTCCACGCCTCAACAAACTTTCAAAGCCTTTGGCTGATATGATTGAAAGTAACAAAATTGATCCAAAGCCAAGATATCTATCCAAAACTGCTGCAGGAAGATAAATCGGACCCAGAAAGCCTATACCCAGCATTATTATACCGTATATAAATATAATCTCTAAGAATAGATTGTTAAATCTGCGGCTATTTGTTTTGTTTTCAAGCCATGCAACAAAAGCCAATGCAATAGATATAGCTAAAGGACCATAACATAAAAGGGAAGAGGCAAAAGGTGCTCCATCTGTTACTGTTGCTACAGAGGATGTTTGAGATAAAGTTAACACTTCAGAAAAAACCAGAAATATATCAGTAATACCGTTGACTATTGATCTTGAAATAGCTGTGAATGTAAAATTAATAATTGTCAGAAGAACAAGTAACAAAAGTATTCGCTTTAGAAATTTCTTTCTGAATCTTTCATTATTTACGCCAAATAGAGACATTCCAAGTAATAGACATGCAAAAAAACCAATGATCCACAAATCTGTTCCCCCGTGAGCTAATACTATTACAATCAAAAGTGGCAGAGCGCTTAAGAGCATCCAACCTTGGCTGATCCTCTGATCAAAATTAACAATAACAGAGTTAAAAATAAAATTAGGGTAAAAGCTTGTGGAATGAAACCAACTGTCCAAAGCACGATAAAAGGTACGGATAATATTAAAATAACTGTTAAGAAAGAAGGAAAAGAATTAATTTCTTTTCCAAATCTTTTTGAAATTAAAAAAGATAAAATTGAAGTTAATACAATATATAAAACACCCATTACAGCACTCGACTGTACTGGAGATGTATTTGAGAGAAAGCGAAATTACAGAATAAATAATTGAATTAACAGGTATAGAATAGGCAATATTATTAATCCCTCCCAAGAGAACCTTTCTCAATGGTAATAAATGCGACATTACTATACGCGCCAAGTATCTCTAATTAGAACGGGAGGATAAAAAGCACATATCGCAACAATATATGAAGAAAATAAAAATAATATAAAAAATAACGCTAACCTGTAAGAATATAGTTAAAATAATTGAGACACCAATTCCAATCATCAACATTAAAGTTGAATAAAACATTGTATGGAATACTAATAGATCTAAAAGAAGAGAAAAAACATACAATGCACATGTAAATGAAATTAATAATAAGGCCAAAATATTATCGATATGGAAATTAGATAGCCAAGTATTAAATTCTAATTTTCTAGTCTTCAAATTAAGTATTAATAAAGATGTAAGAAGAATACTGAAAAAAGAACAATGCTAAATAATAATATTGTTGGTTTGACAAAATAGCGTCAAACGTCTTTTGAAACAAAAGAAATAGAATTATTCCTAATAAGGATACAAAAATAAATAACTTTGAAATTAAATTTTTTACACTTATGCTAAAATTGATAATTTCACTAGCTTAATTGGTAATCCTTAAATTAGAAAACTAACGATTTTTTTCAGCCAACAGCTTTCAGGTCTATGCGATTTGATTTTGCTATTCAAGTAATCAGAGACGGTTCCTGGGAGATTTTGCCGCAAACTTGTGCTAATAAGCAGGTTTTCAATCTTCAAAGCCCAATTACTTGGATTATTATCATCAACAAGCATATCATCTACTTTTTCAAAACCTACTAGTAAATGATAAATTGCATTAGTTTTAGATGCAATAATAAAAAAGTACTTTTGGCAATTACAGCCTCAACAAATTTCATTGGTAGGACATTATTTAGCAACTTAGTTTATTAGGTATCAACAGAAGATTTAAAGAGTTATATACACTGTGCATTCCAGCTTCTGGAACATTTAGCACTATAGTACCCTTCTACGTGTAGCTGAGTCATCAAGTTGTTTAAAAAGCATACATCTTTAGGATCACCAGTACCTACTATAAGCAGTTGGGCACAAGGAATTTTCTTCTGTACCAAATTCATAGCTTTAACGGCCACATCAACGGAATGAATTGGTGAAAGGTTACCGACATAACCTACAAGATAATCATCCTTTACAATTGATCTATCTGAAGCCACATTAAAAAGCTCATCAGGCACAGGTTGAGCTAACTCAACAATACTTTTGGTTGATCCTCTAATTTTAGCGATCTCATTTAAAAAACCGGGAACTGTGAAGACAGTATTCGCATTTCGTATAGCATAACTTTCTAAAGAATAGCCTAAATTTGAAGCAAAATTATTTCTTTTATTAAATATTTCCTTTGATTCTAGAGGAAACTACCTTTATCGAAATGGAGCCTATAAATCGTCTCAAAGAAATAAACCCAAAAGCTAAAAAAGAGCCCCTCACATAAATAGAGTCAATTAGTCCACTCTTTTTTAATAATAGTGAAAATAATGCCAATATGAAGCCATATCCAACCATCTGCAACATATATAGAGATTGAAGAGGACAAGGGATTCTTGGTGGAAACGATATTACACTCAGTTTTTCATTAACTGCATACTTATTATGCTTAAAAATATCAAGATAGTTAAGCAAAGTTAATACATAAACATGCTGAACTTTACTATTATTAGCTACACATCGTGCTATTCGTCGTTCGTTTACGACTGCCCCATTAAGTCCTGTAAAACTTCCTAAAACGGTTAATATTCTAACCATAGATGTAACCTCAATCTTTTGCCGTAATTTTATTAAAAAATCCAGTTATCGAAAACAAAATTAAATCGCTCTTGCAAACAAAAAAATATTCTCGCTCAGTGTATGATGAAAAGAAAAGCCCAAAGAAAATAAGACAGTTGCAGGAAATTTGAATAAAATATGCTGAATAAATGTTGGAATATACGGAAAATATGGAGAATCCCATAAACCGTCATGAATTGAACTAATTACTCTAAATCTACCCTTTTTCAAAATGGCGAACCACTCTTCCTCAGATAATATGGAAATATGAGTTGAATCTCGGTAGCCGAACCAGTTTTTTCCTTTTAGGGCGATGCCAACAGATTTTTTATTTGGAACGGATAAAACTAACAGACCATCAGGTTTTAGAACTCGATGACATTCGTTTATAGTTAACATCGGCCTTTCTATGTGTTCTAGCAAATCAAAGCAAACCAAAATGTCGAACTTTTGGTGTCCAAAACTTAGAGTTGTGGCGCTACCTATTTCTAAATTACTATTTTGCAACCGCTGCTTAGCCTTTTTTATGGCATATTTGGAAATATCAACACCATAAGTAGTGTAGAATTCTTGAGCAATTTCCATGAAGAAGCCCTTCCCACAACCCACGTCTAAAAGCTTACCGTAAGGCTTTGACTTACGAATTTTGTTTATTAAAAGCCTATGTTGAAGTGGCTTAGAGCCATTCAATATAGCTTTGTTAACATAAGAGTTATAACTAAAATATTCTTCGTCTCGCAAACTCATTTTATCTCTGTTTTTTAAAATCAAATTTTTCGCTAGAGATTCTTTCTAAGTTATAAGCGAGGTCAACAGGGGATACTTTGTCGATTTTTAGTGAACGTGGATAACTATCAAGGATTTCTTTCATACCGCCTAATGAAAAGCCAACAATAATTTTTTTGAAATGCATAGCCTCATCTGAAACGAATAGGATGACCTTCCGGGACAATGCTGGGAATAACTACAGCGTCACAACTTGTATACGCTTTAGTTAATTCAGACCCTTCAATCCAACCAAAATAAGTTACAGATTGTGGATATTTTTCTGCAAAAGAGATTGCCTCGTAACGCAATGGTCCATCTCCTGCGAGCATCAAGTTTATGCGTAAACGTAATCTAAAAATTTGCTCAAATGCTTCAAGCAATAGAATCAAGCCTTTTTCGTGATCAAACGCCCAACATACAGTACATTAACCGATTTAATAGAATCAATATTTTGCAGAACAAAATTGTCGCCATCTTGAAAAGGAATAAGTATTCTTTTCGGAGGAATTACGAGAATTTTAGAAGGATCAACCCCATAGGATGCATAATATTTTTTATAAAATTCATTTACAGCAAGAATCGCTTCAGCCCATCTTCGCCAAATATTTATTTTCAACAAAAAAATAATTGAAGAAAAAAGACCAAAAAGGAGTTTCGAAAAACTTGGAAGATTTAATCCTTTCTTTGTGTTTAGGCAATTTCCACATTGACTAGTTCCTATGGCTAAAACTACAGCTATTATTATCAGGAAATGTTGGACAAATCCAATCATATCGAAGATACAAAGGGATTGAAAGGAGTTTGCTCAAAATATGCGGAGCTAATCCTAATTGAAACGATTCTCCGAGAATCAAAATATCGGGACGAATTTTTTTCAAGAACTTATGTAATCGGTAAAACAGAAGAGGATCCACAAGTTCGCTGGCAACATATGTAAAACCACTGGAAAGCCCCCCAAATGAATATGGGACATAACTTCCTCAACTCTGAAGACACCTGGGAGGATCCGGTCTTTTTCACCGAACCCCTGAAATCTAGAGCAAGTACGGAAACCTTGAAGCCACGTTTAGTTAAAAAATCAACTGTATAGATGAGATCCATAGTTGCTCCACCTACGCTAGATGACCTTGCTTCATTTGGATAAGGCGGGAAAGTCGTGGTTATTAGTGCTACAGTTTTATAGCCTTTATGGCTGAAATAATCAGCTAATTTATCATAATCCATTTTTGATGCTGATTATTCATAATTTCGCCGTTATAAGTCACTCTATTCTATTCGTTACATCATCCCAACTGGCAAAACTAAATTTTTTGATCTTCTTGTTAATATTTTGTTGTATACTGTTTGCAAGATCAGACATTTTTACTGGAAGGTCAATTCCAAAGCAGTTGACATTATCTATCCATTCAACTAGACCAGAACAATTTGCAACTAAGCATGGAACTCCGGGAGTTAATGATCTGCAACGCTAATCCCAAAAGCTTCATGGCTTGACAAGCAAATAAAGAGATCTGCATTAACGTATTTTTGTAGAAGATCGTACGCGGAATGTCTTGATAAAATCTAACAGCTTCTGACAGTCCTAATTTCTTAACCAGTGATATAAGATTTTTTTTATATGGTCCATTTCCAACTATGTCCAATTTAAATTCTGGACCAAGATCTGGCAACCCCAATAATATACTGGAAGCCCTTGTACTTTTCAAGTCGACCAACACTCAAAATCAATTTTTCTTTTTGCTTTTCCTTCCTAATCTGTTCAAAATCGGAATGATTAACGGCATTCGGAATTACTACAATTTTTTTAGGATTTATTCTAAAGTTTTTTATTACCAAGTCGGATTCATAACGAGATACGCATATTACTTTATTTGCACGTTCAAAAGTTGATTTTGCGATATGCCGATATGGCTTATTCAGCATTGTTCTAAAGAGAGTATAACCTGCTCCATGATAGTGAGGGGTAAAAACGAATTTTTTATTTTTTTTAACATTTATTGCCCTTCCTGCAAATAAGGAAGGAAAGAATGGTAAGCATGTGCATGAATGATATCATAATCCTGAGAATGTTTCTTCAAATATTGCCTTAGGTCTATAGAAAAAAAATATGATTGATTTGGAGCTACGGACTTAAACGAGAATATTAACGTGATTCACAAATTCATTTTTGCAATATCTGCCTTCAGGGTCAGTACATGCAACAGTCACTTCGTTATTTCTTGCAAACCTTTCGCTAATATTTTTCACATGCTCCTCTACGCCCCCCCTAAATGGATAATATAAAGGGCAAACCTGAAGAATTTTCATATTTAACCAAAAAATATAAGTATCAACTAGAATTGCTTTTGCTATATATTTGCCTAACTCTCACAACACAAATAGGTAGAACAATTATTATGCGCCTGAATTAAAGGAAAACTATTTACAGGTTTTAAGTGACTCATAATTCAACAATAATTTGAGTAATGTTTTGTATTTCTAACCAGAATTGAAAAAGAATATTTGGTAATAGTTTGCGACATTTTAGATATCAAGAGCATTATTAAGTAAATTCCTTTTTTGTTAGGCGTTGTGTTATTCTTTGTTCCATTCTTTTCATTAGAGCGGATGTTGCGGCAACTGCGATTGATTGTGTTGCAAATAGCAGCAGTAAGACTCCTATATAGTGCCCAGCCGCTGTGCCAGACGCCAAACGCGTATTGTTCGTATAGTACCCAGCCTAAAATTATCAGGGCAGGTATGGATACTGTGCTTGCTATGGCTGAGAATAGTAGTAGTGGGTTGTATTTCCAGGAGAGTTTTATTACTGCGCCAAGGATGCCAAAGCCGTTCCAGGCGGTGAGTTTTCCTTGGCCTATTCTTTGTCTGTAGCCTATGGGGACTTCTGTTATGTTGTGGTATGCTGCCATTTGGGCGGCTATTTCTACTTCGGTTAGGAAACCTGTTGAGCTGAGTTCAAGCTCTTTGGCAACGTCTGTCTTAAGCAGATATAGTCCAGAGCAGACATCAGATACTTTTGCTCCAAAGAGCAGATTAAAAGTGGAGGTTATTACTTTGTTGCCGAGTCTGTGTAGGGGGCTTATGTGGGTGCGGTCTCGGATGCCTATGACTTCGGCGTAGTTTTTGCCGTGGGCAAGTAGGCGCCAGATGTCTTGTGCGGGGTAAGTGAAGTCGCCATCCACCAAAAGCAGGTACGGGGTGTTTACGTTTTCTATGGCGGTTTTTACTGCGCCGGTTTTTCCGCCGCCATGCTGATGAATAAACTCTACGCCGCCTTTTTCTTCTACAATTTTTTCGGTGTTGTCGGTAGAGTAGCCATCTACAATCAGGATGTTTTTGTATCCTTCTTTTTGCAGCTCATCGATAACTTGGCTTATGGCTTCCTCTTCGTTTTTAACGGGTATAACTATTGTTAGTTGATCTTTGTCTATCTTGGATGCTACTTGTTCTACCAATCAATCAGGCACTTCTACTATTCATGTTCATAACCGCTAAGTACCTAGCAAAACCTGCATCACAAACCCAACTGCGGGCAGAACGGTTACCCCAAGACAATGCAATATCACTAGCTTTCTGTACCAACAAAACCCCTACCGAAGCAGTTAACCTATCAATTTTGCTTTGTGATGCGTCTTGTAGCTTTGTGATTATGGCCGTCACTAAGGTGGCCAGCTTTGAACTGCGTATGCAATCAACGTATTTTGCGGTTAAGTCTATTACTGCGCGCTCTACATGGCTGAGGGTTTTGTACCAGATTCCTCGGCGAAGTGCAGCTTTCTTTATCAAAGACAAATCCGCTGCATGCACGGATCTAGTGGACTTTAATTTATGTAAGCCACTAAATATGCCTCTAAGTAACTGGTTTCCCATGCACCCACTCTTCACTCTCTTCCTAGGAATAGCTTATGGGATTGAGCCCATACCATAAAAGCCTTTGCACAATAATGAATCTTGACAAACAAGCAAAGAAAACTAAACAAAAAAACAACAGCATCAAACCACACAAAAAACCGCATCAACAGTATCTTAAGAAACACTAAACAGTCCCCACAGCCACTAAGAAGAAAAACATGTAAAGCTCGCCTCAGCTGAGCAAATCAGAATTTTATCTGCTGATTTCCCGCTTTACTCTCTTTAAACGCCTTTCTTATGCCATTAGACCAAGCTTCACCATTCTTACCCGCAAACATCAAAAGTGGCGCCAAAGCCGGCAAAGCATAATAAAAAAGCCTAATCACTATCGTTGGCTTTGAATACATAAGAGCTTGATAGATTCCAAGAGTTGTACGGCGTTTGTATGCTTCTTCCTCTTGAGCATTAGCAGTCCGCTTAGTGGTCACGTAAGCTTCAGAGCAAAAATACGCCGTAAAGCCCAACTCAAGCGCCTTAAACAAAAGATAAGAATCCTCAGCAATACAAGGCGGAATGGGCATAATTTCTTCGAATACTTCTCGTTTGATTAGCATTAATTCCCCGCTGGCGCAAACATTAAATTGCTGTCTTATGGGGTTTAGAATTCGATAAAACATCACTTGCGGGCCTTCGTCTATGTGGACTCTACAATAAACGAGGTCAGCTTTAGATTCCAGGCAAGCTAATGCCAATTCATGATTGTAAATTTTGGTGTCGCAGTCATTGAAAATAACTATTTTCGTAGTTTTGGGCACAAACTTGGCAGCATAATTGATGGCTTCCCACTTGCCATGAGGATCGTGATGAATAACGTTTGGGTGATCATATTTCTCACCGCAAACGATGATAAAAGATAAACCCAGATTTTCAAGTTCCATAATTTTTTGAGGAACATGGGCTGCGTCTCTGGCGCAAACAATTACAAAAGTCTTGGAAATTTTTTGTTGAGGCGAGGAAAACCAATCATCTACAACAATGCCGGAACTTTCTTGTTCGTCAGATATGTTTTTTTCAAGGTTTTGGTCAGAGATCGCCATCTCAGACAAACTCAGAGCCGCCTCAGAAGCATTTTTTACATCAAAATCATTTTTTTTCTTAGATAAATTAATACTATGTTTTCCGTAATTGATTGCCCTAACACCCACTAGCCATTACCCCCTCAGCCAACAAGATACAACCATCTATGAGCTCTTCATATTTAATACTTACTAAATATGAATTCATAAAAAATACAAAACTACACAAAATGAAACAAAAACACTCTAAGCTTATTGCTCAAATACTTATTCTCAGTTCCAATCCGCCAGCAACCCAGAACTAAATCCACACACCCCAAAGCACCATCAAACAGTATTCTAAAAAAGCAAAATGAAAAATCGAGATGAAAACAAACATGCAAGCACTGCGACGAAAACCAATTTTTAGCAAAGTTGACCTATAGAAGATTATTCTATAACACAATTACAGAATACTGTTACCTTGACGTCTCTTGAGTCTCATTGTTACTTGCCTGTTTCCAATCGTATGAATCATGGCACTATAGAATAGTATTCTATAATACAATAACAGAAGCGATGATTATTCTATAATATAATTACAGAACATTACCTCAATGTCTCTTGCGTGCTTGTTTCTTTCACTGCCCCCAATCACATAAATTATGGCACTAAAAATGTATCCCAAACCCAAATTTTCACTCTTGCGCTCATACAGGTCAAAGTACGGCTTTTAAAAAATCTGCCAAATCCATTGCTTTTATATCAGAATTACAGTGTTCACATTTGCGCAAAGAGTCTAAAGTAGTACTTTGATTAACTTTTAGTTTGCCACCACAAAAAGGACAACGATATACCGCAACAATCCCGCCATCTTGAACTTGTTTTAAAAGCGAGTTAAGATCAATTGAAACATTGGTGTTTTTTACCAATATATGCCTGTCTTGTTGCCGAAGTTCTCTTGACTTTTCGTACATGTGCAGTTCTTCAAATATTCTTGCTGAATCTTGAGTTCTACCACATTTTTCAAGATTATCAGCCAAAGCAATTTTAGCTCTACGATAAAATTCGGTGTACTGTACACAATATTGATTTTTCTTTTCGCCTTCTATTGGAAATATTGGACAATCGTTGGTGTTGTGGTCAATGCTGTTTTTGATTTTGCCTTTATAGTGCTCCGTTATGGTATTTAGAATCGCAATGTCCCATGCCTTTAGTGAATTTCTGTTGAAATTGTATATGTCTGTCCCTATGTAGTCGCTCAATCGAAACAAGTACACGTTTTTCCAGAAATCATCGTAACATTGACTTGAACAAAAATTAGTTGATTCATATTCAAATGAACTATCTCTAAATGCAAGACGTCCATACTTGTCGGAGACACATTTTCTACAAGATATTCTTCCACAAAACGCACATATGCGGTCGGCTTTAAAGAATAGTCCAGTTGCACCACATGAAGGACAGCTAGAAGGCTTCTTGGGTTGCTTAGTAGGGGCTTTAATGGGTGTACTAACTGTTTTTTCTTTGCCAAGATACCATTCTTTGGCGCTTTTGAAACTATCAGAGGGGGTTTCAGATTTGCCCAAAAACCAATCTTTGCGCTTACCCATATTCAACCCTTTTCAGTGTATTAAATCAGTTTTTAAATCTTGCTCTAAAGAATTATTTAAGGAGCAGACGCTCACACAATTATTAACACATTTAGTTTGTACACACCAAGCCACCTCACACAGTTATTACAGAAAAAAACCAAGACACCCGGAAAACAATTAGAAACCCCCTCAGGATTTATTGTGACATAATCTGCTTTTTGATATATTGCAAATTTGAGCCTAAATCTGTTATATAGCGATCACCATCCAAGTATTTAGACATCAGACATAGGAAAGGAGAAATAAAACAACATGAACACCAAACAACTCGAAGCAAAACTCAGAACAAAAATAACAGAAACAGAACCCACACTTGACATAGCAGGCGTAGACAAAAAAGTCTTCGACGTAGCACTACAAGACCTCCACAACTACATAAAATTCCTCACCAAACCAACAAAAACAGAAAACCCCCAATACCCCCAAACAATAGATGAACTACTCCAAGAAGACCCCAAAGAAATCGATGCAGTCCTATCAGTCTGGCTGGGTCTTTGGCTTAAGAAATGGAAACAACGATTCAATCTCCTCATCAACCCAAAAATAAACCCCTTCTCAGGCAAAGCAGCAGAAAGAGCAGAAAAAATGCAAGAACTCTGGCTCCAGTTTGAATCCAGAGATGAACTCAAAGAAATTGTGGTCTTAGAATTGATAAGAAACGCCGAAATCTGCGGAACCGAACTCATCTCAGAAAGCATTATAAAAACAGAATTAACCAAGCAAAAAACCCAAGACCACAACAGCAAAGCATCATCCCTAGCGCTCCTAACAAGCACTCTGCGTCAGGCAAGAGAGTTATCTCAAAAAGTAGGTCCTCTGGTTTCAATAAAGATTGACAAAGACTATTACTGCCAAGTCAACCCCTAAAACCCACCGCAACTTATCTCACATATTTGCAACTAAATGTATGGAACATTTTGAAAACAGAAAAAATAAAAATACTCTTTTTACCATGTCACAGCTTCTCCGAAGTGGAGACACCGGTTTTTAATTATTTTCCCTTTTCTACAGCTGTCAATACTTGGGCAACCCACAAATAAAAAAACCAACCTATGTAAAGACAACAAATAATTGCCTAATCAAATCACTT
>CAWENF010000003.1:0-179854 GCA_963810275.1 uncultured archaeon
CTGTCATAGAGTTGTCTTCTTGTAGTTCGCCTGTGGTGCCTCTTAGAATCCAAACAGTATTTCTTCCACCGTAATAGGTGCCGCCTAACATCAAATTAAGGTGTATAAAGTTGTTTTTGTTGACGATAACTCCTTGACCTTTAATAGCAGTCATCGAATCAAAGCTGCCAGCGGTTACAGCTCCACCTTGAGTACGCATATGGAATACTGTTCTTTCTCTGCCGTTTACCTTACCTGAAATCTCAATATGGATCGGCACTACTCCGTCTTCCGTTCTTCCAGTACCATCAACCACTAAAGCAAAAGAGCTAAAATTCTTGTGTGCAGAAACAGATTTGCCTTTGTGCACACCTGGAGTAGCAACTGACAAAGCAACAAAACAAGACAAAACAATACTTGCCATTAACAGCACAGCAAATGCAGCAACTAGTTTAGTTCTCAAATTAATCCCCAACAAACCAGAACGACCAAACTATATAAGCTTTATTAAACCATACGACACATCGCTCTCTGTTCTTCACAAATCCACAACAACAAAAACTATTGACTATTTGGCAACTCTATAAAAAATTCAGTCCCCCTACAAACATCACTCTCAAAACTGATACGCCCACCCAAAGCCTCCACCAACCGCTTAACAACCGCCAACCCAAGACCTTGACCTTTAGATTTAGTTGTCACCATAGGCGTAAAAAGCCTAGGCTTAACCTCATCAGGAATACCCACACCCGTATCAGAAACAACAATACAAATCTTACCTCGCCTAACAAAACCCGCAACCTCAAGCTTCCCTCCACTGGGCATAGCTTGAATCGAATTAGTCACCAAATTTGTCAAAGCCCGCCTAACAAACGCCGGATCAGTCCTAAACTTTGGACACCCCTTAAGACAAAAAGACAGATCTATGCTCTCCGGAACTTGAATCGCATCAAACACACCCACAAGAACATCCCCCAAATCAACAAAATCCACATACTCAGGATGTAACGGCCGAGCATAATCCTGCAAATCAGCCACAATCTTGTTAATATAATCAATATTTTCCTCAATACACTCCAAACTCTCCACAGCCTCCAGCTTCACCCCCGAATCCGAAATAAAAGAAACATAATCATGCATCAAAAAAACATCACCAGAGATCGCCTGAAGCGGATTTCGAATATCATGCCCCACCATACCCGCAGTAGCACCAATAGTTGCTAAACGCTCCTTCTCGTCAAGCTGCGCCTCCAATTTTTTACGCGCCGTCAAATCAACAACAATCCCCCTCGCACCCACAATCACGTCATCCTTCATAACCGGCGCACTCGTCAACAAAACCGGAAAACGCGTCCCATCCTTTTTAACAAAAACATACTCGTTGCTCCTACGCATCCCCCCACGAAACATAGCCTTCATGTTCTTCTTCGATAACTCTACATACTCAGGGGCAACAAACCGGTTTGCATCATAGCCATACAACTCTTCTTTTGCATAGCCCAAAGTTTCCAAGGCAGTAGCATTAGCAAAAACCACTTGCCTCTCGGCGTTTATCTCAATAACCATCTCAGGCAACTTATCAACAAGATTTCTATACTTCTGCTCACTCGCCCCCAACTCTTCTTCAGCTTTCTTACGCTCAGATATATCCCTAAAAAGAATACCAACTTGATTAGCAGAATACAAAAAACAGTAAATATCAAACCACCTCTCTGATAACTTATTATACTGCTCAAAACGCACTCCCCCACCAGTCTTAACCACCTGGCTTACACGCAAAAAGTATTCAGCTTCAAGACCTGGAATTACCTCTTTTGCCCTCTTTCCCAAAGCATCAATCGCCACAACCCCAGTTTGACACTCAAACGCTTTATTCAACTTAAGCAAACGAAAATCACAAACCTCAGAACACAAATCAAATATCGGCTCCACCAGCATAAAACCATCTTCACCATTATCAAACAACGTACGATACAGCTTCTCACTCTCTCTAAGAGCACCTTCAGCTTGTCTGCGCCTAGTTATATCTCGATGTATCGCAACAACTAGCTTCTTAGCCCCCCAATCAATCACACTCGCATGAATCTCCACAGGAAACAACGATTTATCCTTACGCAAATGATAAGCTTCACAAAACGAACTACCCGTCTCAACCAAAAATCTAAATCTAGATTCAAGAAGCTCGGCTGATTCAGGCGCATTTAAGTCTTTCACATTAAGCTTTGCCATCTCCTCCCTACTGTATCCACGCATCCTACAAGCCGCATCATTAAATCTAAGAATATTACCATCTAAATCAGAAACAACAATCGAATCAGAGGACAACTCATAAACAGCAGATACCAACCTGAAATCGTCTTCATCCTTTTTACCCTCAGCTATATCGCTATCAATTGGCAAACGCTCTGCAATACCCAAAATAGTAACACCATCCGTTTAAATTTCTCAAATTAATCAGACAATTTCCGCTATACAACAGTGGAATTTTCTAACTTATATAAGATTACCAAACAAAAATACCAGAAACCAAACACTCTAAATCATGACCCAAAATTCATAAGCCATTTAATAAATTAAAACCTTTTTTCTAAATCAACAACAACAGAGGAAAAAACTACGCCAAAAAAGCCCACATCAAACACCCACCTTCAAGAAAAAAACACAACACAACAGCCCTCACCACGCACCAAAAAAGACCAAACACACGCAACAGACCAATCCAACCAATTTATTTACGCCATGCCCAGCGCAGTAGCAGTCTATGAAGCGGTTGACGACGGCAAAGATTTTATTTTTACAGATTTTAACCCCGCAGCCGAAAGAATCGAAAAAACCACCAAAGCCTCCATTTTGGGCAAACCTGTCACCAGTGTTTTTCCCGCTGTGAAGGAATTTGGCCTATTTGATGTCTTTCAACGCGTATACAAAACAGGAAACCCAGAACACTTCCCAATAACCATCTACAAAGACGATACCAGAAGGGGAAATTGGCGAGAAAACTGGGTTACAAAGCTGCCAAACGGAAACATAGCAGCAATATATAACGACATCACAGAACAAAAAACAACCCAGGAAAAACTAAAAGCCAGCGAAAAACAATTCCGGCTAATTACTAACGTAGTTAGAGAAGCCATTGTTCTTGTAGACAATAAAGGCAGAATAAAATTCTGGAATCCAGCAGCCAAACGCATCTTTGGCTACTCCGAAAACGAAGCAAAAGGCAAACTACTACATGAACTCTTAATTCCAAACTCCACATACAAAGATGTAAAACAACACATAACCTCAGCATTCACCTACTTTGGAAAAAGCGGCAAAGGAAATCTCTTAAAAAACCATTTCGAAGTAACACTCGACACAAAAAACACAGAAACACGCCACCTCGAACTATCAATATCCCCAATATTCTTAGACGAAAAATGGCATGCAGTCAGCGTAATTAGAGACATCACAGAAAAAAAACAACACGAACAACTAACAAAAAAATACTCCCAAAAACTAGAAGACACCATAAAAGAATGCACAAATGAACTAAAAACCGCCAACGAAAACCTACTAAAACTAGAACGATGGGCAGCCATAGGTGAACTCGCCGGCATGGTCGGCCACGACCTACGAAACCCCCTCGCCGGAATAAAAAACGCAACATACATACTTAGAAAAAAACAAAACAACCTAGGCGAACTCGGCCTTAGCATCCTAGACACTATAGACCAAGCAGTTGAGCACGCTGATGACATAATAAATGATTTACTAGACTACAGCCGAGAATTACACATGCAAATTGAGCAGTACTCATCAAAAGTTCTGGTTGATTACACACTTCTATCTCTTCAAATCCCCCCAGACATTAAAATAAAAGAAAAAGTCCAAGACTACCCAGTAAATGTTGATGTCACAAAGGTTCAAAGAGTTTTCATAAACCTAATAAAAAACGCAATAGAAGCCATGCCAAACGGCGGAGAAATAGAAATATCCAGCAAAAAAACCGGTGATTTCGTAGAATTTCTTTTCCAAGACACAGGCAGCGGCATGTCAGAAGAAGTCTTATCCAATATATTTACACCTCTTTTCACCACCAAAGCCCAAGGAATGGGACTTGGCCTAGCAATCTGCAAACGTTTAGTCGAAGCTAACAAAGGCCAAATCACCGTTCAAAGCACCGAAAATAAAGGAACAACCTTCACTGTCGCACTACCAACAGCCCAAACAAAAACCACCCAAAATTAACACCAAACAAAAAGTTCCCCTCCTCTATTTAAAAAGTCACCAAACACCAAAACACCACCAATTACAAACGCAAACCTAACCACAATTTTAGCTACCAAAACTAAAAACAACAAATACAAACTAAAAAAGCTACTATACGCACAAGTCAAATCTTCACTTAACAAAAAAAAGTACATCACCATGTAGCAAGCAAATCTTTTTTAAACCCAATACGCATCAATTAATGTTAACAATTTTAGGAAACAATTTTCTATGTTAGGCAATTTTCACGAAAAATCCTGGGTCGTGAGACTCTCAGAAGGAACCATCGACAATAATACAATCAAAAGCCCAGACTGCAAAAACTGCAAAGCAACCACCGCCACAATCTTAAGAATCAACTACCACAACCCAAACCTAGTCCTATACGGCTGCAAAGACATCAACTGCAAACACAGGCTTCTAAAGATAGATTTAGAGCACAATTTAACCCACTAAACCTTAGAACCCTGAAAAGGAAAATCAACAATAAATTTCGTGCCCACACCTACCTCACTTTGATAGCTCACAGAACCATCTAAACACTCAACAAGACGCTTCACCACAGCAAGACCAAGACCCTGCCCCTTAGATTTAGACGTAATCAACGGCAAAAAAAGCTTAGACTTAATCTCTTCAGAAATACCCACACCAGTATCTTCTACACTAAAAAACACTCTACCAGCACAATGGTACGCCCTCACTGTTAAAGTTCCACATTCAGGCATAGCTTGCAAAGCATTATTCACCAAATTAAACAATATCCGCTTCAACATTGAACGATCAGAGTAAAAAACAGGAAAACCCTCAGCCACTTCAATGACAACATGATGATTTTCTTGAACAAAAACAAGCAACATCACTTCTTCAATAACATCATTGATATCGATTTCTTCACAGACAGGTCGTAACGGCCGAGAGAAATCTTGAAGGTCCGAAACTATCTTTTCAATATAAAACAGGTTAGTTTGAACATCGCGTATGCTTTCCTCCAAACTCTTTTTAACTTCCCTCTCAGGCAACAGAGCCACTTCACCCTCGATTAGAAACATATCAGAAACAATAGCTTGAAGAGGATTGCGAATATCATGACCAACCATGCCTGCAGCAGCTCCAATCGCAGCCAAACGCTCTGAATCCTGCAAAGCTCGAGTTCGCTCTTCAACAATTTCTTCCAGATTTTTAGTATGCATTTCAAGCTGCGCTTTAACCTGCTTTAGTGCATCCTCGGCTTTCTTTCGCTCCGTAATATCAACATTAGATTCCAGCAATTCATCAATAGACTCACCATGCTCTGACTCAGGCAACCAACGACTTTGCACAACAACAGTCCCCTTACAAACATCACTCTCAAAACTAATACGACCCCCCAAAGCCTCCACCAACCGTTTAACAACCGCCAACCCAAGTCCCTGACCTTTAGATTTAGTTGTCACCATAGGCGTAAAAAGCCGAGGCTTAACCTCATCAGGAATACCCACACCCGTATCAGAAACAACAATACAAATCTTACCTTGCCTAACAAAACCCCCAACCTCAAGTTTCCCTCCACTAGGCATAGCTTGAATCGAATTAGTCACCAAATTTGTCAAAGCCCGCCTAACAAACGCCGGATCAGTCCTAAACTTTGGACACCCCTTAAGACAAAAAGACAGATCTATGTTCTCGGGAACTTGAATCGCATCAAACATACCCACAAGAACATCCCCCAAATCAACAAAATCCACATACTCAGGATGCAACGGCCGAGCATAATCCTGCAAATCAGCCACAATCTTGTTAATATAACCAATATTTTCCTCAATACACTCCAAACTCTCCACAGCCTCCAGCCTCACCCCCGAATCCGAAATAAAAGAAACACAATCACGCAACAAAAAAACATCACCAGAGATCGCCTGAAGCGGATTTCGAATATCATGCCCCACCATACCCGCAGTAGCACCAATAGTTGCTAAACGCTCCTTCTCGTCAAGCTGCGCCTCCAGTTTTTTACGCGCCGTCAAATCAACAACAATTCCCCTCGCACCCACAACCGCGTTATCCTTCATAACAGGCGCACTCGTCAACAAAACCGGAAAACGCGTCCCATCCTTTTTAACAAAAACATACTCGTTGCTCCTACGCATCCCCTCAAGAAACATAGCCTTCATATTCTTCTTCGAAAGCTCAACATATTCGGGGGCAACAAGACAGTTTGCATCAAAGCCATACAACTCTTCTTTTGCATAGCCCAAAGTTTCCAACGCAGTAGAATTAGCAAAAACCACTTGCCCCTCGGCATTTATCTCAACAACCATCTCAGGCAACTTATCAACAAGATTTCTATACTTCTGCTCACTCGCCCCCAACTCTTCTTCAGCTTTCTTACGCTCAGATATATCCCTAAAAAGAATGCCAACTTGATTAGCAGAATACAAAAAACAGTAAGTATCAAACCACCTCTCTGATAACTTATTATACTGCTCAAAACGCACTCCCCCACCGGTCTTAACCACATGATTTACACGCAAAAAGTATTCAGCTTCAAGACCTGGAATTGCCTCTTTTGCCCTCTTTCCCAAAGCATCAATCGCCACAACCCCAGTTTGACGCTCAAACGCTTGATTCAACTTAAGCAAACGAAAATCACAAACCTCAGAACACAAATCAAATATCGGCTCCACAAGCATAAAGCCATCTTCACCATTATCAAACAACGTACGATACAGCTTCTCACTCTCTCTAAGAGCATCTTCAGCTTGTCTGCGCCTAGTTATATCTCGATGTATCGCAACAACTAGCTTCTTAGCCCCCCAATCAATCACACTCGCATGAATCTCCACAGGAAACAACGATTTATCCTTACGCAAATGATAAGCTTCACAAAACGCACTACCCGTCTCAACCAAAAATCTAAATCTAGATTCAAGAAGCTCGGCTGATTCAGGCGCATTTAAGTCTTTCACATTAAGCTTTGCCATCTCCTCCCTACTGTATCCACGCATCCTACAAGCCGCATCATTAAATCTAAGAATATTACCATCTAAATCAGAAACAACAATCGAATCAGAGGACAACTCATAAACAGTAGATACCAACCTGAAATCGTCTTCATCCTTTTTGCCCTTAGCTATGTCTCTATCAATTGGCAAACTGCTCCGCAATACCCAAAATAGTAACACCATCCGTTTAAATTTCTCAAATTAATCAGATAATTTCCGCGATACAATAGTGGAATTTTCTAACTTATATAAGATTACCAAACAAAAATATCAGAAACCAAACACATTCTCTAAATCATGACCCAAAATCCATAAGCCATTTAATAAACTAAAACCATTTTTCTAAATCAACAACAACTGAGGAAAAAACTACGCCAAAAAAGCCCACATCAAGCACCCACCTTCAAGAAAAAAACACAACACAACAGCCCTCACCACGCACCAAAAAAGACCAAACACACGCAGCAGACCAATCCAACCAATTTATTTACGCCATGCCCAGCGCAGTAGCAGTCTACGAAGCGGTTGACGACGGCAAAGATTTTATTTTTACAGATTTTAACCCCGCAGCCGAAAGAATCGAAAAAACCACCAAAGCCTCCATTTTGGGCAAACCTGTCACCAGTGTTTTTCCCGCTGTGAAGGAATTTGGCCTATTTGATGTCTTTCAACGCGTATACAAAACAGGAAACCCAGAACACTTCCCAATAACCATCTACAAAGACGATACCAGAAAAGGAAATTGGCGAGAAAACTGGGTTACAAAGCTGCCAAACGGAAACATAGCAGCAATATATAACGACATCACAGAACAAAAAACAACCCAGGAGAAACTAAAGGCCAGCGAACAGCAATTTCGGCTAATTACTAACGCAGTCAGAGAAGCCATTGTTCTTGTGGACGATAAAGGAAAAATAAAATTCTGGAATCCAGCAGCCAAACGCATCTTTGGCTACTCCGCAAATGAAGCAAAAGGCAAACTACTACATGAACTCTTAATTCCAAACTCGACATACAAAGATGTAAAACAACACATAACCTCAGCATTCACCTACTTTGGAAAAAGCGGCAAAGGAAATCTCTTAAAAAACCATTTCGAAGTAACACTCGACACAAAAAACGCAGAAAAACGCCACGTCGAGCTATCAATATCCCCAATATACTTAGACGAAAAATGGCATGCAGTCAGCGTAATTAGAGACATCACAGAAAAAAAACAACACGAACAACTAACAAAAAAATACGCCCAAAAACTAGAAGACACCGTAAAAGAATGCACAAATGAACTAAAAACCGCCAACGAAAACCTACTAAAACTAGAACGATGGGCAGCTATAGGTGAACTCGCCGGCATGGTCGGCCACGATCTACGAAACCCCCTCGCCGGAATAAAAAACGCAACATACGTACTTAGAAAAAAACAAAACAACCTAGGCGAACTCGGCCTTAGCATGCTAGACACTATAGACCAAGCAGTTGAGCACGCTGATGACATAATTAATGATTTACTAGACTACAGCCGAGAATTACACATGCAAATTGAGCAGTACTCATCAAAAGTCCTGGTTGATTACACACTTCTATCTCTTCAAATCCCCCAAGACATTAAAATAAAAGAAAAAGTCCAAGACTACCCAGTAAATGTTGATGTCACAAAGGTTCAAAGAGTTTTCATAAACCTAATAAAAAACGCAATAGAAGCCATGCCAAACGGCGGAGAAATAGAAATATCCAGCAAAAAAACCGGTGATTTCGTAGAATTTCTTTTCCAAGACACAGGCAGCGGCATGTCAGAAGAAGTCTTATCCAAAATATTTACACCTCTTTTCACTACCAAAGCCCAAGGAATGGGACTTGGCCTAGCAATCTGCAAACGTTTAGTCGAAGCTAACAAAGGCCAAATCACCGTTCAAAGCACCGAAAATAAAGGAACAACCTTCACAGTCGCACTACCAACAGCCCAAACAAAAACCACCCAAAGTTAACACAAAACAAAGTTCCCCTCATCTATTTAAAAAGTCACCAAACACCAAAACACCACCAATTACAAACGCAAACCTAAGCACAATTTTAGCTACCAAAACTAAAAACAACAAATACAAACTAAAAGAGCTACTATGCGCACAAGTCAGATCTTTACGTAACAAAAAAAAGTACATCACCATGTAGCAAGCAAATCTTTTTTAAACCCAATACGCATCAATTAATGTTAACAATTTTAGGAAACAATTTTCTATGTTAGGCAATTTTCACGAAAAATCCTGGGTCGTGAGACTCTCAGAAGGAACCCTCGACAATAATACAATCAAAAGCCCAGACTGCAAAAACTGCAAAGCAACCACCGCCACAATTTTAAGAATCAACTACCACAACCCAAACCTAGTCCTTTACGGCTGCAAAGACATCAACTGCAAACACAGGCTTTTAAAGATAGATTTAGAGCACAATTTACCCCACTAAGCCTTGGAACCCTGAAAAGGAAAATCAACAATAAATTTCGTCCCCACACCTACCTCACTTTGATAGCTCACAGAACCATTTAAACACCCAACAAGACGCTTCACCACAGCAAGACCAAGACCCTGCCCCTTAGATTTAGACGTAATCAATGGCAAAAAAAGCTTAGACCTAATCTCTTCAGAAATACCCACACCAGTATCTTCTACACTAAAAAACACTCTACCATCACAATGGTACGCCCTCACTGTTAAAGTTCCGCATTCAGGCATAGCTTGCAAAGCATTATTCACCAAATTAAACAATATCCGCTTCAACATTGAACGATCAGAGTAAAAAACAGGAAAACCCTCAGCCACTTCAATGACAACATGATGATTTTCTGGAACAAAAACAAGCAACATCACTTCTTCAATAACATCATTGATATCGATTTCTTCACAGACAGGTCGTAACGGCCGAGAGAAATCTTGAAGGTCCGAAACTATCTTTTCAATATAAAACAGGTTAGTTTGAACATCGCGTATGCTTTCCTCCAAACTCTTTTTAACTTCCCTCTCAGGCAACAGAGCCACTTCACCCTCGATTAGAAACATATCAGAAACAATAGCTTGAAGAGGATTGCGAATATCATGACCAACCATGCCTGCAGCAGCTCCAATCGCAGCCAAACGCTCTGAATCCTGCAAAGCTCGAGTTCGCTCTTCAACAATTTCTTCCAGATTTTTAGTATGCATTTCAAGCTGCGCTTTAACCTGCTTTAGTGCATCCTCGGCTTTCTTTCGCTCCGTAATATCAACATTAGATTCCAGCAATTCATCAATAGACTCACCATGCTCTGACTCAGGCAACCAACGACTTTGCACAACAACTTCTTTGCCAGACTTAGTCGTATGAACTAACTCTCCAGACCACGCCTTGCTACGACGTATTTCCGAAACAACATCATCAAACGACGATGGAAATCGAGTCTGAAGCAAATCATCCGTCTTTTTTCCTAAGGCTTCCTCACTACTCCAACCATAAATCTTCTCCGCACCCTTACTCCAAAAAACAATAGTTCCATCCATTTTTCTAACAATTATGCCATCAGGGCTAAGATCTATAAGTTTGGCTTGCTTCTTGCAAACTTCTTCAGCTTTTTTGCGCTGAGTGATATCAGTGAGTATGGAAATATTCGCAATATGCTCACCTTCTTTATCAAAAAGCGGCGACACATTGACAATAGTCCAAATAAATGTCTTATCTTTGCGTTTAAATTGAAATTCCTTTTGGATTTTGACGTTTTCACTTAACTCTTTTCTTGTCCGCTTGACAATGGCTTTTTGTCCGGGTGCTAAAAATTCAACGCTAAATCTTCCAACCAACTCGTCAGGGGTATAACCAAGCATATCCGCCATTTTCCTATTCACTAACAGCGTAGCTCCATCTGGGCGGACAATCCAGATGCCCTCTTCTGACAACTCAAAAATCTGACGATAAATATCCTCAGTTATTTTTAACTACAAAACCTCACCTAATAATTATGCTTTAGTAAAATTTAAACTTGAATATTTTTGCCAATAAATCATAAATCCAGCACCTAAAAAAAACACAACTTATAAAACTAGATATAAAAAGTAGAAAATCCCCCAGCAACAGCGCCATAATTCGCCAAGTTTTAAATAATTTGTCCACAGAATAGGCGGATTGGTGAATTAGTGGAAATAACCACCACACGGCTACTCATAATCATCCTAGAAATCACATGCATCGCCCTATCCGCCACGCTTGTCTACTTATTCTCCAAAATATACAAAACAAAACGATCATTCCACCTACTCAGCCTTCCTATAGGCATCTTCTTCTTAATGAGCTCATACTCTTTTCTGCTAGTTCATCATCTTGACTTGAGCTTCGCAGTCATAAACCCACTCTCCAGCTCACTAATGTGGCTGCGAACAATCACCCAAACCATCGGCTTCTCCCTAATCGCAGCATCCTACATATTCGCAGCCAAAAACCAAAACACCTCAAAACAAAGCTACGCAACTATCCTAGCAGCCTCCGCCGCCCTGATGCTAACAGCTTTTAGCACCCTGTACTTTCTAAACCCCACAGGCCTATCATCAATCTACACCTACATACAATTTTTCGCATGGGCAAACATCGCCCTACTATCATACATCATAATCGTACTAGACATAAAACTACTAAGAAAGCAAAGCCGAACCTCTGCTTTGGCCATCAGCATGTTAGCCTTTTTTTGCCTATGGCTAAGCCAATTTGTCTTTCTAATTTTCTCTTTGGCCCAAGGAGGCGCCTTCGCCCTGGTCGGATCTCAAGTAGCACGAATAGCAAGCTTTGTAATCTTTATCCTAATCTATTACTCAGCAAGCAAGGAGGCCGCTCTACATACCTACCAAAAGAAGCAAAGTTGACATCTACTTTGACGTTCTAAACCTCCTATGCGAAGAAGGAGCAGTAGAGGGAAAAGCAAGCTCTACTAGGGTTGCCCGCAGAGCCAACCTGCCTTACGACCGATTCCAAAAAATACTGGAGCGTTTCATAAATTCGGATATGGTTCGCAAAACCCCTGAGGGGCTGCTGATTACCGAGAGGGGGCTGGACTGTTTGTATCAGATACGGCGGACTAATGACTTTCTTGAGCGGCTGGGGCTATAAACACAAAAAAATTGCAAGTTATATACCGACATCAGATGTTTCTCCTCAATCACACAATTTATACAAAATTTCCGAACACAATATAAATTGTTCACATAACAACCCGTTTTAAGAAACAAAACAATAGCAAAGACAACAAAACAATGAATTACACTACAAGTACATCAGCCTTATAATCAAACTCACATCAAATCATCAGACAGCAGGATCATATAAATCCTGACTATGGAGAAATAAAAATGCAAAATATAAAAACCAAATCTTTTGCAATTATAATCATTGCAGTACTAACGATATCCACATTTGCAATCACCCTAACCTCAGCACACGACCCCGCATGGAACATACCAACATACGCCTACTGTAGCGTCGCACCAAACCCCGCAGGCCTAGGCCAACCAGTCACCATCGGCATGTGGGTCCAGATACCCCCACCAACCGCAGCAGGAACAAACGGAGACAGATGGCACGGATTTAACGTAACCATCACCGACCCCGACGGCAAAGTCACAACACTAGGACCCTTCACCTCCGACGCAACCGGCGGCACCTGGACAAGCTTCACACCCGACAAACTCGGCAACTACACCTTTGTCGTAAACTACCCCGGCGAAACCATGCCAGGCGAAAACAACGCCAACCCAAACAACGCCTACATAGGCGACTACTTCATGCCCTCCACCAGCGACAAAACCTACCTAACCGTCCAAGAAGAACCCATACCAACTCTACCAATCAACCCTCTACCAACAAGCTACTGGACACGCCCCATCCAAGCCGGCAACTACCCCTGGTACACAATCAGCGGCAACTGGCTAGGACTTGGCGCCCACTCATTCGCAGCAACGGGCAGATACAACGCCACAGGAGACTACAACCCATACTCCAACGCCCCACTCGCACCACACATCATGTGGACAAAACCAGTCGCATTCGGCGGCTTAATGGGCGGAGAATATGGAGGAGACGACACAAGCAACTTCTACTCAACAAGCCAATACGAACCAAAATGGGCACCCATCATCATAAACGGCGTAATGTACTACACCAACTACCCCGGCAGCTCCTCAAACCAAGTAGGCTGGACAGCACTAGACCTAAGAACCGGCAAAACCATCTGGACAACCAACACCACAGACATCCTAAAATACGGACAGATACTGGACATGGTAAACCCCAACCAATACGGCGGCATCGCATACCTATGGGCCGTACCCGGGAACATGGGCGGATTCGGAGCATCACCAAGCATCTACAAAATGTATGACGCCATGACCGGCCAATACATCCTAAGCATCGTCAACGGAACAGGCATGAACATAGTCTCCGACGACGGCGGTAACCTCATCGGATACTACGTCAACAACAGCCGAGCCAACGAATGGGGCACACCAACAATCAACTGCTGGAACTCAACCCAAGCAATCTTCTACCCAGACAGACAATACATCAAAGGCGAAACCTCAGACAGCTGGAGCTGGAGACCAAGACAAGACGGAGAAATAGAATTCGGCCGCGGCATCATGTGGACCAAACCCATAGCCACCAACCTAACAACAGGCGACTTCCCAGAAGGCGGACGCCTATCCATCAACAGAGTCGACTGCAACGTCGTACTCATGACCGCAGTGGGCGCAAGCTACTACAACATAGGCTGGCAAGTCGACGCAGGCTACAGCGCAGAAGACGGACGCCAACTATGGATCACCAACCGAACCCTCACACCATTCACAAGAGACTCCATTACAAAATCCGGCTACGGCATGTACTACTACATCGAAGCAGCCACAGGCAAAATCAGAGCCTACGACATCAACACAGGCAAACTAGCATGGGGCCCCAACCAACTCACAGGCCACAACGGAAACGTACCCGTACCAAACGCATACAACAGCATCGGCGGATACCAAACAGAAATCGCCAACGGCACACTATACATCATGGGCTTTGGAGGAGACATCTGGGCAGTTGACAGTAAAACAGGAAACGAACTATGGTACACAAGCACCAACAAACTCATCGGACCATCAGGCTCAGACACACCCTACGGCGTATGGCCACTATGGGTCTTTAGCGGCGGCTCCATCGCAGGCGGCGTATACTTCCTAAACATCGGCCACGAATACAGCCCACCACTATTCAGAGGCGCAAAACAACTCGCCATAAACATCACCGACGGCTCACTAGTCTGGGAAATCACCGGCTTTGACGTCACAAACGCAGCCACCATAGTCGACGGCTACGTAAGCGTCCTTAACGCCTACGACAACCAAATCTACACCTACGGCAAAGGCCCAAGCAAAATCACCGTAACAGCACCAAACATCGGCGTAACAACAGCCACCCCAATAACCATACAAGGAACCATCACCGACATCGCAGCCGGAACAGCACAAGACGCACAAGCAGCAAACTTCCCCAACGGCGTACCATGCGTCTCAGACACAAGCATGAACCGCTGGATGGAATACGTCTACATGCAACAACCAATCCCAACCAACACAGTGGGTGTACCAATCACCATAAGCGTGCTCGACTCTAACGGCAACTACCGAACCATAGGCACCACTACAAGCGACACAAGCGGCACCTTCGCCATGCAATGGACACCTGACATCACCGGCGAATTCACAGTCTACGCGAGCTTTGAGGGCAGCGAATCATACTGGCCATCAAACGCAGCCACCCACATATTCGCATCAGACTCCCCAGCAACCCCAGAGCCAACCCAAACACAAACAGCAACACTGGCAACCTTTAACGATTTGATGATGTTCATTGTGGGGGCCACAGTGGCAATCATCGTCGCCATCGCAGTTGTCGGATTGCTACTCTTAAAGAAACGACCATAAAGGCGAAAAACCATGGGAAAAACACTCCCTCCCTTTTTTAGTTTAACGAATTCAGAAACGGGGGCTGAGAAGGCTTCTGATATTTTGCTATTTGTTGTTTTCATGCATTTCTTTTTCTCCTTAAATCTCCTTAAACAGAAGCCTCAGCAAACCCCAAAAAACGACCTTAATTGATAATTTTCTTTCTTCCAAAGAAATTGAAAGTTCTCGAAAAAATATTGAGACAATACTTGTTAGTTATCCTTTGCAAGTCAACAAATCTGAATATATATAATTAATGCACGTGTTGTGCATCCCTTTTATATACAAAAAGTGTCTTTACGCCTGTACTTAGTGAAAAAGTTTGAAAAAACATTTAGAAGTCAAATCAATCGCTATCGCAACAATTCTAATTTTGTCAGTTATATCATCAGCTGCATTATTGCCATCATCTGATGCTCACGACCCACCCGTTGATGTTCCAACTTATGCATACTTAGCTATTTCACCTGACCCAGTAGGTGTTGGTCAATCAGCAACAGTTGTAATGTGGATTGACAAGGCGCCTCCATCTGCAACAGGCATATCCGGCGACCGATGGACCGGCTACACCATAAAAGTAACCCAACCAGACGGCCATACAGAAGAAATAGGACCCCTCACATCAGACCCAACCTCATCAGCATACATAGTATACACACCAGACCAACTCGGCACATACACATTCGACTTCAACTTCCCAGGACAAACAGCATCTCTATACAACCCAGACAACGGCTTAGAAGGTGCCCCAAGCATTTGGATAGGCGACTATTTCCTACCATGCAACACTACAGCTACCTTAACTGTTCAAGAAGAAGCAGTGACTTTACTTCCTGAAAACCCACTCCCAACCGAATACTGGACACGACCAATTGAAGGTCAAAATACAATGTGGACTACCATTGGCTCAAACTGGCTTGGTAACGAACCAACATCAACCTACAACGTTCAACCAGACGGCATCGCACCAAATAGCGCACACGTAATGTGGACCAAACCACTGCAAGACGGCGGTATTGTCGGAGGAACATTGCCAGGATTAGCCTACTACCAAGGTGACTCCTACGAAATGCGTTTTAACAATCCAATGGTAATCGACGGCAGACTATACTACGACTTACCCTTAGGGCACGCAAAAACCGGCGGCGGATACATCAGCGTAGACTTAACTACAGGCGAAGAGCTGTGGTGGGAAAACTGGACCAGCAGCCTACCTGGATTTGGGCAAATCTACGATTACGAAACATTCAACCAACACGGAGTTATCCCAACAGGCATTCTTTGGCGAACACATGGCTCAACATGGGATGCGTACGATTCGTTGACAGGAAGCTGGCTCTATACCCTAACAAATGTACCTAGCGGAACAAACATCTATGGACAAACTGGGGAAATAACACGCTACGTGGTAGACAGTACTCACAAGTGGGTTGCATTATGGAACAACTCACAGCACAACGTAGGTCTAGAATTAGAAATAGGAAACGGAGCAAACGCATTTGAGTGGAGACCCAACGGAAAAACAGTGGACATGTCCGAAGCATATACATGGAACGTAACCATATCCGACAAAGTACCCTCAAGATCAAACTACTACTATGCTATCCCAGAGGACGTATTACTTGTTGCAACTGCAACCCAAGATTCAAGCGGGGGACCCTTTGCATCATACGGAACCATCCCCTACACAGTTTCAGCCATAAGCCTAAACCCCAACTCAAGAGGACAACTCCTATGGAGCAAAGAATACACAGCGCCAGACGGCATGATTACCCGATTTCTGGGACCGGTCGATTCTAAAAACCGAGTCTTCACAACACTAGACAAAGAAACAATGCAATGGTCAGGCTACAGCATAGAAAACGGAAACAAAATCTGGGGACCAGTAGGAGAAGACCTACGCGGCTACACATACTACAGCAGCAGATCAGGCGCAGCAGGATCAATGAACTCCATCTACGATGGCAGACTCTACACAGGCGGCTTCCAAGGACTAGTAAAATGCTACGACACCCAATCTGGTCAACTACTATGGACATACGGAAACGGCGGAGAAGGCAACAGCACCAACAGCGGTCTTGAAAACGTCTGGGGATACTACCCAACATTCCTCGGAGCATTTGCAGACGGAAAACTCTACACCTTCACTGAAGAACACTCAGTCAACATGCCCATATACAAAGGCGCAACAATACGATGCCTAAACGCAACAACAGGCCAAGAAATGTGGCAACTTCCAGGCTTTGCAGAATCAACAAGCTTCTACAGCAGATTAGGCGCAATAGCAGATGGATACCTAACATACTTCAACGCATACGACGGCCAAGTTTACTGCATCGGAAAGGGCCCAACAAGCACCAGCGTGTCCATATCAAACGATGTTGTGCCTTCAGGTAGCAGCGTCATCATAAAGGGAAATGTTATAGACGTTTCAGCAGGCACACAACAAAACGAGCAAGCAGCAAGATTCCCAAACGGAGTCCCAGCAGTCTCAGATGAGAGCCAAAGCGCATGGATGGAATACGTCTACATGCAAAAACCACGCCCAACAAACGCCACAGGCGTTGACGTTACACTAAGTGTGGTCGATGCAAACGGTAACTACCGAGACATAGGAACTACAACCGCAGACGCAGACGGATTCTTCAGCTTCAACTGGATGCCAGATATCGAAGGTAAATACACAGTCTACGCATCATTTGAAGGCAGCGAATCATACTGGCCATCACACGCAGTCACCGCATTCAACGTCGATGCCCCACATGCAACACCTACACAGCCACCGGCACAGGAACAGTCAGCTTCAGATCTATACTTTATTCCGGCGATCGTAGGTCTTTTTGTTGCTATCATTGTGATTGGCCTTTTGACCATATTTATGGTGAATAAGCGTCGGTGAAAACAATGAAAAACCAACTCTTCTCCTCTTTTTTTAATTGGGTCAAGAGAAAACTAGGGGCTGAGAGGGCTTCTGTAAAATTGTATGTTTGCAAGTATTGCTCTGATTTTCCTTTTTCTCCTTAAATCTCCTTAAACAGAAGCCTCAGCAAACCCAACTCTTTTCAACCCGAAACTCTACTAAAACCAAAGAGATAGACGACAAAAAGTGGACTACAAAAAAATAACCAAAGAAGACATCTACAAAGACTACGGCGCATTCAGCCCGAAACCAAAAACAAAAAAGAAGACCCCAAGACCCGCCAAAGAACTACATCAATGCGCCAAATGCGGCAGAGTAAGCGATGAGATGACTAGACATTCGCTGACAGGAGAACATAAGCCGCCTTTTATATGGCTCTGCAGGCAGCCGTGCCATGACGAAGTACATAAATTCGGCATAAAAATGAGTAAGGAAGAAAAAGAAGCCCAAAAACGTCAACTTCCATGCACCATACAATTCCCCAAAGAAAACAACATAATCAATCCCTACGCCCAACTAATCGAGCCCGAATCGCTAGACGAGAAATTCAGGCAAACCTTCAAACCAAAAAAAACTAAAAAAAAGACAACGACTCAGTAGAAAAGGGGAGTTTAGAGTTTTTGGCGTCTCCATTTTTTGGTAGGTTCAGTTGCCGTTGGGGGATTTCCTGTCACTTTTTCGTTTAGCTGCTTTAGCTGCCAAACAGTTAAGTCTCGATCATTAGGCTGCTGCTTTATCCACAAGTCTCGGTACTCTCGAAATTGTGCTCCTGTGATTTTGCCTTTTGATTGCAGCTCACTTAAGAGGTTTAGGAGGGCTTGAAGTTTTGCCTGCTCTTCAGTTTGTGGGGAACTCATATGCTATTTTTCCTTTACTGATTAAGTATCGAGTTGAGCAGATAAACATTACAAAAAAGAATGGTTTCTTGGCACAAAAAGACCTGTCAATGTCGCTAAACATCAAAACAAAGACCTAACTAAATTCATAAATCAAATCGCTTAAACATTGATGAAATCTGATAAAATTAAGATAAAAAGTTAATGATTACTTAAAAAAATGTCTTTTTACACCATGATCAATCCCTATCAATTGATATTTAATATCCTCAATAATTAAAAATATGTCGCAACAATCCATCCATTAGGAAATAAAAAGCAAAATTTTCCATCCAAAAAAGACTGAAGTTACACGACAACTAGCAAATTATAAATACATCTACAAAACAAACAGGGAATCACCCAAAAAAGGAGAATAAAAAATTTTGAACTTTTCTAAGCAAACCGCAATAGCACTTTCAATGATTTTTATACTCAGTATATTCGCATCATCATTTGCAGCTCCATTGGCAAGCGCCCAGCAAAACATTCCATCTGGTACACATATCGCAACTTATGCAAGAATCAACGTAGCCCCAAACCCAATCGGCGTCGGACAACAAGTCGCAGTAAACTTCTACCTAGCCACACCACTCATAGATAGCAGCCCCCCAGAAAACATGACAGTCCACGTTACCGATCCAGACGGCAACCTTGAAGTTATGGGTCCATACACAGGCGACACAACCGGAGGAACATACTTCAACTTCGTCCCAGACCAAGTCGGCGAATGGAAATTCCAAATGTTCTACGGCGGACAAGTAACCGCAGGCAGCTCAGGCTTCGGAGGAGGACCACCAACAAACGCGGGACTCATCGAAGACCCAAGCGAAAGCCCAATCGTCACCCTAACCGTCCAAGAAGAACCCATAACACAAACCGCATACCCCCTAACCCCACTACCAACAAACTACTGGGAAACACCAGTCTCCGCTCAAAACGTCCAAACCTGGTACAGCCTAATGGGTCCCTGGCTAGGACTTGGCACCATAACCTTTGCCCAAACAGGCGCATACAACGTCAGCAGCCTATGCAACCCTTGGACTCCATCAGTAACATCCGGACACATACTCTGGACTAAAACTTGGGGCGCAGGCGGCGTCGTAGGCGGAAGCGCAGGTGGAACCGAAGACTCAGGCAGCTACTGGTCAACAAGACAATACTGGCCACAGTACGCACCAGTAATCATGAACGGCAAAATGTACTCAACATACTACCCAGAAACCACAGGCTACTCAAACGGCATACTATGCACAGACCTCTATACAGGCGAAACTTTATGGAAACTAAACACAACCTCAGTTCTCAGATGTGGAATGACAACACAATGGAAAACACCAAATATGTACGGCGTAATAGGCCCCTACATTTGGACCTCAGGCAACCTGCCAGCATCAGAAACAGGCGGAAAACTAATCCAAAGCACAGGCATGGAAATGGGCATGTTTGGTCCACAACAAAAACCAGCATACAACCTATACTCCGCCGAGACTGGCCAATACGTACTAAGCATCGTTAACGGTTCCTCATTAACGATCAAAGAAGACTCTCAGGGAGACTTGATCGGCTACTACCTAAATAGCACCGTAGGCACCATGAGAACCTACGGCCCTGCCGGATCATTCGGTGGCCAACCAGTTACAGGTTTAGTGAACATCACTGCAGGCCACCCAGTCCTATGCTGCTTTAACTTCTCACAGGCACTCGGCAACGTCTTTGGATGGAGTCCATCACAGAACACCGCAATTGACTTCGGACTAGGCGTCATGTGGGCCAAACCAGTACCCACTGAAATCAACGGAGCCCCAATCACCCCACCACTCGCCATGGACGCAATCAACCCACTCGGCGGCGACGCAGTAGTACTAACAGGCGGATACACAATCATGCAAGGCGGAGGAGACGAAACATCCGGCTGGCTAGTCATAGCTAGCATGGACGACACAACAGGCGACATCTTAATGTGCAAAAACTTCACATACGCAGACGGCTTCAAATCCCTACTGCCCTACACCAGAACAACCAGCTGCAACATAGACGGCTACAGAGCAATAGCTAACGTAGTAAACAACGAAATCGACGCCATCAACATCCGAACAGGCCAAAAAGCATGGTCATCAACCCTACAAACGCCTTCAGGCACCACAAACACCTACGACACATTCGGCTTCAAAGCAGCACCAGTAAACGGAACACTAGTACTCTTCGGACTAGGTGGAGACATCTGGGCATACAACGGAAAAACCGGCTCAGAAATGTGGTACACCAACACCACCAGCCTAATCGGCGACTCAGGCATAGAAACACCCTACGGAACCTGGCCGCTTTGGGTCTTTAGCTCACAAGCCTACACACCAGAAATCGCATACCTAGCAATCGGCCACGAATACAACCCACCACTATTCCACGGAGGACAACTACTAGCCATCAACATGACCGACGGCACACTTGTTTGGAGTGAACTAGGCGCCTACATCAGATCAGTGGCAATCGCAAACGGAGTTCTACTATCCTTAAACGCATACGACAACCAAATCTACGCCTTCGGAAAAGGACCAACTAAAATGACAGTTGAAGCCCCAAGCATCGGAGTAAACACCGCAACGCCCATACACATCACCGGAACCATCACAGACGTCTCAGCAGGCATCGAACAATCCGAAGTCGCAAAGAACTACCCCAACGGAGTACCATGCATCTCTGACGAAAGCCAAAGCAGATGGATGGAACACGTATACCAAGACCAGCCAATGCCAACAAACATGACCGGCGTGCCAATCACAATAAGTGTACTTGACCAAAACGGAAACTACCGCGCCATCGGCACAACAACAAGCACTCCAGGAGGCACGTTTGGCTTCACATGGACACCAGACATACCAGGCGAATACACGCTCTACGCTGGCTTCGAAGGTTCTAACTCGTACTGGCCAACAACTGCAACTACATCATTCTACGCAGGTGACCACCAAACACCAGCACCTTCCCAAACAATCCAACAAGCAGCAGATAACACAATGCTCATAATCGCAGTCGGAGTAGCCATAGTGATTGCCATCGCAGTGGTTGGAGCAGTTCTGCTACTCGCAATAAAACGACGCAGCCTAAAATCAGGTCTAAAAATTTCTCCCCTATCTTTTTTTAAATGCATAAAAGTCACAATCGCTTTTTATAACATTAGTAGGATAAATGAAAAATATTGCAATGAAAGGAGAATTGGGATTGAAAAGAAAACTACTATCGCTTGCACTACTTTTGGTTGTGGCTTGTTTGATTACGCCAACTGTATCTGCAAATGCACAAATAAATCGCATTAGCCAAACTCGAAAGTTTCGAAGACAACTACACATTCATAGAAGATCTAGAACCAAGTTACTATCCCTATACTCAAATAAAAGTTGACGATTACACAAGAATGGCAGAATTCAACTATATGTTCAACCAAGTCACTGACGCAAAAGGACAATTACACCTCAACGGTAAAGCATCAATTAGAGGCTCGATGCAAAGTGAAGCGTGGTTATTTGACGATATACGCCAAGTCTGGATTTTAGGCCAAAATCAAATACAATCCTCAAAAATGTTTTCTTCATTAAACGAATTAAGCTTTGACTCCAACACCCAAACCAGCCAACAAGTAGGCATACTTGCAAACAAAATGAAAGCGAGCGCATTAGATCTAGATACTGGCCAAACCATCACCGTAGACGTCTTAGCAATAGAGCATATGATGTTTAAGTATAACAACGATGAATTACAGTTTCAGAAATCCTGGGACATCGTTCATGATTAGCTAAGGCTTGCCCAGACAGATAGCAATGAATAATTAACACAAAACAGCCCTTTTAAAGTCATGGACATATTTATGCAAGCGGCGATAAAGGAAGCAAAAAAAGGCTTACAAGAAGGCGGAATCCCCATAGGCGCAGTGCTCGTACGAGAAGGCCAGATAATTGGGCGGGGACACAACCGCAGGGTTCAACAAAACAACCCCATCATGCATGCCGAAATAGACTGTCTGCAAAACGCCGGAAGAATAGGCAAATACACCAACACCACATTATACTCAACGCTGATGCCATGCTATCTCTGCGCCGGCGCTGTAGTGCAGTTTGGCATTAAAAAAGTCGTTGCTGGAGAAGCAGAAACCTTCGCCGGGGCACAGCAGTTTTTGAAATCAAACGGCGTAAAAGTTGTCTGACCTAGAACTCAAAGAGTGCAAGGATTTGATGGCGCGGTTTATCCAAGCTAACCCCGAGTTGTGGAACGAAGACATCGGAGACCTCTAAAACCCAAGCGAACCCCAAAAAAAGGCGCGCCACCTCTCGTTGGTTACTTATATCTTTTCGTTGTTACATCCGCGCAGCAACAATTGGTTATTACTTTTTACTACATATAGATTAGCGGTAGAAAGGGAAAGGAGAATGCTTCATAAACTATTTTCAAAATCAAAAATGAACATCAACACAAAGAGTTTCACTAAGAAAAGGACTGCTTATCCACATTGAAGATTATTATTTGTACATGCGGCAAAAGGATTCTAGTTGTACCTGATGTCGATGCAATGGTTAAAGCTATTGAAAGTCATGCAACAAAGCATAAAGGCGTTGAAGAGCACTTAACCAGAGAAGTGCTGTTAGCAATCAGCCAATAAATCAAACCATCCATTTTTACCTAAAACAACAGATACGAATAGCTACAAAGAAACAGATTCTAAATTTTTAGATCATAAAGTAAGTGCATACTTATTTGCACAACTAAAACTTCAACCAAGTCTCTTATAATAAAAAATATTGTTCAGCGGACTTGACCTTGCGTTAACAACAAAAAGGCAAAAGCAATGGGGGTATACCGCCTTATTGGTTGTTAACAGCCAAACCCGCTCAACTGTTGGCTATCCCTTGATTACAAGTTAGGGCTTTCTTTAATAAAAACAAATGTTGGCTACACTAGCCTGTAACAAAGACTCTTAAACAGAATAACAAAAACGCGTTTAACAAACACACAACCCACACTACACGCAAACACATGGGCGACCACTGTATATACAACGCAAGAAACGTTACCGTTGAAGGATGCCAATCACAGATGTCCTTTGCCTAGTAATACCAACAATTAATCTACTTTTTAAAAATCCCAATCTCGCTCATAAAAAAACTCAAGTTTCATCGTTGAGCAGCGTCTCCAAATAGTTTCGAGCCAACTCTAATCCTTGGTCAAAGTTAATTTGCAGCTGCCATCCATTCTTAAGTCAAACGTTGACTAATAACGTCATATAAACCTCTTAACGATTAAGTATCGAACTTGATAATTACCAGGTAACCAATAACACTGCTAAAATCTTAATCTACTAAAGCCCCCAGCTTTGGATAGCAGTCTCATGTGGAGCCTCTTTTTCCACGTGCTGTTTTTTCTTCCTTTCTTCAAATCTATTAATCTTAACCGTTGATTTTTCAGCTGAAACCCAATGAGAGCCATTCAAATCTCGATGATAGACAAATTTGTTCACAACATGCTCAAGTTCCTCCAACGTCAAGCGTTCGGATTCCACTGTTAATTTACCTGTTCCATGGGAAACTGAAACCTTAAGGTGTGCCATCAGAAAATTTGCCAGATTTTCTTTTTCGTTTTCCAAGTCGCCCATATCGACATGTAATTTTGTTGTTTTATCTTTAAAGAGCAAATCTGCCACAGCCAAACAACCTTACGTCAATTCGATATTAAAAAGTTAGTGCGAGCCAAACAAATAAAGTAAGTAAAAAAGAGTTTTACCCCGAGTAGAACAAATCTTCATTTTGAAAGTTCTAAGAATCAAGTTATAGGAAGGTTCATTTACAATCGCTTAGAAAGTTCTTGCCTCCTTGTAGATAATGAATAAAGAGATTTACGACACCAGCCTTCTGTTACAAAAGTCTGAAAAAGCTATTATACCCTTTTTAGGCTCAGCCTATTAGATAGATTGGAGGTGAGCAGTTTAACTGAAGTAGATCAAGTATATTTCTGCCCAACCTCTGGAAACAAAGTGAAAGTTATCGAAGCAGGAGGAGGAACACTTGTATGTTGCGGAAAACCAATGACACTTTTTCCCGCATAATAGAGTAAAATATTAATAATTTTCACCCCTCATTTTTTTGCAGCTAAAAAATATAGCAAATAAACATATTAAACCGATAAACTACTAGTTAATCATAGTAACTTCCACCTATGGTTGCATTAATACACTTATAAATTACCTATTCTTCCAAAAACCAAAATAATGAACGTTGTTCGTTTAGACTCTGCGTTCAGAGCGTGGACGTTTGCGATACTTTTTTCTTTGAGCTCTCTTGCGAACATTATTCAGCACAATTTTTGCGTGTTCTCGTTCTTTAGCTAATAAAATCATTTGCTTAATTTTCTCGACAAGCTTCTCAGCGTCATCACGGCTCTCAAAAGGAAGAAAGATGTCTCGATGATTATGAAGGTCTATATCCACAGTCGGTTTTTCATCTTCAGTCATGTATACGGATTTGATGTCTGCCATTTGTACATGCAGCGGAACAAATATACCAAGTATTTTGCCCAAGGTTTCTTTTAAGATAGGTTTGTTTTCAAGGCCTTCTTCTATTTCGTTTTTTAAAGTTCCTTTCAAATCAATCTGAAGAAAATCCTCATAAACTGTAATAGTAAAGTGAGATCCGTCAATTTTCAAGTTTATACCTGATTCCGACATTCTTTTTACCCCTTGGTTCCTTGTTACCCAATAGATACTACCCGTTTTAAAAATATCTTCTAAGTCAAGTTACAGTTTTCAAAACAAAAAAAAGTAGGCTTTGTTTTCCAAGCAATCTGATACGATTTTATCTCTTAGAAAAAGTAAGGAAAAGTGAAGTTTGCCGCTTAGATTACCCCATTAAGTAGGGTTTGCAAATCATCCCGGACGAGCTCTATCCCCTGGTCATAGTAACTTGCAGTTGTTATCCAGTCAGGGTAAAGCCGGAACCAGCAACGTCCGCTAAACGTCTTAGCGGCCAACCATCTAATTTGGGAATCATGTCATTTAATTGATCTATTGCACTCTGAAGGTATTTACTGCGAAGTTTCATGTTCTGAGCAAGTGATGCAGATTCAATATCTACAATCACTGAATCTAACTCCTTTAGTAAAACATTCTTCCGAGATTCCTGAACCTTAGTATTAACACCAGCAAAATCTTTCGTGAAGATTTCTGAAATCCATTTCTTTATGTCCTGTAATTCGCCTATGGCTTTACTTGGGGTAATCGGAGGATCAGGTGTGTCAGCACCATAACCGAATACCAAGAAGCATCCAGATATATGTCCCAGTTGCCACTGCGATAATCCATGCAGACTACTCGGTTAACATCGCCAATGCTTAAGGCAGGATTAATCTGATGCCCCCACTAGAAGTCACTGCCTAATCAACATTTGTGGGTTATATCATGCGAGTACACGTCCCAGTCACTGCCCAAGCATTGATAAGCAATGTAGTTACCACTGACATCTGGGTTTGCTAAACCGCCTAAAACCCTGCTTTGCCCCAAATAACATTATTTGCCAAATCTTTTTGTGTAACACGATAGCTATCTACATATCCCGCCCAAGCCAACATTGATCCGTCAATAGCAGTAAAACTGACCGGTCGCTGTTGATTGGAAAGGGGAACTGCTTCCTTTGGAGCTGCAACCACATCAAATGTTCCTCCGGTAGCCAGATTATAAGCAGAAACGTATGAGTTGATAAAGTGTATACCAGTGTATGAATCTGCTGAGTAATTTTCTCCTACATAGACTACTAGGTCACCGCTAATTGAGGGGCTAAAGCAAGCCTGTTTAGGAAGCGGCAGACGCTCCTCCGTATGCGTTGCTAAGTTATACATATAGATAGACATGCCAGGGTAGGTTTCTAAATAAATGCTAGGCCACCAGGTATTGCACCAATCCTGCCACAATACAATATCACCATAAATTGCAGCGGGACCTTGGTTGGCGGTGTTTGTGGAAAAGGAGACTTAGCTTGATAGGCAAAATGTTTGGTGTAGCTATTTTTATCATGATTACTTTTTTCTTGTTTGCGGGTTTAGAAAACAACATTGTAAAAGCTGAAACCATTATGCAGATTTCTGAAAGCAAGTTGACCATTTTGCGGTGGTGTGGCAGGACAATCGCAACGGACTCTGGGACATATACATGTATGACTTGACGACAAATACGGAAACTCAAATTACCAATAGATGTTTTATACAAAATCCAGTAAATACCTTTTTTCAGATTGACACATAAATTTCAGCATTGACCCATAACGCACTCATCAGGGTAAAGCCAACGAACGTTAAGCAGCAGGTGAAACCGGTGCAGTAGAAGTTGTTGTTGCAATTGTTGTTGCAACTGAAAATGGCACGCGGTTGCAACAACTACAGAATTCAAACCCAAATTCTTTTTGCAACTATACAAGCTCAAACCTTTTTTGCAAGAAAACGTGTACACAAACGATGAAGCTGAGAGAAATATCATTTGGATCCAACAATACCTCTAAAATCGAAACCCAGCATAACTCTTCGCTTTCGCATAAGCCTCAACTAGCTCCCTCTCCATTCTAATCAAAAACCCTTCCTCCATTGAATACTAACGACAGCGTATTTAGCTTAGAAAGCAACTCAAGCCCAATAGGAAAAGGTTGATTTTTAATCAAATAGCTATCAGCATTGATCGATCAACCAACCATTCTCCAATTAAATATCTGGAAATTCCTTTATTTAAATAAGGGAAATATAACAGATAACCAGCTATAAACAACTGGTCAACCGATTCTGATCTGCAATTGTTAACTTGTTTTCTGAAATTTCATATTGACGGGTACTGTTATATATGAAGTATTCGTATACGAATAAGAGGCTTTTTAGTGAACGAAAAAAATTATGACGAACAAAGAAAAGAAGAGAAACAAATAACAAAACAACTCGTACTCAACGACATCAAAGAATGGAAAAACAAAATCCCCAAAGAAAAACAAAACAAACCAGCCATAGTAGTAGGTACCAAAACATTCACTCCTGAAGAGATCGAAAAAGAAGTAGAAAAAGATACAGAATACGGCCAAGAATTCTCAAAAATACTGGCAAAATCTCGACTTGAATTAACCAAGGGGGCAAAAGAACAATGATTGCCACATTAGAAACCAAAAAAATCATAGAAAGTCTATCTTATAATAACCTTCTAAGCAAGTGGCGTTTTAAAACCTCAAAAAAACTATTAATCATCCGACCCAACGTACCGGGAGACAACTATACAGCTATGTTCTCCTACAACGCAGCAGAACAGGTAAAAACCAAAGCGGTAGCTGAAGGCTGGACAGTAACAGACCTTGCAGCAAACGATGCAAACCCCACCAATGTAGAACAGAAAATCAACAGTATAAAACCTGACTTCATAGTTCACTACGACCATGGAAGTTCATACACATTATATGGACAAAACAACAACTCAATAACACCTGCAATCAGCTCAAGCAACGTCGATTTGCTATCAAAAAGAGCAGTAAGCACAGTATCATGTGAGAGCGCAAGTGGACTGGGCCCTTTAGCCATCAGTTCAGTTGACACCAAAGCATATTTGGGTTATGATGAACTCCACTGGGTGCACCTTTGGTATCTAGACAAATTCACGGAAGCAGCAAACGCTGCAAACTATGCACTTTTGGAAGGCAAAACCTACCAGCAAGCCTATGATTTAGCCATACAAAGGTATACTGAAAAATACAATGAACTAGCAGCTGTGGATGCATCTGCTGCTGGTTTGATGCTGCATGATCGTGACCACTTGCAACTATTAGGTAATCCAAGCGCTAAAGCATCAGGTGTCGTCATCTCAACGTTGAAACCAGCGCCGATACTAAAAAATCCAGTAATACGTGCACCTATAAGACGAAGGTTGAGCAAGTAAGCAAACCCCCAACTTTTCTTCTTTTTATTTTTCTATTCTCAATTAAATATAGACTACAAAAAGCAGCCACAACACAGCATTAAAAACAGTGGTATCGTCTCATAATATAACATGAGAGTTAACGAAAGAGCTTAGGAAAGCTTGCTTTGCAGCTAAAGCTTAGGAAATCTCTATTAATCCTAAGAAACTATCAGCTTACAAATAAAAGAAACTCAATTATATAGTCAAAAAGCATTGGGCTTTATTGCAAAAATTTTTCAGAATTAATTTAACTCCAATTCCGGGATTTGTTTACAGATTTTTTCCCAGTTACCGGCAACATTTCGTTTAATTAGCTCTTTTGCTTTAGCAAAAACTGGAGAAGGCATCACCGACATCCACACTTTTGTCACAATTGCTTGATCATTAAGATCTAGCAGTGGAAACAACCAGTGAGAAAGAGTAGGAAATCGGTCTGGAGGAATCTTGCTTGACATCACTTGAGCAATAGAAATTTGGTCTTCATCTTTAGTTCTTTGTCTCAAAATTGGATAAAGATGTACATCCTCTTTATCTAAATGAATTCTTAAATGGGATCGCAAGACAGCAGTTGCTCTTGCGGTTGTCAAAAGATCAGGTGACTTACGGATTGACTCTAACCCGTTAACCATTAGGTCAAGTTCACGATGATCAATCAGATATGCTTGAGCAACCATAGGCGCGAGTTTGTCGATAGCTGGAAAAACAGCTACCTCCTCGCCTCTAGCATGATAATCCAAGACTTCCCCTAAAATACTTAATCTGTTGAAAATTGCTTCTAAATCGCCACCAGAACGCGCTATTTCTAGCACTGTGGCATCAATTTCAGAAACGTCTCGTCTAAACGCATTATGAAAACAACGGACGATGTCAATGGGTTTAAGCAAAACAAAAACCGCCTCTAAACTTATGTATAATACAGACTATAAACATATTTTCATATACAAGAGCGGTCCTACAGAAAAACTCTCCAATACCACTCTAAACACATTGTTCTAAATTATAGAAAAGCCATGTGACCAGATATATTCAAAAATAAATTCAACCTAAATGACACTTTAAGGTGCATTTTGCCAAGATAAGGTTTGAAAGTACTACAAAAAGTGATGTAGGCCATACCAACCCTTCTTTTCGTTAAGCTGATACCTAACACCCAAGAAAAAAGTTTTCACTAACCTGATTCTATCAGCAAGCGATTTACATTTTGACATAGCAAAGCTAAAAAATCCAGTAGAGAAGAAAGCCAGAAAAAACCATTATATATATCAAATCTCCGTTTTCATTTTAGGAAAGGATATGAATTTTTATGATTATTTTTAAGAGTAAAAAAGCCTTAAGTGCACTTGCTATTGTTTTACTGGTTGTGGGTATCGTTGTCATCGCAATTGGAGCGGTTTTTGTTTTTCTTTATGTCTCGCCTGGCAACCTAAAAACAGAGACGTTGGAGTTTAGCGGTTTTTCAGCTGTTGAAGCTGGATCAGCTTTCCAAGTCACCATAACCCAGTCAGACACCTATAGCGTAAAGATATCGGCGGGAGAGAACATTTATGATAGAATCCAAGTTACGCAAGAGGGGGAAACCTTAAAAATTTTGGTTAATCCTGGCATATTTTTCGGAACCTTTGATGCGAAAGCAGATATAATGATGCCTAACTTAGACAGGATAGACATATCTGGCGCAAGCCATGGTACAGTGGATGGTTTTAACACTTCGGACTCATTCACAGCTCATGTGTCGGGAACTAGCTTCTTAGAACTAAAAAATTTAATGGTCGGAGATGTAGACTTTGAATTGTCCGGACTCTCACATCTTACAGGCATTGGAGCAGGAAGCAACCTCACAGCTGCAGTATCTGGAGGAAGCAACTTAGATCTCGCCAACTTTCAAGTTACAAATGGAAATATTGACTTGAGCGGGGGAAGCCACGCAACTATTAAGATAGATGGGCGATTGGATGTTCAAGCAAGCGGCGCATCGTCACTTGATTACTTCGGCGAACCAACTCTTGGCATAATTAACACTTCAGGCGCTTCATCAATTAACAAAAAATAACCTCAACTGCCGATGCTTAAACTACAGCTTAAGAAAAGCCATCAACCGCTCGATAACAACCAATACTTTAACAACTAAACCGCCAAGTGCACCCAACCCACCAACCATAACCTTGAGATTAGCAATATCGCCATGAGTAAAAGCCCTAGATAATAACAACGCTGGAACCACTACTACAACAAACATCACCACCCCAAATAAAAGTCGCAGCCAAGCAGCAAAAGGCAACTCAAAAACCAAAAAATAAGTAGCCACTCCAGCAATTACTGAAGAAAGAAGAATACGCTCAGAGGCAGCGAAATCTACAGTGAAACCATATGTCCTCTTAACAAAGATAAGACCCATAACCAATTCCGGTATCTGAGCCACTATCGCAGTGAGAATCAAACCCCAAACTCCAAAAGTTAAGATTGAGGCATACCCTAAAGGAAAACAGATCAAGCCAGTAACCAATCCAATCTTCAAAACAAATCTAGTCTTGCCCTGACCATTCAAAAAAGCAGTCAAACTCATATTTCCAAAAGCCAAAAACACATACTGTATTGCCAATAAAGCAAGAAACAGCCCAGCAGTCTCATAAGCATTCCCAAATAGAGTCGCTACAGCCGGGCCAGACAAGCTCATAACTATAGCAATCACTGGTAAGAGAAGAAGCGAACCATACTTGACCGAAAAGCGAAAAACATTCCCAAGAGAATCCCTGTCCTTTTCAGGATCTAACTTAGAAAAAGCCGGAAACATCGTTGTAGCGATAGGCATAGTAACGAAGTTTATTAGCACAATGAAATTCATTGCTACACCATAGTTGCCGATAGTTACGTTATCAGTCACATAATGAATGGGTAACATGAAAGCATAGAATTGAGGAAGCAACAGTATAACAATAGTTGTAAAAGACAAAGGCAAACAATAACTAAGCATAGCGGTGAAGTAAGCATTTAGCTCAAGCTTACGCGAGGATGGTCTAGGAAGCTGTCTATAAATAACACCGATTAACAAAACACCAATCACAGCTGCGATAAATGTGCCGGCTGTATAGCCTATGACAGCTCCAGAAGTACCAAAACCGAAAATAATTAAAACAATAATAATCGCAGTTTTGGAGATATTTTGCAAAACAAGCATTACACTATTGAGCTCAAGACGCTCATAGCCAGTAAACGCAGCAGTGGCCGCAGCAACTAGCCCCATAGCAAATATGGAAAAAGAAACAAGCTGGATAAGCGGAGCTACAACTGGACGATTAAATATGTTAGTTGCCAAAAAGTCCGCAAAGAAAAACGAGAACAAAGAGAGAGCTAAACCAACAGCAACTTCGAAAATAATACCAGTTAAATACACGCTGCGGATCTCGTCCAATCGGTTTTCTGCACGATACTGCGCAGTAAAGCGAACCATGGCAAAGTTCATGCCCCAGTCACGAAAAATCTGAATAAGTAATGGAACAGTAACAACAATAGTGTAGAGACCATACTGATCAGAACCCAACAGCCTAGCGATAAAAATCATACCCACCGACAGTATGACTGTAGAAATAACCAAACCCCACAGCATATGAAAACTGCCCTTAGCCGAAACCCTAGCTATATCCCCAACTTTGGCCATTGACTAGTAACCCATTATGACCAAAGCAATCTACAAAGAAGCGTTTATGAATTATGGTTAAAAGCCAATGCTAACAAAATAAAAAAGTCACAATCACCAACTAAAACCATTAACTAAACTTTCAACCCGTCAAGTTAACCACGACAGTAATTAGTACTTTAAACATATTTGACAAGCAACTAATCACACAGTTGCAGCTGTACCGTTCACACTGAATAACCAAGCATCGCCAACACGTGAAACCACCATGAAATTGGGAGATGAAAGAAGCCCTTTCACATCGAAATGGCGATAGGTAGGATTTTCCAGATTATATGTAGTTGCCATAGAACCAACATAAATGTACGAAATATTATATTTAGCCAAAAGAGGAATAGCGTCTGAATTAGAGGCATTGCTGGTTAAAATTTTCATTAAGGGCTCATATCCTTCTATATAGCTGTACGCACAAACGGTATATCGACCGGTAATGGGCATTACAAACTGTCCACTATCACCCATTGACACCAAAATATTGGCATTAGCAGACAGATGGTCATTAATCCAACCCATCAAAGAGATATCTGCATCGGCAATAGTTTCAAATGTACCAAACTGAAAATCAATGTTTTTAATCTTATTTTGTTGTTCATCTATAAGGTTATCACCATAAGACAACATAGTACCCCCCAGCATTATGAGCAAGCCTAGAACCCAAACTTTTTTCCTGAAATACTTTAGGACTGGTATATGCGGTCTCTTATCCAGTAACCAATTAAAGACAAAAACAATACAGGAAAATGCAAAGAAAAATACAAGACTTAGAAAAACAGTTCCAGGAATAAATAGATGCTGCCAAACACGCAGTGGATTCAATAAAGATGTCATAATATCAATTTGAAAGTTAAGTGATAATGTCAAATAACCTATTAATGTGAAGAACAAGAGATAGAAAAGTATTAAACCTCTCCTAAAACTAAGTGGAAAAACATAGTTCAACCTTTTAGATGCAAAAGGAAGACAAATTCCAATTAACAGGAACCAATTCCAAGGCGCAAACTGAAAAAGAAAATCATATTTTGCAAAGAATACGGAAAGTTGTGGTAAATCTAGAAACCAATTGAAACTCACAAGGGACCGAATAGATTCCGATAGAGAACTTGTCTCATTGGTCATGTTTGAAAATTGAACACCAACAATGTGAGAAGTGTAAATGGAATAAAAATAGGGAACAGCCAACATAACAGGCAACAAAAAGCCAAAAAGAATAATCAAACTTCTTCTATTCCAAATAGAAGAAAATGAAAAAGACCGCTTAGACCTAAAAACAGAAAACATTTTGACGATCAAAACTAATACCAACCAAACCACCGCTACGAACAGAGCATCAGGATATGTTTCTGCGGCGATAAAAATAACTAAACCCATAAGAAAAGCGTTAAACCAAGTAACCCTTTCTTTTAATAAAAAAACATAGAATAAACCCAAACAACTAATTGAGAGATAAAATGACAATAAAAGAGGCAAGCCTCCCCAAGCTATGGGCAAAATTGTTAAGCCAGTAAAAAACGGAACGATAATCAAGCCTAGTAGAGCAACAGGTAGACTCTGGAAAATAGATTTTAAAGAAGAGTAAGTTGCAAAGGCAATCAAAACAGGCAAAATAACACTAAATAGTAAAACAACCTTCTGTACAGCTACCCCAAGCAATGCTACAAAAAAGCCACACAAAACATGGGCACCCGACGGATAGTCTAGAACAAAATTGCCAAATGGAACCGAAGAACGAGAGAACAAAGCATTGGAATGGTCCAATAAAACCCTGACTATTAAAGAGTGCAAAGCAGAATCATCATTTGTTCCTCCATAATGCCCAACGGGAATGCTGGAACTAAGAAACAGTAAAGTTGTTAGTACACAAAAAACCGCAATTATTGGCGCATAAATCTTTAAAGTAAATTTAGGTAAATTCGGTTTAAAGCTCTTGCGCCCAACAACTGTTCCAACGCAGGCTAGAGCCAAAATAAAGATAGATGGAAAAATCAAGGGCGCATTAAAAGCCGAGAAAATAAGAACAAAAAGAAAAATAAAAACAAAACCAAATAAAATTCTAAAGCTCACTTTTTGGATGAAATCAAATGAATTTAAAAAACCATATGAGCGCTTACCTAAAACAGAAATAAACCTAAGAAGACCATAACCAACAAAATAGAGAGCAAATAAACTTAAAACTGCAAACAAGAAAGAATCAATAAAAGTAATCTGAGACCAATCCCACCACATTGCCTACTCCTCACAAAATCCAAAAAAGAATATCCGCACTGATATAATCCAATTAATCAAACATCGCACTGAAGTAGACAAGTAATTGTTCAATTTGCGGATCAGCCACTAACCCCCTCTATCACGTATTTAACAAATATATCCTTATTCTAAACACATTGAAAATAAGGAGAAAGGAACGTTTACAGTGATATAAAATATCCAGAAGCAGTGACTGAATTGTTCTAACCAGTAAGATAATAATTAAACTCTACAAAAGAAAAAACCAATTTATCGGAAAAGGTTAAAAACAAAATAAGTAATCAGAGTCTTTAAGGTGCAATCAAATGAGTAATAAGACCATTGGAATCACAGGGGGCTCTGGCTTTATCGGTTCATCAATAGCCACAGGGCTAAACCAGAATTTTACTGTAAAGCTTATCGACTTAAAAGAGCCGCAAAGGAATCTCCCAGAAAACGTCAGCTTCCAAAAATGCGATATTACAAAAAAGAATGAAGTTGAGGTAGCTCTAAAAGACACAGATCTGGTAATACATGCAGCCATCATTCAGATTCCAACTATCACAGAAAAAAAAGAGTTAGCCTACGAAGTTAACTTCATCGGAACTCAAAACATATGCCAAACTGTTGCAAATAACGAGAGAATAAAAGGACTTATCCTAGCAGGTTCATGGCATACAATAGGTGAAAAGGGCTTAAAGGGCACTATAAACGAAGAATTCGGATTCAGACCAGACAAAGTCGAAGAACGCGCCAGACTTTATGCACTCTCAAAAATGGCCCAGGAAGCAACAGTTAGATTCTTCGATGAGATGACACCTAAAGTATTTGGCATCATCAGAATGGGAACAGTTTTAGGCGACAGTATGCCAGAGAAAACGGCAGCAAACATATTCGTCGAAAATGGATTAAAAGGAAAACCACTAACACCATTCAAACAAAGCATGTACAGACCAATGCTATACGTTGACATAAAAGATATTGCAAAAGCTTACGAGATTTTCGCAAAAAGAATTGTACAAGGCGAGATAAAAAAAGACGGCAACAGCATGTCGGACATATTCAATATTTACTACCCAGAAGCCATAACAATAATCGAACTAGCAGAAATAACTAAACAAGTAATCACAGAACAAACCAATGGAAAAATCCAACCAAAAATCGATATAATAGACAATAAACAACCAGTTGCCTTTGATGAAAACGACAAAAAGCAGATTGAAGTAGACACAAGCAAAGCTACCGCACTCTTAGGAAACCTGAAACTTAAAAGCCCAAAAGAATCAATAGAAGACATAGTAAAAATAAGGGCCTCTCGGCTCTAATTCAGCTTCTTTCTTCTCCCTGCAAAGTAATGTTTAGCTATGATTTTTTGCATTGACAATTGCAGTTGCCACAGATTTGACTTCTGAAGATGTTAGCCCTGAACTAGAAGGTAAGTTTAGGCCACAATGTGATAGTTTTTCAGCTACAGGATATTCCTCACCAAAGAAAAGACCCATCTCCCGGAACACCGGTTGTTTATTCATTGGAATAAAAAAAGGTCTCGTATCAATCTGACTAGAACACAATTTTTCCATTAAACAATCACGGGATAATCCAAATTCGGGCTCAACCAGCATAGAATACATCCAATAAACATTCTTGGCCCAAGGCTTCTCAACAGGCAAGGTTAAACCAGCGACATTCGATAAAAATTCATTATACCGCCTTGCGTTTTCTCTTCTCATCTCTACGAATTCTTCAATACGCTCAAACTGAGCTAAACCAATAGCCGCCTGTAGGTTAGTCATTCTGTAGTTATAACCTACTTTTGAATGAAGATAAACACGACTGCCTTTAGGGAAGCATAAGTCTCTGAGAGAACGGGCATTTTCAGCCAAGTTTTCGTCGTTAGTTACAACCATGCCGCCCTCTCCGCAGGTTATGATTTTGTTTGCATAAAAGCTGAAGCAGCCCAAGGTGCCTAATCCACCCGCTTTCTTGCCTAAATATTCGGCGCCGTGAGCTTCTGCAGCATCTTCTATGATAGATAAGCCGTATTCATCCGCCAGTTTGGAGATAGACCCCATTTCTACTGGATGACCATAGATATGAACCGGCATTATAGCCTTCGTTTTGTCAGTAATCTTTTGCTCAATTTGAGACACATCCATGTTCCAAGTATCAGGTTCGGAGTCAACCAAAACAGGTTTCGCACCGCAATAAAGAAGAGGAAAAACAGACGCTATCATGGTAAGCGCGGGAACTATGACCTCATCATCCTTCTTTAAATCAAGAGAGGCTAAGGCTAAATGGATGGCGGTCGTTCCACTTGTTGAAGTTATGCCATATTTACAGCCGCAATAATTAGCGAACTTTTCCTCAAATTCTCCAACGTACTTGCCCCTTGACGAGATCCAATTGGTCTTAACACAATCACTTACATATTCGAGTTCCTTACTTCCTAAAAGTGGAACACAAACAGGAATCATCTTTAATTGCTCCTCGTCCGAGCTACAAAAACCATATTCCAAACATTCTCATCGACAGCGCTATCTACCCTCATAAAAGGGCAAATCTTTAAAACTTCAAATCCTGCCTGCTCAAGGTAATACTTGGTCTCCTGTGGAAAATAAAACCTAACAATATGTTTCTCATCTATTTCTTCGCAGGTTCCGCCAGACTTTTTGTTGAAAATAAGGAGTTTGTAGTTGACTTCACAAATTTGATCAGCTGATCGCAGTACTGGCTGAGCAAACCGAAGAAGCTTTACATCGGGGGTTTGAACAGTTTTAAGTCTTGAGTCAGGTAGTAATCTCATTACTGCTAAACCATTCCAAACGTCGAAAATGAAAAGCCCACCAGGCTTTAGGTGTTTGTAAACATTCTCAAAAGTGTGAATTATACTTGTAGTTTCAGTTATGTACCCCATGACTGCAAACATTGCCAAGCAGACATCAAATGTCTCATTTAATGATACTGTCCGAATATCGCTGTTAACAAATTTGCAGGCACACTTGTGTTTTGCTACATCAAGCATATTCTCAGACAGATCTACACCAGTTACACCGTAACCTTTTTCAAAAAGGACTTTTGTGTAATTTCCAGTTCCACACCCAAGCTCAAGTACACTTTTAACAGCATGATCTTTGAAGAAAGATTCTATGAAATTCATTTCAGAAAGGTAATCTTTATCCTGATAGAGCAAATCGTAGTATTTTGCTAGATTAACGAAACTTTCAGCTTTCATTTATCATCACTTTATCAAATTCTTTTCCTAAATAGGGACCCTGCTTAACCTCAATCAACTTAGTATCCTCAAGCATAGAAAAACCATGCCCACCAGCAACAAAAAATATAGTCGAACCACACGACAACTCAACACACTTAAACCACTTTCCTTGGCTATCATACAAATCAACCTTTGCACAGCCAGATTCAACATGAACTATCTCCTGAATCTCTCGAATTAAAACCTCTTTTTTCAAATGAATATGAGGTTTAAGCATTGTTCCTCTATTATAAGAGCTCACTGCTAACTGCAGCGGAAAACTTTTTTCTGACAAAAAATTTGTCCCTTCTTTTGTCTCTTCAGCATGCATAATAATAGCAATAAGTGAACCGTCTTCCGAAGTAACTTTTTCCAAAAAAATCACCGATCCAATCCTTGATATCGCGAAATTATCTTTGCCTCACTAGGATAATTCGAAGCGTCCCAAGGAAAACTTTCACCTTTTTGCCAACGCTCCCACCTTTGAAGATCCTCTTTAACCATGATCTCAACCAATTTATCAAACGTCACAGTAGGCGACCACCCGAGTTCTGCCTTAGCCTTAGTATAATCGCCACATAGTCTTTTAACATCCACAGGTCTTAGAAATCGCTTGTCAACTTTTACGTAATCCTGCCAATCCAATCCACATATATTAAAAGCCTTTTCAGCAAACTCTCTAACTGAATGCGCCTCATTAGTGGCAATGACATAATCGCTAGGTTCCTTTTGCTGTAAAATTAGCCACATAGACCAAACATAATCGGGAGCATAACCCCAATCACGCATTGCATCTAAATTTCCCAAGTAAAGATCTTTTTCTATCCCCAAAGCAATTTTTGCAACGGTATTGGAGATTTTTCTTGTAACGAACTCAAGCCCCCTTAAAGAACTTTCATGGTTAAACAAAATGCCATTACAAGCAAAAAAATTGTAACCCTCGCGATAAATCTTGGTTATCCAATAACTATAGAGTTTAGAAGTTGCATAAGGACTAGATGGATGAAAAGGCGAAGACTCATCCAAGTTCGCAGTATGCCCATTGCCATATAACTCGCTAGTCGAGGCTTGATAAAACTTGATTTCAGGATTTGTTTGCCTTATCGCCTCTAAAACACGGGTAACCCCCAAACCAGTGATTTCGCCAGTGCTAATTGGCTGTTCAAAAGACGCTCCTACAAAACTCTGAGCAGCCAGATGATAAACTTCATCGGGCATTGAAAGCCGAATAGCCTCAACCATTGAGCCCGCATCAACCAGGTCGGCGGAAATAAGATTTATCTCTTCAAATATCCCCAGATATTGTAAACGCCAAAAATTAGGTGTCGACAACCTGCGATAGGTCCCAAATACTTTATAGCCCTTTTTTAGCAAGAAATCAGCAAGATATGCGCCATCTTGACCAGTTACACCTGTAATAAGAGCACGTTTAACCATTTATTAACTCGCCCAAGTTTGTAGGAAATAAAGAATAGGCTTGATATTTAGCTATCGGATAACAAAGGATAAGCAAAACCACAAGCGAATCGCTCTACTACGGATGAAACCAAATTAATAACTGACCAACAAAGAAAATTACGGATAAGAATTCAAGACACCGCATGATGCTTTCTGTGAAAAATCACATGTTTATTGTTAACTAAAATAGATACCAATACAAGAACTAAAACAACGGTTCCATGTTAGCCGGACTTAAAGATCAGTATGAATTTGACCCAGTCGATATTGATATAGTTGGTTTAGTAGAATCAAACATCTGTTTGTAAAAGCAGACGCACAATATTTACTCTTTAAACAGGAAGCCTTTGATGTTGTATATGGCTTAGGTTCAATTGAGCACTAAAAAAATACGAGAAAACAATTAATGCATCTTACAGGGTTCTTAAAAATAATGGACAAGCACTTTTTACCGTTCCAAACAAACGCAGCTTACACACTATAATCGAAAGACCATTAAGGCAAGCATTAGGCTTATGGATAACATCGGTTTGGATAGCCGTTTGCAATCGAACTAGTTACGAATTTCTTTACTCAGAGTGGCCTTTTAAGAATAAGACAAAGTTTAAAGCCGTGGGATAATAGAGTCACAACATCATTGCTAAGGCATATATGAAGCAGAATAATGGGTTTGGAAAACTATCTAAAAAATGGAGTTTCTTAATTTGTGTTTTTGGTACAAAGAAAAAAGGTATAGCTCAGCCCGAATTGCCTACAAAATCAAGTCAATGAACTATTTGTTGCAGTCGACTTAAACCATGAAGTTAGCCAAGCGTTCTCTTGGCTAATAGTCATGTTCTTTAACTCGAAAACGTCTGAATGAACCTCCTTAAGAATAGGTTCTTCTAAGGAATTAATCGAATAGAAAAAGGGTTGCCAACTTCTGGAAATAACAAGTACCCTAAAGTCGTTGTAGTTGCTGCTATTTAATACAGGTGGAGTATTAACCCAGGGATAAGAAACATTTTTTGGTGTACCGTTTAAAAGGTCTGCTAACGTTCCAACATGTATATAAGCTTCTGTAATCGCTTGAACCCAAGCAACCTCACCTTCATACACAATAGGTGGATTATAAACTGAATCGCCAATACAAACTATGGTTGTACTAGGCTCAAAGTTTTCTCGAACCCAATAAAGCTCATCAGCATAATCTTTAAAAGAAACATAAATCAGCGGAGAATCAACAAGCCGAATAAATGAGAAAGATAGTAAAATTGTAAAAATACAAATCAAGGGAAGAAATTTTTTCAACTTTTTACTAATAATAATTGGTGATAACAATGTCAAAAATTTTCTGAATTTCAAATTTAATTTATCAAAATTTATGAATACACCTACAAATAAAAACAAAGAAATCGATATTAAAAGAGGAATGGGATAATACAAAGCATAACGGTAGTGTCCATAAGAAAATAGAGGCAACATAAAAGAAGGAGTAAAAGCCCAAGCCAAAAGCAGTGTGCGCGCATTCTGGCTTATGCGTAACTTGCTGAACCTAAAAAGAAGAGCTATTACGCCCACCATCGACAAAAGCAAGACAAAAGAATTCTCCATTAGAAAAGGCTGAAAATCAAAACCGCTGGAACTACCAGCGAAAACAGAAGGAATGAAGGCACCTACGTTATTGATAGAGGGACTATAAGTTGAAGTTAAAGCGCCAACCTGAACATTATAATCCCAAATTTGACTGAAAACAAAAGGCCCAATGAGCAGAACGAGTATAGATGGTAAATATACTATAAAAGTAGTTTTCAGCAGCCTAAGCTTATTCTGGGAGGTTAAAAGCGAAATTACAGTAAAAACGCTTATAATACCAGTACTGACTAACCAAGCAGGATTATAAACTTGCAGTAAAAAGAATTGGCAAATCGATGCCAACATAACATATTTTAATTTACCACCATCCAAAGAACGCAAATAAAGACCAAAGAAAAGTGTCAGGATAACAAGCGCAAAGAAGTTCTCATATAGCTGCGAGGATAAAACCAAAATAGTACTAGATAAGCCTGTGGCTAAAGCAGCCAAAACCGATAGCTGCTTATTTGTATTCTTAAAAAAGAAGTATGTTGCTAAGGTGTATAAAGCCCCTATTAAGGAGGGTATTATTTTAACAATGACGTCTGAGGAGAGATTTAGAAATAATAACGGTGAAAACACTGTGGAAAAGATACGAGTAGATGTCATCCGGCTGAGCCAACTTATTGAAATGCCATGATTCGAAATATCGTTAAAACTTATCATATAATAAGCAACATCCCCCCCAGTCGGGTAAGGATGCCATAGATAGCGCTCGAGCATTAAAAAAACCATTAGAACTACAGAAAAAATAAGAACTAATTTTAGCAAAAAGCTACTATTAGATTGAGGCACCTCTGACTCAACAGTAGTGCATTCAAGTCTTTTCTTCCTTAAGATAATAAAAAAGATAGGGACAGACAAAGTGACAAAGAAAAAACCCGTGAAAATAAAAGGAAACGCACTATTGCTTACGTCACTAAACGCTAGAAGAGGATAACCAATTGTGGGCACATCAACAATCAAGCTCAATAAGTAACCGCAAGAGAGAATAACAAAAACCAGAGCCACAATATAGAATGATGCCTTCAGTGTGGAAGAATACCCCTTCCAATTTATCATATAGATGCTATCCCCTCCTTTCTCTTCACAGATTTAACGATTGTATTGCATAAGTGCTCAAAATAACTTACCCTTCAAAAATCACTTTGTATATATGTAACTCGAAAGTGTTTCAAAATATTTATCCCATGTAAAATCTCGAGGGTTTATCTTTGTGTTAATCCTCGCGTTCAAAGCAGAACGTAATCCTTCTGCAAAGCAATCCACTGAGGGATAAGCTTGAAAGACATAACCACTAGTAAGTACCTTCGGCTCTATCTCCATTTCAGTAGAACAAACTATCTTATTTTGTTGAGCTAGTGCTTCGTAAACTGTGATGGCGTAATCACCCCAGCCTGGATAGGCAAAGATCTCGCTTGCATAATAATAGTTAAGCAAGTCCTCTTCATCAATAAAGCCGACAAATATTATTTTATTTGATACACCAGAGTCTCTGGCTAAATTTTTCAAACGTTTCTCATCAGGACCTCGTCCACCAATAACTAGGACAATATCTGGGAATTCCTTCGATATCTTCAAAAAAGATTTAATGAGCAAATCAATCCTTTTTCTCGAGTCTAGTCGGCTAATGGTAAGAATGACTCTTTTGCCTGAAACATTTAACCTTTTTTTAATATCTGAAGAAGGCAGAAAATTAACCATACTTTCTGAGATAGGGGAAATAGGGAGAACAACAGCCGATTTATTATAGATTTTTTTTACTTCCCACGCCATATGGTTAGAGAGAACAAAGACCTTTTTGGCACGTCTAATTGCGATAAAATCCAGAATAGCGAGAGCCTCTATACCAAATTGCTTAAGTAAGCTCATCTTGATTTTTGGCTTGATGAACTCTTTATGCCCTGGAACCGAATTTCTGATTATTGAAAATACCCTTTTATGAATTAAAGAGTATTTTATTAAATCTTTATCAAGCCAAAAAATGGATCCATGCAAATGCAGAACATAGTGTATAGGTGTGAAAAGAGTAGCTAAGTATAATTCGATCCAACCAGCCCAACAGCATCCAATGACAACATCTGGAGACAACTTTTTAAGTTTACTCCTTAAGGCAAGGACCCTGCGTATTGCAGATAAGGGAGACATATAACTCGCATTCTTATACCCTTGCCAACGAACAATATCTAGCTCTTCTAACTCCTCGTTTCCAAAGAGCGCTTCTTTTTCCGCTTTAAATGTTAACAAATGAGTTTCCGTAACGCCACCAAAGTATTTTGCCTCTTCAATAGCAACTCGCTCAGCGCCACCCGCGCCACTAAGTTGGCCATAAAGGATTACAATACATTGGGAATTTACCATATTACAGACCATTTTTCTATAGATAAAAACATAAGCCATTCTCTAATTTATTAAGCTACATCAAAGTCTAATTTTTAAGATTCTTGTACAATTGAGCAAATTTACGTTTTGTCTTAGAACTGTCATGATATTTTTTAATGAACTTCAGGGCATTATCAATCAACCTTTCTTTTAATGATTTTTCAACAATCAGTTCATCAATGGCTTCAACAATACTTTTTGAATCACCCTCCACAAGCATCGCGTTTTCTCGGTGGATAAACCAACTAGAACAACCAAACTCATTGGAACTAAGTAATATAGGGACACCACACGCCATTGCCTCAAGCGCAGCAGATGGCAGCCCCTCAATGTTACTAGGCAAAACAAAAAAATCAGCTGATCGCAGTAATCCGGGAATATCATCTGGGTTTATCGAACCATAAAAAAAAACACTTTCACTCAGATTCAACATCGAAACTTTCAACCTAAGTAAATTTTCGTCTGGACCTTCGCCTACAACGTAATATTTTATATTGGGATATTTACCTTTAAGCAAACTAACTGCTTCTATTACACTCTCGATATTTTTTTGCTTATCAAGTCTAGCCACGGTAATCAGTTTAGGATAAGATGAATTCACTAATGAGGGTAAAACCTGAGAATTGAATTTCGAAAGATCAATTCCTTGACTTAGTAATACTTGTTTCTTAGTCAACACTTTGGAATACCATACCATGTCTCGATTGACTATTATTCTATCGGCAAAAGTAAAAGTAAGTCGTTCCTGCAAACTAATTATTCTCGCGATTAAAGGGCCAATGGTATATCTTTTTTTTACCAAAAATCTTGTAGGCTCGGATATTCTAATAATAGTCTTTCTTCCTCTAAGTTTACCTGCAAAAGAAGCAATAAATCCTGAGTAAGGATGTCCTCCCAAACTAACAATTACTCTATTTTTTGAGGATTTTTGGACGGTCATAAACAATGCATATAACAGATAAGTTGCATACCCAAGAAAGAGTTGCCCTCCTTTTGCATGAGGATAGAAAGGGATTGAATATATATGACTATATTTTTGGCGTAGAGTCTTTAGGCCTGATTCACTACCGATAATATAAATATCAAAAATTGATTTATCGATATGCTTCTCTATGAGCGGAACGTACTTTTGGATATAACCATTTTCATTGAAAGCAGGTTCAAGAACAAGCAGGAGTTCCTCTTTTATTACAGTATCTAACAAATTACCACCAATTTAGTTCCAAATTCATATGTTGCCGTTCTTCTCATTAACCGCTTGAAGGTAGACCGAATCAAGACTATCAAGAACATTTTGCCAACCAAACCTGTCAATAGCAGCCTGTCGTGCATTTGAGCCCAACTCTTTCCTAAGCGACAAGTTATCAAGCAAGTCCAGTATTGCACTAGCTAAGGCTCTTGAATTTTTTGCGGGAACAAGAAGGCCACTTTTGTGATTATCGATTATACAGTTAACCCCAGGAATATCTGAAGCAACTATTGGAGCCGCACTTGCCGCAGCTTCTAGTACCGAAACAGGCAAACCTTCTTTTATAGATGGAAAAACAAACACCGTTGCCTTACCTAAAATACTGGCAATTCTCTCTCGAGGCAAACTATCGCTGATAATAACGAAACCTTCAAGGTCATAACTTTTTACCATGAGCCTGAGTTTACTTTTAAGGGGGCCATAACCAATCAACAATAACTTTGCTTCATTGTTCTTTTCATGAATAATTTTTGCAGCCTCAATCAAATACTCAAGTCCCTTTTCCGGAACAAAGCGACCAGCCCAAACTATAAGATTAGACTCTCTTTGGGCAGAGGGCTTAAAAAGCCCAGTGTCAACACCATTTGGAATAATACTGATTTTTTCTGCTGGAAAACCAAATTTACTAATCTCTGCAGCCTCATCATAAGTAAGGCAAATAATTCTATTTGCTTTTCTGAAAACACGACTGATTGCACGCAAGTAAGTCTTTTGAGCATAATTAACCGCAAGCCCCCTATCTGCATATACTCCATGTACGGAAATTATAAAAGGGCAAGCTAATTTTTCAGCAATTCTCAATGATTGAACAGAAGGTAAAAACAGATGCGACTCAGCATGAATAATATCAGGGTTAATTTGTTTAAGTGTCGATGATAATGTCGGAAGACACGGATAATCTTGGACTTTTCCCTTCAAAGCAAAATTCACTCCATTTAGTCGATGAATATAAAAATTATCAGACAAAATTTCGCTTTGACGCCCATTTTTATTCCAAGTTACTACATGAACCTCATTACCACGTTTTTTCTGCTGTTCAGATAATTCATAAAAATAATCACGCGGCATATCTGGAAAAAACAAATGCCTAATTCTTGCGATACGCATGACTACGCACTAATTTTATTATTTATTCTCGTTAACGCATATAATGTGATGGCAGTCGACAGCATAAAAAAGCCAATAAGAAGGAAAGCAATAGCCGCTAATGCTATATTGGTTATAATCCGTTGTTCAATAGCATAAAGATTAAACATCCAAATACCAAAAAAAACGCCAATAATAAGAGAGAATACTCCGGGCACTCCTAAATATGTAATCGGTCTGTCTTCAACAACCAAACGTACGAGATTCATTATAAGACTTATTCCATGTGACCATGGATGTTCAGACGACGTCTCATTTTCTAGACTACCATATTTACAGGAAATCGGGACTTCACACATACGAAGCTGGGTTTTATTTATCTTATGAAGAATCTCAATACTGGCGCTCATACCCTTATTAGAAAAAGAACCCAACTGATCCAGGGCAAGTCTACTGTAAGCTCTAAAGCCACTTTGGGCATCGCTTACGCTATTTTTACCTGTGCCATTGCTTAAAGTTGTGATGACTTTAATTCCTATTTTTCTATAACGAGGCATTTCAGCACAACCAGCTTTATCTGTAAAGCGGCTTCCTAAAACAACCTCTGCCATACCTTTCTTGATAGGCTCAACCAGCAGAGGAATCTGCGCAGGGTCATGTTGACCATCAGAATCGAAAGTAACTAAAACATCAGCATTCAACATCTTGGCTTTTTTAAACAAGCTCTGTAGTGCAGCTCCATAACCTTTGTTTCGTTCATGACGAATTACCACTGCCCCTAGTCGCTCAGCGATTTCACCTGTTAAATCGGCCGAACCATCATCACAAACAATAACTATATCCGAAAACTTTTGTGCTTCCATAACCACTCGAGCGATAGCTTTCTCCTCATTGTAAGCTGGAATTCCAGCTACAACTAGAAGACCTGACTTGTTAAGATTTAAGTTAGGCAAATTAATGGCTTCTTCAATGATTACCATTTTTGTACAAATGCCTCTTGTGTTAGCAATTCTTCTAAGCCAATTTTTAACGGAAGCTTTGGCACATATCCTAATAATGTTTTAACATAAATAGTTTCAATTCTCATCTATTTATTCGCCTGCAACATTGCCAAGTATAATGCAAACGACCAATCAGTTGACCAGCGTTTCGCGATTAGGTTTCCCCAGTTCTGGGCTATTTGACTTGTTTTCTCTGCAAGTTCTCGTCCCACCGTTCTGCTTAATCGATGGAATTGGCTATAAATTATTCTTTCCAGTTTGCCTATGATAACAAAGATTCTATTAGCTAGGTATGCACTGCAAATGTTTTTTGCTACTTTTATCGTTAAATCTACAAGCACTCGGTCTATTCTATGTAATACTCTAAACCATACTCCTGCACGTATGGCTTTTCGCTTAAGTTTAGATAGCCGCCTTCTATCTAGCAAAGTGGAAGTCGCTTTTTGAGCCATGCCCTATTCTGAAGCTCCGATGAACCCTCCTATCCGTATATACATTTAAAAAAGCTTATGGTAATAACACCTTTTAATATATAATTTTAAGAATAGAAGGAGATCTTACTTAGTCGGACTTAATGAAGGAAAATACAGCCATCTCGCCAGACTGATAAACCTCCTTGAATTCAGGGGGGAGCGATGAAATACCATACCAACCTTCTCCGCTTACCCACCATACTGTGTATACTGTGTTATTGCCAGCGTCTAAAGCTACCTTTGAAGAATTAACCATGTCGACGACAAGTTTAGTCTCATTCTGAATGTGCGTAGCCAGTGAACCATGATTTACAATTACTATAGGAATTCTATGGACATAGAGTCTAGCTAAATCATACAGCCCATAATGAAGAATTAAAACAGAATCGTTGTTATAATTGCTATCTACCCAATTTAAACATGCAAGCAAAGATGGAATATTGGATATTGGTACAACATTTTGCACCATCGAAGATGGAACAAACGCCAGATATGAATTATATTTCGAAAAAATTGGAATCTGATCTTCGGGGGGGGCTGCCAAATAAAATCCAGATAAAACTATTAAAAATATAATATAAACTAACGCAAAAAGTTTAGGTACTTGGCGCCTGATTCTATTCTGATGATCTTTCCATATGCTCCAAAGTCTATCGAGACCTTCAACGGCAAAAAAGAGCAAGGGATATACGAGCAAAAAAACCCAGCGTTGCCAATCATATAACGGCAGATTTGTGGAAACCATAAGTAATACTACAGCACCCAAACACCATACAACCCAAAGCCTTAAAGACCAGTCTTTCACACGCTTAAAACCAATTGCAGCCAAAGGCAGTATCAAAAAGTAACAATACAGAAACAACCCACCCATATATAGAGCCAAAGAAATTGAAGCCTCAGATGCAACATTGACCGAAGGTATATCTAAGCCACCTGTGCTTTGCATATATATCTTAAACAAGAACAAACCAAAAGCCAAACTAATTGCTACAAAAGAATAAATGAAATCATTATGTCTTCTTTTAATTAGAAGAATCAAGGTTTCAACTCCCAAAATAAAAAACAAAATAACTGAAATTAACTGATGGCTCAAAACAGTTAACAGGATAAACACAGAAGCATAAGCATACCGTTTTGGCGAATTATAGGTCTTCAAAACTATCAAAGTGGCAAATAAGAAAATCAATGCAAAACTTTGGGCATAGCGATCCCAAGAAATGCGCAATGAAACGAAATAAAGGGCAATGAAAAGAGCTACAAGAAAAGACTTGAACCCGCCCCAACCTAAACCACGTCTAGCATACAGAAAGGCCATTATGCATACTAAGCCCATAAGCAATGGTCCAAAAATTTTTATTACTAAGACGGGGTCACCCAGTAACCAATAGGCTACTGTTCCAAAAGAATAGAACAACTGATAATCAACCAAAGCTGAAAAACTAGATAAAGCCTGACCTGACTCTATAATTGGAATGTAATGCAGGGTATCCAAACCGAGAGGGTATGGCCAAGACAATATTTCAGGTATAAACCGCAGCAACAGTGGAACAAAGAAAGACAAAAGAATCCAACTATTATGCCTCAAAAAGGGCAAAAAATTGCTGGACTTATTCATTAATCAGCCTCAAACAAACCTTTGATACTTGGGAATAAGCAAACTCTAGAGCTACACCGAAGAATTTGCTCAGAGGTATATAGATTATTGCCATACTTAGCCACCCAAACAAGTTATTTTCCAGAGCAGAAACTATTATAGTTAACGTTCAAAAACTTAGTGCGTCGTCCCATCATGCAAACATAACCCAAAACTATTCAAAATATTGGTAAACTGCAATTCTCCCAGATACGTGGACCTCATGAAAGGCAGAAGAAACATTACTCTGTCCATACCAACCCTGTCCATTAACCCACCAAACTAAATAAATGGACCCATTGACCTGGGATAAAACACAGGGCGCAACTTCTGAAGGGTTATCATACTCATAAAGTATGAGTTGACTGCTGTTTAGATAGTAAATCTCCCACCCATAAAAGGCTCTATGAGACAACAACCGATCACTGCCTATCATATTGATGCTTAACCACTCCATTGCAGAGGTAACATCGGGACAATCAGAAATTGAAACAGTATTTTGGAGCATTGAAGTCGGCAACTGATAAACAAAAGGATTAACATCATCCGAAAAATAGAAAAAAGGTTGTTCAGCCGTACCCAATATTAATCCTCCGCTGAAAACAGAAGTAACTACAACAAGAAAAACCAAGCTACTTGAAAGCAACTTTAAACCGCTATGCTGTACTGAACGCATTCTAAGCCGATCCACTCCTGCTATAACAAAAAATGCCAAGGGATAAACAAGCAGCATAGCCCAACGTAGGTTACTGGGACTAACTAGAGGAACAAAAGACAATATGAGGCATATCAACGCCCAGAAAATCAGTTGGAGATTTGAAAACTTACGCAAACCCAAAAACGCAAAAGGTATTAGAGGTAGGAAGCAGAATAGCAAAAAAATTGTTGTGCTAACAAACAATGCCAAGTATGAAGAGAAACCAAACAGCGCCAACCAGCCGTCAGTTTGCGAAAAACCGAATATCAAACGAAACTCAGGTACACTCGAACTAAAAAAGAAAACACTCAAGAAAACTGCGACAGCGGGCAAACACACAACAAACAACCGCTTCGCTTCAACAAATTTCTTCGCTACGAAGCGATGCATCAAGGTTAACCCAATGATGCCTAACAAGATTGCGGCAAGCAACTGTTCTGAAAGCACCACAAAAACCATGACCAAAGCAAGCACTAAATACCGTTTTGCTGAACCAGAAAAAGGTCTACTAAAACCAAACAACATCAAAGCCAAAAACAAAAAGATGAGCGCAAGCTCACTTCGAAGCATATCCCAAGAAATCCTTAACGCCACAAAATATAGCGACGCCAGAAGCGCCACAGCTAAACTCTTAACATAGCCCCATCCTAAACCCTGACGAGCAAAACCGAAAATAGATAAACCCAAAAACCCATGAAGAACAACCGCAAGCACCTTTAAAACCATAAAAAGCGAACCACCACCAGAAAATACCAAAAGCACAATAGCGTAAAACAAAGGTGCAGTACCAAAAAAACCGCCTAAATCAATATTGCCATTATTCCAATTCTCAACAGTAGGCACGTAGTGAGCCATTATGTCAAAACCTGTAACATAAGGACCCATCAAAACTTCAGGTACAGCACGCACAAATAAAGGGATAAGAAAAGCAAGCAACGGAAACAGCCAACCATACCTGAAGACACTGATCAGCTTACCATGCAAACCCAGCATTTCTTATCCCAAATATTAGGTAATAAAAGCCTAAGTAACTACACAAACATTAAGAAGCTTTGCTTTTAAGCAAATCAAAATACAACCGCTCATACTGTTTGGCAACAGAACCCCAGCATTCACGCCTAGCAAATTGAAGATTCTGCCAACACATCTTTTCTGTAACGTCAGAATCATAAAGCACATCTAAAATAGCTTTTTTGAAGCTTTTTACATCGCCTTCTGGAACTAAAAGCGCTGAGGCGCCTTCATTTACCAATTCTTTTATTTCAGGCAATGCGGAAGCAACAATGGGTTTTCCAAACCCGCAAGCCAAATGAAAAACGCCGCTTGTTCCAGTAGCCGTTGCATAGGGTAAAACAACAACATCAGAGCCGCAAAATACTTTTTCCACATTTTCTTGAGGGACATAACCCAAAAACTCCACACCTTTGGGTGCAACAGCCCTCAAATCAGACAAATAACTCGGATAGTTAGGGTGACTTTCTCCGGCCAAAACCAATTTTATTCCAGGAGTTTCTTTTGAAATTTGCTCGTAAGCCTCAAAAAGCGTCGGCAACCCTTTAAAAGGGCTCATGTGCCCAAACATCAACACAACTTTATCTGATTTCTTATTACAATGAACTAAACGATCCACATTAGAGAGAACTGTGCCATGTGGGATGTAACTAATATTTTTTGAACTAAACCGTTTTTGGATATCCTCGGCATACCACCGAACAGGAGTAACTAAACTAGAAGATAAAACAGCGTGCCGCATAGCCAAAAAAATGCCTACACGGTTTATAAAGCTGGACTTGATTTTTAACTTCTCAAAGTTCACTCTGTCAGCTAAGTTATGAAGTAAAACGACAGTTCGCAACTTAAACAAGCGACATAAACCAATTAAGGCGAAACCAAAGAAATTAGATAAACGGCTATTTCCATAACTCTGAAAATGCAAATTAAAATGCACTATATCCGGCTTTAAACCCAAAATAATCTTAATTAGCCTCAAAATAGAAATCGGGTTGTCACCCCGCCAAACTCTAAAAACTTCAATCTTGCCTTCAGCACCAACCACCTCGTGGCTGCTTGCGCCATTAACAACATCAGATAATACATAGACTTTGCTAATTGCCGCTCTTGCAGCTATCGCCTCTACTAAATTCTGGGCATACTCGCTTAGACGGGCGTGAGTAGGTGGATAACAAGACACAAAGCAAACACGCATCTATGGACTTCACAAAACATTATGCCACGGCGCATTTTAATAAGGTTTTAGTCAAAAGTAAGAAAGAAAAATCACAAACAAGATACCGGCACTAGACTCAAAATCCCAACCCGCAAAAAATAGATCCAAACACTAAAACAAAGTTGTTGTTGTTGCTGCATCTATTCACCCACTAGCTGTTGCAACAACTACAATCAATCCAAAATTATTCATCTTAACGCTGATAAGAAACATAATCTAACCATAACTCGAACCATCAGCAGTTACAGCTCCCTTAACAAACTCACGTAGACATCTCTCTCACTCAACCGACCTGATTTTCGGAGACCTTCAAAGCATACAAACCACGCAAACCCTCATTCAAACTAATAGAAGGCTCAAAACCTAGCATGCGCCGCATCTTAGAAATATCGGCATAACTATTCTTAATGTCACCGCCACGCTCACCAACAAAGTTAATGTCAAGTTTCTGTTTGGACAACTTTAGTATTGTTTCAGCCAACTGCTTAATAGTTGTAGACTGACCCGAACCCACATTAAAGATTTCACCTGACACCGAACGCTCAACGCTAGCAACCACTGCAGCTGCAACATCCCGCACATTAACAAAATCCCTAGTCTGCAAACCATCACCATAAACTGTCAGAGGTTTTTTCTGGATACAACAATCCATAAAACGGGTTATCACGCCGCTATAATCGTTGAGTGGCTGCCGAGGACCATAAACGTTGAAAAACCTCAAGACCACAGTCTGCAACAAACCTCGAGCGCTAAAACCTTGGGTGTAGCGTTCGCCTAAAAGTTTAGACTCAGCATAAGGCGAAATAGGATTAGTTCTTATGTCCTCGGTCACAGGCAAAACTTCAGGATCACCGCAAACTGCGCAGCTGGAAACAAACACAAACCTGGAAACGCCAGTTTCAGCGCTCAGCTTAAGCATATTTTGTGTACCATTCAAGTTTATATCAAAAGTCAACTCTGGATTCTTAACCGAAATTGGTACGCTAACCAAAGCGGCAAAATGAGCCACCGCATCAATACCCCGTAAGCATTCCTTAACAACAATTGGGTCCCGAATGTCACCTTTAACTAACTCAGCTTTACCTGAATTCAAATGGACCTCAACATTACGAATGTCACCTGAAGATAAGTCGTCCAAGATTCTAACGTTATGTCCCTCTTTGATTAAGCAATCAACCGTGTGGCTACCTATGAAGCCTGCGCCGCCTGTGACTAAAACCGTTCGTGACATAGACGTAATGGTGCACCTGCTTGTTATTGTATATTACATTAGAAAAAACTTAAAACACCAACAATCCAATCTTAGAGTTAACTATTGGTTTTCATTTTTCTAATATAAGCCCAAAAACGACAGCGATGACTTCGGGATCGCCAAAATTTATTATTAATAATTATGCCAATTAACCCCTGCAGCTAACACTTGCTTCAGTGGAAATATTCAATCTCTGCATGTGTACTGTACAAATTTAAGATAAAAGACCTTTATTGGCGGCTGACCCCATCGAGCCATCTTTAGCAGTTTTCGTCCAGTCACGGGGTCGTCTAAAGACCAGCTTCAGAAATGCCCATCCAGCGATAAACATTTGCAAAAGCCAGTAAAGGTATATTGAGGGGATCCAGATGATGTTTCGTTTTTTAATGGGTTTTTCTGAGGCTGTTAAGGCTACACCGATTGAAACTAGCGATACCGCTGTTAGAGCTATCACTAGCCCAGTGAAATTCAAAATTGGTGTGCTCTGAGATAGGAAAAGCACCACTAAGAACCAGTTGAGGTAGCTTAGTAGCGAAATAACCATCATGAATGGGCCACCCATTGAGATTTCTGCGTCGACGGTGCGTTTGTTTATGTTTTCCAGTAACCGCCCATATTTGAGGCTGGTTTCCATGTAGCCACGGTACCAACGCACCCTTTGTTTAACCAAACTGCGCAGTGAATTTGGAGTTTCCTGCCATGAACAAATGTCTGGAGTGTACTTTATTCTATGATTCTTCTCAACCAGACGTAGTGCAAATTCAACGTCTTCTGTTAAGGAGTTTTCATCCCAGCCACCCAGCTCCTCAATCACATTGCGCCTTATGAACTGGCAAGTGCCGTTAAGGGGAACGAACAGTTCCAGTTTTTCTCTACCACTAAGCAACATCTGAAACCAAGCTTTTTCCTCCATGGCTATAACTCGTGTTAGAGCACTGCTTTTCTCGTTAATCGAGATGGTTCTTCCCTGTATTGCTTTGATGCTCTTGTCGTCAAAGTAAGAAGTTGCTTTACACAAAACATCTGGTTCAGGCAGGCTATCTGAGTCGAATACCGCTATAATTTCCCCGTTGGTATAAGAAAACGCAAGGTTAAGCGCAGCAGGTTTGCCGCAAGTACCCTGCTCGGAAACAACCTTAAAGATTTCAGGATATTTCTGTTCAAACTCCGAGCATATTTTCATGGTGTCATCCGCAGAGTTTCCATCAACCACCACCACTTGGATTTTTTCTTTCGGGTAATCCAAAGCCAGAATGCCATCTAAGCAACGACGAATAACTAACTGCTCGTTTTTTGTTGGAACAATAAAGGAGTATTTAGGCTGGTAACTGCTAGGGGGAAGGGCAGTTTGGATTTTGCGTTTGTTACGCACACCAATGTAGATGATGGCGCCATTGTATAGAGACCAAAAAAGCAGTACAGCCAGCAGCACCATGGATATTATGTCAACAACAATCATGGTTTTCCCGCCTTCAAGCCTGCAAGCCCGATGGGGGCGGCGTAGATCCGATTTATTCTAAATAAGTTGAGTTTGCCCCAAACCGTCAGGTCTGCAAACCGACAGGCACGAGGGAGAATAAACCGCTTTTTCATTACAAATGTCACTATACCCGTTAAACTTTTTAACCTTATGTTTTGCCCTATTTATATTAAGTAATCAGCCCGAATGTTTTACTGCAAGACACATAAATAACTATCTGAATTACCGCTATTCAGCTAAGGTAAATTTAGAGACCCTCGTTTTAGAAATTTTAAAAATAAATAACTATGTATTAAGAACTCATAAACGTCACAAAATCCGCCAAACTTCGAGGCTGAAGGACATAATTTGTTTTACGCTCTCTCCCAACCGTCGAAGAAGGCACAGCACCATAATCATGCCCAGGATAAATCTCCAAGTTATCGGGCAACGTTACGATTTTGTCAAACAAACTATGATATAATTGTTCAGAGTCACCGCCGGGCAAATCGGTTCTACCGCATTCCCCAACAAACAGCGTGTCGCCAGTAAGGAGTTTCTTCCCGTCAACTATGAGGCAGATGCCATCTTTGGTATGTCCTGGCGTGTAAAGTACCCTGATTATGGTTTTGCCAACTGAAAGTTCGTCACCGTCCTCAACCCGAACGTCACAGTCCACTTCTGCTTGTTTATGAGCAACGATTACTGCTCCGGACGCTTGCTTGAGTTGGCTATTACCTGCAGTATGATCGGAGTGCCCATGAGTATTTATAATATATTTGAGTTTGAAGCCTTCCGTTTGAAGTATTTTGATGATCTTGCCAGCATTATAGCTTGAATCCACCACGGCGGCTTCACATGTCTGTTTGTCAGCGATTATATAACTGAAGTTGTCACCGTGCTGCTGAAGTTGCCTAAAAAACACCTTAAACCCTCTCCTGCTCGGCTCGACGCTTTGTCAGCATCTCTTTTGCCAACACTCTTCCGTTTTCAGAATAGATTAAATCAACTATTTTTTCCCAGTCAAAACCTTCCCGTACGTTATAGGTAGGATATTCTTCGGGGGTAAACATAACCAGTTTGTCAGCGTCATAAAGTGACTTAAAAGCGTCACTGGGCGCTTCGGGGTGGTCATGGTGTGTAGCTATTATAAGACAGACTTGCCGAATGAAGCTCTCGGAGCAATCCATTTGCTTGAGCAGTTCGGTAGCAATTTCAGGTCCCTGCTCGTATTGGTCTTTTATGCTGCAGCCACCGATGTCATGAAGGATAATGGAGGCGTAAGTTAAGTCCTCCATCGGAAACTGCGCTGGAAAATGCTGCTTTGCTAAATCCAAGACGCGCTGTGTATGAGCTACACCAAAGTCGTTTTTGTCAAGGATTGGCGTAGCGAGTTGCCAAAGTTTCTGTAAGTCCAAACCTTTTCACTCTGTAGACTTGATTTTGGATAAACAGTATAAAAGCTGTTTCTGTCCCAAAAACAAGAAGATATCACTGGTTAAGCAACAGTTTTGTCATAGCTTTGACGTCATTAGGCGGAAAACCCGAATAATACTTTGCAAAGTACCCAAAGAACTCTTTCTCGGTAACGTATGGCTTGAGTTTCTGTGCCCAGGCAGAGGTGTCGGTTGCTCGATCCACTTCTGCTTTACCCAAGGTACCATCTACAACTTTGCGGTCGCCTTCCCAGCGCATATAAAGAAAACCAGCGGTAACCTCACAGATGTCAACCATCAGATCGGTGCTGGTCCACGCCAACGCCACACCTTGATCCCGCAACAAACCGTAGAATTCGGGGGTGAGCCATGTTTTGTTCCGGACTTCCACCACGTAAAGGTTACCTTTGGGAAGCAACCGCAGGTAAGCCTCTAAATCCGCCATGTGTTTGCTGGTAAAGGTAGGCGGGAATTGGAGCAGGAGAGGCCCCAGTTTTTCCTCAAGCAAGTCAACTCTGGATAGAAAAGCGTCTGTTTGGGGCTGGCAGTCTCTAAGCATACGGATATGGGTTATTAACTGAGGAAACTTTATTGAAAACAAAAAGCCCTCCGGGGTCTGGGCATGCCAGTTCTTGACTGTTTGCTCGGAGGGTATACGATAAAACGTACTATCTACCTCAACCGTGTCAAAATGCGAAGCGTAATACGAGAGGTAATCCGCTGCTTTCGACTTAGGCGGATAGAAACCTCCACGCCAAAACGCGTAGCTCCACCCCAACGTCCCGAGGTGAAACTTAAGTATCACTGTCTTTACCCTTCAGCAGCAGCCAGTTTTTTTGACCAGACCTCTTAAGCCGAACCAAAACATAGCGCCCCTTCAAGCGCTGGCCGTCAAGCGTAACTTCAATTTTGTCCTTCTCCCACAGTTTAGGAGTATACTTGCCATGATCCCATATCTTGACTGAACCAGCACCGTACTGACCCTTTGGGATGGTGCCCTCGAATTTGGCGTACTCATATGGATGATCCTCAGTTTCCACCGCTAGGTGCCGCACGTTTGGGGCTTCAGGTATGCCTTTGGGGACAGCCCAGCTTTTAAGCACACCACTATTCTCCAGCCGGAAATCCCAGTGAAGATGTGAGGCATCGTGTTCCTGCACCACAAAAATGTAAGGCTCTTTAATTTCTGATTGTTCCCTGGGTTCTGGGGTTGCTTGGAAATTACGTTTAGCTACGTAAGCACCTAATTTTTCGTCGGAAGGCAGGGTTTTTAGTTGTTCACCGGTTAATTGGTCGAGCGTGCATTGTTCTGGTTTTTTGTCGTCTCTTAATCTTTTAAAACGTGCCATTCTCAATTTCCCATCCGATGTCAATACTTGGTAGGCGACTTCACAGACCAACTTGGGTTTCAGCCAAGTGACTACGTCGCCCTGTTCAGGCGTAAACGCCGCAGTATCAGATTTGATTTCGCCAAATTTATCCATTAAACTATGCAGCACCGCCTCGCTAAAGCCTGTTCCGACTTTTCCCACGTAAACAGGCTGCCCGTTTTGGTCGTAGACACCCAGCAGAAGTGCACCAAATGTTTCTGAACGAACATTCTGGCCGTGAGTAAAACCGAAAATGACGCAGTCAGCGGTTTTGAGCTTCTTAATTTTAAGCCAGCTGCCAGTACGCAAGCCTTCCTCATATTGACTGTCCTTGCGTTTCGCCACAACACCCTCCAAGCCTTTCTGCAGCGCCAACTCGAAGTAGGCTTCGCCTTTTTCCTCAATAAAATCACAGAGCAACACATTTGAGCCTTCCTTGACGGTGCGCTGGAGTATGGCTTTACGTTCAGTTAACGGCAACTGCGTGAGAGGGTCTCCGTCTTTTTCAAGGATGTCAAACACGATGTAGACGGCGGCGTGCTGCTGGGTTTGGCGCCTGATTTCGCCCTCAGAGACCGCTTGCCCCCGTTTTAGCAAAGTTTGAAAGTCAGGTGCACCATTTTCCATGACAACAATTTCCCCGTCCAAAACCACATTGGATGCAAGTCCTGTTAGCTGGTTTAGTTCAGGAAAATTCTGCTTGAGCTCTTTACCATTACGACTCCTGAGGGTAAACGGCTGCTCAACATAAGCTAAAGCGCGGAAGCCGTCCCATTTAACCTCAAAAATCCAGCCCGAACCCGAAAATGGTTCCTCAGCAGATTTCGCAAGCATGGGACGATAGAAGCGTGTTCGGGTCATTTCTGCTGTTCCAGTTGCTGAAGAGTCTCCCGCAACGCCGACATCAAGTTTTTAGCTTGCTCCTCAGGCTGCTTGGTGACTGTGATTTTTTCGCCTTTTTGTTTCTGCTCTATGAGTTGCTGCACTTTCTCTTGATAGGTATCATGGAATTCACCGATGTTGAAGTCCCCTGATAGGTCAGATATGATTTTGACTGCGAGGTCAAGTTCAGTTTTCTTAGGTTCGGGCAGGCTGCCAAGTTTCTCAAAATCTCGCGGATCCACAACATCATAGGCATAGCGTAGTGTAGTTAAAACCAAGGCACCCTTGTATGTATGTAGCAACGCCGGATACTCTTTGGTTCGCAACGTAATTTGGGCGGCCCCAGCTTTGTTGGTTTTCTCAAGCGCTCGAAGCAGCAAGTTATAGGAGTCTTTGCTTTTATCAGGTAACAAAGCGTAGGTACGGTCAAAATACACAGGATCCACGGAGAAGTAATCGACGAATTTGCTTATGCGAATGCGGCGGTCAGATTCGGGGCGAACTGCATCAAGTTCTGGCTTTTCAAATATTATGTATTCATCCTTGGCGACCTCATATCCGCGCACAACCTCATTCCAAGGCACAACTTTGTCTTCTTTAGTGCAGACCTTAACATACTTCAACGGGTACCCATCAGTTTTATGCAAAAAATGAAAGCTAACACCCTTATCGTAAATCATCGAGTACAATTTGACTGGAACGTTGACCAAACCTATTGTTATAGAACCAGACCACATGCTCCTGCTAGGAGCCGCTGCGCTTGGCGTCTCAGGCTGCTGCTCAATGGATTCTGTTTGTTTTTGTTCTGAACTCAAAAAACATCCTCCGCAAAACATTGATTAGTGTACAGTTAAATTTAGTCGGGTCTATGGTTTAACCTTTTTTGACGGTTAGAGTTACTGTTCTTTATTTTGCAGGATTAGTGCATACTACTTTAGCAATGTGCCCCAAACCAGTAAAAAAATGATCAGGTTTTTTGTTGGGGCAATGCGTCTCAGCCATTTTTGCTTTGGTCGACTCCAGTGCCTCCCGCGCTCTCAGTCCACCTAACTCGTTAGCAACTTCTTTTAGGCGCTTAGGGATGTTTATGTGCTGGGGACATCGTTCCAAGCATTGCCCACAATCCTTGCAGATCTCCGCGTCCGCCCGTATGCCTGTCAAACCTCCCATCAGGAACAAAGCGTACATTGAGCGGGCTTGCTGTTCGTCGCCGGTTAGGCAGAACTCATTGTATGCTTGGAAGTTGCGAGGTATGTTTACCCCGTTAGCACAGGGCATGCAGTATTGGCAACCTGTGCATGGTATGGTTAAGAGTTTGCAGTACGCTTCAGCGACTTCACTTGTTACTTTGAGCTCTTGCGGGGTCAATGAGTTGGGCAGGGTGAATTCGGCGATTTTTAGGTTCTCTTCTACTTGGGCTTCGTCGTTCATGCCTGACAGCGCGAGGGTAACTTCGGGATGGTTTAGAACCCAACTCAGCGCCCAATCAGCCGGACTACGCTTAATAGGAGCATTGTCGTAGATGTCGTTTATTGCCTTTGGAAGGTTAGCTACTAGGTTGCCGCCTTTAAGCGGCTCCATAACTATCACCGCCAAGTTCTTGGAGGCAGCGTACTTGAGTCCCTCGGTTCCCGCCTGCAACTTTTCATCCAGCATGTTGTACTGGATTTGGCACATCACCCAATCTGCTGCATTTATGATTTCCTTAAACGTGCCGAGACCACCATGGAAAGAAAACGACATGTTAACGATTTTTCCTTCAGTCTTGGCTTTCTCTAAGAATTTGACGGCGCCGAAATCCTGCAATTTCTTCCAAAAGTTCGCTTCCAACCCATGAAGCAAGTAGTAGTCTATGTGGTCGGTTTGGAGTTTTTCAAGAGAGGCATCAAGCATTCTTTGCATGTCCTCCGGTTTCTGAAGCATAAAGGGCGTGAGTTTTGTGGCGACTTTAACTTTTTCTCGATAACCGTCCCTCAAGGCTTTTCCGAGCACTACTTCGCTTTCGCCATTGTGATAAGGTGGTGCGGTATCTACGTAGTTTACGCCCTTATCTATGGCAAGGCGTATTTGCTTGATAGCCCGCTGCTCATCAATGGTTTGCTCCTTCATCGGCAGGCGCATGCAGCCGAAGCCGAGAACTGACAAGCGATCACCGTTTTTAGGAACAATTCTGTACTGCATAACTCATACACTCCAAACAAAACAATACAGGTAATATCAAGGAAAAAAACAAAGCGAATAACTTAAAGATATGCTAAGTCACCTGTCGAGGCGACGCTTCGTTCCAAACATTCCTTTCCAGGGGTTCGCAGCACGTTTGGGAACTGTGAAGAGAGTGTAGTCTGTGGCGATTAAGCTCTTTGTGACTTCCTTCCACTCCAAAGGCGTCGATGCAGTAGCTTCAGGCGTGGGGCGCAGGCTGTAGGGGATGACCATCGTGCGCATGGGTGAGTTCTGCAGGTAATCAACAAAGACTTTGCCGGGTTTTTTGGTGTCTTTAAACTCGGAAACAATAAGCGGGTTATGTTTAGCGAGTTCAATACCAACTCTGTGCACGTACGCTCTTGCCTCCTCAAAAATGTAGTCGGGCTCCACAGGCACAACTACATGCAACCCCTTCTTACCCGAGGTTTTCACGTAAGCTACCAAACCCATGTCGCCCAACTGATCCTTTAACTGCAGCGCCACCTCCGCTGCATCGCCAAGGGTTGCGGGCAATTCAGGGTCAACGTCGAAAAACAGCATATCTGGCTTATCCAAATATGTGGTTGTGGCAAACGGCATGTGAATTTCTAAGGCTGCTAGATTCCCTAGCCAAATCAGGGTGTCTAAATCGTTACATACCACATAGTTTACGTCCCGTTTAGAAGTGGTGGAATAAATTGGGTGTAACTTAACCCAGTCAGGGGTGCCTTCAGGAGCGTTCTTCTCAAAAAAACTGTTTTTGCCTAGCTCCCCGTTTTTTATGCCATCGGGGTAGCGGGTAAGAACCAGCGGGCGATCTCGGATTATGGGCAGAATTTTTGGGGCGAGACGAATGTAGTATTCAACAACCATGCCTTTAGTGACGTTAACAGTTGGATATAGAATTTTTTCGAGGTTTGAGAGGGAAACTTTTGTGAGTTTGCTTAGGTTTTCGGTCACGTTTATTTCCTCAAAAAGCAAGTAAATAGTTTTATGTTAAGTCTAGGTTTTTTGTTTTTGGGCTACACCATCTTAACTGAGTTACAACTAACATCATGATTGTTTCCATTTTCCGGAAAAAAAACCAACTTATCATGCAAATGGCAAATTTAATGTAGAAAACTAAACTTTTTCACAGTTAACCCTATATACTATACATCAGCTATATTATTTCTGCTGAATTTAATCAAGGAAAGGGTAATTCTACTTACCATAATCTTTTCGAGACAATTCGCTAAACTAAAAAATGGGGGAGATAATAAAAGATGAAATCCAAAAAGCCAACCTTAGAAGACCAACTTGCGTTTATCTCAGCACAGAATGAAATTTACCCAACCGAACTGTTCTCTGGACTTGTCGAAGCCAAAGAAGAAGATGAAAAAGTTAAGATTGGACAGTTAACAGTAGAGTACCGCGGCAACGTAGGCAGCCAAGCCATATTCCTAATCACAAAAGAAGGCAACGTAGTAGCGCAGTTCCGCGTGCCAAACGAAACTTTAACCCGAAGCGACTTAACCTTTGACAGCTCCATGGATACAGGCCGAGTCAAAAGAGAAATCGCAAGGCAAAACCCACTGCCTTCACAACTAAAAATCGAAGACCTACGAGTCGGCATGAAAAAAATCAACGTAACCGCCGAAGTCACAGAGGTTTCCGAACCATCCAAAGTCCACACCCAGTTTAGAGATAACGCCGTGGTTTCAAACGCCACCGTACAAGACGAAACCGGCAGAATCCTGCTTTGCCTATGGGATCAGCAAGTTGATTCTGTACATGTTGGTGACTTCATCGAGGTTAAAAACGCGCATGTAGCTTTGTTTAAAGGTGAGAAGCAGCTGCGGTTGGGTAAGAAGGGGTCGGTTAACGTTCTTGAGCATCCGCTTGAGGGCGAAGCCGCCTAAAACTCCAAATTTAGAGAAGTAAAGAGCTCAGCTAGCGTCACAAAACTTATTTCTCTTTTATAGAAGTTCTAGTGATATTTCGAAGCTCTTTTTTAACAGAATACTTTTTTGGAAAAACGTAATAACAAAAAATTCTTGCATCGTAAGCTAACTCATACTAACAAGTTTGATGCAACCAAACCCTCCATAACATCGCCCAAACAATAAGAAAAAAAGAATAAGAAAATGATCAAAACCTGCTTAAACTCACATGCCTAAAACGGGCAAATTCATTTTCACTTTTACAGTTTTGAGTTTTTCAGTTTTGTTTTCCGCTTTTTCTCTTTTCAAAAATAACTAAAACGTAGTTGTGACAACAATCCTTCAACACAAGATAGGTTAGAGAAGAAATGGAGAATATGGAAAGAAGAAAAAAGGCCTATTTAGGCATATTTTTTGTCGTTATAACAGTACCATCGTTGATACTGGGGAATCCACGTTAAGGGTTTGCCACATGTGGGGCAAAGCGGTGGAGAAGTAGACTGTTGCTGAGCAGACTGGGCAGGGACCGCGGTTTGTACAGGCTGCTGATGAGCAGGTTGGGCGGCGCTTTGCATTTGCGGTTTAAGGATAATGTAGTCAGCGGCTGCTTGAACTTCGTCCCACGGAACATCTTGTGTTTCCCCGTCGGCGTTTTCTACTGTTAGGGAAATCCCGTTTTTGCCTACAGAAAATGCTAAGTCTTTAACTTTTCCAACTTTACGTCCTTTAGCGTCAATAACTTCCATAGAGATTAAGGCGTCTCTGGTAAGCGGTTTATCGGTTCCACTCATGTTGAATCACTCAAACTCTGATAGTGTCCCCCTTGTTTAAAGAATTTTCGATAAAACAAGAAGTGTAAAAGAGCGGCGTTGACGCTAAATTAGCAAGGGCTAAATACTACAGCAAGATTTCTATTAGGGTAGAGGTGCTTTTTAATGTCAGAAAACAATGCATTATCCACTGAAAACGTGGAGAAAATTAAACAAGCTGCAAATGAATTTAAAACTACAATACTCAATTACTTCAAAGACCGCAACGTAGAAGTCAAAGAATGGAAGTTCGCCGTTGAAAACACCACCGAAGCTTACACAGTTGATGTCGCAGCTAAAATCGTTATCAAAAATACCAAACCATCCCAGTAGCCCCTTTTGGAGCACCGGAAGGTGGAGCAACAAACACTAAAACCCAACCCATTTTTTGTGGTAGGCGCCAAAATAATCGCCAGCCGTCCAATCAACTTCCTCGCAGACCCCTTCATTCCAAGACTACTCAACAATTACCTGTCAGAAATCCTAGAGAATTGGAAAACAGAAGGGTTACTGACCAGCTACCATTTTAGAGTTGTGAGACTTTCTAGATTAACGTACAAAGTCGAAGTGCATTTGTTGGTCAGTAAAGAGGAAACTAAAAAGATGATTATAGACTATATCAACGACAAGCTGGGTCCAGCGTTGAATAACTACATCTAACGTAACTCAAAAAAGGCAGTTACTGAAGGGGGATTTCCCAGTAGCTGATTATGTCACCCTTAACCCATCTACCGCCCAAACTACGCACCACATCGTTGATGTCTTCCCATTCGGCTTTGAGAAAAGTCACAGGCTTTACCACCACAACGTCTTCTTTGACGCTAAAACTTAGTAGTTTACGTTGGTCAGGAGTAAACTCATTTTCCATTTTGGATGCATACCGGCTCAGCGGAGGCTGAGTGGGGCGAGGAACAAGAGGTTTAACTTCAGGAACGAAAGTTGCCGCAGGTTTGGGCTCTGTTTTATTTGCTACTACATTGGAGGCTGGAGTGGGTTCAGTGAGCTTGGGTTCTGAAACAGAAGCATTTGAGGAGAGTTCCAACGTGGGAAATTCGGGGGTGTCAGCTACATCACTAAAAGTGGCGCTTCTAATTACTAATGAAACCTGCTGCGTGAACAAATCCAATTTAGCGTCCAAAAGTTCCACGTCAGAAGGCAAATTCAGGGTTGCGCCTTTGCCCTGCAATAGTGCGACAAGCTGATCAGGAGTAAGTTTTACAGTTCGGAGTTTCATGCTGCACCAGATGCCTCTAAGCAACCGATAACATAAAAGCCTTGCCATACCAAGGAAACTGCGGTTTCTTGGGTAGAAAAAAAGGGAAAAAGGTGTTTGTTAATGTTTTCTGTTTGCCAACCAGTCGGCAAAGTTACCTGAATAAACGCCCCAAGAGTGCAGACGGGGGGTAACTGCTCGGAGTAGTGATGGGCAGGCTAATGCGACGATGGGCAGGTTTAGGGCGTAGGTTCCAGGCAGCAGAGGCCATGCGACTTCGGCAGGGAATATACCGACGGCGACGAACTGCCAAAGTATTGCTATGGTGCCGATTAAGAGGGAAACTGCGTAGACAGATATGAGGACTGCAACTGCTTTGCCTGTTTTTGCTTGGGCTGCAAACCGCGGGATGAGAAACCAGTTTATACAGTATATGACTACGACTGTTGTGACTTCAATCCATGCAAGATGCAGCGGTAAAGCTTCAACGTAGACTCCGCCAATGTAAGCACCTATCATGCTGCCGACCAGTCCGCTCCAACCGAACCATATGGGCACGACGCCTAGGAGGATGATGGGGAGGTAGAGGAAGGTGAAGTTGGGCAGGGCGATTATGTGTGAGAGGTAGAAGAATATGGCAAAGAGTGCGGCGACCATTGCCATTATGGAGACTTGTTTTGCTTTGCTTTGCTGTGCGTTCATGTGAATCTGAGGTCTTGAGGGTTATTGTGAATAAAAACCTTGTCGACTGTAAGACAATTGTAATACAAGTTGACGGCTGGTTAATTAAACACAGTCAAGAAGAAAATTAAGCGCCTATTTTGCTACGTCGAAGCATAACAATAGTCACAATTGCAGCACAAACAATCACAGCCACAATACCAGCCACAATAATTAACGAATCCATGGTCCACAGTTGTTCGACGGGTTCGAACACAATCTTCACATCGTTAATGCTAAAATGCGTCATGAACCACACGTAATAGTTTTCTACATCTTGCGTGTAGACTTGGCTGTCAATAGGCAAGTTGTCGATGTAGATAACGGGTTTTGAGCCCAAGGGCACCTGACTTTTAGGTATTGTGATGTTACTTGTACCGGTTGTGCCTGCTTCGCTTGTTATGGTAAAGGATATGATTGTCGTTTGTTCGGTTTGGTCTGTTTGTATTTTTGCATTGCTGATTTGAGTTGCTGTGATATTGCCGCCGCTGATGACAATCTGGTCTGTGGTGGCACCATCGGTTTTAGTTACGTTTAACGGTTCAGGGACCGGCGTCTGTGTCGGCGAACGGGTCAGGGAAGGTGCAGACGTTGGTTGACGCGGTTGGAGTCGATGTTGGTTTAAGGTTAATGGTTGGGTTTGCAGTCGGCGAAGGAGTAGGCGTAGGGGTTGCAGTCACCTGCACAAATATGTTGATATTTGTCTGTGCAGTGTTTCCAGCCCCATCAGTGACCAACAATTTAACAGTATATGTACCTACGTCTAGATATGTGTGGGTTGGAGCTGCGCCAGTACTCGCTTCGGCATCTCCAAACTCCCAATAATAACTTGTAATACCAGAACTGTCGTGGCTAGCGGAGCCGTCAAAGGATACAGCGGTGCCTTGTATGATGGTTTGGCTGGAACCAGCGTTCGCTATTGGAGCAGTAACATCAAGAATAATTGATGCACTATAAGTAGAGGTTAAACCTGTGTTATCTTTGAACTGAACGTAAACAGTATTGACACCTTCCTCCCCCTCCAAAGACCAAGACTTCGTGGTTATGAAACCCTGCCAGTCAGACCAATAGGAGTTGTCGTTTGAGAAACGCATCTCTGCCACATTTGAATTGGCGTCGGTTAGCGATAACGTGAGGGTTACTGTGCCTGAGTTTGTATATTGTGTCCCGCTATTAATTTCAATTGAACCGGTTGGTGGAGTTGTATCGAGGATAATTGTATCCCGGTAGGTTTGGGAGGTTAAGCCTGCGTTGTCCTCAAACTTGGCATACACAGTTTTAGCTCCGTCGCCACCAGAAAGAGTCCACTGCTTGGTTGATAAGAAGCTCTCCCAACTATTCCAGGAAAGGTTATCATTTGAGAAGCACATCTGCGCCGAGCCCGAGTTAGTGTCAGTTAAGGTTAATGTGAGTTCAACGTTTGGCGCTGTTGTATAGGTTTCGCCTCCGTCGATGGTTATTGAACCAGTAGGGTTAGTTGTGTCAAGGATGATTGTGTCGTTGAACAACGAGTTTAAACCTGCGTTATTTTGGATTTGATAATAAACTGTTTTTTGGCCTTCGTCACTAGCCAACGTCCAAGGTTTAGTCGGAGCAAACGTTTCCCAAGTCTCAGTGTCCCATTTGCCGTCGTTGCTAAAACGAACTTTCAAGATCCCCGAAGTTGCGTCGTTTGCCGTTAGAGTTAAAGTCACCGATTTGGAGGTTGAGTAGGTGTTGCCGCCATCGATTTTCACGCTGCCTAAGGGGTTAGTTTTATCCAGTTTAATTCCAGACAAAGTGTGGTGAGTTTCTTCGTTTCCGCTGATGTCGGTGGTCCAGAACTCTAGCGTGTTGTCGGCAGCTTCTGTGGTGATTTGAGGCTGCCCGTCAGCTGCGACTGTTTGGATTTTGCCTCCGTTTATTATATATGAGGTTTGTTTTACACCGAAGTAATCTTGGGCGGATAGGTTAATTTTGAAGTCAGATGTGTGCCATTGCTCGTCATAATCGTCTGTGGTTATTGGCGCTGTGCCGTCAAGGAACCATAGCATCATGTTTTTGAACATGGCTTGACAATCTCTATCGTCAATCCAGTCGTCGGAGCCAACGCCGTTCCAGAAAACCACTTTGCCAGGTAAAGAATCTGTGGCTATGATTTTGGCGTGCTCGTCAGCTAACTTGGCTATGGCTACAGCGTTTCGGGTAGTTGTCGGCTTGTATGGCGTCATTGTCGGTTTCAAGCCCCTTAATGTGGTATCCGACGGCGAAGTCGCCGTATCCGTTGTTCATAATTGGGTGTGTGTCGTCTTCGACAACTAAGTCGCCTTGTCCGGTGGCATCGCCTTCTGAAGTTGCTCGAACAACGTAAGCTAACAGAGCATCAGAGTAATATAACGAATCTATACCTGTGACGAGCAGGTTGCCGCCACGCTCCTCCAAATACGTGTTTAAGGTGCTTTGCTCCTGTGCGGATATGTTTCGGGCGTAGTTATAGGTAATCACAACAGGGTAACTGCTCAAAATGTCTAGATCGGAGGTGTAACTGTAGTAATAATTGTAGGAACGATAGTCATAGTTGATGTTCATGGAATCCAAAACGTTTAGCGTTGTCCAAAGCTCGTCGTTGTCAGAGATAATGGCAATTTTTTGACTTACAGGTATAATGCGAGTTCGCTCGTTATTGTCGATGCTTACTTCTTGGTATTTAGGCACCGCGTAGGCAGTTATGTTGCAAAAACCAGTAGGTAAAGCCATTAAAATTGAGACTTTCCCAGATTCCCCGCTTGCTAAGGTTCCAAAGTTGGAGCTTGCAACTATAGTTCCGTCAATGTACATCACGAGGTCAACATCGAATTCACTGGTTAACCCGAAGTTGAAAACTTTTGCCGTAAAATTCAAATTTGTTTGCGGCGTCCAGATTCTAGGAGTTTCTAAAGTTACTACCAAATCATGCTGGCTCGACTGCGCAATATATGGAACGTACCCTTTGATGGGCATCCAAATCCAATATGTGGTATCGTCAGGTGTAGTATAGATGTCGCTGAGTGAGAAGTCAAAAACCCCATCTGTTTCCAAATCACTATCGCTAACGCCAACAACAAAAGTAGCCGAGGAATTATGCGCATCAAGATAGAGAATATTTATAGGGTTAAAGACATCCCAAGCTCTTGTATCATAATCCCATCGCAATATCTGTGTTCCTTCGTTACCCACCAAAATCATAAAATCAGCCCCAATGGAGTCGTTTTGTCCGGGATAATAGCTTTGAGGCATGCCTGTGCTTATGTTCTGGTCCGCATCAACCATTATGGCAGTATCGATATCTTCAAGGGCATTGTTCCAGTTGTGGTAATAGTCCACTTTAAAGAATACAACTCCAGATTGGAGTTGGCTGTAAACTGCTTTGGGAGTACAGCCGAGGTTGTAGTCAGGGCCAGAAGCGATTTGCGTCCAGCCATCATTGTCGGGGTCAGCTACAACCAAATAATTTACAGCTAATTGGTTGTTGACGAAGCTGGTTTCGCTTTCGCCTAAAGCAGGCTTAACGTAGTAAGTCACGTTGTAGGTACCTAACCCCTTTGGAGTCCACGTGACTACTCTGGAGTCAGTGCGATAAGCCGCTAAATTGGATATTATATCAGAATCCACTTTTGTGCCGTTAACGATCAGGTAAAGTTCCACGTCTGTTTCATTCATTGAGCCCTTATTGACTGCTGTCAAATTGAAGCTTTGAGCAAAACCCAGCATGGCATAGGAAGGTTTTTCCCAAGTCTGTGCTGCAAGGTCATGCTCGACAGGTTCTTCTTCTACGCCGCGTTGTGCGTTAACTAGACCATAGCCGAAGTAATTGTCAAAGCCAGGATCGCCAATGTCTTCGCAGGTTGCCTCCAGCTGGGCTCTTACGAACTGGTGCTGTCATGCTTGGGTACTGGCTCCAAATTAGGGCGGCCACGCCGGCCACGCCGGGGCAAGCCATAGATGTACCGCTTAGGCTAGCATAATTCAAGGGGTATCCGCGTTCGGTGTTTAAGGTTACAGTGTAATTTGGCATAGTCGAGAAGATACTAACACCGGGAGCGGCAACATCCACCCAGTTGCCGTAGGTGCTAAACGACGCCTTGCTATCATTTGATTCGTTGCAGAGACTGCTACTGCGTTTTCGTAGGCTGCGGGGTAGTGATATTGATCGGTGTTGTCGTTTCCCGCTGCCGCAATGAATAACACACCATGCGAAGTCGCGTAGTCAACTGCAGCAGCTATTGTATCGCTTTGGTCGGTTCCACCCCAGCTGTTGCTTAAAATGTTGGCGCCTGCGTCGGTTGCATTAATAATGCAGTTAGCAAGGGTAAAATATGAACCGGACCCGGTTGCATCTAATCCTTTCTCAGCCATAATTTTGACGTTAGCTGTTCCAGCGATGCCTAAGCTGTTGTTTATGGTAGCGGCGATTATTCCTGCGCAGTGGGTTCCATGTCCATTATCGTCTTGGGGATATTGGTCATTGTTGACAAAGTCGTAACCAAAAGGAATGTAGTTGTCTTGCAGGTCAGTATGGTTGTAGTCTATGCCTGTGTCGATGACTGCCACAAGCAAATCTGCGTTGCCCGAAGTGGAGTTCCAAGCAAAATCGACATTCATGCGTTTTGGTCCCCATTGTTGACTCCAAGAGGGGTCGTTTGGAGTTGAATCGATTCTGTATCTGCCGTTTGGCTCCACATAATTTGGGATGCCAGAGTTATGCATTCGGTCAATAAAGCCAGAAGCTACAGAAACCGGCACTTTAACGACAAACGAGACTTTCTCACCCATAGAAATAGTGTCTATAACCTGTCCGCTGTTTTGGGAGATAAAACCAGTTACCTGGTTTTTGTTGGCGGCAGTGTTGTTTACTCCCACGATGAGTTCCAGCGTATTTTGGCTATCGACGTAGCTATTGAGGTTCTCAGCATTTAAGTGAAGAGAAGCTTTTCCGCCTTTTAGGCCGTCAGAATGGTTTACACTTGAAAGATTACTTTGTAACCCGCCGGAGTCACGATGAATATTAATCGAAGGAACGATTGCAGATGCAACAGCCACATTACTGCATGCAAGCAAGATGAATATTGTGAGTAAACATAATAGTTTAGAAAAACTATTTTGTGCCAACATTACCCCGGTGACCTTGGCATTAGTCTTAAAAACATATTATTTATAAGAATCGCCTTTCCGTCTTTTAGAAACATTAAAGGTGAGTCTGTTCCTATTACGTTCAGAAACCCTCTTTGGGAAGGGAGAGGGTAGTTTAAGCTGCTTCACAGGCGCTCCTCAACGACGCTTAATCACATGCAGGGATTTTAAAAGTTTAGCAAATCAACGCTTATTGAGAAATAGCTTAGAGAAAAAATTAGATATGTTGACTAAGTAATTTCTGCATATCCAAAGCTGAAAGGTCAAGGTTACATTTCGGGCAGGTCTTCTGGATCTCCTGCTTTGCACCCACCTTGAGTGCTGTTCCACAGTGAGGGCAGAAGTAAGTCAGGGTTTGTCCTCTCTGAACTAATTCTGATATCAATTCATCTATCGTCAGCGGCTTGGAAGTGCTTTGTTTGATTTTTTTGCGTGAAGACTCAGCTTTTTTCTTCACCGCCTCAACAACCTGCGGGTCAGTGCTTGTAGTGAAGTACTCGCATCGAGCACTCTGCACATAGGGCTCGTCAAGGTCAGTACCGTATAAGCCGCAGGTGCCAGTCTGGAAAAAGACACAAGCCATACAGCTGGTTTTACGGTATTCTGCGTCAAGCGTTTTGTAGCAGGTGGGGCAAACTTCGACTTCTTTGCCGTCTTTAACTGTGGTCAATGCAATTCCACGGTATTGTTGTTTGCAAACGGGACAGGTTGGCTTTGGCATAGTTATCCCAGAAAACACTGATTTAACAGTTATTTAATGTTAGCCCAAAAAATCTTTCACTCACATTTAAAAAAACATTTAGTCCCCAAAGCAACTGTTAAGGATAAACTAAATATCTAAAATGGGTATTGTTTGGTATGGGATTTCAGCACCGGAAAAGCAAGCCAAACGGCAAAATAGGCGACTATGGCAAGTTTATGCGTAAAAAAGCCATTAAGAAACTTAAACAGCAAACCAGCACCCACGAGAATGAACACCGAATTTTAACTCAAAAAGAAACATCAGAGATTACGCTTAAGAGGCTTCACATTTTGGGAAGCCAAAAATTTGGCGCCTCCCCTTACAGCGAACACTTTGAAAGGTGGCTTTTAAACATCGAGGCAGTAATAACCGAGTTCACTATGCACCCTGACATAGGTGTTGACGCCAAATTTCAAGATGAAACCAAAGAAGCATTGGATACGGTGAAGCGCCAGCTTATGGACCGAAAACAAGCCGAGGAGCTGATAAACCAGGACGCGGGGGAACTGGAAAAGTTTAGGGAACAACTTAAGCAAACGGATTTAGAGTACGCCATGAAAGCAATGGCCATAAAGGTGCGTAAGCGCAGAGAAACCAATCGGCTCAACACTGAAATCGAGTATCTTAAGCGCGAGCAGGACATGATTATCCGCTTGAAAACAGGGTTCTTCCGATTCAGATCTAAGCGGAAAAGGGAGGAAAAAGAGGCTCAAATTGTGCAGGACCTCAACAGCCGCCAAACCGAGTTAGAGTTGACGATTCTGGATTTCGCGGCAGAGCATAAAGAACTCAAAGACGACTATGACCAAAAAAGAGACCCACTATCCAAGCAGATTAAAAACCTGCAGAAAACCATCGGCATCTCCGAAACCGACGCCTCTTTGGAGGAGCGGTGGTTTGCCTGCGGAGCCTTAATCGACGCCGTGAACAGCTACCTGCAACGTAAAGCCGCCGCCTCACCTAAAGAGGAAACTTAGAAGTCATCTTTGTCTATGCGGTAGATGTACCAGTCGAGGCCTTTTGCTCTGTTTTTTGGATCGAAATCCTGCGCTGGCTTATTCCACTTATCGCTTTAGTCTGCTGCTTGATGAAATCGAACATTGCTTTGCTTACCCCTGTTTGCGGTAGTCTTCTTGCAAAGATGTCTTCCAAAAGGGTTGGCAAGCTAGAAAGGTAGAGTACGTGAAGTAGTATGTGAAGTAGCCTTCCGGTTTACCGTTGATTGTGGCAATGTATGCATGGTATCGGGGTTGAGCGGGTTGATAATCGCGGCGCAAGCTGGTTCTTGCTTCTTGGTCTGCCGGTGGGAGGTGCTCGTATTCGGGGACATCAGCGATTAAGATCAGTAAGGTACCAAAGTTTTCGGCGGTTACTTGTGTGATCTGGACAGTGTTTTGTTGCATACATGCACATGTTTAGGATGGGACAAAAGCGCTATATTTTAGCAGAAAAACAGTGTTAAAGCTAAATGCAGGGCTTGCTTGAAGATTATTGCCAACCCAACTTCGCGTTTTTTTGAAAGGATTTAAAAACACTGTAAGGGCTAGCCAGAATTAACCCCGTTTGCAGTATTTTTTGGGTGGTGGCGGGGGTGGGACTTGAACCCACGAAAGGACTTTTCTTTCCTGCTGAAAGAAAATCCCTGCCAAAAGAAAGGGCTTCATTTGGGTTTAGTTTGTTTTCCATATGTTATTTCTCCGTATCCTTATTTGATACAATAATTAATCACTCAATAAACAAATATAAATGTATCACAATACGATACTTAAGTGACTACCGATGCATAAAGCCATCCTATCAGAACGTGAAAGAACATCTACTAACCAAGTTCCTTGACGATGAACCCAATAACCGATGAAACCTTCCGCATGCTTAAAATGAGGATTAAGCGAAATTATCCCACCATAACTCAAGATTTTCAGCTAATCAGTCAACTATTAAATAAGCTGGAATCTTCCACATAGGGCTTATTTTTACCATATTTTATTTTAGAATTTACTTCTTTAATTATTGGATACCTTTTCCTGAGGTTGGGGTATACCACCCTCTATCAGTCATCATATGAACCATAGAACATAGTAATTGATCTTTTGATTAGTGGATTATTAGAACAGTAAGCAATCTATTATTTACTCATCAATTAACTTTGGCATCATTTCTCTCATAGTAATTATTTGACTATTGAATCCTATAGGGGGGTAGCATAGTTGTGGGAAAAGGTCATTGATTTAAGTTACTGGTTTTTCATTGCCTTATTTGAGCATAATTTAACTAAAATTGTCTTTCTGTTACATGATATGTCCTTTGGTCAAGTATTTGATTATTTAAGACAATTATTGCAATGAAGTCACTGTTATAAAGTTCAGAAAAATACGTGTCCAAGTTAACTGTTACAGCTAATTTGGTATCGATTCTTTCACTTGGCTGAATTATATCAAATATTTGTGTTTTGTTAAAGGGGTCATTAGCAACCTCAGACCTTCTGACAATTAGAGTTAGACCACTAAAGTCTTTGTCTTCAAAGTTTTGAATCGCTACATCAAAATTTATGGACATTGCCACTCCACCAGGATTGTACCAGCCGTAGGTTGAGTTGAATTTCACTATTTTTACATTATATATTTGAGTGATTGTCGGGTTTGGAGAAGGTGATGTAATGTTGAGTCTTGGTGAAGGTGTTGTTGGTATAGTGGTTGAAGTTGGTGTCGGTTCGGTTTCTGGCGATAAATCGTGCGACTGATTATTCAGTAGGTTATCGAATGAAAAAACTATGATAACGCTTGAGATTAAGACAAGTGTGAGAGTGATTATAATTGCCTTTTTTGCAGATATCCGTAAGCCCTCTTAATTTTTGATTATTTATCTCCGAATAAAAGCATTCTTGTATAGACTTCTTGACTAAGACATAGTCAACTTTTCTTGACTTAGATGGCAGACCAGATTTCATACATAATAGAATTTGATAATTCTTTTAGTCAAAGTGCGTGTTTTTGTTTTTCTGTTTTTTGTTTATCTTTTTGGTATAAGTATATCTGTATAGCAGAACCAGCTATTGCGAATAATGAGAAGTAAAAGAACTCTTTTGATGCCTCTGTTGGCTTGGGATAAAGTTATGTAACCTCCAATTATGGCAATTGCAAACAGGGATATTGAAAGTAAAGACAAAAAACGATATTGTTTTGTTAGAGGCATATTTCCAATATTGTTTTATCTACTTTATCTAACTTGTTAATGTTACAAATACAAAAACTATACGGGTTTCTTGACTAAGCCACGTCACCGTTTCTTGACTATATAGGGGGTACACCTTGCCGTGGGAAAAGGTAAGTATTTTTAACTTTATTACTGGTTTTTCGGTGCCTTCTGATAACTAATCCTAATTTATAGAATAGTATCTTTCAGCTAAAACTTGCCCATCATAAATGAGGGTAACCTGATAAGTCAAATCTCTAGCCTCAAAATAATGGTTTAAATCGACAAACAAGTCACATCTTGCTTGAGCTGATTGATTTGGCAAAACATACGGAATTGTAGCTTCACATGAATATTCGTTTTTAGCTACCTGATGTTCAGCTAAATTATGAATCAATACGGTTGCATTATTCATTTGAACTAACCCTGTATTTGTAACTAGAACGTGAAAAGAAATGATAGTTGAAACTCCAACTACTACACTTGGATAAATTGTGTCATAAGTTATTGAAGTTATGTTTGCCCTAGCAAACGCTTGGTTTTTGACATCTTCTATATCATTTTCGATGTCTGAAATTTGTCTGGTCAGATTGGCTATTTGACTTGTTAGATTAGCAATCTTTATGTCTTTTTCATTTATTTGAGTTTCAAGTTGGGTAATTTCTGAATCTTTCTGAAGAGACGCATTATAGTAGTATAGCGTGCCACTCAGTGAAGTTACTAGTAGCATAATAATGGCGGCAGTTACGATAATTAATCTGACCTTTTTCATAGTTTTAGGTTTATTCAATTCAAATAAAAGCGTTCTTGTCCAGACTTCTTGACCAAGCCCTGTCAACGTTTCTTGACCAGAAAATAGAGGGTATACACACTATCACTGGAAAAGGTGGTTATGGATTTTTCCTTTTCCCACCATTTTCATATTCACAGAAGCATTTGAATTCTTCTGGACTTCTGATTATCCCTCTATCCATTAAATTTTGGTAATCTTCAAAGTCATAAATGAAACCACATCTTCTTACATCTTAGAAGCATCTTAATTCTTACCACTGGCAACACCTAATAGAGAAAGAAATTATCAGTTAGAGAATGGGTTAACTGAGAAGCTAACCCCATCTCCATCGCTTGAAAGTTCCGACTGCTTAGTTTCCTTATGCGTTATCGGATAATACTTGAGTGCTACACCATCCTTCTCCTCTTTAAGCAATCCAGCACAAGCGAAATTCTTAAGCATACCACGTAAACGCTTGTCTGAACATCGTCTCTGCTTCTCATAAGAGTATATGTTATGTATTTCTTGAATCCTAAGCCCCGTACCTAAGTAGATTTCATTTTCGTTGAATGCTTTCTCGATTATTTTCCAGACTGCATATTCTTCAGGTGTCAAGCCTAAGCTGTTGCATTTTAGGATTGGTTCATAGACCTTTTTGGCATTTTCAATGTCAGATGAGTTAGCATAAATACATGAGTTGTCAGGTGTTCGGTCTCTATGTTGGAAGTTTAGTAAAGCCCAAGCTTCGGCAAGAGCATATAATCTAGGGAAATCACGTTGAGCTTTAGGTGCCAAGTTATCGATGTTTTTGAAGAACCAATCTTTCAAGTTCTCCATATCTTCAGCTTTAAACAGCACCTTCTTGATGTTTGCTTCCTTAATACGTTGTACCCGTTGCTTTAAGCCAACTCTTGAGGGTTCAGTTCTCATACCATTCGTTAAACTTGAGGTCAGTCATTTTTCTAGCTTGTAACTCAATGCCTTTTTTGATTTTGTCAGGATTATCACTTGGACTTAACAGATAGTTTCGGCTAACCTCTTGCTCATCCATTTCGCCAAATGCTGATGCAAACAGGGCAGTAAAGTATCCTTTAATCAGGACTTTTTTGGTTCGGTGGCTTCCATTCCCTGCCTTGTCTGTAACCAAGTAAGTGGATATCCTGTTTCCTGAGTTGTCATGACTTAACAGGCTTCTTATGTTCTTTAGCAGTTCATAGTTTGGCAAATCGTAGAAGACCACTATCTTCTTTGATAAATCAATGAAGTATGCTGTATGGCGTTTAAGGTCATTCCATTCTTCCCAAACTTCTTTTGGGTCGCCTTTCTTTGCACATTTGCTCATATCTATTGGCTGTAGATTGCGGTCATCAACTGGAATAGCATTTGAACTGTAGATTAAGGCTCTAGGCGTTGAATCATTAATACCCACGATTGTATCAGAGTTAGGATGTCGGAAGTACCATAAGCTTTCTGTTATGTTGAGGGTTTTGCCTACTGATGATTCTCCTGTTAAGACAACGTTTCTTTGTTCCTCTTCGGTGAATGTCAAGACGTTGACTAGGAATAGGGGTATCTTGACGTTTTCATCTTCATAGACTGTGGTGGATAATGCTCTGTTTAATTCGTCAAAGCCAATTTCATTGTTGAGGTATTGGTCGATTAGCTGTTGTCTTTCTCGAGTCTGGGCGTCATTATCAGTTGGATTCATCGTTTGCATCTCCATTTTTTATGCAGTCTAACAACATTTGCTTATACTCACTGTACTGCTCCATCTGCGTTAACACGTCAACGTGGTAACACAAAGGGGAACAGTATTTTTGTGCAGGGCTAGCGGAAACAAAATTCATACCGCAATTCCTGCATTCTTTTTTGGATTTAATTTTTTGCTTGCTCAATTTTATCACAAAATATATATCCTCAAGGAAGTATAGATGGTATAAAGTTTATACTTAGTATCAACATGTGTATCTTAGAGGCAATGGAATGGATTAGACCAAAAGGAGAGAAGTCAAGACTATCAAGGAATTGAACGTCAATATTGCAGAGAAGACATTCTAATAACATTACTTGATGGCGATTTTGGATTCAATGAACTTGTCAGAAGATTTGAACATTCAACTGAAAAAATCAAGCAAGGAAAAAGAACCTACAGCAGAGGTACAGTGTATAAATATCTTAGTGATTTAGTTGACGAAAATGAAAATTCAATATAGCGATAACAAGCTTGAATACGGAAAGTTGAGGACTGACCTTATTCCTTAACTTCAGATGGACGAAAGGATTGACTGAAAAACTAACTTACCCCTTAGACATAATTCGCAGATGAATATGTTACACGTAAAATTCCGAGAATATATAAGTTCTAAAAAACCACCTTTGTATTTAACAGATGAAGGAAGGGAAGAAGCAAGAAAACAAGGATTATTTAATTCATTTAAAACAACTACCTTTTCCGCTTATAGAACGAGTTATTCTTAGCTACAAATACAAGGTTTTTGAAGCATCTTATTAGAATTTCAGACAAACCACCGATGAAAACATTCCGTTATACTTCGCCTATAGGAAAAAACAAGGGAATTTAAACGAATTCCTATACTCATGGGTGAGTACATTCAAGATTCCTAAAAAAGAACTTACTAAAGCGGAAGAAAGAAGATTGCTTAAAATGAAGTTGCCACAGCAAATAAAAGAAAGACACTCGAATGGATAATTGAAAGTCATAGATGATGTACTGAGAGATTATAATATTTTCAGATAGTGAGATTCTTGAGATGTGGTTGAGAACATGGTTTACTAATAGCTAATGATTCTGAGCCATTTAGAAGTGAAAAAACTGAGCATACTCAAGACGAGATAGAGCAAATGAAACGCAAGATTAGAGAGCATATGATAATTAATGAGAATTTAGAAAACGGTATACTATCAAATGTTAAACATCTTTTCCCGTGACAGGGTATACCCACCCTATGGTATCTTTTCCTGCGACATGGTGTACCCTCCCCCCATCAACCTCTCCAAAAATGAAGCTAATATGCTTAACATCCACAGGCATATCTGAAAAAATTAAGCTATGGCATCCCATATAATCGTAAATGCCCCTGCTAACTAGCTGAGGGGAGTGGTTTTGATATCGCTATATATGTTAAACTTCCCTAAGGCAAATAGAGACTGAAAAGCTTACCATGCCTACATTATAAAGAGTCATGATTAGACCCTTTTCACGGGGTTGAGTGTACCTACCCTGCGAAGTTTTTTATTTATTTTCATTGTATTAAACAATATCTTGGTGGTTCAATGAGTTGGTTTTCTGAGCGAAAAGGGATAACAAAAGCTAAGAACAGAAATTCAACTTGAGTCGATTGATAATTGCTTTGCAAAACCAACTCTGGAATCAGTTGGAACTTTTCTACTGGAAAGAAAATAACAGAAAATATTATACTAAAGATGGCTATTTTAGTGAGCTAATAGAATTCCTCTGGAACGATTTCTATAAGGAACCTATTGATGAGATTCCACATAAATGGAGCGATTGTCATCGTCTAATTAGAGAACGGTTTTTTGAAAGCCAATGGTATCGCAGTATACGACTTTACTTGAAGCAGTAGTTAAACTCAAAAGCTATGATACTATGGAATTTCAAAATGCATGTAACCTTATTCTGGAAAAGGGACTATCAGCTTATCGGTTTATAGATGGAAAGATAACTGAGATAACGTCTAAGGAAGAGATTTCCGAAATTGAAGAAGCAATAAATTCTCCAATCGCAGTTGTCCAAACTCATCTGAAAAAAGGTTTAGATTTATTTTCTGATAAGCAGTCTCCCGATTACCTTAATTCAATAAAAGAATCAATATCGGCCGTTGAAGGTCATTATGTAAATTGATAACTAAAAAATCAAAACGCAACATTAGGTGAAGCACTCAACGCTATAGAACGCCAAACTGGTGGAACTATCTTTCATCCAGCATTAACTGGAGCATTTCATAAATTATATGGTTATACAAATGATGCAGATGGAATAAGACATGGTCTTAAAAGATGAGTAAAGTAAACTGCAGGCTTCTGAAGAGGCGAAGTTTATGTTGGTTACTTGTTCAGCTTTTGTTAACTATCTTATCGCTAAAGCATCAAAGGCAGGCATCAAATTATAGTATAGACCTTTTCACAGGGTAGGGTGTACATACCCCTAGCAATTTGATAAAATTATTAAATAAAGACTAGACATTAACCGATTGATTGCAATGTGGATAACACCGAAACATAGACATACAGACTTTCATGACCCATTAACGTTTGATGATAAAGTAACGATTTTTTATGAACAAACTCTAGGATGGCAGTTAGACATAGCTGAGCAAGTAATCGATAACATAAACCATAGTGGATTTGGTGCTCTGTCAATTGCAGTAAGCTATTTTGAAATGATATCTAAATATCGAAGCGGTTTCTTAGGTAGGCAATCAAGGCATCATTTTAAACAAGGGGTACATATTGTCTTTCCAATACTTAGAATAGCACCGCAAGAGGTAATCGATAGCCTTCTCGACATTTTTTATGATGGTTGTCGTTGTGGTCTATACCATAGAGGGCTTACTAACCCTCAAGTGATGCTTACGGGAGAATTAGAGACACCAATTGCTTACAATGACTCAATTCATCAACTGATTATAAACCCTAGGAGACTGATTACTGCATTAGAGATGGATTTAGAGAATTACATTAGACTCCTACTAAATCCAACTAATGTTCAATTAAGAATTAACTTTGAACAACGTTTTGATTATGATTCTTCCCACTAATAGGGGGTGTATACCCTCTACTATGGGAAAAGGTAGTTACCAATCATCATCTAATTCTTCAGGGAATAAAGGGTCATCAAATAGAATTAAACCATCTCCTTGACTATCTTCAATTGAATTTCTTTCTAAGTTGCTTATCGGATTCTTCATTATATGTGCTAGTTGATTGTCCAGCCGTTGACTAAGACTATGAAAGAATTTAATGCCAATCAATATGATGAGAGACTAAAAAGCCTAAGAGAAAAAAGAATATGATGAAGGATAAAAAGTCAAACATCCAATCACCTAACAGATAGGTTTTGGCTTGTTTAGGCAATATCCCCACTCAGTTTTTGTTACTAAGCTATAGCCGTCAGCAAGATATCTGGTTAGTTCTTCTTTGCTGTCTGCATAAACGACATTGTATTCGTTAGCTTTGACCCATGATTTCACAATATGGATATATCTCAATGTGTTTGTAATGTTGCAATGCCTAGCAAATCTTTGTGTATCCACAATGTCTTTGGTTTTGAAGTACTGCCATGAAATCGCAAAATGTCTAAAGGTATGGAAGTGAATTCTTAGAAAATCCTGATTACCTGTTTCTTTGGCTAATCGTTTCTTATAATCACGGATGTTATCGTTTAGTGCTTCAGAAGTGAGTACTTCGGCAAAGATTCTTTGACCTTTCTTTGGAATTTGTAGAAGCATCGCAAATAATTCATCACTTATGTGATAAGTCAGAGTTCTATGACCTTTATTTCCAACAATCATTATAGTTTTATTTTGAGCGTTGAAGTCTTTCCAAGTTAATCGCCAAACTTCACCTGCACTTGCACCAGTTTCAACAGCAACCTTGATTCTTGTTCTACAATTCAAGTTACGAACACGATAAAGAAATTGCTTAACCATTTCAGGACTTGGAACATACATCTCTTCGTTATCATATGCTTTGAAGGGTGGTTTCTCGAAAGGAATACTTAGATACTCAGCATATTGTTCAACAACATCCAAAGCGTTCTCCTTTGTACCATCTTTCCATGCTTTTGACAGAACTTGATTAGCCATCTCTTGAGGAGAACCACTAAGTTGCTTGAGATAACGCATTTTTCGCTCTATAGTGCTTTCTCTATTCCCTTTCTTGTTCAGTAACCAAACTGCAAAAGATACTGTTTGATTCACTAACGGGGGTTCTAGAGTGGTGGCGGGGGTGGGACTTGAACCCACGAAGGCCTGCGCCAGAGGATCTTAAGTCCTCCTCCATATCTTAGGGGCAAATTGTTTTTATCTGGGATGAAGGCCTGCGCCAGAGGATCTTAAGTCCTCCTCCATATCTTAGGGGCAAATTGTTTTTATCTGGCCGCCTATTTAGACCTGGCTCGGATACCCCGCCACCAGCAACCCAATAGAGTCAACAATGGACTGTTTAAGTTTTTTGCATCGAACACCAGCCAACTTGAGAAGGACAACGTGATGCGCCAGAAAAGTGGGAGAACAAGTCAGCCAAACAAAAGCCTCGCGCAGAGGTCAAGTTTAACGACTTAAAGGAATTTACATTTGGACGGTCTTTAGTCGCTCGATTTCTTTGTCTAAGTGCTCAACAGCGGCTAGCAGCCTCTTCTTTTTGCGCTCCATCAGCTCAACCAGTTCTTCTTTTGTGGGGGACGCATCATCGCCATCTTCATACCCATGCCGCCGCCCATCCAGGGCATGTGGTGTGACATGTCATGAGCCGCCCCAAGGACCTTGGGCGCCCATTTTTTGCCAATCCATAAAATTTCACCCCAGCCAAAAATCGTATAAAAGCGTTCATGTTCACTGCGGGTTCCGTTAACTTATCCTTATGTGACTACCCAAGGGAGTATACAGTGCTTTTTGTTGTTCCCTGTTACCAACACATGATTATATTTGATCATTGGGAGTATTGTATTGCCGGTTGAGGAACACGCTTCACGGCATCATACGGGGACTGATCTTCCGCAAACAAGTAAAGACCTGATCTGCGATGACTTCAAAGAAAAAGCTTTAAAATGAGCGAGAAGGCAGCCGATGAGTGTCAGTGGGGTTTAGACTCAACCCGGCAACCCTCCCTTCTTTTTGCAAAATTTTTTCGGCTTGAAGCTGTTCTTTGCAGCTCAAATAATATTGGGCATCGTTGTGAAAAGTTGTCTTGTTCTATGATATATTGTAATGCCTGTAATTTTTTAATTTTAATAGTGTCTTAAGCGCGTATTTATCTTCTATATTTACCGACCTATACTCGGTTGTCAATTGATGCATATTTTCTAAGCGGACCTATCAAGCCGCCACAATTACAGTAAAATGGTTTAATGCCGCATTTAAAAGAAAAACTTATTATCACACTTAAATATACGAAAGAAAGGCTGCAACCCCAAAACGGAGATTATAGCTTTTGACGCAATCTTTTGGTGCCGTTAAAAACGTCACGCCCAATAAGACAAAAAGTAAAATGTCATCGCTCACCCGTCAGCAACCATAAAAACACCCAAAACCAAAACAATAGTATGCCAAAAATACATTACACCCAACACAAAGTGAACGAAGTTTTAGAAAACCTAAACCCACAACAGCTGCAAACAGTTGAGAATCTACGGCAACTCATAAAAAACGCCTTGCCCGCAGCTGAGGAAACAGTACGACAAGGCAGAATTACGTTTAGAACCCATGACAGAGACCTCGTCTGGTTTACAGTCACCAAAAGCCATGTGGATGTGGAGTTCGCCAGGGGCTCAAGCCTCAGCTCACCGCTTCTAAAAACAAGAGGCACCGCAGAGGAAAACCCGAATATACGCCATATCGAAGTAAACAACTTCACCGAAGTAAATTATGAACTTGATAGGCTTGTTCGAAAAGCGGAATCCGTGAGTTTTGAGCATTAACCAAAAACCTAAGTTACTCGCTTCTTCAACCAACAACTAAGCCTTAAACCGTTTTGAGGCTGCCCTTCTGCAATGGGTCACCGTCACGATAGCTGCAGATAACGCCATATTTTCTAACACACTCCAAGCATAAAGCGGGATCACAAAGGGTTGTACTCAAGTAGCGTTCGCCGCCGTCAGGAGCAATACACACAATCACGCCTCCGCTGAGTTCTTTAGCTAACTGCTGAGCAACATAAAATGCTGCGCCGCTGCTTGGACCCACAAACAAGCCTTCCTCCAAAGCCAAAAGCCGAGCCGCATCATCCGCCACCGCCGGCTTGACATAGCGGATTTCGTCAACCATTTGAGGATTCCAGATTTTAGGCAAATGCTGGAGCCTAAGGTTTTTGAGACCCTGAATAGAACCGTCGCCTTCTGGTTGTACACCGATAACTTTCACTTTTGGGTTAAGCTCTTTTAGGCGCTTGGACAAACCCATAACGGTGCCTGTAGTCCCCATGCCCGCCACGACATGCGTTACTTCGCCGTCGGTGTCACGCCAAATCTCAGCTGCGGTAGTCTCTTAATGGGCAAGTACGTTGGCTTGGTTAGCGAACTGGTTGGGCATAAAATACTTATCAGGATTTTTAGCAGCGATTTCATGCACTAAATCTTCTGCACCGTCCATGCCCTTGTCGCCGTCGCTTAGAAGCACTTTGGCTCCAAGCGAGATGAGGATATGTCGGCGCTCCATACTCATGGTTTCAGGCATCACAATCACAGCATCATAGCATTTAGCTCTACAAACAAGCGCTATACCGATGCCAGTGTTGCCGCTGGTGGCTTCAATGACAATTTTGCCCGCTGTTAGCCGACCGGATTTTTCGGCTTGCTCAATCATGTAGAGGGCGATACGATCTTTTATGCTGCCGCCTGGGTTAGTTTTCTCAAGTTTAACGCATACTTCCACGGCTGGGTTTTGATTTAAGTGTTGGACTTTAACTAGTGGTGTGTTACCAATGTAGTTGAGTATGGTTTTGCCGTTCACATTTGGCACCGTATAGCTGGGTAGAGTTAGCGCTGGGGCGCCTATAAAACCTATCCAGATAGGTACCCCAAAATGGGGATGGTTATTTGGCGTAGGCTTCCACTAAGTCGCGAGCGGTGATTATGCCAACTATGTTTTCGTCTTCGACTACGGGGAGTCTGCGTATGTGTTTGAGCGCCATCAAGGCTGCTGCGCGGTGCGCACTAGTGCCGGATGAAACATAGATTAGTGGCTTTGAACAGTTCGGTCCTACGTCGGTAAAGAGGTCTTTGTCCATTGCTAAAAAGTTCGTGAGTAAATCGCGTTCGGTAAAGATGCCAAAAGGCATGCCTTCGCGTGTGATTATGACGCTTCCTATGCGTTGATGCCCCATCATTTTTGCCACATTCATAACTGAGGCTTCCTCGTCCGCTGTGACTATTTTTTTGGTCATAAAGTCGTTGATGGGCACTTCGGTTTCGGCTACGTCTGGTAAACTTTTGATTAAATCGGCAGAGGTTATTATGCCTGCGAGTGCGCCTGCGTCGTAGACGGCTATTCTGCCCTTATGGGTTGTCATCATTTTAGCTACCGTTTTAATATCGGTTTGGACTGAGACACCTGTAAGGGGGTAGGACATGACGTCTTCGACTTTCTGGTCTCCTAATAGTATGCCGTACGCTATAACTTTGCTAAGCAAATCCCGCTCAGTCACGATTCCTATGGCTGTTTTGTATTTCTCAACAATTAGGCTGCCGACGTGTTTTTGTCCCATAATGTGACCCGCTTCGTCAAGTGACGCTTCGGGGCTAATGGTTATGACTTGGCGTGTCATGAGGTCTTCTGTTAAGCGGTAAAGCGGCAGGTTTCGTTTATATTGCTCATAAGCTATGTCAATTAAGCCCGGCAACATCCTACGCGTTTGTTTTGTTTGAGGAGTCGCCAACAGAAATTCCTCCATTATAACATGGCTTCGCGCAGGATATTAAAGTTCCATGACTACCCTCAAGCGACCGACGGCTGTTCACTGCCACAAACCTGACTGGTCAGGTTACATCTTAGGGGTTTTTGTTTGTTGAGGCGTTCTTGAAAGGATCAGAAAACCGCCTTTCCCAAAAGAAATCGGCGGGGAAAATTCTAAATGCAAGTATCCGCAATATTTTCACGTTGATTAAGCATGACAGAAAAAGTTGACGTTATCAAACTTCACAAAGACGCACAAGCCCTAATGGAAGCAGGCAAATACGCAGAAGCACGCGACCTCTTCGCACAAGTCGCCGAACTTTACTACAAAGGCCAAAACTACTTCGGCTCTGCAGAAATGAGCTACAAAGCAGGCGAATGCAGCTTCCAATTAAAAGAATATGAAAAAGCAGTTGAGTTCTTCACCAAAGCCGCGGATATCTCGTTTGCTAAAGGCTTTGACCGCTTTGGCTTGAGCGCTCTTGAAAACGCGCGTGACAACCAGAAAGCTTTGGGTAACACCGCCGAAGTCGAGACGCTAACCAAAAAGATTGATGAGATAAACAAGAAGAACGCTGAACCAGAAGAAGAATCGTCGTTCTCGGTATTCTCCTAAACACTTTTCTTTAATTTATTTTTTGCAAAGATTCAACCAAGCAGCAATTTTATAGTTAACATTTTTTAGCTCAAATAAGAAAATAGGGAACCGTTTAAAGCGAAAACAACTGCTATTCTAGTAATCGAACTACCTGGACCAGAATATGCCGACCACATTTCAATCCCTCGCTGAACTACTCGAAAAAGTGGAAGCCACCCAAAAACGTCTCGAAATCATACAGTTAACCGCAGGCTACCTAAAGACGCTCGACACAAACGAGGTGCAAGCAGCGGTGGACATGATGGTTGGCAGGGCGTTTTCGAAGTATAGTAAGCGGACGCTGGACGTGAGTTGGGCTACGCTTAGCCGCATGGTGCGGCAGATTTGCGAGTTTGACGGGGGCTTGTTTCGCGAGGCGATGGCGAATACAGGTGACATTGGTTCAGCTACCAAAGCGGTGCTTGAGCAGGGCAAGCCAAAGAGGCAAATGCAGCTAACCCAAAAAACGCTGACCATCGCCGAGGTTTGCAGTAGCTTTGAAGCTATAAGCCAAGCTGAGGGCAGCGGCTCACGTACCAGAAAAGAACGCCAAATAGCATCGCTGCTAAGCCAAGCCACTCCGCTGGAAGCCAAATATCTGGTTAAGATTTTCACGGGCGAAATGCGCACTGGCTTAAGCGAGGGGCTGATGGAGCAGGCGGTTGCCGAAGCATTCGAAGCGTCTTTGCCACAGGTGCAACATGCAGGTATGGTTTTAGGCGATATTGGCGAGGTCGCAGGCAAACTCAAAGCGCAAGGTGCGGCGGGTTTGGAAGGGTTGGGGTTTGTAGTTTTCCGTCCTGTGCAGTTGATGCTGGCGCAGACAGCCCAGTCAGTCAACGAGGCGCTATCAGAGATGGGTGGGGCTGCTGGGTTTGAGTACAAGTACGATGGCGCAAGGGTCCAAATCCACATACAAAACGGCGATGTACGGATTTTCAGTCGACGCTTGTCTGACGTGACAGAGAGCCTACCTGAAGTCGTAGAAAATATAAAACAAAACATCCGATCTGAGAGCGCCATCGTGGAGGGTGAAGTCATTGCCTTGGACTTGTCGGGGTATCCGATTGCATTTCAGCACCTGATGCGCAGATTCAAACGCGTCAAGGACATTGCGGACATGCAACAAAAAATCCCTCTCACCCTCTACCTCTTTGACATCCTCTACCTTAACGGCGAAAGCCTCACAACCCACATCTACCTGCGTCGCCGCCAAATCCTCGCAGATCAGGCAGGAAAAATCGCGTTAAGCAGCCAAATCATAACGGACCAGCGCACCTCCGCTGAGGTATTTTTCAAAGAAGCAATAGCCGCTGGGCATGAGGGGTTAATAGCAAAGAAACTCGACAGCCTCTACTCTCCGGGGCGCAGAGGCAGAAGATGGCTAAAAATTAAAACCACCCTTGAACCACTTGATCTCGTTATAACTGCTGCCGAGTATGGGTATGGACGCCGCAAAGGCTGGCTAAGCGACTACTACCTCGGCGCATACGATCCAGAGTCAGGCAGGTATTTTGATGTGGGTAAAACCTTCAAGGGCTTAACCGACTTTGAACTCACCGACCTAACTAACCAGCTAAAAGCAATCACAGTAGCCGCCGAAGGGCACCGAGTGATGGTGATGCCCAAAATAGTAGTGGAGGTCGCCTACAACGAAATCCAGCAGAGCCCCAAATACCCAAGCGGCATGGCACTACGATTTGCCAGAATCACCCGTATCCGAAGCGACAAGTCACCCGAACAGGCGAGCACGTCTGGGGCTGGTGAGGGAAATCTATGATAGGCAGTTCCGCAATAAAGGCAAATACGAAACTAGAGAGGACCCAATGAGCGAAGCTGATGACGGAAAAGTTTGCTAAGGTATTCTACAGTCGACAAACCGTGCTTAAAGAACTTGGTGAAGCTGGACAGAGGAAACTTGATGACGCTCGTGTGGCAGTGGTCGGTGTAGGCGGATTCGGCGGCGTATCCTCATTTTACCTCACCTTAGCGGGCGTAGGATATGTCCGAGTTATCGACCAAGACATAGTGGATCCCCATAATTTGCACCGCCAAATCCTATACACGCCTGACAAACTAAATTACCCCAAAGCCGAAGAAGCCGCAAAGAAACTACAAAAACACAACCCACTTGTAACAGTGGAGGCCACATCGGAAAGCCTAAACGAATCAAACGCCGAAGCCCTCCTAAAAGACATAGACATCATCGTGGACGGATTAGACAACATGCAAACCCGCCACATCGTCAATCGCACCTGCATCAAACTCAAAGTGCCCTACGTTTTTGGTGCAGCCACTGGATTAGAGGGTAATGTCTCCGTGTTTTCTCCGCCCCAAACTGGTTGTATAGACTGTCTGATGCTGGAAAAAACAGATCCAGAGCAACCCCGCAATCGAGGCATAATCGGGGCCACCGCAGGGGTCATCGGCAGCCTCCAAGCCATAGAAACCATAAAACTTATAGCAGGTATCGGCGAACCCCTGCTGGGCAAGATGCTGGTATGCGACTTCTCAGATATGGGCTTCACTACTATACAATTGACTAAAAATCCCTGCTGCAGGGTATGTAGCGACGATTTGTCCTAAGTAGAGCTTGATGCCACTGTAGGGGCAGCAACGATTGATCGAGGCTGTTTTCGTGAAGTTTTAAAGGTATAGTTTTTGGTTGCAGTACTTATTACGATAACAGCGGCGATTAAGGCGATACCGACCACAAAAATGGTGTTAAATGCCTTCGCATTGGAAAGTTGTGGACCAATCACTTGGTGTCCCTGAACGGTTACGATTAAAGGGGAGGTATAGGTTGATAGGATGCTTGTGGCGATGATGGGCCCCATGGCGCCTCCAACATTTCTTAGCATAGTGTTTACGCCTAGACTCACAGCTACGGCGTCGCTTGGCACAGAAATGCTTACCATATTAACTATAGGGATTATAAGCGAGACCACCCCTGATAGAGTGACCGCTAAGTCAAACGTAACCATCAAAGCAGATGAGCGGTTAACTATAAGCAAAATTAACCCTGTAATTATGGTGGCTGAAGCCAAAAAAAGAATTGGCTTAGGACCGATTCTGCTGACGGCTCTACCCATCAAGGGTCCAAGAACAAGCATAATAATCGTCGCAGGCCCCAAAGTGAGTCCAGTCTCTATTATGGTTAAACCTAAACCGAAGGGCTCAGGCTGCTGCGCATAATAGACGATAGCGAAGAAAAGCAGAAACATCGCCATGCCACTTAGAATCCCAACCAAATTAGCCACCAAAACGTTCCTGATGCGCAGAAGCCCCAGATGAATAAGCGGATGCGGCTTATTTCTCTCGTAAAAGAAGAAAGCCATCACAAGCGCTAAACCAGGCACCAGAAAAGCAAATGATTCCAAAGAAAGCCAACCCATCTGCGGCCCCTCAGTTACATAGATGAGGCTTAAGGCGATACCAGTCATAAGCATCGAGGCACCCACATAATCCACAGGCTTTCTTTCATTGTAGGCATCCTTTTTGAGCACTTTTGCCGTGACAAAAATCAAGATTACGCTAAAGATAAGTGCTGTGTGGAAAGCGTATTGCCACCCCAAATCCTGAACGACGTAGGAGCCTAAAATTAAGCCTATAGAGGCGCCTATAGCGAAGGTTCCGCTGATTATCCCCTGTGCGGGCGCAATTCGCTCTCTGGGAAAAGTGTCGACGATTATGGCAAGCGCCAAAGGTATGATGGCAAACCCTACGCCTTGAATCGCCCTCGCCACTATCAGAAGGTATATGGAGTTAGCGAATCCAGCAACGGCAACACCGACTGTGTAGAAACACAGTGCCACCAAGAACATTCGTTTCTTTCCATAGTTATCCCCCATTCGCCCAAAAAGAGGTGAAGCAACACTGCCTACGATAAGGAGGGCAGAGGTTATCCAGGAGGCGATGGTGTCTGTTGCGCCAAAGTCTTGCTGGATCGTGGGAATTCCGGGAATGACCATTGTCTCAACATAGTTGATGAGTAAAAATAGACAGTTACTGTTAACAAAACACGGTTAGCGTATGAGTATCTTTGGGTGGCTCGCTACTGCTTAACGCAGAATTGGATGGCTGTATAATCGATCGAGATTCTTTTTTGACTGCAAAAATGGTCTAACAGAAGCAAACTCGAAAAGTAAAATAAAAAATGACTTTTAGGGTAAAGTACTGCCACCTCAAAAACTTTTTGTTGAAACCAACTGAACATTTAAGAAAAAAACCGTTTACACAAAATACCAAAATAGTCTTTTATAATCGCCAATGAAAAAACTAAAAGCATCTATTATGATTATCAGAAAAAAACAAACAAAAAGAAAGAAGAGATGGAATTACTCTTTCTTTTGTTTGTTTGGCCGCAGTGAGCGGACGGTTTTCCCTGCACGCCACATTTCGCTTTGACCCATAGCGTTGAGTTCGTCAGCGAGTTTCTGGCGGTAGTCGGGTGCTTTGCTCTTTTCGAGTACGATGCGGGTTTCTTCGCCTGCAGCGGTTAACTCGTAGAGGCTGTCAAACACTGGTTGAGTTGCGCTTCTGAAGCGTTCTTTCCAGCGTAGGGCACCGATGCGGGCTGTTTCGCTGCAGTTATTGTACATCCAGTCCATGCCGTTTTCGTCGACGAGGCGTATGAGGCTCTGGGTGAGTTCCTCGACTGTTTCGTTGAATGATTCACTTGGGCTGTGACCGTTTGCTCGCAACGTGTTGTATTGGGCTTCAAGGATGCCTGCGAGTGCGCCCATAAGAGTGCCGCGCTCCCCAGTTAAGTCACTGTACACTTCTTTCTCAAAGGTTGTTGGGAAGAGGTAACCTCCGCCGATGGCGATGCCGAGCGCTTTGGCCCGGTCCATGGCTTTGCCTGTGGCATCTTGGTGAATTGCGAAGCTGCAGTTAATGCCGCTGCCGTCAACAAAGTTGCGGCGCACACTGGTACCTGAACCTTTTGGTGCGACAAGGATAACGTCGATGTCTGCTGGTGGGATAACACCTGTTTGTTCTTTGTAAACGATGCTAAAGCCGTGGCTGAAGTAAATTGCGTCGCCTGCTTTGAGAGTGGCTTTAATTTTTGGCCATAGAGCTTTCTGGGCGGCGTCGGTTAAGAGGAACATTTTTATTGTGCCTTTTTTGGCGGCTTCTTCGAGTGGGAAGAGGTTTTCGCCTGGAACCCAGCCGTCTGCGACTGCTTTGTCCCATTCCTTTTTGAATATGCCTTCTTTTTCTTGTCCGATTATTACCTTTACGCCGTTGTCTCTCATGTTAAGTGATTGTGCTGCTCCTTGGATACCGTATCCAAGCGAGACTACGACTTCGTCTTTTAGGATTTGTTGGGCTTTCGCCACGGTAAACTCTTCACGAGTGATGACGTCTTCTTGAACGCCACCAAAATCCATTTTCACCATTTTATAGTACCTTCAGCCAACCATTTAGCAGATGGCATAATTAAGAATTATGTAGGAAAACACCACTAAAAATATGAGGCAACCTCTGGGTTTAGGGGATTTCTGTTAGGTTATCCCGCAGCGCAATCCAGCGTTTAAACTCCAACCCAGTGCATTTGCCTTTGCCCATCCAGCCTTCCCCATACTTCTCGGTTAGCTTCGCGTTATAGGAAGCAAACGTTTCGCATTCTGTGACTTCTAAGCTTGTTTTTTTCTTTTTCAAGAGGGTACACTCCAGTTGGTTATTGTGCGTTGTATTTTTGGAATGCCTTCTCCGCCGCGGCTTTAGATAGTTGCTGGACCTTCGCCAAATCCTGAGCGGTTGGACTGCCGTAAACGGGAAGCGCTGGGCCTGCCAACTCGAAGCCCAAAGATTCCAGTTCGGCAGCAATTTTGCGTGTAGCTTCGCCGCTCCAGGCGAAACTGCCAAACGTGGCTGCTACGCGGCTGGAGTATTTTTTGGTTTTGAGCAGGTTTAGGAAGTCGGCAATTTTGGGAAATACTTCATGCTCGTAGGTGGATGAGCCTACGATTAGGGCTGGTGCTTCGACTAGTGCTGTTAGGGCGTCGACTGGCTGGTCCTCTGAGAGGTTAAAAGTTTTGATTGTGCCGCCGGCTTGAGCAACGCCTTTTTCTACGGCGTCGAGGCACTGTGCGGTCATGCCGTACATTGAGCAGTAGACTACTGTGACGGTTTTCTTGTAGACGTTGTGGCTCCATTTCGCCCAGTCATCAAGCTTCTGCTTGGCGGTCTGGTTAAAGACGGGACCGTGGCTTGGCGCCAAAACCTCAACTTCTAAGCCGTATTTGCTGAATTTGTCGATAGCTTTAAGCACCCATTCTCGGTGCCCGTTAAACACGGATGCAAAATATTTTTGTGAGCAGCCACAGACGTTTTGTGACTCAGCGTTAATGTCGGATTCTAAAATGGCGTCGGGGGGGAGAGTTTTGAAGGCTCCGAAGGCGTCGCAGCAGAACAGGATTTTGTCCTCAGGCAGGTAGGTACTCATGGTTTCGGGCCAGTGTAGCCACTGCGTCTGTAAGAACCGTAAGTTTTTGCCCCCAAGTGGGAGTGTCATATCGTCTCCTTTGGTGAGTATGGCAGATGGGTCGGTTTGGTAGAATTTCCTGAAAATGCTTTGGGCCATGGGTGTATAGACTACTTTGATTTTAGGCGCCTTTTTTAGGAGTTGGGGGACTGCGCTGGTGTGGTCGGGTTCCATGTGGTTTATGACTAAGTAATCGATTTTAGAGAGATCGGTTACTTGGCTTATTTTCTCGAAGTGCTCCGCTGCTTTTGTTTTGTTAACGCAGTCTATAAGCGCTGTTTTCTCGGAACCTTTAACAAGGTACGAGTTGTATGTGACGCCTTCGGGGATGCTCCAGAGCCCCTCGAAAAGCTGGATGTTTGAGTCATTAGCTCCCACCCAATAAACGTCTGGAGATATAACTAAAGGTTTAACGGTCAAACAAATTCCCCAGTTGATAATATAGAGTAACGGGGGTTTTGTCAATAATACCTTTTGCTTCCACGTTGTTGTTATCGCAAAGCAATTAACCCTAAAAACAAACTATAACCATGGCAACTCTCAAACTTACCGCGGAGCTAGTAGCGCCTTGCGGCATGAACTGCGGCGTCTGCAAATCTTATCTTGCATACTCACGCGACTTACCCCGAAAGAAAGGCGAAACTTACCATTGCAGCGGATGTATCGAGCGAAACAAAACCTGCGCCTTCATAAAACGGGATTGTGAGAAAACCCGCAAGGGACGGGTGCGGTTCTGTTATGAATGCAGCGAGATGCCATGCAAAAAACTTGCAAAACTCGATACAAACTACAGTGCACGCTACGGCATGAGCATGGTTGAAAACCTAAAAATAATCCAGGAGAAAGGCATGAACACTTTCCTTTTAAGCCAGGAGGATAAGTACCGTTGCCCCAATTGCGGCGACGTGGTTTGCGTGCATGACGCAAAATGCTACAACTGCGATTATCAGGGGCAGAAGCCTAAACAGAAAGCTGGCAAGAAGCAGTAAGATAAAGCAAGGTGGGTGCCGGATTGCAAATATGAGAAGTAGCTGTTTTCGGTTGTTCTCGCTGATAGATCCTTCTCCTATATACAGAGTTTTCATGTTTGTGTTTGATAAATGGTCGTTTTTTCGTTGACAAAGGCTTCTCTGGGCAGGCTTGTTTCTGTAGATATTTGTCGCCGGCGCTTTCACGAGTTTATTTTTTAAGCAGCAAAGCACTGGGTTTTAAATAACTAAGCAACGTAAGTAACAACTCTGCCCCACAACGCCGTGATAGCTCTATGAGCGAAAAACCCGTCCACACCCCCAAACACGACCAATCAGTATCCTTCAAAATTGCAGCGGGAGCCATATTCGCTGGTCTTGTTGCAGTTGCCACATTTATTTTTGTGGTTCCAATTCCCGCAACCACAGGCTACTTCAACTTAGGTGACACATTCATCTACGTTGCAGCCCTGCTGCTAGGACCAGCCGTCGGAGCAGCCGCAGGAGCAGGCGCAGCCATCGCAGACATCATTGGATTCCCAGCGTTTGCTCCAGGCACATTCGCAATCAAGTTAATTGAAGGATTCATTGTCGGCTACTTAACTAGAAAACTCTACAACAAAACAAGAAACCTAACTCTAAGCGCAACCGTCGCCATCGTCATCGGCGGATTAGAAATGGTCGTAGGTTACTTTGTCTATGAACAAGTAGTTTTAGGCATCCCGTTTTACGGTGCACTTGCAGAGGTACCATTCAACTTGATTCAGATGATAGCAGGCTTGCTGATTGCAGTGCCAGTGATGCATGCGGTTCTACGGGTTTTCCCACAGCTTAAAAGCTACTTCTAACAGAGGAATACACATGAAGCTAAAACCCGGCAAAATTCCTGTAGACATCCTAAAAGACGTGGTCTTCAAGAACCTAGGCGCCGCCCGTCCAGAAGTAGTGTTGGGTCCAGCCTCAGGCATAGACGGTGCAATTCTTGATTTGGGCACAAAAGACGCAGTGGTCTCCATGGACCCCATTACGGGCGCAGTGGAACACATCGGCATGGAAGCCATCAACATAAACGCCAACGACGTCGCCACATTTGGGGTGGAACCAGCTTTTTTCTTCAGCTGTATTATGCTTCCACAGAACGCTGATAGCCAAATCATCGAGAAAATCAGCACACAGATGCACCACGCCGCCAGACAACTCGGAATCGCAATTGTGGGCGGTCACTGCGAAGTCACCCCAGGTATCCTAAACCCAATCGTTGTCGGCTGTGTTATGGGCTTAACCGAGAAAGGCAAGTACGTGACGACAGCAGGGACTAAGGCAGGCGACAAAATTATCTTAACTAAAACGGCGGGCATCGAAGGCACCGCCATACTTGCAACAGACCGCGAAGAACAACTCAAAAAAGTATTTAGCCAGACACTGCTGGACTGCGCTAAAGGCTTCTACAGCCAAATCAGTGTAGTCAAAGACGCCCTGACCGCTTACAGAGCGGGCGGAGTACACGCAATGCATGACCCAACCGAAGGCGGCATCCTAAACGGGGTTCAAGAGATGGCAGACGCAGCGGGCTTGGGTGTAAAGGTGTTTGGTGAAAGGATTACGGTGGAGCCTGAAACCGCCAAGATTTGCCGCTACTACGAAATTGACCCGCTTCAGTTAATTAGTTCAGGCGCTTTGCTCATATCAGCTGAACCTAAAGCCGCCGACAACATTATCGAGAACCTCGCAGAAAAACGCGTCTTTGCGGACGTAATCGGCGAGTTCACAGCTAACCCAAACAAGCGCATCCTACACACAGGCGACGACCAATCCGAGATACTGCCCAGACCCGAATCAGATCACCTCTGGATAGCCCTAAGCAGATAAAACCAACTAAACTTTATGTAAACCGTTGCGGAACCCGTTTAGAGGCAACTGTAACGCCCAGTACACAAAGAAAACCGGGTAAAACAGAACATACTCGTAAAGATGAGAATACACCAAGCAGCAACGCAGCTCCAAAATAGCCTGTGACAAACCGTTCTTAACGCTCCAGTTGTCAGGCGCCTTATCATGCAGGCAATACACGCTGCTGCCCACCGTCACCTTGTATCCGCGGCTCTCAATGTACCGCACGAGGTATGCGTCCTCGTAGAGGTGAAGTTCATCTGGAATTGTTATGCCCTCCACAGCTTTGCGCAGAATAAGCGTATCGTGCATGCCACCCCTCAGCTTAAAGCACCGCCGAGCCACTATCGTCTGCACCTTTAAGATTCGCTTGTTTCTGATATTAGGCAGCAAATCAATGTTTACGCCCCACACTGCACCCACACCATCCACTAAGTCCTTCAGAACGTTTTTGAACCAGTATTTGCTGAGCAACACGTCACTGTCTAAAAACAGGAACCAATCCGTTGTGACTCTACGTATACCCTCTGTTCGCGCAGCCGCCCTGGACCCCTTCATCTGGTAAAGCTGAACGTTATGATGTTTGCGATTGAACGTTTCGACGATTTGAAGTGTTCTGTCGGTTGAGTAGCCATCGATTACGATGAGGTTGTTTACAGGAACATTTTTGTAAACCGAGTTGAGACATTGGGCGAGAAGGTGCGCACTGTTTTTTGTTAGTACCACAACATCGACTTTGAGGGGAACCTGCAAAGATATCATCTCATTAATGAGGACTGTTTGCTTTTAAACGTAAACCCAAATTACGATGGTTCCTGAACAAACAACTGATAAATTGAGTACGCAGCATAGAAGCCGTAGGCAAAAAGCAGCTTGGCGATTAGACGAGGGCTGCCAATGCGCAGCGCCTCAGAAATTAAGCCAAGGCTCCCTTTAAACGTCCAAACAGTTTGCGGGCGGTAGTGGATGCAAAATGGACTGTAGCAGGCGACGACACGAAACCCTTTGCTTGCAATCCAGTCCTTGATGTAGGCATCCTCAAAAACGTGAAGGTTTGGGGGGATTTTAATGTCTTTAACGAGGATAGTACGAATAAGAGTGTCGTGGGTGCCGCCTCGGACTTCAAAGATGCGTCTCGTAGTTGTCAAGAACAGTCGAATCGCTTTGCTGCTTGAAAGAGTGGACCAAACTTCGATGCCCCACACTGCACCCACGTCGGGCTGCATGTATTGTTGAGCTTTTTTGTACCAGTCGGCGCAGAGCACGACGTCGCTGTCCACGAACATGAACCATTCGGCGGTGACAGCTTGGATGCCTTTTTGGCGGGCGGTGGCGCGGGTACCCTTGTCCATGATGACGCGTATGTTACCGTACTTTTTGTTAAATTCCTCGATGATTTCAAGCGTGTCGTCAGTGGAGTAGCCGTCAACCACTATAAGCTGAGCGACTGGGATATTTTGGTAGATGGACTCAACGCACCGCTTAAGCATTCGTTGGCTGTTTTTGGTTAAAAGCACGACGTCCACTTTTTCATCCACCATAACGTTACCTCTTTGCCGCTAACCTCACAGTCAACCCGTAAGCTGGAATAGGAAACGACTTAAAAAACAGGTTGCCCCCCAGCCGTAACGGCAAATCATAGTAAACCCCAACCTCCAAACGATCATACCCCAAAATATCCGTGAAAAGTCGCTTCCATGCCCCAGGCGACTTAGCATTTATGTGTGTATCATCATAATCGCCAGTCAAGGTGCGCACAAACTTCTCCACCTTTTTGTTAGGCGTAGTACAAACCAGAACCCCTCTGCAAACCTCAAACATACCCGCCAGCGCCTTCTCGGGGTTAGGCAGATGCTCAAGCACATCAAAGCAGGTAACCAAATCAAAACCACCGCTAACTGGCAACGGTGTTTGGGCGTCACAAACCAAAAAATCACCGCCACACAAGGCTTTCGCCTGTTTAGTGCCCCACGCCGAAATATCCAGGCCCACTGCGTCATATCCTAAGCCCTCCAATACATTAGTAGAGTAACCACACGCGCAGCCCACATCCAAAGCCCGCTTGCCCACCCCCGACAGGAGGTTAACTTGGAGTTTATTATTTGCCCAATGTAAAACTTCCAGTACATGCCGCTCCAGCAGCCGCTGCTTATACGTGTACATACGGTCTGCAAAGTAGTCTTGTGTGTACCCCAAATATGTCGCCTAAAAGTAGAGTGTAACTGTTCTCTTTTATACTCACGCCAAAAAACGTTTAAGCCCACAACATCAACGTTTCGATAAAGCCGTAGAGTTGAAGATAGTTTTTATATTGCCAACTTGAATACAATTAAACAACAATTAATCCGGCTAGTGACGAATGATTTGACTTCAGGTCTGAAGAAAGCTACATCTTTAGCAGCACGCTCCATGAAATCAGGTAAACCCCACCATGCACAGTGGCTGGTTACCCGCAAATGCAATTACCGATGCGTAGGATGCAATGTCTGGAAAGAACAAGACCAAAACGAGTTATCCACCGAAGAAATAAAACGAGGTCTAGACTGCCTAAAAAAAGCAGGAATAATCGAGCTGGTTCTTTCAGGCGGCGACCCCCTGCTCAGACCTGACATCGGCGAAATCATCGACTACGCCTCTGAGCGCTTCGTCACCACTGTCTATGACAACGGAAGCATGGCAGCAAAAAAAGTTGAGTTGCTGCATAAAGTGGATTTCGTGGCATTATCCATCGACAGCCTTGACGAGGCAAAAAACGACGCCATCAAAGCGATGCCCGGCGCATGGAAAAACGCTATGAACTCAGTGGAGGTCCTTCAGAAAGCTGGAGTCAAGGTAGCGGTTACGCCAACGATTTCTCAGAAAAACCTCTACGAAATCATAGACTTAACAAATTACTTTACGGGCAGGGGCATCCCAGTTTGGTACTGCCTCTATACCTATGACACTTCAGAGGATTCAAAGCAGCTTTTCCGGATCGGCAAAGCAAACGACGAGTTTATCATAACCGACAAAAAAGCCGTGGTGGAGCTTTTTAACCAGCTTATGGAGCTAAGAAAGAAAAACGACAAAGTCCTAATGACCACAAAGCTACTTAAAACTCTACGCAGCCTCTTTGACGAGGAAAAGCGCACCTGGAAATGTCAGGCGCTCACCAACTTTTTGGTGGTAGACCATTTGGGCAGGATTGCGGGTTGTCACAGCCAAAACTTTGTGGGAACCGTGTTTGATTTGCCCCAGAAATGGAATAGTGAGGAATTCAAGGAGTTACGCAAAAGCTATAACGACTGTGAACGCTGTAATTACCTTTGTTACGTGTTCTATTCGCTTTACGGAAGTCCAAGCGGGCACCTCTCGCTGGCAAGAGAGCAGTGGAAAAACGCAAAGTTACTCCTTAAATAGTCTCAGTTTCTAAACTTGGAAGCACATCCAGAAATCCCACAGGTAAAAAAAAGGGGTTATTTGTGCATTCTTCTATATTGACTACTCGGGAGAACTTTGTGACTTCATTGCATCCACTTATGAAGCGCGGACCAGCATCTTTGGGATATCTGAGTTCTATGATGGCAGGTAGAAACATTATGACTACGGTTAAAGCGGCAGTTCCCACGATCAAAGCTAAAAGCGATTCTAATCCCAAATCGAGTTTACCTCCAATGTTAAATCACCATCTGCAACCAAATCGCCGTTTCCCGAATGGGGAGTTTTAGCCCAGACCAAAACATCTTTCCGGATTATCTTTTCCCGAAGCACCGCTAAAGAAGCAAAGATACATATGAAAAGGTTGTAAAAGAAAGTAACGATAGAGAGAGGGATTAGCCACTGAGTTCTTTTGCGGTTATCCAAGTATAAACCTACACCAACTTCGAAGAAGGGGGCAAAGTTACCGATAAAGCTGTAGAAGGAAATGGGTAAGATAATACAGAAGGCGGGTACAATCAGCGGCGATATGTTGAAAATACTGGTTCCACAGGCAATCAGCCCCAATCCGACCATGAAAGAAAAAAACACGATAATGGGCATGAAGTATAGGTTTAAAAGTAGCAACCCGTCAATTTTCTGTTTAAGGTTCAGTTTACTAGAGGCTATAACAGGCAAGAAATGTTTGCAGAAGCACTGCATGTGACCTTTGGCCCAACGGTACCTTTGCCTGTAGTAAGCGCCCCAATTATCCACCGCCTCCTCGTAGCATTCAGCATCGACATCATACTTTATTTTGTAACCAGCAAGGTAGATGCGGAAAGTCAAATCGGTGTCCTCAGCTAAAACCGATTCATCCCAGCCTCCGAGCTGCCTAAGTATACCGCTTCTAAAACCACCAACAGTACCGCCAAATTGAGTAATCAACCCCAAAATGTCACGCGCTTCTTGGTCTACGCGGTACCCGCCTACACGCTCCAGAGCCACCAACCGTGTCAAAAAGTTTTTCGATTCATTTTGAACAACAACTCTTCCCTGAACAGCCCCTACTTTGGGGTCTGCAAAGGCGCTTACAAGCCGTCCCAGAAGATTTTTGGGCGGAAAATAGTCAGCGTCAAAGCATAATGTTACTTCGCCAGTAGCCCTTTGAAAGCCGTCGTTCATAGCTGCGGATTTACCTTTACCGCCGACATCACTATTTCGGTTAACCACAGATATATAGGGGTATTTGGCAGCGTATTCAGATGCTATTTTTTCAGTTTTATCAACGGAGGCATCGTTTATCACAATTACTTGAAGCTTGTTTTTAGGGTAAGCTGTCGCTGTTAGCCGTTGAAGGATTCGCCCGATTACTTTTTCTTCATTGCATGCTGGGATTAGAACCGTAACTGAAGGATCATACTTTATGTTTTCTGAAGTCTCTTTTACAGCGGCGGGTTTATTGGATTTTCTCAGTACTGTCAGGGTGAAAATGTAGTGTCTGACAAGGTAAGCTAACGTCAAAGCGATTGAGCTCAGGAAGAACACTTCAAGCAGTTCAATAATCACTTTTTAGCGACTCCTTCAACAGCATCAATCGTAGTGAGCTTAGTTAAACTGAAAGACCAGAACGTTATTACCCAGAAAATGTTGAGGAAAGGGTAAGCGACAGTATAGAACAGACTTAGCCAAACCGGCTGAACGTCTTGGGTAATTGCCACTTGCACTGCCAAAAGATGAAAAGCGCAGTTCCAAATCATGCCCAAAACGTTTCCTGCGAATAGGAGGGCGAGTTTGGCAAATTTGCCCCCCTTTAGTTGGGTGAAGAGGATTATGAAGATAATATCAAAAATCAGCAGTGTAGCAAAAGATTGGAGGTCAATCCAACGATAAGTTATTGTTAGACAAATCGCCAGAAGCGCACAGAGTAAAATAAGAGTTAGTTTAGTAATTATCTTCACTCGTTCCCTTCTCTCCAGTCTCCCTACATAGCTGAGAAATTTGATTTACATAATTTAATTTTTAAATTATAAGTAACAAAATTATAGAAGAAAGTTCTACTGGGCGCAGAATGTTTAATCAAGTCGGAGGAATCGAGAAAACAACGTTGTCAATCACGTGGCACAGAACCTCAAACACTTCGTTAGCTGACAAGTTATCCGTATCTAAAACAAAATCAAACGGCGTCAAATCTTCTCCAAGTAAAAACCCGTAAAGCGACTTGTATATCATTTTGGTATGCCCTTCTTTTTCACCGAGAACCTGCACCGCTTCCTGATATGACAGACGATCTCGTTCAGCTACTCTTTGCGCTCGCTTCTCAAAAGAAGCTTCCAACCAAATTTTGAATCCACCCTTAAGCAGCCAGGGCATAGTCCAACTGTCCAAAAGCACGTTGCCTTGCTTGGCAAACTCTAAGAGTTTATCGTCCACCGCCTTGTCAAATTTTGGGTCTGTTTTACGTTTAGCCAAAAAAGATAGACCAACGGGGCTTTCCCACCATCCCTGAACAGAGATATCGTAGCCTTCCTGCTTTGCTAACTCTTTTAATGCATCGCCGCCCGAGTAATAACGTAAACCGTATTTATGCGCCAGTTTTTTGGCAAGAGTGCTTTTTCCCGTGCCAGCCATGCCGGAGATGCAGATTACTTGCTGCTCGGTAGCTTGAAGGTTTTTTTGTGGGTCAGCCATTTTACTTTACGTCTCACGAGATTATTACTGAGTGTTGTCTATGGGCATGATACCGATGATGCGGGAAGCGATTAAACCCAAGAACAGAGAGCAGATGGGGTATAGCCAGACAACTGCAATCGGACCAAAGCCGGGCAGGTAAGCTAGACTTGTGTTTCCGAAAGTAGGAATCAAAACCAGGAACCAAACAATGAGGTACAAAAAGGATATACCTATTTGAAGCATCTGTGGCTTCATCATTTTAGATTGCATATTGTTGATTTGGGACTGTTTGCGTTTAAGCTTCTCCATCTGTTTCTTGTCGTTCGCTCTTGCTGCAGCCATCTGTTCGGAACGGAATTCAGCCATCTCTTTTTGCATTACACGATACTGTTCCCAGCCGATGAAGTAGTTGATTAGGATCCGGTTGATGCCACTGTTGAGAAAGGCGATGCCGACTGCAATGCCTAAAATCGCCAGCACGGGCAGAAATGATGTGATTTGAAGTTTATAAGAGGAATTTATCGTTGAGGTTGCGCCGCCGGCTGAAATAACTTTAGTTGCCCAAGTGTAGTCGCCGGCTACCTGAGCGTTATGAGCTTCGAAAGTCAAAGTGACGCTTTGCCCGTTAGATAAGCCGCTACCAGAGGTTTCTGCCAAGATTACTCCATCAGCAGTGTCCACGTTCCAGTTTCCTGATACAGGTTGTTGGCTAACTTGCAAATTAGAAATTCCAAGATACTCAGCAGGCATGGTTATATTTGCACCAGTTATGCTGTCTGCACCGGTATTAGTCAGAGTAAACGTGTAAGACGATTCGGAGTTGACGGTTGGATCGGAGGCAGATATGGAGGTCTCAAAATTCAATGTGGATTGCGCTTCTGCAGTGCATACATAGGCGGTGAAAGCGGAAACGGCCAGCAGGGTTACCAGCGTTATCAGCAAGAGTTTTTTGTGTGTGTTCATGCCACTGTGCCTCACGAATTTACTTACTATTTAGTTATTATTATGCTTAGCCTACATTGTCCTTGTTAATAACTATTTCACTTGTTTACAAACAAGACAACCGCAAGTAAAACAAATAAAAGATGCTAGTTTTGGGCAAGTTTAGCGACTTCATGTCCCCAAGCTTCAATGGCTATCCAGTCTCGTGTGTCATGAACCCTGGCGGTATCCAAGCCGTTTTTGCGCAAGTTCCTTCGGTTAACTCTAACGATAATATCAACTATCAAACCGTGACTGTAACTAAAATCCATCAAGCACCCAAAGTAACCAACCGCAATTGGAGATAACCCATATTTCTCTGCAGTGTCCGTGAGGTAACGTTTTTTGCCTACATCGTAGCCTTCGTCTTTGCGGTCAGCCATTGAGCAACTAACGAACAACGCCATTTTTTTGCTTTTCAATGAAGACAGGTTGTTCTCTATGAATGCAATGGATTCTTTAGTCCATTTGTCAGAACTCAAACCGCTCCCGATAAGTACTAAATCATAATCCTCGATGCTGGCGGTGGCTTTTTTTGCGTCAACAACTTCTACAGTAAAGCCATCGTCTTGGAGGGCTTTGGCGATTGTTTTGGCAACTTTTTCTGTGCCGCCCCATCTGGTTCCGTAAACAATTAACGTATTCAACTTTCTTTGTTCTTCCCATTATAGATTAAGCAAAACGTTTTCGGATGCTTATTAATTCATCCGTGTAAACCAGCAAATATCAATAGCTTAAAATCTAGCACAAGTGATCTATATTAGAAATAAAAAAAGAAATGGAAGGGGTTGTTTAGTGCTTTCTCAACAGGAGCAGAGTCGCTATTGCAACTGCGATTATTATGGCTATACCCATTCCAAGGGTGTACAATTCGTATGGTGGCATCTGTACTGTTTGTTCTGTTATGCTTGGTGCTGGTGTTGCGCCCATCACTGCAAAAGAAGATTCAGCTGATGATGGGTAGTAGGATTCGGAACCTGGAAACTGCGCTGTAACAATGTATGAGCCTTCAATGTCGGGTGTCCACGTGTAGGTGAACATGCCGCTTGCGTCAGTGGAGGTGCTGCCTATGCTTCTGTAGTTGCCGTTTTGGTCCCAAACGAACAGGTTAACTGGTACACCAGTGACGTCGGTTGGTTTGGGTTTTTGCATATAGACGTACTCCATCCAAGCACTTTGGCTTTCATCTGAGACTGCTGGTACTCCGTTGGGGAATCTTGCTGCTTGCTCTTGTTGCTGGGTTCCTGCTGCAATGTCGCTTACTGTTCCGCGTATCACGACAGGTGTGCCAAATGAAGCGGCTATGTCTGGTGCAGACACGGTGATTTGACTTGGTCCTTTACCGAAGCAGTAGATGCGGCTATCATATGAGTTGAGTGTTGTCAAGTATCCGTCTGCTACTGGAGCTTGGCCACCGTACATTTGGTTGCCATAGTCCATAATTGTCCAGATTTCTTCGCCTGTGGTTGCGTTGATGCATCTATACTGTGCGCCCTTGTATAGTGGCGAGTTAGGTGAGTGCTCTGTGGTGTCTAAGTAGACTTTGCCGTCCGCGATGGTGCTGATGAAGATTGGGTAACGTCCGTATACAGTGTTGAAGTTACTAAGGGTGCTGTTGCCCTCGCCGCCATTGCCGTAAGTCCAGAGCAAGTCGCCGTTGTTAACATCATATGCGTAGACGATGCCTCCATAGCCTGTAAAGTAGAGTTTGCCGTATGCAACTCTTTCTAAGCCGAGAGCCAAGTAGTTGTAGTCAGCTGTATAGTCGTCAGGTACTCCACTTGGTCCCCAAACGTGACTACCGTCAGATAGACTCCAACCATCATGAGTAATGGATTCTTTGTCGCATGTCGTAAAGATGCCTGCATCTGGATCCCAGTCAGTAATAATTCGGCTGTTGTTGCCTGGTGCTGGGTCGTAGCTCTTTGTCCATAGAATTGAACCTCGATTGTTAGTTTGGAGGCTGACGCAAGTAATGTTACCACCGTCCACAGATATCGTTGTACCAAAGTCACCTGGACGTCCACCGAGGCTTCCTTCCATCAGTAGGATTTTGTCTTCCTCACGGACTAGGGGTAGATTGCTTAGTGATGCTTGTGCAATTGACCAAGTGCCTTTAAGCGTTGAAAGAGAAATGTTCCAGTCATAGCATGCTGATGTGCTTGCATCCACGGTACCTGAATACCAATTAGCTACACCAAAAGCACCGTTACCACCAAACACACGTGAAGAGTTCCACTGTGCTAGATAGTAGTTTGGATTTGTTGCAGTTCCTTTGTTCGTTAGGATGTATGTTAGAACTTCGCCCGATGGTCCGCCGATGCTTACGCCTGAAGGAACATTCTGTATTTCCATGTCAGTTAAGTCGCCTGTTAATGCGTCGTACGCTGCCCAGTAGGTGTTACCACCCATCAGCCCATACGGAGTTGGGATGCCGCCCACTGAGTGGGGTGCAATGAGTATACCGTTGGGTAATACGCCGTGTTGGTTAGGGTTTTCGAAGCTGTATAAGTAGCCAAATGTCGGAACGAGTGCTGTACCTGTTGCTGAGCAATTTATGCGCCAGAGTTCTTCGCCTGTCTGCAGGTTTACTGCAACGTAGTCGCCGCCTGTGCTGGACATTCCACCTACACCACCGGAGTTACCGAGTGGTTCTTGGTAGTAAAGAACGCCCTGCATAATGATTGGGTTGCTGAATCTTGTTGCGTATGATAAGCCATTGTAGAACATTTCACCTAGAACTGCAGTGTCGTTTCCGCCGACAACTCCTCCGTGCTGGATTGATTTAGCCCACATTATGTGTGCGCTATTGGGGGCTGTTCCGTCTGGTTGGTATGCACCCGGGATACCGTAAGCCGCTCCGGCTCCAGTGATGAAAGGTGCACCTAGCCAGTTTGATGAGATTGAATACCAATAGCTGTTTTGACCCTCAATTGGGCGTGACCAGTATTCGTCTGGTAAGGGATAGCTGTCGATTACTCCAGCAATCGGTTCGTCCTGCACAGTTAAGTAAATGGTTTTTTCTGCAGCTGTAAATATGTCGCCAGTGTAGGCAGAACCAGTCCAAGTGTATTCTTGTTCTGGATATTTGAATTCAATTGTGTAGTTTCCGACCTTCTCTGGTGTGTACTGGTAGAATTGTACTGAGGTTGTGTCGCTGACTAAGGGCCAAGTCTTTGTTTCGACGTGACCGTCTGGGTCTGTGATTGTTAATGAATAGTCGTGTCGTCTAACGTCGTTGCCAATCGCTGCACCTGGAAGACCACCGTCAATCCAAAAAACGATTGAGACCGTTTGACCGACGCCTACTGGGCTGGGTGCAGCTACCAGGTAGGGGTACGATTTCCAAGTCCATGACGGATCATGGGCTGTTGTTGATGGAGCTATTGCAATAGTGGTTGTTATTGCTATTAGCAGAACTATGGTCGATATACTAGCGATTTTTTTGTTCAAGTTTTTTTCTCCTTTTTAAGAGTATGTTTCTTGTAAAGACTTGGTATTGGATGTCTCAGTTTATAAAGAGAAGTGGAAAGTGGGCACTGACGACAAGAATTAAAAATTTTTAAGAAATCTCGAAATACAGAGTATCTGAACAGTTTAAACAGAAACTAACAAAGTTAGATTTAAAATAGAGAGGGGATTATTCGCCCAATATTCTTCTAAACGCTGGGAACATTTCCGCAGCACGTTCACGCATCAAAAGTTCGTAGTACTGGTAGATGATACCCACTGTCAGCAGGATACCAGTACCCGTTCCGAACGCTCCTAAGCAGTCGGAGAGACCAGCCAGCAAACCTACAAAGATGCCTCCTAAGACGGTGACAACTGGAATGTAGCGTTTGAGTATGGCTTCTATTGGGCGTTCGCTGCGTCTGTAACCTGGAATCTGCATACCGCTGTCCATGAGTTGCTTAGCGACTTTCTTGGGCCCAAGTCCACCGACTTCGAGCCAAATTAGCGAAAACACAGCACAGAACGCAACCAATATGGCGACGTACACAGCTGCTTGGAGCGGGGCATCAAGGACGTACCATATGTTTCGGGGTGCAGTTACCAGCCACGCCAAACCACCGACGGGCACAACAGATCCAGAGGCAGTGGCGTTATAGTCACCGACTATTTGGAAGAATAGGTTTGTGCCTGGGGCTGGTTGTCCAAATTGGCTCCACAGTAGCTGTGTGAAGAAGTACACGTTGGCAAATAGTGCTGAAGCGAATATGACGGGCAAGTTGCTGACGTAGAGTAGTTTGATTGGATATCTGCTACGGAAGCCTTTGTAGCCTGCGTAACTCATTGGCAACTCGACTCTTACACCTTGCAGATATATGACGACTAGGAACACTACAATTGTTCCGATGAAACCAAGAAGTGACGGGTAGACGGCGTTTATGCTGCCAAACGCCCATTGGAAGGCTGTTTGTCCGCCGTTAAGGAGTTGGGAGAGTGAACCGACGAAAAGGCCAGTTGGAGGTGCGAACATTGACCATATGATGGTCTGGGCGACACCAGCCATGATGAAGAGACTAATACCACTGCCTAGACCCCAGCCTTTCTGCACAAGTTCATCCATTAACATAACGATTATTCCTGCGGATAGCAACTGTATGAAAATTACTACCACGGTGACTCCCGTAATACCACCTGTCGCAGGATCCCCGAAGGGCACGCCGTACATACCACTGAAGATGTAAGCACCGCCCTGGACGGCGGTTAATACTATGCTGAAGACTTTACTTGCAGAGGTAAAGAGACCTCGGTCTTCAGGGTTAGATAAGTCGCATTTGATGATGTTGGAACCTGCCAAGAGCTGGAGAATTAAACCAGCGGTGACAATTGGCCCGATACCAAGCTCCATCAGGGTGCCCTGATTTGAGGCGAAGATGACCCTGAGTGAACCAAAACGGTCTGCAGCGGTGGAGCTGACACCGTAAAGCGGAACCTGGGTCATCACGAGGAAAATTACTAGAACAATGGCGGTCCAGAAGATTTTTTCGTTAAAGCTTACTTTGCGTGTGGGCTTTTTAATTTCAGGTAAAACTCTGCCTATGGGTTTGAACAGGCTGAGAAATCTTCCGGCCATTCAGCAGTTTACTCCTCGGAGGCGTCTACTTCTGCTTCTGGGAGGATGAGTTTTCCGCCTGCAGCTTCTATTTTTTGTTGAGCGGATTTTGATGCTGCTGCTACTTGAACTGTTATGGCTTTGGTGACTTTGCCTGTGCCGAGTAGTTTGGTGTAGCCGAGCGCGGTTAGGTTGATTTCCTTTCCTGCTGGTATTTGATCGAGTTTTTGCAGGTTTATTGTGCTTTCTACACGGTTTTTGCTCCGTGGAGATGTGAAGCCAGTTTTTCCGAAGTAATTTTTATCTGAGGTTACGACTTTGCTCCAGAGGTGCTTGTGGCGTCCGACTTTTCGGTTGCCTTTGCTTCCGCTGTCACGGTGTTGTCCGATTCTTCCGTAACCTTGAGTTCGTGAGCCTCTAAATTTCCTGATTTTCCTAAGTTTATGGGGCATGATGATCTGCGTTTCCTAATGCTGTTGATTCTGCTTTTTTTAACTTTATCTCAAGCACGCCGTTCTTGTATTTCGTGTGCGTTTCGTCTGGAATGACTACCTTCGGTAAATTTAAACTTTTATAGTATCTGCGTTCCTTTGACTTGGCGGACAGTGTTATTTTTTGATCTTTTACGTTTATTTTGAAGGTGTCCTTGTTGAAGCCCGCTATCTCGGCGACTATGGTTATATTGTTGTTATCTTGGAAGATGTCGATTAAGGGCTTTTGATCATGTTTTTTTGCGTATTTACTGGATGGTCGGAAGTTGGGCATTACGGGGTTAGCTTTTAAATTACCCTGTGACCTTTTGGCAGTTTTGGATGTTGAAGTTAAATCTTTAATGTCTAACCATCTACGATTCTTGTTGGATCTTCTCCATCTTGCGCTCGTGATTTCCCCCTCCGAATTAACTACCGATTTCTATGAGGACATTATAAAACGTATCGCACAAAAAGGATTAGAAAACAGCTGAATTGCAATTGGGAGTTACTTGCCAGTTTTGACGGTTGTTAAGCTGATCAGGGCAACATCTTTTCTAATTTCCATACGCTGGTCTAGGGAGCTAGTCACCCGTTTAGCGCTGCTCGCTTACTGATAGCATTTATACAGTTTACGGATGTGTTTCTTTGCGTTTGTAGAGGTACTTGCGTAAATTATAAAAGACGCCGCAATTACATACTATAATGAGGAAAAGAGTCACTCGCAGCTAAGCACCAAAGCCCATGCGAGTGCAACGCAAGCAAAAGAACGAAATCCTAATAACACAAACATAACATTGAGAACTTTGCTATCACGAGGGAGAAAAAACCGACTCTTTTCCTCTCCCTCCTTTTTCTCATAAAGCGTAAGATGAGAGGCCATTTTGCAAGACACCTCAGTACTAAATAGCATCAAAACTTTTTGAGCATTAAGTTTCACAAAGGATTCTTCGCTTGAAGCTTAAGCCCTCATCACGGATTTGTTGAAGTAATTGACGCATAAATAATACCCGCAACCACTTCTCCGCCTTCATAAGTCAAGTGAACACCATCGGTTGAGTACTCTGAGTGCCCAACCATCTGCGAGTAAACGTCAATTATCGGCACACCTGTTTCGTCTGCCGCCTGCTCTATGTAGGGGATTAGTGTTTGGGCAAAGAACGCGGGGTTCATTTTGCCACCTTGACTGTCAAAGATGGGCGGAGGAAGCACGACATAAATGTCGGGTTTTTCAGGCAGTGCTTGAAAGCTTTTTATAATCACCTTATAGTCGGCGACAAAAGTCTCGTTGTAGGGTACGAGGCTGGGCTGAGCATCGTTTGTGCCAAGCATAATTATGACAATGTCGGCTTTGTAGTCCAATGCATCTTGGTAGACAGTAGTGTCCATGTATGGCGTATCCGAAGCAAAATTTACCGTTGTGGCACCAGCCCCGAAGTTGCGTAGGTCGTAGGTTTGGTTGCCCAGCAGGTTCCAAAGCGTGTAGGGGTAAGAAGTGGACTGAGTTAGGCTATCGCCGACGCAAGCCACGCTGATTCGCGGGTCCTGCGCAGCCAAAAGAAAGTAAACTGCAAAGCTTGCAACAATAATAATAATGACTAATCCGGCAGATAACACCAGTTTTGTATTCATCGCAGTCACTTACACCTTAAGTATCGCTCTATACTGAAAAGATTTTGAAATATAAAAAATTGCCATTCCTTGCCAACATCTAAATAGTGCTAGAAGGCTTTCTGTTGAATTTGAACACAGCCACAACCGCTATGACAACCATGACGGCGACACCTAAAGAAACCATAATCACAAACGGCTCGTTATCATAGCTAGAAATGTTTGGCGGGTCAACGGTATTGTTCCATGCGATTACATTTCGATAGCCGACATTGTCTTGGTTGGGCGAGGGGTAGATAAGGTCGAGGCTGCCACCGTAAATTTCCAGCAGGTCAAGCACACTGGCGCTAATATTTACAGTTAATTCGTCGGGCGGCCACAGTCCCCAGACACGGTCGCTTGGCCCTCGGAAGCTGTAAGCATAATCCTCAGGTAAGACGGCAGCCGTGCGCACTCCGATTGCGTTTTGGGGACGAGGATGGTTTTGGGCGTAGGTCCAGAACCGCTGCATTGCATCGAGATGTTCCTGCGTAAACACATTTTCGGTCCAGCCTTCGTTGGTGTCAAACACTAAGATGTATTTGGCGCCGTTCTGGTAAGCCAGCACCATGTCGTCGTAGAGTTTAGCGCCGGATTCCATGTAAGGAGGGTCAATGTAGGACCAGGTAATCATTATGCCCCAATCTTTGTTGTGAAGGGTAGCGGCGCCGCGGCATAAAGCAACGTTAAGTTGGCGACTGTAAGACCAGTTTCCGCCCCGTTCACCAAACTCGGCGAACACAGTGTCGTAGCCGGCTTGGTAGTCCCACCAGTAAAGGGCATAGTCAGATGTGAAGAAAAGGTAATCAGAGCTAAAGAGCGGAAGGTCACTTTTGTTAACAAAACTTAAACCAGGAATGAAGGTGTCGTTACCCAGCCACCAACTCATCATCTCCACGTAATGCTCTGCGGCGTCAGTATAGCTATCAGCTTCTAAAACAGCGGGGTATTTGGCTTGATCAATCTGTTTGCCTCCAGCTTCATCAAAAAAATAGATGCCCATGAAGTGGTCTCCGTAGGTTTGGTTAGCGTAATCAAACCACTGCCGTGTAGGGTAACGGGGATCGTCAGTATAAACTAAAAAGTTTAAACCTTTGCTGTAGACGTAGTCGCTAATGTCAGTAAGCTGTGTTGTATTGTAGTCGTAGCTACATCCGATTATGAAAAAGTTGGTGTAAGCAGAGATGCTGTCGATTAAGTGTTTTGTCTGCTCGATGTCTCCGATGGCAACGTCTACTCCAAAGTAGAGGGGAAGTGCGTCTGTATTCTGCGCTGCTGTATTCGAAGTTGAGAAGCAGACGCCTGCAAATACTGAAGCCAGCAATAGTAGAATCAGTAGAATGACGCTGGAGGTATTGTTCATTAGTTATACTGGAGAGTTCAACCGCTAATAAAATTTACTTAAATTCCCACAAAACCCCAAATACCGCCGAGAGTAGCAGTTTAGCCTATGAGGCTCTTAAGGTAAGGCACCTTCTTTAGCGCCCAAACAATCGCCAACGACACAAACAGTACAATCACTGTTATGAGAGGTATCTCCACGATGGGGTCAAGCAGAGTACGGTTTAATGTGAAGCCCAAGTAGCCGTTTTGGATCGATTCAAGGATAATCACGTGTAAGAAGAAAATTGCCAGCGTGTTTTCTCCGAAGAGTTTGATGAGACGGTTCTTTACGGAATGCACCTGCTTTGCCTTGGGAGGTTTCACAGTTAAGAGCAGCAGAAACAGCATCACGGAGGCAAAGATAACGGTTGGGCTGATGTATTCTTGGAAGAAGTACATATTGACAAGTTTAGGTGCCTCACCGTAAGCATAGTCTGCGGCGGCTAAAGCGTAGGTGGCCAGCGCCGTCAACGCCAAACCCAGTACAACGAAAGCTGCCAATTTCTTACGATCCATCTTCACCGTAAACAAGTAAGTACCCAAAACAAAGTACCCCACGTAACCTGTCATGACAAAAACGTTGGCGTTAAGAGCAAACGGAGTTATCAGCAGAAAACAGGGTAAAACAGCCACGCCAATTGCCCAAATAATTATGAAATACTTCACCAACACATGTTCGGCGTTAGCCATAAAAACTCTAAGAATCGGCGTCAACAAATACAAGCCGATAAGGACGTACATGTACCAGAACTGTGAGTAAGGACCGTTAAGGATACCTTGCAGAATTGTCCAACCAGAAAACGGCAGCTCCTGAACTAAAAAGTCCCAAAGGAAGTAGATGGCCCCCCAGAAAATAAACGGCAACCCAATACGCACCCAACGTTTTCGGAAAAACACGCTAAGTGACTCCTTTTTATAGGGTTCGAGCAGTAATGCGCCTGTCATCATCAAAAACAGAGGCACACCAGTGGTTACTGCTATGCTCTGGTAGACTGACACAACTCCCCAGCTTGCCAGCTGTGACGGTGTTAAACTGCCCAGCTGTGCGGCTGTTAGGATGTATTGCCCTGAAGCGTGTAGCAACACAACGCCAACTATCGCGACAGTACGGATTAGGTTGACGTCTACTGGACAACCTCGAATTAGGTTGAATTTTTCCATCCTAAAACAATAGTTGACTTAAAACAAATTAAAGGCTTATCGTATATCTTGATGCCGAGCAGCATGATTATTAGAGCTAAAATTAAATCTCAGGTACATTGTCAAACTGGTCACTGGCAACAACCTCACTGTCTGTACGCAGGTAATCTTCACCGTCAACTATAACCAGATGAACGTCCTCGCCTTTACGCCACTTCCCCATAGGCGTGCGGAAAACCGTACTGAAAGTCAAACCTTTCTTCAAATGATCAACTACGTCTGATCGGGAGAAAGATTTTGTTTCGCAGACCATACAGCCGAAATCCGAGTGTACTTCGACTGTTTTGACTTGGTTGCTGTTGGAGTCGGTTTTAACACCTGAAATAAGGTAGTCAGCCCATTTCTGCAAAGATTCACACCTGCGCCAGTCTGTCTTTAAACTATTATTTAACGGTTGTTGCATCACTCATTGACAAAGAAAAAGCAGATTTAAGACCTCACTGAACAAATATACAGCATCGTACAACCTCAATTACTAACGCCTGAAAACCTTGAACGCCTGCAATAGCATTTAACAATGAGGGCACATCCGAAGAGGCGGGAAAGGAGAGAGAAAAAAGTTGCGGAGAAAACAAACCGCACTAGCTGTTGCGCTAGTTATTGGAATAGTATTGATACTTTACGGAATCTACATCGGTGTTATGATTGGAGCTGACTGGTACGGAAAAGACGCTACCTTTCCCTGGCATATGAACAACTATATCGTCATGGAAGCTCAATATGCCTAAAGTATATTCGGTTTAGCAAATATTGCAATCGGCGGCTTAACCTCAGGCGTTGCCTTATCGGTGTTCTTCATAAGGCACAAAAATACGAAAATCACAGTCGCATTGATGGTAACTTTTTTTGTTGCAATCGTAACCAGCAGCTTAGGATTTAACACGCTTGACTCATGATAGGATGCTCCTACTGGACCAACCAAACCTACCCTCCGCCAATACAAATTGCGTTTTTCTCTGTGGATGTTTGGAACTTTTACTTCTTTTTCTTCGTGGTCCCACTCTGGGTGGGAGGCTTAATAGTCGGCTCGGCTCCGCAACTGCATACATTAACTTGGTCCACACACACCATTATAACCTCATGAAATACGTAGCTAAAAAGAATATTCCAGAAATAATGCCGTCCCGACAAGACAAAGGCTATCTAACCCAACATAAAAAACATCGCTCACCATCATGTACTGTTTGAAGATAACTTGGAAGGTACAAAATAAGTTCAGCTAAATCCGAAAAAAAACTTTAAAAAATAAAAATTTGGACGCAGGTGCTTAGACCATGCGTTTGACAAGTTCGTTTATTGCTTCACCGCGGTAGCCTGATTCACCGCCTGCACGGAAAGACTTCTTGGTGTTTCCATGGTAGCCTTTACTTGGCGGATGAAGCTTGAAACGTGGTTCGATAGCTGGGAGGTTTTTGTATGCGACTTTGCAACTTAAGACTGCATCTGCGAGTTCTTCGATGGATTTGTAACCTTGCTCCTGCAGATACTCAGTATTAATTTTCTTGCTGCCTTCCAAGCGTCCGCGTTTCGTCAGCATTTCGACGACGGTTCCTTTTGTGGGTTCGCCCCAAGTAACGTAGTTGTTGACACGTTGTAGCATGCCTTTGTAGGCGGGACGACTGTCAATGAGGATTGCATGGTTAGTGTGGGTTAAGCGGAGCAGTTCGAGAGTTTCGCGGGCTTCCCTGAGTGCATTGATTGTGCCTCGGACACGAACCACTACGAGGCATTTACATTCTTCAGTTTTCTGTTGTGACATTTTTACTTCACCCAATCAGTTGTGGTAATCAAGTTGTAGGTTTTCTTTAGCCCGTCAAATATGGCGCATGCATAGGATGGAACGGTTCGGGTTGAACCATAGCTGCGCATCCAGAGGTCTTTAACACCTGCAAGCCCAAGAATAACTTTGGCGACTTCGCTTGAAACTAACCCTAAGCCTCTTGGCCCGGGGATAATAACTGCACGGACACCACCGCATTTGCCTTCTACCTGGAAGGGTATGCTGTGGGGTTTTCCGCAGCTACATTCCCAACTTCCGCATCCACGTTTAACGGGGACAATATTGAGGCGTGCGTTGGCTGCTGCTTTTTCGATGGCGTTACGGACTTGACTAGCTTTGCCTTGCCCTAAGCCGATGTAGCCGTCTCTGTTACCGACTGCGACGATTGCTTTGAAGCGTGATTTTTCGCCTGCATCAGTCTGTTTCTGGACTAAGTTAACGTTGATGACTTCTTCCTGTAAGTCTGGAATCAGGGAGTCGACGATTTGGGATTCGCTGATTTTTATTCCACTCAGGAATACTTCTTCGATTGTCGTGATTTTGCCTTCTTGAACCATTTTCCCTAAGCGGGTTCGTGGAACCCACTGTTCTAGGCTGGCTTGGCGTCTTTCGGCGTCTCTACTTCTATCTCTTTGACCTCTGTGACTCATTCTTCATTTTCACCCTTCTTGGTTACCTTTTTGGCTGGTACATTCTCTTTAGGGGGAACTGCCTTTTCTTTGGCCTCTGCAATTGGAGCTTCTACTTTTACTGGCTTTTCAGCTTTCTCGGGTTTTGGAGTTACTGAAGAAGCCACTCTAATTGATGCTTCAGTTGCCTTGGCTTTTGAAGCTGTCTCCTTAGCTTCAGGCGCTTTCTCTTTAACTGGAGCAGCAGATGCTTTTTCCTTTCCTGGAACAACATTCTCTGATGCTGGCTTAGCTTTCTCCTTAGGAGGAGCCGTTTTAGCTGGAGGCGGAGCCTTAGCTTTGGGCTTCACTTTTACCTCAACTTCGGGGGCAACCTCCATACCCTTAAAGGAGGCAACAATTGCTGCGCGAACCTTGCTGAAGTGCTCAGGAAGCGTCTCGGGGGCAACCTTTTGCTTGAGGAACATACTGAATTGAGCTTTGTATTCGTCGCTATCCACACCGAGTTCTTCAGCATAGTTTGCTATATGGTGACCTTTGGTGCGTTCTTTAACAAGTTTATCTTCGCTGTAGGGGATTTCTATACCTGCATCGACAACGCCGTGCAGAACTGCAAATACCTTATTGCCTTTGGTTGGGATAGCCATACCGAGGTCAAGGATTGCTTCGTCTACGTTTGCTGCTTTGGCTTTAAGTCCACAAATCAAACCAGTGAGGTATGCTGCGGGGATATTCCCGGCGGGTGCTTTCCAACCGTACTTTTTGATAAGTTCACGACTGTTGGCTGACGCAAGGGTCATATCACCTATTGGTTTAGCGATGATTATTTGTGCAGTTACGTTTTTGAGTGAGGGACGAACGACGAGTCGGTGTCTTCCCGAAATAACCATGGCTTTACGGGCTTGGTAATCGGTTTTGCCTGAACGTCTGCGTCTAAGTTGTACTCGGTAGTTTGCGCTTTTTGCCATCTTAACGTTTCCTCCATTGTTCGTTTGATTTTAGGTGTCGCTCCATTTCGGCGATGGATTGGAATCTTCCACTGCCTGCCATACGGTAATACTGGGTGTAAGTAGATTCTGTGATTACTCGGCTTGCTTTAAGCTCGCGGAGTTTACGTCTTAAGGAGCGAATTCGAATCATCCAAGCCTGTTTCTTGGTTACTTTAGCATAGCCTGCACCTGTAAAGCTGCCAGCTCCGCTGCGTCTGCCTAAGCGTTTCTTTGCGCGTATGGTTTTTGCGCGTGAACGGCTAACCCCTTTCTCAGGCAGGGAAACAATAATTTTCTCATGAATCATTTTGCGTACTTCTTCACGTGTAATTGCGCCTTCAACGTCGTCAACACGTTCAGGATCTATCCAAACTCTGTTTTGACCGATTTTGAGGATTTCCGCAGCTAAACGTCTTTGACCACTTAGGTTAGTCATTACTTCTTCTCCTCCTTCATTTCAGCTACTTTCTTTTCTTTATCTTTCTTTTTAGCAGCAGCTTTTTTCTTCTTCTGGAGATCTTTCTTCTTCTTTTCTATCTCCTTGGCTTTCTCTTTCTGAGATTTTTCTTCTTTCTTAGCTGTTTCTTTCTGCTCTGCCTCGGTTTCAGCTTCAGTTTCTTCGACTGCTTCAGTTTGTTCTTCAGCAGATACTTTGACGTTTAAGATTTTAATGTCAAGTTGCTTTGCTTCCTCGATGATGAGGGCTCGTTTGCGTTTGCCGACAGTATGTCCGATTCTTGCCGCTTCAGTAGCTGGGTCTATTGCCGCTAAGTCGGCGACGTTGTAAACGATGACTTCTTTGTAACCTGATGGATGCAGGAAACGGGCAACTTTGGGGCCTTTGTAGCCTGTGCTTGGTCCTGGAGGCCAGCCTTTGATTTTTCGGCGGATTTTGTTGTCTAACCCGCGTGGTCTACGCCAGCTTTCGCTGAAACGGTCAAACCGCCAGCTTTCCGCCCGGACGAACTTCGGCTTTTTGTTTCTGGCGCGTGCCCGAACTCTTAGTGCACTACGTGAGGGTGACTGTTTCTTTTCTTCTGTCATTATGCCATTCCTTCGTTTCTTTCATAGGTGTAAATACCGTCAAGGAAGACACGGGGGTCTTTTCCTCGCACCTTAGTCATCTGCTCAATGTTCGCTGCGGTTTGGCTGACCAACTCAAGATCAGTACCTTGCAGGATGATGTCATCTGGTTCGAGTTTAACCTTGACGTTTTCGAGGATTTTGATTTTGCGGGGCCTACGTTCGCCTGTAAAGTTTTCGATCAGCAATGCTTTGTCTTCGAGTTTCACAGTAATTGGGAAGTGCGAGAAAACTATTTTCATTTTGTATGTGTAGCCTTTGGTGACGCCAGTTATCATGTTTTTGATGTGTGAATGGATGGTTCCTACTAGAGCGGCTTCTTTTTTACGTGGCCACTTAGCTGAGATGACCACGTTTTTGTCTTGGCCTTCTATTGAGATCTGGGCATAAGAAAAGTCGCGGGAGAGGGAGCCTTTTTCGCCTTTAACGTTGATTTTTTTACCCACTACACTTAAAGTTACGTCATCTGGAACTTCAATGGTTCTTGATACTTCTGGAAGCCGCATGAGTTTTATCTCCTTAATACACGAAGGCTAAGAGCCTTCCTCCGATTTTCTTTTCTTCTGCATCTTTGTGAGCTATTACGCCGTTGGAGGTTGAAACAACCATTATGCCTACATCTCTGGAGGGCAAGTAGGTTTTCTCCCAAGCTTCATACTCGTCGGCTTTAACTGCAAAGCGGGGTTTAACTGGGCCGCACTTGTTGATTCTGCCTAGGAGTTGAACCTTGAATTTTCCTTGGCGCCCATCGTCTATGAATTCGAACTCGCCAATGTAGCCGTTAAGTTGCATGATGCGTAGAACGCGTCCCAAGAGTTTAGATGCTGGGCTAATGATGCATTCTCGTTTGTTCCGTGTTTCGTTATTGAATATGGTTACGAGACCGTTAGTTAAAGTGTCCATTTTCTTTCATTAGCTCCTATTCATATTTCTTGAAACCTAATTTGGGGGCAGCCTCTCTAAAACATGTCCTGCATAAATATAAATCGTAACGTCTGATGACTGGACCGAACGAGCCGCATCTTACGCATGGACGTGAGCCTTTGCCGTATTTTCTTTGTTTCTTAACTTGCTGTTTTCCCATACAATCACTCTCAGTTTTAGACGAGTTCTACTCCTACAGTTTGTTTTATGAAGAGCATGGACTCTTCAGGGGTTAAGACGTGTTTTGGACCAATCGGTTTGCTTTGGCGTTTCCGGGTCGTGACACGGTGGCCTGGGCGGTTGACGGTGACGCAGATATCCATACCGAAGATGCCAATTTCAGGGTCATATTTGACACCGGGAATCTCTATGTGCTCTTTGAGACCGAAGCTAAAGTTTCCGCGAACATCAAACGAGCGCTTGGACAGTTTATTATCAACCACTGGGAAGACCTTCTTTAAGAAGTCAATTGCTTCTTCCCCGCGCAATGTGACAACGACTGCTATGGCTTCTCCTTCTCTGATGCCGAAGTCACGGATGGATTTCTTTGCACGCTTCTTAACCGGAACTTTGCCAGTAATTTCTTCAAGTACCTTGTTTGCTTTTTCGAGCGGTTCGCCGGATTTGCCAACGTTGAGGTTTACAACGACTTTCTCGATGCGGGGTTTACGCATCGGGTGATCTTCCCAAGTTTGGAATATTTGTTCATCAGACAACACTAAATTCCTCCAACGTGTTAATCATGGGTGAGGTTTCGCCTATTGAGAAAACAAAGTCCATGATAGTTTGGTACCGTGCGCCTTTGGCGTCTTCGATGAGGACAAGAGCATGTCGGCGTTTCTTATCTTCAGCTTTTTCGATTTCAACGATTTTACCCATAACACCGATGTTTTTGCCGCCGGTGATTATGGCTAAGTTGCCTTCTTTTGCTTTAAGGGTTGCAACCACCTGTTTTTCAGGATAGGTTACTTTGAGGGTGTCAAACGTGTCATATGTGACTCCGGTTGGATTTTTAGGGTCTGCGACTTTGACGAGCATTACGGAGCCATCGTGAACTATCACTTGGACTCCGCCTCTAACTGTATGTTTGTTTTCAACCCGCAAAAGCGAGAAAGTGGATTCTTCCTTGCTAATTGGTGCAGTGTAGAGCCCTTTGTGTGAAGGCATGACGCGGTAGTGTTTGTCGCTTCCTTGCAGTGAAATAACATCCATTAAACCGACGGGTATGTCGTCTTTTTTGTAAACTTTTCCGTTTACTATGACATTGCCTTGGTCGATGATTATTTTGCCTTCTTTTCTTGTATCTGCAACACCTAGCATGTCACGTAGAACAAGAGTCAGTGGGACACATTTATGTAATGAATGTGAACCTGAAGAGGGCTTCACAACCCACGGTGCCTCTTTTCTGTGAATAGGCCAGAATGCTGGCGCTGGCTTTCGTTTCAGCCTTGCAGTCTTTCCTTTTCTACCCAAACTTATTGTCCTCCTTCTTCAGAGGTTTCAGCCTCTGTTTCTTCTGCCGTTTTTTTGACGGCTTTTTTAGCGATCGTCTTCTTTGCTGGTTCTTCAGTCTTAGCTGCCGTCGCTTTTGGTTTTTCTTTCTTTTTCCTCTCTGGAGCAACTTTCCGTCCGAGAATGGTTTCCTTGCGGTATTTGTCGTCAAGGACTAAGTTGCGGATCTGAACTTTGGATGGATGAACAGCTAAGAAGATGTTGGTTCCATCAACTTTTTCACGGGTTAACCCTTCAAGGTAGATTCTGTATGCTTTTAGGTCAACACGTGAAACCTTTCCTTCAAAGCCTTTGTTGTCGCCTCGTAGAATGCGCACCGTGTCGCCCTTGCGGACAGGCAGGGTTTTTGCGCCTTTGGAAACGGCAAGTTCACGTGAGAGCGGTGCAGCCATGCTTTTGTGACGTATGTGAGCTGGAGCGTTGAAGTGCTTCTTTCTCTGTTTTCCGGGGTCTTTAACTGATTTCTGCATTCTTTTTCTCTCCTAAACGATTATGCTTGAGGCGCTGGCTATTCTTGGCCATCTCTCAGCTGCTTCTCTTGCTACGGGGCCTCTAATTTCGGAGCCTTTCATGTCTCCTTCTGGAGTTATAATAACGGCTGCGTTGTCTTCGAATTGTACCCAGACGCCGTCGATTCTTCGGAATGTTTTGCGTTGGCGAACGATGACTGCTTGGAAGATTTTTTTGCGCATATCAGGTGAGCCTTGGCGTACTGAGACTGTAACTTTGTCCCCGACTGTGGCTGAAGGGTAACGTCTTAGGCGCCCCTTGTAGCCCATGGCTTGAATGAGACGTAGAACACGTGCACCTGTGTTATCGGCGCATTTCATTTCTGAGCCTGCCAGTAGGCCACGGCTGAGTTTTTGTCCGTGAGACATCATACCCTTAGCAGTTAGACCTCTTCCTTTTGCTTTAGCTGCACACATATTATCGTTCCTCTCCTACTTTTTCTACTACAACGAAGCTGACCGTTTTGCTGAGTGGTCTGCACTCGGCAATTCTTACACGGTCGCCTTCTTTAACGTCTAAGCATGGAGGATTGTGTGATGGGATATGCCCGTGTCTGCGTTCGTAACGCACGAATTTTGAGGAGAATTGCGTGAATTCTCTGTCAACGATAACGGTTTTGTCCATCTTTGCTGTGTGGACGACGCCTTCTAGGACGCGACCTCTAATTGAGAGAGTGCCGTGAAAGGGGCAGTTGGGGTCGTCACATGTTTTTTTGGGTTGCTTGAAAGTCATTGACATATTACCATAACCTCTTAACAGTTTTCTTAAGCCGATCTTCTGAGCGGCCGACTAAGAGTTTACCGTCAACTTGAACGACTGTACCGTCGCTGAAAGTGAAATCAAATGCCGCAGCATCTTTTATGACGCTACGAGTTCTGCCTCCGTTCTGAAGTTGGAGAGTGTTTCTGGTTTCACCTACAACTAATCCGCCTACGCCAACGTAGTCTTCGTTGAGGCTTTGGGCGACTACGGCTTGTGCGCCGATAAATTCGTAGCGGATAATGTCAGGAGTTATTTTCATTAGGAAGATTTCTCCTCAGATTTTGCTTGTTTTTTGGGTTTAATAGCTTTCTTTTCGGGGGCTGGCGCTTTGCGTAGCCCGATGTTTTGTTCGTTTTGAACAGTCAGGATGCGGGCGATGGTTTTACGGATTTGGCGGATACGTGTTGGATTTTCAACAGCACCACCTGCATTGACCATGGTGCGTATACGTGCAAGTTCAGCTCTTAAGTCGATGAGCCGCTGTTCTCTTGTTTCAGGGGTCATTTCAGCGATTTCTTTCATACGCATAATTGGTGCCATTACTGTGTTTCCTCCGCTGGTTTAGCTTCGGCTTTTGGAATTTCTTCAGCTTTGGGTTCCTCTTTGGGTTTTTCTTGTGTGGCTGGCGCTTCTGGTTCGAGATTTGGTTCTGATTTAGCTGCTGGGGCTGCTGGGGGTTCTTCTGCTGGAGAGGGCGGGGATGAAGCTGGTGCTTGCTCTGGTGTTGGAGTAGGAATTGGTTCTGGCGCTGGAGCAGCGGCTGGTGCTGGTGTTGGGGCTGATTCTGCTACAATTTCAATTTCTTCCGGAGTCTCAGGTTCAATAATTTGGACTTTGTCTGGGAAATAGGCGTCCGGAGGCATAATTTTGACGCGAACACCAATCATTCCTGGTTTAAGTTGAACGTGTGCCTCAGCGGTTTTCATAGCGCGCAACGCTGGTTCACCACATCGGGGGAAGTCGCCTGCGCGAAACTTCTCAAAACGAGCTCGCTCGGTTGTTAGTTTGCCGCTGATAACGATTTCTGCGCCTAATGCGCCTGCTTCCATAACTTGGTTTAGTGCCCAGAATCCTGCACGCCTGAAGTGGACACCTCGCTCAAGAGCAGATGTTACTCGGTTTGCGACGACATGTGCATTGTACTCGGGGACCTCGATTTCTGAGACGCTAATTTGCGGGTTGGCAACTTTGAAGTTGCGTTCTAGTGAAGAGGCGAGTTCTTTAATAGTTTCTCCGCCTCTGCCGATAACGATTCCGGGGCGCATAGCGTAGATGACTACGTGGGTGCCAAGCGGAGTTTTTGAGAGGTTGACTCCGCCATATCCGGCTCTTTCAAGTTTTTTCTGTAAAAACTCGTCGATTTCGGTACGTTTGATTGATTCTGTTATGAAACGTTTGACTATGCTCATTTACTGCTCTCCTGCGGTGGATTTCTCTTCGAGCACGATTTCCACATGGGTTAAAATATTGTATTTCGGTGATGCTCTGCCGTGTGCTCGGGGGGTATAACGTTTGAGTTTCATGCCCTGATATGCGACTGAGTGCATGATTCTTAGGCGGTCCACATCTAAGCCTTTGTTTTCTGCGTTTGCTTGTGCTGCTTGCAGAACACGTAAGATGGCTTGGGCGGTTTTTACTGGGTACCTGCCGACGCAGTTTTTCTGCATACCGCCTTTGTGGCCGAGTTTCTTGGTATATCTTGTGTATGGAATCGGTTTCCTCTTCGCGATTACTTCTCGAAGGTATTCTTTTGCTTTAACTAGATCCATGCTTTTTATGGCTTTAGCGACTTCCCGTGCGGCTTTGTGGGATACTTTTAATTCTCGGCCGCTGGCTTTCGCTGTTTTATCTGGATTAAGCATTTCTTCGATTATTGAGTATCCCCATTTGGGCATTTTTTATTTCTCCGATGCGCAATCAAACACGTAAAAGCAATTTATATGGCTTTCCGTATCAGAACTAAGATTTGACTCTTAACTGACTAAGTGGTGTCCCGGCGAAGGAACTATTCGAACGCGTGAGGTGTGTACAGTTTCACGATTACGTTTACTCTTTTATAGTTTGCCCAAAAAAAACCGTATAGCCAAGCACTCTTAAACTGGGTACCCCAAGGTGGAAGCCAAAGCTAAAAAGATAGCTGTATGAATTGTAGCTGACATGGGTCTACCACAATCGCCTATAAACAACCGTACCCGAGTTTCGTTGGAGACTTGTGTTTGATAAACAACCAAGAAAAAAATGAAGCAGAACCCAAAACTATCCTTCGTACTCTGCCATATGAAAGTGGTTTCCATTTTAACACAGAAAAAGGTATCTATATCGGCCAAACCGCTAACAGCCTCGAAGACTTCGGTGCAAAACTTAAAACTATAGACTCAGGATCGATTGCTTATCACTATTACAGAGGAGATTTCCAGAGATGGATAAGCACAACTTTGGGCGACCAAAAGTTTGCGGATAAGTTATGCTTTATTAAAACAGATATCTCTCCTGAGCAGCTTCGAACGGAACTTTTGAAAATGCTGGACAGCCGAATTATTGAATTAAAGAGTTTGGATTGGGTAGAAAACAAGGGCATATAAGTTAGGTTTTGATTTTTTCCATTATTTAGACAGGCTTTTTTAGTTTAAAATCCAAAAGAAAAAATGAGCCATGTTTGCGTCAGCAGCGATTTAGGCATAACTTAAAGAGCAAGCGCACTCCAAACAGGAGTAGAAGGAACCCACCAATGAAAACTTTAAAAATCGTGAAAAAAATAGCACTCTTTACTGCCGCTGTATCTTTTGTTTTTGCTGCTGTTGAAGCAATCTTAACCTATTTCGCAATAATAATCATCAATCAAACCACAGAAATCCCCAGTGAATACTTGATCATCAACGCTTTGCCCTCGGCGTTGCCATACCTGTTTATCGGAGTAATCGCAGTCGTCGTTGTGGCTTTAACCAGAGAACCCGAAGAACTATCAGATGAAGGTCCTCAAGAAGAAGCATTGCCACCAGCTGAAGAGGTTAATGCTTAACAACTCTTTTTTTTAAGCAATTAATCTCTGCCGATTAAGGAAAGGTAGGAAGTTTTTGGTGTTTTAGGTAGGCTATTTGGATTAAAAAAGGCAAAAGCCGAGTCTTTCCTTGGGAAAAGAGGTTAGGATGGGAGTTGTTTGCCGCATTTTGGGCAGTACTGTGCTTCTCCCCCGACGGGATTGCCGCATTGAGGACAGTATTTGGTGGTGGCTTCGTCGACAGGCTGGGAATATGGGGGTTGTTGATAGGTGGGTTGGTTTTGGGGATAGATAGGTTGGTATTGGGGTGTGGCTTGAACCGGTTGGTGTGTAAGGGCGAGTATTCCACCGATCAGCGTGATGACGTTCAGGAGGCTAAGCACAGATAGGACTATAATGTAGATGCCGTACTTCTGGTGCTCCTCAGGTTGAGCCATTAGACGTTGAGCAAACATAATCATCAGTGCGTTGGCGACAATTATCCAGATGCCTATTAAAACGAAGATCAGGACGACACCTAAGAGTATGCCAAGTATGCCGCCGATTAGGGTGCAGTAGTATGCTGCTGAGGGCTTGTCAACTGATTGCTGGTTATACATGTAAGTTAACCTTGTTGCATTCATTATCCAAGCGCTATGTATAAAAAAATAATGCTTACAAAAATCGCATGTATACATACGAGTTTGTTTTGCGATTTGTTTATGTTGCACAAAGCCTCATCCATAAACAGCACGGAGTGTACACTCGTTGGCATCCAAAAACGAAAAAATTACTATGATGCACGGCGCAGGCGGCACTGTCATGCATGACCTCGTCAAAAACTACGTCGTCAAAGCCTTCGGAGGCATCGGCAACGCAGAAGTCCCCATAGAAGCCATGGATGACGCAGCCGTCGTAGGCGACATAGTCATCAAAAGCGACAGCCATGCTGTGAAACCGATCTTTTTCTCTGGAGGCGACATCGGACGCATCGCCATCTCAGGTACAGTGAATGACATCAGCTGCCTAGGAGCTAAACCATTCGCACTCGCCTGCGGGTTAGTCTTGGAAGAAGGTCTGTTGATATCAGATTTAGAGCTGGTTCTGGCGAGCATGCGTGAAGCCTGCATCGAAGCCGATGTCGGCATAGTTACAGGAGATACAAAAGTCGTCGAAAAAGGCTCCCTCGGCGGAATGATCATGAATGTGTCAGGCGTTGGCAAACGCACTCCAGCGCTGGAAAGCAACCTAGCCGTAGTTGAGAAAACACGCAAACTCAAAGCTCGCTGGACTCTGGATTCGAACTTGGCAGTAGGTGACAAAATTATACTTACAGGCGCAATCGGCGACCATGGCATTGCTGTACTCTCAGCTCAGCAAGGACTAAAGTTCGGCAGTGAAATTAAATCCGACGTCAAACCCCTCAATGTGATGGTTCAGAAGATGCTGGGTGAAGTCGGAGGGATAGTAGCTATGAAGGACCCCACGCGAGGCGGCTTGGCAGATGCCCTCAACGAGTGGACAGAAAAAAGCAAAGTGGGAATCCTAACTTACGAAGACAAAATCCCAATCCACAGCGACGTACAGACCGCATGCGAGATGCTTGGCTTAGACCCTCTCGAAATCGGCAATGAAGGTAAACTAATCATCGGCGTCGTTCCCGACAAGACGGAGGAGACACTGGAGTTTTTGAGGCAAACCCCCCAGGGGAAAGAAGCAGAAATAATCGGTGAAGTTACTTCGGCGTTTAATGGTGTTGCTATGCAGACAGTTGTGGGCGGGAAACGTATTATTGCACGTCCTGTAGGCGACCCTGTGCCTCGCATCTGTTAAATACTAATTCCAGTCTTTTTTAGGCATTATTCAATGATATAGCTATTCTTGGGAGCAATAATAAAAAATATAAGCGTTTTTATCCAAATTGCTTTTGTTATTATAAAAGTGCAGATACATCGTTATTTATTCAACGTATAGCAGTAGATAGCCTCAAGGATAGCTTAGACGCGGTGGTTCTCTCTTCTATCTTCCTGATTCTCTTTCCTTTCGTTTAAGCCATCTTTTTCATTACTTTGCATTATTTTTACATTTTTTTTAATTTCAACCGCTAAGTCGACACTAACAATATAATCTTTTGTGCAGTGTGTAAATCTACTTTGGAGAGGGGAAAAAAGTATGGGCGAATATGAACCTTTACAAGAAATTCCATTAAAAGACAAAAACTACCGAATCGACATAGGGGCATATGGGAGTATCTCTGTGGAGGCACCCACTAAAGAGGAGTGTTTGGAACTTTTTCGGGAAGTTACCAGCACCCGCAAAGATACACGCCTCGCTCAAGCCATAAGATAAAAAGAAAGTTAAGTTGCATTAACAACGGCGTTTTTAGCCCAAACCCGGCAGGTTCCTTCGCTGCTCACCATGCAGGCACCAACGGGTTTAGCGGGGGTACAGGCGTTAAGGAACAGAGGGCACTGGTTGGGTTTTATTTTTCCGACGATCACGTTATGGCATTGACAACCTGCTTGGATGTCTTTGCCCTGTGCCTCTTTTAAGCCGTATTTTTTGCGTGAATCAAACTTTGAAAGGTTGGGTTTGAGTTGATAGGCGGAGTTTTCAAGTTTGCCTATGCCACGCCAGCCACCCGCAGAGACATTAAAAGCTTTTTCCATGGCATCAAGGGCTTTTTTGTTGCCTTCAGCTTTGACTACACGACTGTATTCGTTTTCCAACTTAATATTGCCAGTGCTGCATTGCTTTAGAATCATGTAAATAGACATTAACACGTCATTGGGTTCGAAGCCTGCCACGACGGTGGGCATGCGGTATCCCTTTGTGAAGAGTTCATAGGGTTTGGTGCCGATTATAGCGCTGACATGCCCGGGGGCGATGAAACCGTCGATTTGCAGGTCCTCCACACCCAAAAGCAACTCCATTGCAGGTGGAATAAGGCGATGAGATACGAGAAAGCTAAAGTTTTCAGGTAAGTCGCCAAGCACTTCAATCGCTGTTATGGGGGCGGTTGTTTCAAATCCTACCGCGTGGAATACAAACTCCTTCTGAGGTTCTTGCCGCGCCATTTCCACGGCGTCACTGAGTGCGTAAACGACCCGGACATCTGCACCGCCTGCTTTAGCTTCAATAAGCGAAGACTCACTACCAGGTACACGTAGCAAATCACCAAAACAAGTAAGAACCTTACCTTTTTTGGCTAGCTGCACCGCCTCGTCAATTTCAGAGGCAGGTACAATGCAAACTGGGCAGCCGGGTCCAGCGATGACCTCCACGTTTTTAGGCAGTAAACTGCGCAGACCAAAATGTGTTATAGTCCACTCGTGTGTACCGCATACATGACAAATTTTAATTCCTCCCGTTTTCGGGGCAACCTGACTGATTTTCTTAGCGATTTCACGGGCGGTTTCGGGGTTTCTAAAACGCATAGACTCAGACATAACAAGCCCCGCTTATTCTTCTCCTGCGGAAGCTAAAACGTCATTCCAGAGGCTCAGAGTTTCGAGTGCCTCTTTCTCTTCAAGAACCTGTATTGCGTAGCCTGCATGGACAAGCACGTAGTCACCGAGGTTAGCGTCCACAAGCGACACGTTAACGTCTCGCAGCACGCCCCTGCCGAAATCGACTTGGGCTTTTTCACCCTGCAGGGACATGATTTTTGCTGGAATTGCCAGACACATAAACATCAACCTCTAAAAAAGGGTGTTGGGGCGATAAAAACAGATTGGTCTAAATATTGGAAATTGATGCTACGACTGCTTGACCAAAAGAGACGCCCCCATCACCCGGCGGAACCTGCTCATGCATAAAGAAACATAGCCGACTTGCTTCGACGGTTTTGCGCATTAGGGTGACGAGAAGCTGGTTACATGCCGCTCCGCCTGTGAAACCCACGTTTTTTGCTCCGATTTGCCTGGCTTTTTCGACCGCTATTTCTGCTAAACCCTCTGCAATGTAGGCATGAACAGAGTAAGCTAAATCCATAGGAGAATAATTCTTCAAGTTAGTGTAAAGCTCTGACAGTAAAAACGTTGTGTCCAGAATGCCACCGCTGATTTTTGGCTCCAGTTTTAAGGTGTCTTTGCCTTGCAGGGCCGCCGACTCCAGCTTCATCGCAGGTTCGCCCTCGTAGGTACGTTGGAAACAGATGCCTAAAACCGCAGCCGCAGCATCCAAGACTCGACCGCAACTCGATGTTAGCATTGCGCTTGTACCGCTCCGCAACTGTTGAGCCAGGAGGTTGGCTTCTAAGTCGCCGTGCTGCAGGCACATACTATTTTGAAGCAACCAAGGGTACACGTTAACGCCTGCCTTATGCAGCATACCCGCAGCCATCCGCAGGGGATAACGGCTAGCCAAGTCTCCACCCAAAAGAGGCTGCAACTCGAGATGCCCCAGCCGCTCAAAACCCCGCCTGTCCGATTTACAGAGGAGCACTTCGCCGCCCCATGCCTCGCTGCCGAGCCCGTAGCCATAGCCGTCGCAGGCAACCGCCAAAACCTCATCCAATTCATGCTCAGCCATCAAAGCAGCCGCATGCGCATGATGATGCTGCACCTGCACCAACTCCAAACCGCTAGTCTCCGCCATCTCTTGAGCGAGGTGGGTAGTATTGAATTTTGGGTGTAAATCGCAGGCGACCATGCTGGGTTGACAGTTGGTTAGGTGCTGGAGGTGCTGGATGGCTTTCTGGAGGAAGGTTTGGGTTTCGATGTTTTTGACATCACCGATGTGCTGTGTGATAAAGGCTTTGTTGCCTGTTAGGATGGTTGCGGTGTCGTTGAGTTCACCGCCTAAAGCCACTACGCAGCGATCCGTTTTGCTTTTGAGCCTAATGGGGACTGGAGCATAGCCTCGGCTTCTGCGGATGAAAACTTGCCGTGTGCCGTGGACGCGCATGACTGAGTCGTCGCATCGGTGGGCAATTCTACGATTATGAAACAGGAAGTAGTCAACCGTTTCGCCGAGGATTTTAAGAGCTTCGGCATTATCGTTGACTATGGGTTGGTTAGCTGGATTGGCGCTGGTCATAACAAATCCTTGGTCGGTGATTTGGTCGAAGAGCATGTAATGAAGCGCCGTGTAGGGGAGCATGACACCGATGTTGTGTAGGTTGGGCGCAACCAATGCTGAAAGCTGGTATTGTGGGTTTTTGTTTAGCAGAACAATGGGGCGCTGAGGCGAAGTGAGCAGCTCCCGCTCTTTTGCGTTGATATATGCGAAACTTTCCGCTGCCTCTAAGCTGCGCGCCATAACTGCAAACGGTTTCTCTTTGCGATGTTTGGTTTCGCGCAGCTGCAGCAGAGGTTCTTCGAGCATTGTGGAAGCGGCGATGTGGAAGCCCCCATAGCCCTTTACGGCGAGGATTTTACCCTCAGAAAGCAGTTTGCCCGCCAATCTGACGGGGTCAGCAGTTTCGATTGGGTCGCCGTGGCTGTTGGTTAGGTATGCTTTGGGTCCGCAGGTCGGGTCCGCCACGGTTTCCGCGTGAAATCGGCGATTTGCTGGGTCTTCATACTCGCCCTGACAGAAGCGGCAGAGGGGGAAGTCACGCACAGTTGTGTTGTCGCGGTCGTAGGGGAGATGCTCGATTATGGTGAAGCGGGGTCCGCAGTCTGTGCAGGTTATGAAGAAGTAGTTGTGGCGGGTGTTTTTGGGATCTCGGAGTTCTTTGAGGCATGTGTTACAGATGGCTATATCTGGGGGTATTACTGAACCGGAGAGTTCGGCGGTTTGGCTGCTCTGTGTAATTGTGAAGTTCCTGTACTGATTTTCACCCGAAAGCTCGGCTCGAGTTAGATTATAGATCTGTGCAAGCGGAGGCTTCTCTGCATACAACACCGCCGTGAACTCCTCAATAGCCACCTCTGCACCTTCCAAAACTATTTCGACCCCTGCATCACCCATGTTCCGCACATACCCTGCCAACCCGTTTCTGACAGCTATGCGGTAGATGAAGGGGCGGAACCCGACGCCCTGTACGATACCTGAGACAATGAGTTTGACACGCAACCTTGAATCCTTCACATTTTTAGAATCCTGTTTTTCTCTTATACGTTTCCCAAAAAGCCTCCAAACCGTCAAGAATCGGCGACAAAGATGTTAAATATCCTTAAAACAAATAGCTAACCTGATTAAAGAGGAGTAAACATGGCCATATTTGAAGACTTAATCAGCTTCATAACCCAAGGAAGCATATAGGCGGCTTGCCACCTATCGTTCTAATGATCATTCCCCTAATCATCGGGTTAGTCATCGGGTTCTTGGTGAATAAGTTCCTCAAGTTCGCCCTAATAACTGCAGTCATCGTGATAATCGGTGCATACCTGGGCTTCTACACCCTAAACCTCGACTCTATGGTTAACCTCGCAAAAGAGTACGGACCTCTCGCAGTACAGTACGGCACAATACTCGTTGGGATGCTGCCGCTGGGCATCGATTTAGTGGTCGGTTTCATCGTTAGTTTCCTTGTAGCCCGATAAGGCGCTGACCGCTTAGGGTTTGGGGCGGCGGGTTTTCCCATTTTACTTTGTAGATAGCTGCTTTTTCTACTCTGAGCCACCTTGGATCGCACAGATAATTTGTGACAAGAAATGATAGTACAGCAGAAAACGCTTAATTTACAAATAAGAAAAGCTCACAGAAGATGTTTTCCGCCCTCATTTTCAATCAATAAGGTAGATAATATAATTAAGTTTCATTGCAGCTAGACAAACATATGGATTTAATGGATCAATTTAGGTGTCCAATGGGCAGACAGGGTAAAATCGTAGCCAGTTTAATGAACCGCGCGCACAAGCCGCTCACCACGTGGGGACTCACACACGCCACCATCCAGCTCGATTACACCATTTTGGATGTAGGCTGCGGGGGCGGCAAAACCATAAATCGCTTAGCCGAGATGACGCCGCAGGGCAAAGTCTTTGGCGTAGACTACTCAGCCGATATGGTGGAGTACGCCAAAAAACTGAACCGAAAACTTGTTGAGCATGGCAGGGTTGAAATCGTGGAGGGCTCAGCAGATAAAACGGGGCAACCTGATGGCTTTTTTGATTTGGTAACGGCGTGTGAAACGTACTATTTCTGGCCCAGTCTACCAGCGGCATTTGAGGAAATTCTTCGGGTGCTTAAGCCAAACGGCACGTTCCTGATAATTAGCGAGATGGTAAAAGACGGCGTCAGTGATGTGAAAAGAGCGGATTTGATTAAGAAGACACATGTGCAACTCGTCAAACTGGACGACATAGTCAGCATGTTAGGTTCGGCAGGGTTTGTAGACGTGGAAGTTGACCGAAAACCAAATTCGGCATGGAACACAGTTACCGCCAAGAAGCCACCAGCTTAGAGCAACTCTTTGAGGGCTCGTTTTAGCACTTTCCCCGCTGGACTAAGCGGCAAATCCGCCATAAACTGGACTTCATGGATTGCTTTGTATGGCGCTACCTTTTGGTTAATGTACGCTTTGATTTCTTCTTCGGACGCTGAAGCACCGGTTTTGAGAACAACGTAGGCTTTTGGGACTTCGCCCGCTTTAGGGTCTAATTTGCCAACAACGGCACAGAGCTTAACGGCGGGATGCTCATAGAGAACGTCTTCGAGTTCACGGGGGTAGATGCTGTAACCGTGGTGTTTGATGAGTTCTTTTTTGCGGTCTACGATGTAGTAGTAGCCGTCGCCGTCGACTCTTGCTACGTCGCCTGTTAAGAGCCAGCCGCCGCGCAGGGCAACAGTGGTTTCTTCGGTGCGTTTCCAGTACCCTTGCATAATCTGGGGTCCTCGAACAGCCAGTTCCCCGACTTCGCCTACGCCAAGCGTCACCTCACCCGTTTCCAGATCGACGATTCTGGCTTCCGTTTCGGGTAGCGGCAACCCAATTGAGCCCACCCGCAACTTCAGAGACCTGTCAACTGGCGAGCAATGCGTAACAGGAGAAGCCTCCGACAAACCATACCCCTCCGCCAAAAAACCACCTGACACAGCCATGAAATCACGCTGAACCTGAGGTGGCAACGACGAGGCACCCGAAATGCAGACCCGAACTGAAGACAAATCATGCATTTTGAGGTCTGGCTGGGTGAGCAGCATCTGGTACATGGTGGGTACGCCGCAGAAAACGGTGACTTTGTGGCGGTCGATGGCTTTGAGGGCTTCTGTTGGAGTGAATTTGGGCAGGAGCACCATGGTTGCGCCCACGGCTATGGGTAAGGTCATGCTGGTGGTTAAGCCGTAGATGTGGAAAAGCGGCAGAGCTGTGAGGAAGATGTCTGTTGGTTGGGCGTTTATGGCGGCTGCGAATTGTTGGGCGTTGGCGGCGAGGTTTTGGTGGGTTAGCATGGCGGCTTTTGCTGTGCCTGTTGTTCCGCCTGTGTACTGCAGCGCGGCCAAATCGTTTGAAGCCACCTCTTGAGCGGCTAAGGAAACTGGAGATAGTTCGGGGAGCCCTGAGAAAGTGGTTGACTCCAACTTTGTGGTTACTACCTGTTTGAGTGCGGTTTTCTCTTTAACGGCATCGACCAAGGGTTTTAGGCTATCGAGCGTGACAACTACGTGGGTTTCTGAGTCTACGAGTTGGAACTGGACTTCGCGTTCTCGATGCTGGGGGCTGATAGCGGTGACGGTTGCGCCTGCTTTTAGGATACCAAAGTAGGCGATTATGAATTGGGGGATGTTTGGGAGGTAAAGGGCTACCCGGGCGCCTTTCGCTACGCCTAAGCGTCGAAGTGCTTTTGAGAACTGAATGCACAGCGAATCCAAATCCGAATACGAAAGGGTTTGGTCGCCGTAAACAACCGCCGCCTTGAGCGGGTACCTCTTGGCGCTCTCCTCAAGCAACCCATAAAGAGACGCTGTTGATAAAGCAAGTGACGTTTTTCCTGTCAAAGCAACTCAGCAGGCATAAAATGTGCTGTTCAACTAAAAACCTTCCCCATCGCCCCATGCAATTAGCAACAGTTAAATAAACCGCAGAGAAAAAAATAAGCGGTGAATTTTTCGTGACATCTTCAGATAGCAAGGCTGTTATCCGCAGGTTTATTGAAGCCTACAACAACCGAAACCTCGACGTTTTCGACGAATTAGTCGCCCCCGACTACGTTGACCACACCCATCAGCAGAAAGGGCGGGAGGCGTTTAGGAAGCTGTTCACGTTGGCGTTCGAAGGGTTTCCCGACTGGCATGAGAGCATCCAAGACATCATCGCCGAGGGGGAAAACGTGTGGGTTAAAGTTAGAGCCACGGGAACACACAGTGGGGACTGGACACTTTTCGGAGTTTCTTTACCGGCGACGGGTAACAAGGTGGTTATGGATATGGTTTTCATGTTCCGCGTGGTGGACGGCAAATTGGTTGAAGGTGGAGAAGTGGATGACCAAGTGGACTTTTTCAAGCAGTTGGGGCTGATTGAATACACCGAAAAAGGCAAGAAACTCTTCGCAGAAGCCCAGGGTTAGGTTTCGGATTCGGGTTCAATTACCACGGCGGTCCCTGTAGCTGAAAACAGCACCACACCGTTTTGCAAACCCAAATCCGAAGTCTCCACATCTAGCCCTACAATGCCGTTTGCACCCAGAGCAAGCGCACGTGCCTTTGCGCGTTCTATGGCCTCCCAACGGGCTTTCTCCATCTCCGACGTAAACGCCGTAACTTCACCGCCAGCCATAGACTCAAACCCAGCAATAAACTTGCCAAACAACCCACGTGTGCGTGGAGTTAAACCCGTAACTATCCCCAAAACCTTCTTAATTTTGTAACCCGCAACAGTTGGCGTAGTCACCATTAGAAAATCGTTTAAGGGTGCGCCACATTTTTGGCAGAAACGAGAACCTTCTGGAACAGTATTTCCACACCGGGGGCAAATCAAAATTTTCACCTAAATAACGATTTTTTAGATTTCTTTACAAGTTGGCGGTCGCCATCTTTAAGGTTGCTGTAGGCAAGATAGAACTCTTAGAGATTTTCCATCTCTTTAGTGTAAGTGAAGGGGTAAGCCACTACGTCTTTAAGGTTGAAGTTGAGTTTTACCTCGCCTTCGGTTTGACTGAAGAGTTGGCTTTGAGGCTGGTCGGTTAAGATGACTATGACTATGTCGCCGACTTGCAGTTTGTCGCCCAATGTTTCGCCGCTGCCGAACTCTTCGCTCAGGTCTACTGCGCCGCCGTACTCGAACACTAGGTATGGATGTCCGTTGCGGGCTATGGGGTGGCAGGTGAGTTTGGGCACTTGAGTTTCAAAGCGTGCTTTAAGCGCATCAAAAGTCTGTTTGGGGTAGTTGCACGATTAGGTAGTTGTGCCAAGTTTTGGATTCCTCATCTCGCATCCGGAAGTACTGCATCTTAACCACACATATACCGTCTATGATGGCGATAAATATCATTCCCTGCATTGAGACGCTGGAAAATCATTTAAGTCAATAAACAGAACACATTTTTGAGGGCAATTTTTTGGATAACTGGAAAAACGTGCTCAAAGCTGACCCAACCGAGTGGCTTCTTGAGAAAGATAATCCTTCAGTACGCTACTTTACGCTAAGAGATATTTTAGAAAAACCAGAAGCCAACGTTGATGGTGCAGAGTCAAAAAAGGCTATCATGGAAACAGGCAGTGTCCCTAAAATACTCGCTAAAATGCAGGTTGACGGCTACTGGGAAACTCCAGCATCGTTTTACACCGCAAAATACAAAGGCACCATTTGGCAGCTACTCATTTTGGCAGAACTCGGCGCAGACCCAACTGATGAACGCGTTAAGGAAGCCTGTGAGTTCATTCTGGAAAACAGCCAGCACTCTGATAGCGGCGGGTTCGCTATGGCGCGTTCAGAGCGGATGGGCGGCGGCAGAGAAAGCAGCGTCATACCCTGCTTGACAGGAAACATGGTCTACAGCCTAATCAGGTTGGGTTACCTCAACGACCCCAGAGTGTAGGCGGGTAAACATAAACTGGATAGCCAACTACCAGCGCTTCGACGACGGAGAAGGCAAACCGAAAGGGAAATTCTATGACCGCTATACGGCTTGCTTTGGCAAACACACCTGCCACATGGGCGCCGCTAAAGCCTTAAAGGCACTCGCCGAAATACCCGAACCTCAAAGAAATCCAGAAGTGAAAGCAACCATTGGTGCTGGTGCTGAGTACTTTCTAAAACATCACATCTACAAAAAAAGCCACAACCTCCAAGAAGTGTCCAAGCCCGGGTGGCTTAAATTCGGATTTCCCCTGATGTACCAAACGGATGCTTTAGAGATTCTGGAAATCCTAACAAAACTCGGCTACAAAGACACGCGAATGCAGGAAGCCGTAGATCACGTAGTTTCCAAGCAAACAAACGAGGGCAAATGGTTCCTGGAGAACAGTTTTAACGGTAAATTCCAGACAAATATTGAACGCAAAGGTGAAGAGAGCAAATGGGTAACCCTAAAGGCCTTATCAGCGTTGAAACATTACTATTCATGAGGGCGCTAATTTGAGAACTCTTTTAGTTGTTTATTCATATCATCACAATAACACCCTAAAGGTCGCGGAAGTTTTCGCTAAAGTCTTTGATACAGAGATAGTTACGCCTCAGCAAACCGACCCTAATGGGCTCACGGATTATGATTTAGTCGGCTTCGGTGCAGGGATAGACAGCGGCAAACACTACAAGCCCCTACTGGACTTCGCGGACCAACTCCCAAACGCGGCAGGTAAGAAGGCATTTATCTTCTCCACCAGCGGCGTATCAAACCCCAAGTACCAAACAAAAATTCACACACCACTTCGCGAGACGCTACAGGCTAAGGGCTACGTGATTGTCAACGAGTTTAACTGCCACGGCTTTAACACGAATAGCTTTCTCAAGTTCTTGGGCGGCATGAACAAAGGCAAACCAGACGAGCAAGACCTTAAAGCAGCCGTCGAGTTCGCAGAAAACCTGAAAAAATAAATTTGGTGCCGGGGGCGGGATTCGAGCCCGCGACTTCTGGCAGTGGGCGTGTGGCCCTGTTGTCTCCAGATTATGAGTCTGGCGCCCTAGCCAGGCTAGGCTACCCCGGCAAACGCCGACACTTCTGCGGCGTCGTGGATGTTTAGTCATAATTGTATGATTTAAACTTTTAAGGTACATAAACCACTTTGGAGCAGTCAGAGCCAAAACGCAAAAACCTTCTATAAAGATTTTCAACAATAAATTTATTGGATAGTAAAAACCGTTCCTATGCAGGTGAATTTGTTTGTCTTCAGACAACGATGATTTCCCCGAATGGTACAAAAAACGCCAACGACCAACCAAAGACCCGTTCTTCGGCAACATGGACAACATGTTCAAAGAGATGGAGAAAATGATGGATGAAGGTCTCAAGAACTTCACTGAAAAAGTACCTAAAGAATATGTAAAGGAACGTAAGATGCCTGATGGCAGCACCGTGAAAGAGCTTGGACCGTTTGTTTACGGTTGCAGTATGAAAATTGGAGCTGACGGCAAACCTGAAGTCCAAGAGTTCGGCAACATTAAAAAGGGTTTAAAGGGTCCGCCAGAGGTTAAGGAGGAGCGAGAGCCGCTTGTGGATGTTGTGCAAACCGACACAGATGTGCATGTGGTCGCCGAGTTGCCGGGCGTGGAGAAAACCGACATTAAACTGCACGGCACCGACGAATCAATCGACATCTGCGTGGATACCCCCCAGTACAAATACTACAAAGAAGTGCAGTTACCCGTTAAAGTCCGTGTAAAAGAAGCTGCCTCCACCTACAAAAACGGCGTGCTAGAAGTGGTTATACCCAAGCTTGAGCTTTCCAAAGACCGCGGGGAACCAATCAGTGTAGGCTAAAAACCTAAATGCACCTCCTTTCTTAAGTTAGCATGTGTACCGATGACTGAGCATTCGGAAAACGAAACCCTCAATAGGGTATGCATTGAAGCTAAAGCTGCGGGTAAACTGTCAGGTGAAAATCTAAATCAGCTTTACGAATTATTTGGGCAACGCTTCACCAAAGCCTTGGATGCGGTGACGGAAGGAAGGGTGAAAAAGTACATTTTCAAGCCGTCCGGACGTATTGTTTGGATAGTTGTTGGGCGTGAACGGGACTACTTGATTATGCCGGAGGCGGAGTTCTGTACCTGTGATGACTTCTACTTCCGTGTTTTAGACAAGAAAGTGCATATGTGTTATCATTTGTTGACGCAGAAGATTGCACAGAATCTCGGTTGGTTTAAAACTTACGAGGAAAGTGACGAATGTTTTAAAATGCTTATGAATGAATGGAAAAAAGCGAATCCTTAATTATGTAAAAGTACAAGAATAAGGAATAAACACACTGAGGAAATAACTATGGACGTTGGCGCATACTTCATAACTCTTCAATATGTCCTTATGGGTTCAGTCGCAGTTGCGTTGGCACTTATTTTCCTGTACGCATACTACGGCAAAGACGAAGAACCCGAAAAATAACCTAAGGTTTAATTTTCCTCTCTTTTAACGTCGTCTATTCAATATTATAAACGCAATTATGCTGATTACGGAGATGGCTAAGCTTATAGCTATCAGCCAAGGTAGGTTTGGTCCCGAGCCGAAAACTATGGGTATGGGACCGATGAATATGATTCCGCCCACACTTCCGCCGCCGAGAAAAACGGAAGCCAAAACAATGACGACGAAGCCAACAAAAACCAAGGCGATCCCCAACATGATTATTGTCCAGATTTTGCCAGAAAAAGCAAAGCCCGTTTCGTCTTCGTCATCGTAATCGTTAAGGTCATCACTCATACCAGTTGTTACCTCCACAGCAGGTAATAAATCACTAACATAACAATCACCAATGACAATGCTAGAATCAGAATTTGTTTAACGGCTTTTTTATCTGTGCCAAAAATTATGGGTATGGGGCCAATCATGATGACGCCTGCAGCGTGGGTTTCTGTTTTGGTTTTGCATTTGCTCTGACGAGAATAGAGGATAACCATAGCAATTATCACAATTACGATGCCCACAACGACTAAACCTAAACCCAGTGTATAGAGGACGTCTAAATTTGCCATCCAAACCCTCAAGCAGATTTGAGCCGCCAACTGTTATAAACGTAGCCAACCCAAAAGATACACAAAAAATTAAAAGCGCAAAATCGCTTTAAGGGTGTCGGCGCAACATGACCACAGAAACCCTCATATATGAAATCCAAGCCAAAAACCCCAAAATTAGCAAAGAAGACATTATGACACGTTTAGAGGCAGAGAGAGCCAAATGCGGGGAGCTCTTAGGCGACGAAACTTTGTTGCGGTTGATTGCAGCTAAACTCGGCATAAAGTTGCAGCAAAACACTTTTGTTAACTGCGGCTCAGGCTCCATCTCGTCTGGACGCCTGTTTGCGGGACTCTATGATGTTAACGTCTCAGGGCGTTTGATGGCGGTTTTTGCTTCGAAAACTTTTCAGGGGCAGGAAAAATCAGGCAAATTCGCCACGCTCATGCTAGGCGACAGCGACGGATTACTACGGGTGGTGTTATGGAATGAGAAGGCAGAGTTGGTTGAGCGGGGCGAGTTAAAGGCAGGGCAGAATGTGCGGTTTGTGCATTGTTACACACGCAACGACCGCTATGGTAAAACCGAATTGCACCTGAGTGACAAGTCCCAAGTTGAAATGCTGCCAGAAGAAAAAAGCCAAAGTTCACCCATTGAGAAGTTCACACAAAAAATCGACAGCTTAAACCCTAACTCAGGCAGCGTCCACTTAGTGGGGACAGTTAAGGCGGTTTTGGGCAAAACAGGCTTCACCAGAGGCGATAGCGACGGCGTAGTGATGCGCTTGGCATTTAGAGATGATTCGGGTGAAGCGGTGGTGGTTGTTTGGAACGAGAAGGTAGATGAGGCGGAAAAGAAGCTTCGAGACGGCAGCAAGCTGCTACTTGTTAATGCGCGAGTTAAAGAGGGCAGAAATGGCGGGTTAGAGGTGCATGTGGACTCTAATACTGCTATAGAAGTTCAAAAATAGGATGAAAACAGATTTTATTGGATTTTCGAACATGCCTCGGGTATAGATATCACCTTTTGGTCGCAGGAAGATATTTTCACGTTGCATCGCCAGTTTGGAAAACTAAATGCGCTATCTTGCAGGGAGGATTTTTCTTATAATTTTAAGCACACATAATTAGTACAATGGAACGAGTCAGACCTTGTTTTGCTGGTCCTCTTCAAGGTACAGTTTACGTTTACGCTCATACGGCGGAGGTGCTTCACATTTGGGCTTATAGAGGCGGCGTAAGGTAGCAGCATTGTTTTTCACGCGCTCAAGACGACGTTTAGCGTTCTTAATTTTTTCTAGTTTTACTAGGTCAGATACTTTACCGAATTTCTCCACCGTCCCATTATCGAGTGTACGTTCGACTTTTATGCAGTCGTCCACCATGCAGTTAGCCACGCAGGCGCCGCAGTATACGCAAAGGTCCTCGATTAAGCCGACTTCGCCTGTGCCCCAGTACAACGCGTTTGTGGGGCATTTGTCTATGCAGAGCTTGCACTGTGCGCCGACACAGGTGAATTTATTGATGCTGATTTTGCCGTCTTTGTAGTGTTCCTTGATTCCAGTGGGTTCAAGAAGTTCTTTACGTCTTTTTTTTCGTTCTTCTTCCTCGCTTACCGCTTCCTCTTCTTCGTTCATTAAGTCGAAAATGGAAGGCGGATTGGACGACGGCATAGATTAGGCTCCAAAGTAGTTGTGGAATTAAATGCAGTTTTGAATTATAATTACCTTATCCATTCAGTCGGAGTTTTTGAATAGTTAACTGCGGTTTTAGCTTTGCTAAACGCTTGTCTAAAGTTTATTAAAGCCTGCACATTTCATGGAATTAGTGCTAATTCTATTTTTTTGAGGAAGATGGATGAGTGTATCTGGCTCAAAGGCGATTTTGCCCCACAACCGAATCATTTTAGCCACGATCGTTTTAGGCACCCTCATGGGAGCGCTGGACAGCACCATCGTACTTTTAGCGTTTCCAGTCATAAACGACAGTCTCCACTCCGACCTCGCCACCTCCATCTGGATAATCTTATCCTACATGCTGGTACTCGCCGTCGCCACCACCCAGATGGGTAGAATCGGCGACAGCTACGGACGCAGCAAAATCTTCAACTTAGGCTTCATAATCTTCACCGTCGGCTCCCTTCTATGCGGCTTATCCACCCACATTTACCTGCTCATCGCGTTCCGGGTTTTACAGGGAACAGGTGGCGCCATTTTGCAGGCGACAAGCGGAGCCATAATCGCGGACGTTTTTCCTCCTAAAACGCGGGGTAGAGCGTACGGGTTTAACGCGTTGGGGTACACGGCGGGCGCCATGCTTGGCATCATTTTAGGCGGCGTTTTAGCGACTTTTGTGGGGTGGGAGTTTATTTTCTTCATAAACGTCCCCATCGGCGTGGTCGCAATTGCCATCGGGTTGAAGTACCTAAAGGACGCAGAGAAGACCTACAAAAAGCTGGATTTGGCTGGTATGGGGCTGCTTGCGGCGGCTCTGGTGCTGCTTACTTTGGGGTTGGTGAATTTTGCTGCTCAGGGCGCAAGCGTCTACAACGTGGCCACGGTGGTGGTGGGTGCTTTGCTGACTCCGGTTTTTGTGCTCTACGACCGGCGGCTTGAGAATCCCCTCATTGACTTTGAAGCCTTAAAAATTCGGGTGCTGCGTAACGCCATCGCTGCGGCGTTCTTTTTGAGTGTCGGCTACTTTAGTGTGGTGTTTTTGCTTATCATGTATTTGCAGGGGATACGAGGGTTGTCGCCGCTTGACGCTGCGCTTCTGCTGGTTCCCGGCTACATGGCAGGCAGCTTTCTAGGACCCATTATGGGCAGACTAAGCGACAGGTACGGCTCACGCGAAATAGCTACGTTAGGCGTGTTCTTTTTGGCTCTTGCCATACTGGTTTACTTGACTATGACGCCTACTTCTTCGTTCTACATTGTGCTTTTGGGTTCGGCGGTTTCGGGGTTGGGTACGTCGATGTTTTTCCCCGCCAACAACAGTGCTGTCATGGCTAATGCTCGGGCGGGGTCGTTTGGCAGCATCTCGGGTTTGCTGCGCACAGTGCAAAATATTGGGTTGGTGAGTAGTTTTGTGTTGGCGATTTCGGTTGCTGCTGCTTCTGTTCCCCGTCAGGTGGCGTTTGAGATTTTTGTGGGCACGTCCATCTTGACGGGTGGAGTGAGTAAAGAGTTTTTGCTGGGCATCCACAACGCCTTCTATGTGTCCATTGCTATACTGACGGTTGCGGGGGTAATGTCGCTTATCAGGGGTAAAGAAGTGCGCAGCAGACTAGCTAAAGCCTAAATTTGGCATCCGCCTAAATGTGTACCAATCGGTGCATGAAAGTGGGTAAAGCTAAATTCGGAGTGTTCCTGCCCTTCTATGCCTTCCAAGGCAACCCCAACCAGCAGTATCAGCAGCTAAGAAACGTGGTTTTGGAGTGTGAACGACTCGGCTACGACTCGGTTTGGCTGGACGACCACCTCATGTACAGGGACGCATCGATTTTGGAGTGCTGGACCACCCTGTCCGCGCTTGCCGCAGCCACCAGCAGGATAAGGTTGGGCACGATGGTTTTATGCAGTGCACACCGCAACCCCGCATTGCTTGCAAAGGCGGCGGCGACGCTAGATGTGATTTCGGGCGGTAGGCTGGAGTTCGGGTTAGGCGCAGGCGTGCAGGAGGCGGAGCATCAAGCGTACGGTTTTGGGTTCCATAGTGGGGAGCGTAGGGTTTCGGAGTTGGGGGAGGCGTTGGAAGTGGTTAGGCGGCTGTGGACGTATCCCAAGGCATCATATCAGGGCAGGTACTTCCAGTTGAGGGATGCTGTTTGTGAGCCTAAGCCGTTTCAGAAGCCTCATCCGCCCGTCATTGTGGGTGGTGGAGGAGAAAAGCACACGCTTAAGGTGGCGGCGAAGTACGCTGACCGCTGTGACTGGGGCTTTCTGCCGCTTGATGTGTACAGGCATAAGCAGACGGTGCTACATCAGCATTGCGAGGCGCTTGGCAGGAACTATCGGAGTATCATGCAGTCTGCTTGGCCCGGCGGACAAATCCTTATGGCAGCTAACCAGTCGGAGTTGGAAGAAAAAATCGCCAAGTACAAGCCAGAGGGTACCTCGCTTGAATCGTTTAAACAGTACACGCTACTCGGCACACCAAAAGAGTGCCTTCATGGATTTCAAGTCTACGCAGATCTTGGGGCATCATACTATATGTTGTACTTTGCGGATTTGCCCAGCGTCGAAGGCTTACGGCTATTCAAAGAAGAGGGCGCGTGCTTGCTCGGCTAAAGGTCCCCTCGCAGAATATGCGCTAACTCGTGAAGCAAGATTTCCTCAAATGTGTGGTAGGGATTTTGGCGAATCAAGAATAATGTAGTCCGCGTCGTCGCTTTCGTCGCCGTTGAAGATGCAGGCATCCGTCCCCTCAAAAGAGAGAACATACCCCCACTCCTCAATCTCACGAAGTTGGTCTTCTATACAGTCGCGACTCCGTAGAACATCGTTGAAGTCGCCATCGCTGAGTAGAAGTGCCTTAACCCGTGGGAGGGGTTTGCTACTGATTCTATGCCAAATCTCATACAGCTGCCATTGTGGAACCTGAGCAGCCTGCAACCTTAACCCTTCAAGCATAACCATAAAAAACCGACCGAAAAGCAGATAGGCCTCCAGCTAAGGCAAGACAAATAATAAAGCAGCTGTTTATGTAGTAAAAGCATTTGCAGTAAACACTACACAACCACAAAAAACTTCAATATATAATTCTAAAAAACAAACATAGTGACTAATGATGTTTTAGCCAGTCCGCCAGCGTCACCTGATTTGTGTTTCCAGTTTTCTCCAACGAAACAATCCCACGCTCAGAGAGACGTGCAAGAATGCGGTGAGTCTGGAGTCTGCTCAAGCCTGCTTCGGCTTTTATATATTTTTGCAGATACCGTCCGTCATGAGCTTTTAAGGAGTCTATGACTTTTCGTTCGTCTTTGGTTAGGGTTTTGGAAATGGATTCGTAGACGTCAACGGCGGGGGCTTGGTGTGCTGAAGCTGCTTCGATTTGGGCTGCGTCTGGTCCGCTTCGGATTTGCGGGTAAACCAGGTAGTAGCTTATGCCAATTACACCTACAATGGCTATGACGATTAGCACTGCGAACGCAACGCCAAACATGGGCAGCAGGGCATCGGTTGCGGGTGTCGGCGTAGGGGTTTGTCCCATCATGCCGCCCATTCCACCCATTCCATATCCGGTGTCTCCGTCTCCGCCCCAAATTTGGCTCATCCAACTGTTTGGGTCACTTTGGCTGGTTTGGGCAAAAACGGCGAAACCTATAGTTGTTGCCGCAATTAAGGCGGCTGCGGCTGTTAATAGAAGGATTAGAAAAAGGTTTACACGCTTCATTTTATATCTAAATTAGACTTATCCCGCATGGATTTAAGGTTTGCAAGAAAAACAACAAAAACTGACCAAAGAAACATATCAAAAAACTGTTTCACACCGGTTTTAGCCAACATCCAAACAACCCCAACAATATAATACTTTTTGAGGTGAAGACCAACATGAACACAAACCTAATCCTCGCAATACCCGCAATCGCAGAAGTCGCTGCCACACTCGTAAGAGTCGGAGCAGTACAACTCGACCAAACGACGACTTTCACGTCTGCATCCACCCAATACACAGGTTCTACCACCTAGCGACGCGGGCAACTACCGCAAAATACCAACCAATTGGTGTATATAACGACACATACGCCGATCCAACATAGAGTGATGGACCAGATTGCTACGGTTATGGTTAAGGCGCAAAAAGCCAGAATCAATCGAACCCCTGCAATTGGGACACCGGATATGGATTTAGAGGCTGCTGGTAAAAAAGCAGACTAAATTGTTTTTGTTTTCCAGTTTTATTCTGTGGAGGTTGGCTTGTAACGAGATAAAATGCCTTTGCTAATTTTTGGTGCACGGGGCTTCCAAGCAGCCAAACGCGCTGCCAACTCTTCGTCGCTTAATTCGACCTTTAGCGTCCGCTTGTGGATGTCGATGGTTATTGTATCGCCATTTTGAATTGCCGCTATTGGTCCGCCTTCGAAGGCTTCTGGCGCAACGTGACCGATGCTGCCACCTCTGGTTGCTCCACTGAATCTGCCATCAGTGATGAGAGCGACTGATTCGGAAAGTCCCATACCAGCGATGGTTGCGGTGGGGAATAACATTTCAGGCATGCCGGGGCCGCCTCTGGGTCCCTCATAGCGGATGACGACGACGTCGCCTGCGACTACTTTGCCATCACGGATAGCGGTTAAGGCTTCGGCTTCGGAGTCGTAGACCTTTGCGGGTCCGGTGTGGTGCATCATTTTCTCCGATACACCTGCTGATTTGATGACTGAGCCTTTTGGCGCCAAGTTGCCGGTTAGGATTGCAATACCACCTTCTTTGTGGACAGGATCATCAAATGGACGTATGACTTGTCTGTCCAGCACTTGTGCGTTTTTGATATTTTCGTCAACTGTTTTCAGAGTAACGGTGAGCAAGTCCAAGGCGAGGTTAACTTTAATTTCAGACAAAACAGCAGGAACTCCTCCTGCTGCATCCAAGTCTTCCATTGCGTTCACGCCGCTTGGAATCATACTGCATATATGCGGGGTTTTCCTGCCCATCTCGTCGAATGCTGAGAGCGGAAGGGTTACGCCTGCTTCTTTTGCTATTGCGGGCAAGTGCAGAGTGGTGTTGGTTGAGCCGCCCAATGCCATGTCAAGAGCAATTGCGTTTTCGAATGCTTGTTTGGTCAGAATTTGGCTGGGTTTAAGGTCAGCTTGGACGAGTTTTATGATTTGTTTGCCTGTGGCTCTGGCGAGGCGGTGTTTGTATGCACTTGTTGCCAGCGAAGTTGCACAGTACGGCAGTGAAAGGCCGAGGGCTTCGGTCATACAGGCCATTGTATTAGCGGTGAACATGCCGCTGCAGCTTCCGCATGTTGGGCAAGCTTCTGCTTCGAGCTCTTGGAGTTCAGCTGGGGTCATTTTGCCTGCAACTGCTTGTCCAAGTGCCTCAGGCATGTTGGCGTAGCTGACTTTTCTGCCGCGGTGTCGTCCGGCTGCCATGGGTCCGCCTGTAACCATTATGGATGGGATGTCGACGCGTGCGGCCGCCATGAGCATGCCCGGGGTGATTTTGTCGCAGTTTGAGATCATGACGAGACCGTCTAGGCTATGAGCTTGCAGCATGATTTCTACTGAGTCGGCGATGATTTCTCTTGATGGTAGGCTGTAACGCATGCCCATGTGGCCCATTGCAATGCCGTCGCAAACAGCTATTGTGTTGAATTCGAAGGGGGTTCCGCCGGCGGCTAGGATGCCTTCTTTGACGGCTTCGCCGATTTGGCGAAGATGTACGTGTCCCGGGACGATGTTGGTGTAGCTGTTCGCTATGCCGATAAGGGGCTTAGCTAAATCGTCGTCATCTAAACCCAAAGATTTCAAAAGAGCACGATGGGGAGCTTTCTCGGTTCCAGTTTTAACATTGTCGCTTCTCAAACTAAGTTACCTTCGTAAATGGTTAATCTGAAAATTATTTAGCGGCTGTGACTGTTAAGTTTTGCTTACCATGCTTTAGGTGCGGTTTGCAGTATTTGGTTTTTTCTTTATATGGATATGATGAATTCTACGGCACCAAAACACTGCAAATGAAGGACGTTGCTTTTCAGGTTCAAGTCACCTTCCAACGTCTGATGCTGTGTGACGTCGGGTTCTCTTGCCCACGCAAACATACATCCATGTTAAATTCTCCGTCATGCGAGTCTGGGAGCATTGCGAGAAAACAAAAAAACTAATTCGGTTTTAATGTCTCAGCAAACGCCGCCGCAGCTTTAAGGTCGTCTTCGTTTGGGTGCCCTTTCTGCAATCCGCCCACTAACTTGAAGGGACCAAAAGTATCAAACCCCGTGCAGTTAAACTCGCCCACAACCATGTAGCCTTTAGCTTGAAGTTTTTCCCGCAGGCTGCGGTGGAATTTCTCTCCGTTGTTCGGTTGCCCGCTGGTGGAAAAAATAAATGCTTTACCATTCTGAGTTTGGGGCATGTTATCTGCAAACGCTAACAGGTCTTTGTGAGGTTTACTCATGTAGATGCCTGAGCCGAAACCTACCAAATCGTAGTCTTTGAGATCTGATGGATTTGTCTGCTTGGGCGTCTTCACCTCTGCGCCTATTACACCAGCGATTGTTTGTGCGACTTTCTGAGTGTTGTTGTGGTGATAAGAGTAACAGACAATGAGCGTTTTCATGAGACTCAGTCCTAATTCATTTGGGAAGCTGCCGCCTTAAAAATGCTATCATTAATGGATAGGATTCGTAGCTGCTTTCCAAAAGGTTAGCAGGTGTTTTCTGCATTTTTAGACGAGTTCGCTTGGATAAAGCAGGCGGTTAACAGGGTTATGCGTAAATATTATATGCGTGCTTTTGCTTCTTCGGTTTGCATTAAGGGTCTGTGGCTTAATTTGTCTAAAGACGGCACTCGCACCATTGAAGAGATTAATGATAAGATACGAAAAGGCGACGCTCAAGTTTTAACTGCTGAGGAAATGAAAAAACTAGTCGAAAGCAGCGGCGTAGAAGTCGCCTTCAAAGAAGTAGATGTAGTTACAACTGGCACTTTCGGCGCTATGTGTAGCAGTGGTGCACTTATCAACGTGGGGCACTCAGATCCACCCATCAAAATCGACCGCGCATGGCTAAACGACGTCGCCGTCACACACCCCGGAGCGGCAGTCGACCTTTTTATCGGTGCCACCAACATGACCGATAAGCACAACTATGACTACGGTGGAGGACACGTCATATCTGACCTTGTGTCAGGCAAAGAAGTTGATTTCCGAGCTACAGGGGTAGGCACAGACTGCTATCCACGAACCAGCGTCCACACAACCATAACCAAAGACGACCTCAACCAGTTCCAACTCATCAACTTCCGCAACTGCTACCAAAAATACAACTGTGCAGTAAACGGGAGTGACGAAATCATCTATACGTATATGAGCAAGCTTTTGCCCCGATTCCGCAACGCTACTTTTAGTGGCGCAGGCGAACTCAATCCCTTAATGAACGACCCAGACTATGAAACCATTGGGCTGGGCACACGCATTTTTCTTGGAGGCGGACAAGGCTACATCATCGGGGAAGGAACGCAGCACAGCCCCCAAAGCCAAGATGGAACACTAATGGTGAAAGGCGACGCTAAGAAGATGTCCTCCGAGTTTTTGCAAGGAGCCAGCTTCACTAAGTACGGCACCAGCATGTATGTCGGACTGGGCATCCCAATCCCTATCCTAAACATGGGAATAGCAAGGAAAACAGCGATTCGAGACAGCGAAATCTTCACCAACATCGTCGACTACAGTGTTCCCAGACGGGACCGACCTAAATACGGGAAAGTCAGCTATCAAGAACTCAAATCAGGCACCATAAACGTCAACGGAAAAAAAGTCCGCGTTAGCTCACTGAGCAGCATTAAAATGGCGAAACAAGTCTCCAAAACCCTCAAACAATGGATTGAAGAAGGTAAATTCACCCTTACAGCACCCATCGAGCGGCTCCCCACCAACACCACATTCAAACCAATGCGACAAACCGAGGAAATCCCGTTCGTCGTCAGTGTCATGCATGCCGCCGTCACCTGCACCGAAAACGAGGAAATCCGAGCCATCGCAGAACGAATAGTCACCAAATCTGTCAACCACATTGTCGTCATAGATGATGTAGGCAAAATCCGAGGCATCGTCACCTCGTGGGACATCACCCGAGCCATGGCGGAAGGCAAAAAAGCACTCGCTGACATTGAATCCAAAAACGTGGTGACAGCCAAACCTGATGAGCCATTGGAAATCGCGTCTAAACGAATGGCACAGCACAGCATTTCCGCCCTGCCTGTTATAGATATAGAAAAGAAGGTTCTCGGAATCATCACATCTGAAGACGTGTCTAGACTATTGGGGAGAGGAAACTAATGGGACGACTATATCTCCGCATGAATGAAGAGCAGGTTTCTGAGCCTATAGCCTCGCAAATCATCATCGAGTATAAGGTGCCCATGGCGATTCTTTCAGCGCATATTAACTCAAAGGGCGGCGAAATTCTCGTTGAAGTGCCAGATGAAATCGAGGACAAAATCGTGGAGGCTTTTCGCAGCCGAGGGGTCATCGTTACCGTTCCCAAACTCATCGAAGTGGACAGCGAAAAATGCTTTAGCTGCGGCAGCTGTGTCGCGCTTTGCCCAGTGGAAGCGATCAAAACAACCCGAGACGGCTCCGTCGAATTTGATAAAGAACGCTGTTTGGGAAACACATGTGGGATTTGTGTTGATGCCTGCCCAGCGCGGGCCATCAAGTCGCTTAAGCCCAACGGCAATGGGAATGCTAACAGGGACAAAAAAAGTTGAACCCCAAACTATTAAGAGAAGCGTTCACCCTAAAGGAAAGCCAATGTACCTTTGTTTCTGACAGCCCAGAAGCCCTCGAAGTCGCCAAACAATCCATCCATTGCAGCCGCCTTGACCTTGAACTCTACGTGCGAATGAACCCAAAATTCGAGCACACCCTCACGCCCGTAGATGTTCCTGAAAAGCCGCTTGTCGCCAAACTCATGGCTGAAGCAGCTGTTTTGGCTAAGGTAGGTCCTATGGCGGCAGTGGCGGGCGCTATAGCGGACATAGCTGTAGCGGATATGCTCAGAATTGGATGCAAGGTGGCGGTGGTGGAGAACGGCGGCGAAATCATGGCACAAGCCAACCAGCCTGTGGATGTAGCAGTAGCTGCAGGGGAGGAGCCGCTTTCCAAATGCTTCGGTTTTAGATTAGCAGATTTTCCAATCGCTGTCGCCACTAGTTCCGGTAGGTTTAGCCACGCTTTCAGCTTCGGCGACGCAGAAGCAGCCATCGTCTTCGGCAAAAACGCATCTTTAGCGGATGCTGCGGCGACTGCGGTGGGTAACGAGGTGAAGGGCGAGGACGTGCAGGAGGCGATTCAAGAGGGCATAAAAAGAGCCTTAAGTATTGAAGGAGTCGAGGGGGTAATGATCATCTACCGCGGCGAAGTAGGCACCGCAGGCAAAATTCCCAAACTTATCAAACTCAGCTAAGCTGCCCGCTTTGCTCTGCGCCGGTTCTGAGACGCGCCAACCCATTTCCCTAATAGCAGCGTATTTTGTGTTGTCTTGCCTCAGTAACTACGAACGTAGGTCTCATTAACGGATTCCCTAACTCAAACGCCAAACTACAGCGCGGATTAGCATGGAGGAAATCTGAATCCTTCCAATCTGCGGACAGCTACATAGCCCGAATCGACAAACTATTTAATGAAGGAAAAAACAACATCAATAGAGGCACACAAATACCTTGCCGCTGAGTAGTACCGCAAACTTGACTCCGAAACGCTTATATTTTTTGTAAGGTGACTCATTTGCGGGTCGAAGCAATGATATACACATTAGTAATAAGCAGTAACGCACTGCAATTTGGCAGCTTCGACTATGGCTTTTATTATTTCGGTTATTTTCCTTAAGCCCAGAACGGTCAAAATTTTTGAGTAAAGTTCTGGGCAACAAACGGGTGTAGCAAATGACGAAACAACTCTCTAAACGTAAACTAGTAGTAAAATTCGGCGGCTCCAGCTTATCTGACCACGAACGCATGCTAAAAGCAGTTATGGCAGTTGTAAAAGAAGCACAGAAGGGCACGAAACTCGCCGTGGTAGTATCAGCTATGGGCAAAACAACCGATGTGCTTCTAGCCACGGCTAAGAGCACTTCAAATGGTAAACTCCAAAAACATGAACTCGATGAAATCCTTTCCATGGGCGAACGCACTAGCATGCGCATCTTCGCCACCGCCTTACGCAACAACGGCGTGGACGCCTGCTACTTCGACCCTATTGATAATAAGTGGCCAATCATCAGTGACGAGGCTTTCCAAAATGCCAATCCAGACCTTAAAGAATGTAGCAAGAAAATCAAAGAATACATCCAGCCCTTGGTTGAGGCAGGCACTATACCGGTAATTGCGGGTTTCGTCGGGAAAACTGAGGATGGAAAAATCACCACAATGGGCAGGGGCGGAAGCGACACCACCGCCTTCATTTTAGCAGAAGGCATAGGTGCAGACCAAGTGGTGCTTGTAACTGACGCAGATGGCATCATGAGCAGTGACCCTAAAATCATAAAGAACCCGAGGCTTCTGCAAACAATCGACGTTAACACGCTGGTGGGTTTGGCTGATTCAGGAGCGAAATTTATTCACGCCAAGGCGCTTAAATACAAACCTAAAGCTATCGATGTGAAAGTCATCAGCAACAAGCACGGCGACTTAAGCAAAGACGGCACAATCATCACCGGCGCGTTGGCGTGGGAATTGAATGCGGAAATAGCTAATCCCTCTTCCGTAGCGGAGATAACCGTTATTGGTAAAGGCTTGTCAGCAAATCCTCAAGTCATAACCGAAATTGTTCAGAAAGTAAAGCAGAACAGCAGATTACTGGGCATGTCAATGAACACTAACTCCATAATACTCTACGTGCCCCAAACCGACATCATCGACGAACTCTTCGACCAGATTCACCAAATCACAATAAACAACAAAGAAACCATCGCCATGGCAGTCAAAAAAGACTTAGTGCTCATCAAAACCAGCGGTGTTGGCTTAGAGGAAACCCAGGGTCTCATCGGCAAAATCAGCGAGGACCTGCGCGTAAAGGGGATAAACATCAGCGGCATCTTAACCATCACATCCAGTATTTTGCTATTTGTTGATTGGAATGAGAAAGAGAAAGCGCTAAAGTTAATTAAAAACGCTCTCAGAAATCATTAGGGTGGATGCACAAATGAACGAGGGAAAAATTCGCAGACTTAAAAAAATCATTCAGAAAGATAACCGCACCGTAATTGTACCCATGGATCACGGTGTCACCATTGGACCCGTCACTGGCATAGTGAACATGCAAAAAATCACCGACCAACTAGTCAAAGGAAAAGCCGACGCAATCCTTGTGCATAAAGGCATTGCACGCCGCATCGACGTTGACGGAGCAGGCTTAATCGTTATGCTTTCAGGTGCATCCAGCCTCGGACCAAACCCCAACGGCAAAGTTCAAGTCTGCAGCGTTCAAGAAGCAGTTCGGTTGGGCGCGGAGGCAGTTTCTGTTCACATTAACGTAGGCGCCCAAGATGAAGACAAGATGCTCTGCACTTTGGGTAAGGTGGCAGAGGAATGCGAAGTCTTCGGCATGCCACTTCTGGCTATGATGTACCCGAGGGGACCCCGAATCACCAACGAACACGCTCCCGAAGTCGTGGCTCACGCAGCCCGCATTGGTGCAGAACTCGGAGCAGATATAATAAAAACCAACTTCACAGGCAACATAGAAACATTCAAGACAGTAGTAGAAAGCTGTCCCGCCCCAGTAGTCATCGCAGGCGGACCGAAATGCAAAAGCGTCGAAGAAATCTTGCAAACCACACATGACGCAATCCAAGCAGGCGCTGCGGGGCTTAGCATCGGCAGAAACATTTTCCAATGCGAAACGCCCACTAATATTACAAGGGCGCTTGCCGCCATCGTTCATGAGAAAGCCACCGTGGCGGATGCGCAAAAGTTTTTGGGTGAAAAACTTTGAAGGAACTCTGGGTAGAAATATTAAAAGAAGACCAGAAAGGCTCAATGCAAGAGGCAGCTGCACAATTCAGCGACGCTGTTATCGAAGAGAACTCTGTTGTTTTTGTAGCAGCCGACGAACACGTAGCCCTATCGCCGCTTACCAAAGAGACCCTTAACGAGCAAAACACAACTGAAAAAATCTTCCGCATAACCATAAGCGATAAAGAATCAGAGAACCTAACAGTTGAAGCTGCACAATTAGGCGCTAACTACATAATTATCGGATGCGCAAACTGGCGCGTCATCCCACTGGAAAACTTGATTGCCCGAATCAAGGGCAAAAGCAAACTCATCGCTGAAGTTGCCAGCGCTGAAGAAGCAAAAGTCGCAGTTGAAACCCTAGAATTGGGAACCGACGGCGTACTCCTCAGAACATCAAGCCCCGACGAGCTGATGAAAACCGTTTCCATCGTCAAACCCGAAGCGCTCAAACTACAGATGGCAACAGCCAAAATCGTATCTTCCAAACCCATCGGCACAGGTGCACGCGTCTGCGTTGACACATGCGACCTAATGACTCAAGGCGAAGGCATGCTGTCAGGCAGCCAAAGCGCCGGGCTCTTCCTAGTCGAAGCTGAAGTAAACGAAAATCCCTATGTCGCATCACGGCCTTTCCGCGTGAACGCAGGTTCATGCTCTATGTACACGTTAGGGAACCTGCAGACGACAAGGTACCTGCAAGAGTTCAAAGCAGGAGACGAAGTCATACTCGTTAACCGAGAAGGTAAAACCCGCAAAGCAAACGTGGGTCGCATAAAAATCGAAATCCGTCCCCTCATCCTAATCGAAGCCCAAGCAGAAGGCAAAATCATCAAGGTTATTCTGCAGAACGCTGAAACCATCCGCGTCGTTACCCCGTCAGGCTCTAAACCCGTTACTGACCTTAAAGCAGGTGACGAAGTCATCGTGCATTTAGCCGCCAAAGGCGGACGCCACTTCGGAATATCTGTGCCTGACGAAACGGTGATAGAGAAGTGATTCCCCAAATCTGCGTCTCGATTCTACCTAAAAACACAAACGAAGCATTAGAGTTAATTGTGAAAGCTGAAGCGGAAGGGGCAAACTTTGTTGAGGTACGCATGGACTGCCTAGAAGTAATAGGTGAACTTGCGAATTTACCTAAAAGCACAAGATGCCCTTTAATTGCTACTAACAAGCTCCCGGATGAAGGTGGCTTCTTTTCAGGTTCCGAAGCAGACCGTAAACAAATCTTACTTAACGCTGTTAAAAGCGGCTTCCAATATGTGGATGTAGACTTTTGCAGTCCTAACCCAGCGGAAGCAGTTGCATTGTTTAAATCTTCGGGCGCAAAGGTGGTGGTATCGTACCATAAACCGGACGGCACTCTGCCACATTACGCATTGGAGAAGGTACTAAAAAACCAGCTTGACTCCGGAGCAGATGTCTGCAAAATCATCACAACCGCCAAAAAAACCGAAGACAACCTGGTAGTTCTACGCTTCATCTCGGAAAACGCAGCAAAAACAAAACTAGTTTGCTTCTGTATGGGTGAAGCAGGCAAAACCTCAAGGCTGCTCTCACCAGTTTTCGGTGCATTCTTCACTTTCGCCGCGTTGTACACAGCCGCACAAACTGCACCGGGACAGATGAATATAAAAGAAATGTCCACTGCATACAGAATATTAGGGATAATTTGATGACGATTTCGGGCAAGACACGGGTATGTGGAGTTATAGGAGATCCCATTGAGCACTCGCTTAGCCCCATCATGCATAACGCAGCGTTTGAAGCGATGGGACTAAACTACGTGTTTTTAGCGTTTAGGGTGAAGCCTTCCCGCGTAGCCGAAGCAGTAGACGGCATGCGAGCACTCAACATCCGTGGCTTAAACGTGACTATGCCTCATAAAAAGTTGGTTATGAAGAGCCTTGACCGCATCGACCTCGCCGCCCAGATAATTCAATCCGTAAACACAATCTTAAACCAGGGAAAACTGCTGTTTGGCTTCAACACTGACGGCGTCGGCGCAGTTAAAGCACTCAAAGAAAACGGTGTTGGATTAAAGGGACATAAAGTGCTGCTTTTAGGTGCAGGCGGCGCTGCCAGAGCAATCGCTTATTTAGTAGCCAAAGAAGCAGACGAACTCGCTGTGCTTAACCGAACAGCCAAACCCGCTCAGGAACTATCTAAGCTTCTGGAGAAGTCTGTGAACAAAAAAATCGCCTACGGCACCCTCTCCCAAGCCGACATAGAGCACAACCTACAGGACAGCGACATCTTAATCAACGCCACCTCTGTGGGAATGAAGCCGAAACCAACCGAAAGTCCCGTGCCCGCCGATTTGCTGCGCAGAAACCTCGCGGTTATGGATATAGTCTACAACCCGCTGGAAACCCAACTCTTAAAAGACGCAAAAGAAGCAGGCGCACACGTAGTGAACGGGGTGGAGATGCTGATTTATCAGGGCGCAGCATCCTTTGAAATCTGGACTGGCAAATCCGCGCCCGTTGAAGTTATGAGGAAGGCAGTGGTAACTCACTTACAGAAGGTGTAACAGGATGGCGGGTGAAGCTGTGGCGGTGGCGCATGGCGCAGCAACAATCGTAAACGCTATAGCCTTGGGTAGGGGTGCAGCGTTCGGAGTTGACTTGTATACAAAAGCCGAAGTCAAACTAACAGGGGAATCAGGCGTTTTTGAAGTGGAAATCACTTCCGACCCCAACGAGAGCACTTTGCTAGTTGAACGTACTGTTGCCCGAGTTCTGGAACACTTCAAAGCCCAAGAACAATACGGTGCCAAAGTCAAAACCACCTCAAACATCCCAGCCGCCCGCGGACTCAAAAGCAGCAGTGTTGCCGCAAACGCAACAGCCCTTGCTACAATCGCCGCGCTGGAGAAGTCGCTGGACGACATTGAAATCGTCAGAATCGGCGTAGAAGCCGCATTTGACGCCAAATGCACAATCACAGGCGCCTTTGACGACGCATGCGCATCTTACTTCGGCGGAGCAGTCATAACCGACAACACACGTCGCCAGATTCTCAAGCAGCTCAGGCTTCCAAAAAACCTCTCAGTGCTGTTTTGGGTACCCGCCCAGAAAGCATACACTATCAACTCTGACGTTGATCGCCTTCAGACAGTTAAGCCACTGGTTGAGTTGGCGTTCGAGAAGGCAATGATGGGCAGCGTCTGGGATGCCCTAACACTCAACGGACTTGTTTACTCGGCGGCTTCGGGTCAGAACCCCGCCATCGCCATCGATGCACTACAGGCAGGCGCAGTCGCTGCTGGATTATGCGGTAAAGGACCCGCAGTTACCGCCGTCGTCCACTCCGACACAGCCGACAAAGTCAAAGCTGCACTCCAAAACTACGAAGGCAACGTTATCGAAGCACAGCTTAACGGCGAAAAAGCCAAGGTGTTCTAAAATGACATCAGTAACCGTCAAAAAAACGGATTGCATCTCTGGCGAAGTGCAAGCTCCTGCCTCAAAGGCTTACACTCAACGCATGGTTATCGCGTCAGCCTTATCCAACGGAACCTCCAAAGTGGAGAAACCACTGTTTTCCAAAGACACCGAAGCCGCCCTACGCGCAGTAACGGGGTTGGGCGCCAAAGTTGAAGCGGGAGACGGACAATGGACGATAACGGGAGTAGCCCAACTGGAAGCCCCCAGCGAACCCATTGATTGCGGCGAATCAGGAGCCACGCTAAGGTTTATAGTACCAGTCGCGGCTTTGGCAGACGGTGTCTCCACGCTGCTTTTCCATGGCTCAATTGCTCGTCGCCCCATAGAGCCCCTGCTAAACAGCCTCCATGACTTGAATGCAGAGGCATTTGTTGGCAAGCACTGTGAGGTGGATGCGGTGTTTGTGCAGGGCGGAGGCATTGCAGGTGGAAGAACCGAGATTGCTGGGGATGTTAGTTCACAGTTTATTTCTGGTTTGACGTTTGCGTGTCCCTTGGCAAAGGCGGATTCTGAGATTGTGCTTACGTCGCCATTAGAGTCGGCCGATTATGTGAAGATGACTCAGACAGTACTCAGCCAGCACGGCGTCAAAGTTGAAATTGAAGAAAGGCGTCTGCTAATTTCGGGAAATCAACGCTACAAACCCGCAGACGCAACTGTACCTGGAGATTTCTCTTCAGCAGCTTTTCTCCTTGCAGCAGCTGCAGTCACTAAATCCAAAGTAAAAGTGGGCAACCTCGATTACGAGGCAGTGCAGGGCGACAAAGCCATCGTGGAAATCCTAAAAGAAATGGGTGTAAAAGTTATGGTCACAAGCGACAGCATTGAAGTGGAAGGCACGGGTGAAAAGCTCAGGCACTTCGATATAGACGCAAAAAATGTCCCTGACCTTGTCCCCGTACTTGCAGCCCTTGCATGCTACGCAGACGGCACCAGCCACATAACAGGCGCCAAACGGCTTCGCCTCAAAGAATCCGATCGACTCGCCTCAACGCACTCCGAACTCACCAAAATGGGCGCACAAATCACCATAACCGAAGACGGTTTAACCATCAAAGGCACCAAACTCCACAGCGCAGTCATAGACCCTCATAACGACCACCGCATAGCAATGGCAGCCGCCGTCGCCGCAATCGGAGCAAAAGGCGAAACCACAATAGAGCACGCAGAGTGTATCAGAAAGTCTTATCCGCAGTTCTTCCATCACTTAAAGCAATTAGGAGTTGAAGTGGTTGGCGGGAAACTCGATAGGTAAAGAATTCACTGTTACAACGTTTGGGGAAAGCCATGGAAGAGTTGTCGGTGTAGTGGTTGACGGCTGCCCCGCAGGTTTGCCCTTAAAAAAAGAAGATTTCCAAGAAGAGCTGGATAGGCGCATACCGAACCAGCCTAAAATCGTATCTGCCCGCGTGGAAAAGGACATGGCGCAGATTTTAAGCGGAGTCTTTAACGGCTACACGACGGGCGCACCCATCACATTGATGGTGGAAAATAAGGAGACTCAGTCCAGCGACTACGACGCCGTCAAAAACACGCCCCGACCAGCCCACTCTGACTACCCTGCAAGCATCCGCTATGGCGGGTTTAATGACCATCGAGGCGGCGGTCGCTTCTCAGGCCGCGTTACAGTCACATTAATCATGGCGGGGGTTGTCGCCAAGAAGCTGCTAGCAAGATACAACATGGACGTTCTTGCATACACTCAAGCTATCGGACCCGTTAAAAGCCACAAAGAGTTCCTCGCATCAGAAATTCGCAAGAACCGCAACGCGGCAGCCACCCGTTGCCCCGACTTGGAGTGTGCAGAGAAGATGGAGGAAGCCATCGTTGCCGCAAAAGAAGCAGGCGACAGCCTCGGCGGAGTCGTAGAATGCGTTGCACTTAACATTCCTGCTGGTGTTGGTGAACCGCTGTTTGACGCTTTGGATGCGGATTTGGCGAAGGCACTGTTTTGTGTGTCTGCGGTGAAGGGCGTAGAGTTTGGCGCCGGCTTCAAAGCTGCCGAAATGTGTGGCTCGGAAAACAACGACGCTTTCCTTATGAAAGGTGGCAAGGTAGTGACCGCAACCGAGAACGCGGGCGGCATCTTAGGCGGTTTGTCAAGCGGCATGCCCATAGTCATCCGCGTCGCCATAAAACCCACACCCTCCATTGCGAAAGAGCAGAAAACCGTGGATTTAACCTCTATGCAAGATACCTGCATAACCGTCAAAGGCCGCCATGACCCATGCATTGTACCAAAAGCGGTGCCAGCTATAGAAGCCGCAGTAGCAGTAACCTTAGTTGACCACTTAATTCGAGTGGGAGAAATCCCCAAAACCCTAAAGGTGTACTAAAATGAGCGAGTTAGATTCGTTACGTGAAAAAATCGACGCAGTCGACGACCAAATCCTCCACGACTTCTTGCAACGTGTGAAAATTGCTCGCGCCATCGGCGAACTCAAGAGAAAAGAAGGCAGACCGGTGCATGACATCCACCGTGAAACCGAAGTTTTCAAGCGCGCCAGAGAGCGGGCGGAGCTTTTGAAGCTTGACCCTGAAAGAATTGAGCGTATCTACCACGAAATAGTTAATATGTGCAGCACCGTTCAACAGTAACGTTATCTCTCAACGGGGAGATGTTCCCAGATGCTATATGAAATAAACGAGAAAGCACTCAAACTTGAAAGTGAAGGTAAAAAAATCGTCCGATTAAATCTTGGCGATCCCGATATGGCTACTCCGCCTGAAATCGTGGAAGCCGCTTATGCTGCAATGAAAGCAGGCAAAACCAAGTACAGCAGCAGCTATGGCGAGTTGAGGCTGCGGCAGAAAATCGCTGATATCCATGGTGTTAAGGCAGAAAACGTGGTTATTACACCGGGCTCGAAGTGGGCTATTTTTTCCACCATGTTTCTCACTCTTAAAAACGGCGGCAACATCATCATCCCAACTCCGTACTGGACCGCTTACGACTTGATTGCGAAGAGTTTTGGCGCAAAAGTAAAGTTGCTACCAACAAAGATGGAGGATGGCTGGAAAATTGACCCCGCCAAACTTGAGGAACTCATCGACAGCGAGACAAAAATGATTCTTCTCAATAACCCAAACAACCCCACCAGCAAAGCCTTCGATGACGCAACACTTGACGCCGTCGTGGAAGTAGCGAAAAGGAAAAAAGTACCCATCCTTTCAGACGAGGTTTACGGCGCAATTGCCTTCAAAAAAGTCAAAAGCATACTTGACTACGGCGAACTTGACAACAACATCGTCAGCAACGGCTTCTCAAAAACCTTCACAATGACTGGCTGGCGTGTAGGCTACCTTGTCGCAGACAAAGCCCACATAGACAAAGTCACCAAACTCAACCAAATTACCTTCAACAACGTACCCGTCTTCATACAGGAAGCAGCACTCAAAGGCTTAGAACTCCACGCCCAAATCGCAGCCAACATCAAAGCAAAATACAAAACCCGCGCAGACCTCGCATCCAAGAAACTCAAAGAAGCAGGTTTCCAATTTACTGAACCAGATGCACCCTTCTACGTGTTCCCCAAAAAAACCGGCTTGGATGGTACCAAATTCACTTTGGATTTGCTCGACAGCGGCGTTGCAGTTGCTCCTGGCTCAAGCTTCGGTGACCATCCAGAGCACTTCCGCATCAGCTTAACCGCTCCAGACGACCAAATCGAGTGGGCGATGAATAAAATCTGCGAGGCGGCTCAATGAGGACAGCCGTTCTTGGCGCAGGAAAAATGGGCGTTTGGTTTGCCCGTTTCTGCAAAGAGAAAGGCGACACCGTAGTTTTAGCTGACCGCAAGCCTGAAAAGCTGGCGAAGTTGAAGGACGAGTTGGGCGTCGAAGTTGCTGATTTCCCAGCCGCAGTCAAGGAGGCTGACCGAGTCCTTATCTGCGTATCCATATCCTCTTTTGAGGAAACCGTCAAGAAAATCGCTGACTCAGTCCATAAAGGACAGCCAGTTATGGATGTGTGCTCCATCAAGGAGTATCCAGTTCAAGTTATGCATGAGTACCTCAAGGATGCTTTGGTTTTGGGTACACACCCTGTGTTTGGTCCGGGCAGCAACGGCGTTGCGCATAAAGCCTACGTGCTAACTCCCACTATGCCTGAAGAAGAAACTTACGCATTACAATACCAAAAATGGCTCGAGAAAGAAGGAGCCAACGTCTTTGTCATGACCCCAGCCAAGCACGACGAGCTCATGTCCATCATTTTGGGCTTCGCGCACTTCGTGGGGTTAGCTGCCTGCGAAACCCTGCTTGAACAGCCCGGCTTCGTGGAATCCAAAAAACTCGCTGGAACGACATACCGCATGCTATTCACTCTTGCCGAAGCCGTAGCTATGGAAACCCCTGACTTGTACGCCAATGTGCAGACCAAGCTGGCGGGTATGGATAAAATCGAGGAAAAATTCATCTCAAACGCCCAAGCTTGGGTGAACCTTATGAAACAAAAGGACTCTGCTGCCATCATGCAACGCATGGACAAGCTCCGAGCTAAACTCGAGAAAGCCGACAAAGAATACGGTAAAAGCTACGAAGTAATGTACAAAATGTTACAGTCAACCGAGGAATAAGTAAATGGTTAAAACCTTACTTGTAAACTGCTACCAGAACCCCAACGAAATCAACGAACTCAACAACGCCCTAAGCCAGTTTGCCGTATGCAAAATCGTGCCCTACACCAAAATCGACGCAGACTACCAGATTGGCGAAGACATCGCCGCGGTAGTCATAAGTGGCTCGTACGCTCGAATAACTAATCCAGAAGACAAATCCCAATACGACGCTATCGAAGAGCTGATCCGTGCCTGTAAGGTGCCGCTTTTGGGGATATGTTTTGGGCATCAGTTGCTTTGCAGGGCTTTTGGCGCAGAAACCGCAGCGATGCAGACGACTGTCCCTAAAAAATTCGGGCAGGTCAACATCGTACAGACAGGCGACATCTTAAGCCGCTTCCGCAGAGGACAGGGGGTGCCGTTGGCGCAGGAACACAAAGATTACGTGATGAAGGGCAGCCTCGAAAAAGCCGGATTTAATCTAATCGCTGACTCGGCAAGCTGTGAGGTGGAGGCAGTTAAACACAAAGACCACTTGTTCTTTGGCGTGCAGTTTCACCCCGAATGCATCACCATTAACGGCGAAACCCACCCCGAAGGATACCAAATCATAGATAATTTCTTTTGCAACAACGTAAAGCGGCTAGGCATCTAACCGCTTTTCTATTTCTTTCTTTATGCGGGTGTGGCGGCTTTTATGTCACCACAAGACTGAGTTTGATTGCGGTTGCTTTTTGGGGTCAGGTTGCATTTCAACGTCTGACGTGGTGTGGTGGCTGGTTTTCTTGCATGCCAACATAGCTATGTTGAATCCGCCGCAGTGTGGTCTGGCGACATGTTAACCGTTCTGTAAGTTGGCACCATTTCTTTTCAGTGAATTTGGTAAATTATATAACCGTACAACCGCACCTGTCACAGGGTAACTTAACTTGCCACCGAAACTACATCATTTTAACATAGTAATTGTAGGCGGTGCGGCATTCGCCATTTTAGGCGGACTTTTAAAAGAGAAACCAAGTTTACTTGTAACGACTGAAATGTTCTATTGCGAAACCGGCAAAGTGGCAACATTGGATTTTGAAATATCAAACTTTGGAGGTGACGCCAGCGGCGTAGTCATCAGGGCGTCTTCAGATGCCTTCTCTGAAGCGTCCACCGACAAGTTTGATGTTACAGCAGGCAACACAGTCACACCGTCTCCTGCCAAGTAACAGTAAACGACCTAGAAAACAAAGACTACTCAAATCACTTTAACGTACACCGCCGACGGCAACATCTTTAATGGGTTCCAAGGCGACGTGGCAGTTAACGCAGTATTCCACGTGGCGCCATCCTTTGAGCTAGTTGATATTCACTGGAAAAACAATGTTAACTGGTTTGAGCACATAGGCAACTTTACGCTACTGTACTTTAGCATCCAGAGCAACTCTAACTTTGCTGCTGAAGATGCTGAAGTTAAGCTGTCTTTTACGCCAGCAGTCGCTGAGTTAGTAATTAATCCGAGCAGTACACTGATAGCGCGCATAGACCCCAAAGCTACTTCGGGTCCAATTTCAACTGCTGTAGCAGTCCAATGTCAACTGGGCCAGCAGCTTACGGTGCGATAGTTGGAGAACATCTTATTCAAATAGAACTCTCAATAGAAGGCTACGTGGTAGATACTGCGACAGCAGCCATAGAAGTCAGAGGGTAAACAACCCCGCTTTATTTTTAGATAACTCTGGGATAAGAGCCGAGTATTTTTACGAAGGTAGCGTACCTCTCCAGCCCTGCCAACGCTTCAACGCACCGTTTTTCTGTGCGGTGTCCTTCGAAGTCTACGTAAAAGTTGTATTGCCACGCTGTTGTCTTAGTTGGGCGGCTTTCGATGCGAGTTAGGTTGATGTTGCGACTGGCGAATTCGCCTATGGAGTTGTAGAGGCTGCCGGGAACGTGTTTTAGGCTGAATATGATGCTGGTTTTGTCGTCGCCTGTGGGTTCGGCGTCTTCGGTGCTGAGGACGAGGAAGCGGGTGTAGTTGGATGGGTTGTCGGCGATGTCTCGGGCGATGATTTTCATGCCGTAGAGATCGGCGGCTTTTTCGGATGCGATGGCGGCTGCCTTTAGGAGTTTGCGTTCTTTGATGAGTTTGACGCTGCCTGCGGTGTCGTAGGCTGGGATGACTTCCCAGGGTTGTTTTTGGAGGTAGTTGCGACACTGGCCAAGTGCCTGGGGATGGGAGTAAACGGTTCGGATGTCGACAATGTCAGCTTCGGGGTTGGCGATTAAGACGTGGGCGAGTTTGATGGCGACTTCCCCGCACACTTTGAGGTCGTAGCTGAGGAAGAGGTCGTAATTCTGGGTCACGCTGCCCTCAAGGCTGTTCTCAATCGGAACTACGCCATGCGGTGCAGCACCAGTTTTGACAGATTCAAAGACGTGGCGAAAGTCTTCACAGGGAACCGCCTCCACTTTGCTGCCGAAAAACTTGAACACAGCCATCTCGCTGTAAGCGCCGCGCTCGCCTTGATAGGTTACCTTCATTGCTTCTTGCCTTGACGATTCTTAAGCATGCACTTGTTTATACCGTTTATCATTGCTTCCACGGATGCCATGACGATATCTTCTCTTGCGGCTCTTGCAGAGACCATGTTACCTTGTTCATCTTCAACTTTTATGACGACTTCAGCAACTGCGTTGCTGCCACCCGTAATTGCTTCTAACCTGTATTCGGATAGGCGAATTTTCTCTTGGCCGCTTGTAAGCTTCTGAATGGCTTTTAGCACTGCATCGACTGGACCGACGCCCGTTTCTGCGGCGACATACTCTTTGCCATCCAAGGTTAGGCGTACTGAGGCCGTTGGGATTACTTTTATTCCGGTAACGACTGCCATGTCGCATAGGTCAACAATTTTCTCTTCGCCAATCACCGAACCCATCACTGCTGATGTCAAAGCGATTAAGTCTGCGTCGGTTACCATTTTGCCTTTGTCGCCCAAATCTTTAACGCGTTTGACGATTTCGGCTAGCTGCACCTCGTTAGGGTGAATGTCAATATCTGCTAGCTCTGCTTGGATACCTCTGGTGCCCGCCAGCTTGCCAGCGACCAGCTTGCGGGTTCTGCCGACCAATTCAGGGCTTATTGGCTCAAATGTCAGGGGCTGCTCGGTGACGCCACGAGTGTGGATGCCGCTTTCGTGTGAAAACGCGTTTTCGCCCACGATAGCCTTGTTCACCTGCACAGGCACACCACTTAAGGATGCGACCATGCGGCTGGTGCTGTACAGCAGCTTAGTGTTAACGTTTGTTTTGTACTTGTAGACCACATGCAGTGTGGTGACGACTTCTTCTAATGCTGCGTTGCCTGCTCTTTCGCCTAAGCCGTTTATGGCTGTGTGCACCTGCTGTGCGCCTGCTTCGACGGCGGCAAGGCTGTTGGCGACTGCTAAGCCAAAGTCATCGTGGCAGTGGATGCTAATTGGAACTTTAATGTCCTTTTTCAGGTCTGTGATTAATTCGGCGATGGTTCTGGGTATCATGCATCCGACGGTATCTGGCACGTTTAGGCTGTCCATGCCTGCGTCTTGGGTAGCTTTGCAGATTTGTTTTAGGAAGGGCAGTTCAGTGCGGGTTGCATCCATAGGAGAAAACTCGCATTTCACGCCATGTGCCTTAACGTATTCTACTGATTCGACTGCGGAAGCTAAGACCTGCTCAGGGATCATGTTGACAGCGTACTTCATCTGCACAGGTGAGGTTGGAATGAAAACGTGCACTAAGTCAACATCGCAGTCCAACGCTGCGTCGATGTCTTTTTTGGTACATCTTGATAATCCACAGATTTTGCTGGTTAAGCCGAGTTTTGTGATGTCTTTGACAACACGGCGCTCCCCTTCAGAACTGCTGGGAAAGCCTGCTTCTATGGTGTCCACTCCTAGTTTGCTTAGTTGTTGAGCAATTTCGATTTTGTCGTCGGTGGTTAAAGAAACGCCGGGGGTTTGTTCCCCGTCACGCAAAGTTGTATCCAAAATATGGATGGTTCGGTTTTCAGACATTTTTGACACGACGTTACTGTGAAGGCATAGCTTCAGCTATAGCTTCAGCCATTCCTACGGTCGTGGCTTTCCCGCCTAAATCTGCTACGCCTAAACGGTTTTCCAGCACGTAGACAACGCCTTTCTCTATAGCGGCTGCTGCCTGTATGCATTTTTGGTCATTGTACTTTTCGCCCAGCCACTCCAGCATCAACTTGCCTGAGAGCACCATGGAGAGTGGGTTGGCGGTGTGTTTGCCTGCCCGGTTTGGTGCGGAGCCATGGATGGGTTCGAATAAGCCAAAGTTGTCTCCGACGTTTGCGCCCGGAGCCATACCTAAACCGCCGACCAGCTGTGCTGCCTCATCAGATAGGATGTCGCCAAACATGTTGCAGGTACAGAACACGTCAAACGATTCTGGTTCTTTGATTAGGCGCATTGAGGCTGCGTCAACGTATAGTTCGTTGAATGCGATGTCTGGGTACTCTGTTGCTACTTGGCGGCATACGTCGCGGAATAAACCGTCGGTTACGCGCATAACGTTTGCTTTGTGGATGGCGGTGACCTTCTTTTTGCCGTTTCTTAGACGGGCCATTTGGAATGCCTTGTGAGCTATGCGTAAACTGTTCTGACGCGTAATAACACGCATACAAACCGTAGTGTCTTGTCCGATGGCGAACTCTATGCCTTTGTAAACGTCTTCAGTGTTCTCGCGCACGAACATCATGTCGATGTTGGGACGGGCTACGTCAACTCCCGGGTAGGTCTTGATAGGGCGCAGATTAGCGTATAGATCAAAGATGTAGCGTAACTTCACGATAACATCAGCTGCGGATTCACCGACTGGACCTTTCATGCAAGCGTGGCTGTTCTTGATAATCTCGACTGTTGAGGCGGGAAGTGCGGCGCCCACGGTTTCAAGTGCGATGTCGCCTGCTGGGCATTCTATGATTTTGAACTGCAAATCGAATTTTTTTTCGGCTGCCTGCAGCACTTTAACTGTGGCTTCGGACAACTCGGGACCGATGCCGTCGCCTGGAATTAGGGATATTTTGTATTCAGTCATTTATTGTTCATTCTCCTGCGTAAATTCTCGATCAATCCGCCGTCCGCCAAAATTTCCATAATGAAAGTCGGCAGTTTTTCAACTTGGAACTTTTTGCCGTTTGACAGGTTCTCTATCTTTCCAGCTTCAAAGTCCACGGCTACATTATCGCCGTTCTTAACCGCAGTTGATATGCCTTTGCATTCAATTACAGGTAAACCAATGTTGATAGCGTTACGGAAAAAGATGCGTGCAAACGACTCTGCGATGACGCATTTCACTCCGCTATACTTCAATGCCAAGGGTGCCTGTTCACGGCTGGAGCCGCAACCAAAGTTTTTACCTCCAATTAGGACGATACCGGGTTTTGCTTTGTTCACGAAGTCCTGATCTAAGCTTTCTAGCGCGTGTTTAGCTAAGTCGTAAGGGTCAACCAAGATTAGGTATTTGCCGGGTAAGATGACGTCGGTGTCGATGTTGTTACCAAACACTATTGTATTAGCTTTTATTTTGCTGTCCATTATGCTTTAACCTCCAGTGGGCTCATGATTTTGCCAGCTATGGCTGATGCTGCAACGACGGCTGGTGAAGCCAAGTATACGTTGGCTTGGGGGCTGCCCATTCTGCCGATAAAGTTACGGTTCGAACTGGATACACATGTTTCGCCCGCTGCCAGCAACCCAATGTGGCCGCCTAAGCAGGGTCCACAAGCGCTGCCGCAAACAATAGCGCCAGAGTCAGCAAAGATTTTTAGCAATCCTTCTTTGTCAGCTTGCTTCCAAATCTCTTGTGAGGCCGGGATGATTAGGGCTCGGACGCCGTCTTTAACTTTTTTGCCTTTCATGACTTTGGCGGCTATTTGCAGGTCTTCTAGTCTGCCGTTGGTGCAGCTTCCGACAAATGCTTGGTCGATTGGCACGTTACCTACTTCAGAGATGGGCTTCACGTTGTCAACTGAACTGGGACACGCAACTTGCGGTTCCATCTTAGACACATCGAATTCCACTGTGCGTTCGTATTCGGCGTCTTTGTCGCTCTGCAGCTTCTTTAGGTCAGGCAGCTTTTTGACCCTGCCCTCCAGGAATTCTGCGGTGACATCGTCGGGGGCGATTATGCCGTTTTTGGCACCCATCTCCACGGCCATATTGCAAACAGTCATTCTGCCTGCTATAGACATGTCTCTAATGGTTGAGCCAGTGAATTCGGCTGCGCGGTAAATGGCGCCGTCCACACCCAAGGTACCGATGACGTTTAAGATTAGGTCTTTTGGAGTGACGTATTTTTTGAATTTCCCTTTAACGTGAACTTTAATACTTGATGGTACTTTGAACCAGATTTTGCCTGTAGCCATAACTGCGGCTGCTTCCGTGCTGCCTATCCCTGTAGCAAATGCTCCGAAAGCGCCGTAGGTACATGTGTGGCTGTCTGCGCCGACAATGACATTGCCTGGGAGCACGTGTCCGTTTTCTGGCATAACTTGGTGGCAGATGCCGCCGCGGCCCACCTCGTAGAATACGAGTTTCTGGGTTTTGGAGAAGTTACGCATTGTTTTGTGCAGTTCAGCTGCTTTCACGGATTCAGCGGGAACCTGATGATCTAGTACGACCACTACTTTTTTGTTGTCCCATACTTTTTGGGTGCCTATTTTTTTGAAGGCTTCTACCGCTAAAGGACCGGTTAAATCGTGTACCATGACTACGTCAACTTTTGCGTCGATGATTTCGTCGGGATGCACACTTTTTTTACCTGAAGCTTTAGCCAAGATTTTTTCGGTAATATTCATTGCAGTTTCTTTCCTTTTATCAAACTAAGTATACATAGGACATTTTCAAATCAAAGGGAAGCGACGTTTAAGTATTTCCGAGGATGAACCGCTGTTTATTCGTCGATTCTTATCGATTTTGCGCCTCTTGCTAAAGCTGTTATACCTGTGCGAGCTAATTCTAAGATTCCAAAGGCTTTCATCAGGTTTAAGAAAGCATCGATTTTGTCGGGAGTACCAGTGATTTCGACGGTGACGCTGTCAAAAGATACGTCGATTATTCGTCCTCGGAAGACCTCTACGAAGTTTATGGTGTCGCTGCGTTCTTTGGAGTCGCTAACTTTGACTTTAATTAAGGCGAGTTCGCGCATGACATAGTTGCCCTGCTCCAGCTCCTCAACTTTTAGTACATCAATTTGTTTAGCTACCTGCTTGACGACTTGATCAATCACTGTTTTTTCGTCTTCGTTTAGGGTGATTGTCATGCGGGCGATGTCTGCTAGTTCAGTAGGACCAACTGTTATACTTTCGATGTTAAAGTTACGGCGCCTGAACAGGTTGGAAATCATGTGTAGGACACCGGGTTTGTTTTCAACCAGGACTGATATGATTTTGGCTCTTTCAGATTCCATCTTAGTAGTCTCCTGTCTGCTGTGGTAAACCGCATCCCGGTGGCACAAACGGAACCACATCCGTCTCAGAGCCGATTGGGACGTCGATTACTGTTGTAACGTTACTTGACAAAGCCTGCTTAACTGCTTTTTGGAATTCTTCGATGCTGCCGACTCTGACGCCCTGTGCGCCGTAAGCCTCCGCCAACTTTACCATATCAGGTGACTTGCCCAATTTGACTGCGTTGTATCGGCGCTCATACAGAGTCCGCTGCCATTGCGCCACCATACCTAACACCCCGTTGTTCAGCACTATGGCAATGACGGGGATGTCCTCGGTAACGCTGCAAGCTAGCTCCTGCTCGCTCATGATGAAACTGCCGTCGCCTGCGATGTCCACAACTGTGCGGTCGGGGCATGCGACTTTGGCGCCGATAGCTGCGGGAAAACCGAAGCCCATGGTTCCAAGTCCGCCTGAACTGATGAAGGTGCGGGGCTTGATGGCTTGGTAGTACAGCGCCGACCACATTTGGTTTTGACCGACTTCGGTGGTGACTATACCGTTCTCGGGCATCAACTCACGTAGCGCCATAAGCAAGTGCTTAGGTACAACGTCTCTTGGGCGGTCTTTTAGCAGTGGGCTTAGCTGTTCTTTGGCTTCTTTTACACGTTTAGTCCACGCTTTGCCCTCGCCTTTCTGCAGCTTCTCTTTGGTAGCTGAGAGCAGCGCGGATAGGGCTTTCTTTGCGTCCGCCACAATGGGGACGTCGACTTCGATATTCTTATTGATTTCTGCATTGTCGATTTCAATGTGGATTTTCTTGGCTTCAGGCGCAAAACTGTCCAGGTTAGCGGTTGCGCGGTCGCCAAAGCGCGTACCTACAGCCAGAAGCACGTCTGCTTCTCCGATTAGGCGGTTTGCTGCGGGGTTGCCGTGCATGCCTATGCTGCCCAGCGACAACGGGTGGGTTTCGGGAAATGCACCTTTGCCCATGAAAGTGGTTGCGACAGGCGCCATCAGCAAATCAGACATCTCGACTAACTCGTCGCTTGCACCTGATGAGATGACTCCGCCGCCTGCCAAGAGGATGGGTCTCTCAGCTTTGGCTAATAAATCGGAGGCTTGACTGATTTTTTGAGGTTTAGGCTCAGTTATCAGCTTGTAGCCGCGTAAGCTGATTTTGTTAGTGAACTCCACATCAGCGATGTCTGACTGAATGTTTTTGGGCAAATCAATTAGGACTGGGCCTTGCCTGCCTGTGGACGCCAAGTAGAAGGCGTTGTTGACCATAGCAGGGATTTCACTTATGGTTCGTGGTTGGTAGCTGTATTTGGTTACTGCAGTGGCTATGCCGATTATATCTGCTTCTTGGAAGGCGTCTTTGCCAATCATATAGGTGGTGTTTACTCCTGTAGAGGGAACTTGCCCGGTTAATGCAACTATGGGGGAGGAGTCCATGTAGGCGTTTGCGATGCCAGTTACTAGGTTAGTGGCTCCGGGTCCACTCGTTGCCATGCAGACACCGACGCGACCGCTGGCTTTGGCATATCCTTCTGCCTCATGTGCTGCGCACTGTTCATGGCGTGCTAGGATGTGGCGGATTTTTTTGTGGCTACATAGTTCATCGTATACGGGGAGGATAGCGCCGCCTAAAATGCCAAAGATTGTGTCAACTTTTTGTCTTTCAAGGGATTCTAGTAGTGCTTGTGCACCAGTCATTTTAGTCATGTCTATTCATGGTCTCCTGTGTGTATTGGTTTAGACTGTCGTCTATTGGAGAAAAATGTTTTGAAAATTTTTTGCTGATTTCAGAGGGTATTCTGGGCATTTTAGTAGAAGTGTACCCGACGATCCCAGCTATTGAGGTGACGATCCCTCATGTCCATACCTCTTAAATCTCCAGTTCTTAAAGCGTAAGGGAATTTTAAATAAAAACATTTTGGTACAATGCTCCGGGGATGTACAGAGACATTGAACTAAGCCTTCTCAGGGAAACCTTTACGAGAATACTTTAATAATCCTGTAACCCAAAAGCAAGTATTAAACAAACGAAAGCAATGTTTCCGATGCTTGCAGTGGATTTTGATAGCGCCCAACTAACCAGTTCAACCCATCCGCAATTCTTAACCTTTATTTTGCACCGAAAGTAAACTAAAGTTGGCTTTTAGGGGACTTATTTTGGCGGAAGCAACCATTCTAGGCACAGTCATAGACGTTGCAATCATCGTTGTAGCATTCGTAGTTCTAAACTACGCCAGCAACACCACCATAAACAACGCCGTCAAAGTCGCCAACATTACCCGCCTCGGAAAAACAGCCGTGGGTTTTACCCTCATCGCCTTTTCCACATCCCTACCCGAATTAACAGTGGCACTAACCGCGGCGGCTACGGGCGATGCTTCAATTTCAATCGGCAACGTTCTGGGCTCAAACATATTTAACATCTGTATCGTCGTCGGATTAGCTGGACTACTGCTTTATTACCTGCACGCGAGGCGCCAACGCAAACAACATACAGAACACAAACACATCCCCCAAAATATCGTGTTCTCACTGGAAAAAACAGAGTTAAACAGCATCTACTTCGGTCTATTCATCTCCTCAGTAATCCCACTAGTTTTGATTTTCATTTCAGAAGCGACCTGGGTTGTGGGACTGGTTTTAATAGGCATATTCATCGGCTACATGTACCAGCTCTCCAAAGTCCGAATCAACACTCAAACCAACGGAAAAACAACCCCCGAAGACAAAAAAAGACTCAAAAGATACATAGCATCTAACCGCGGTAGGTGCATTAGGCGTTGTTGGAGGCGCCTATTTCCTTGTAGAATCAGCCGTCAATGTCGCCCAAGCAGCTGGACTGTCAGAAGAAATAATTGGCGCCACCATAATTGCCTTCGGAACAAGCCTGCCAGAGTTAACCCTAGATTTGAAAGCGATTCTAAGGGGTCATGCGGGGCTAGGAATCGGCGACGTAGTGGGCAGCAGCTTCATTAACATCACTTTGATTCTGGGGGTCTCCCTTTTGGTACCATTCCTTTTAGGTACAACTATAGCCATATCTGCGGGGGTTTTCCGTAACCTTTTGTTATTCTCAATTATAGCTAACCTGCTGTTCTGGTACTTCCTCTCCAGAGGACGAATAGGCTACAAAGAAAGCGCCGTTTTCCTTTTCATTTATGCGCTATTTTTTATCACAACCATAGGACTCTAAACTATAAAAGAAAAGTAGAGCTAAGAGGTTTGTTTGCCGTTATAGCTTGTCGCCAACACATTCATGCCTGACAAGACAGCTTCTATGCTGGCTTTCACGATGTCCTCCCGCAAGCCCATAGCAGTCACCGTACGGTTGCCTCTCCGTAAGTGTACGACGACTTCAACCATGGCATCAGTACCGCCCGTTATTGCTTTAACGTCGTACTGCTCCAAGATGATGGGTTCGGTTTCTTTAATGGCATCTTTGACAGCGTTTATAGTGGCGTCGACGGGTCCGACTCCAATAGCACTGCCCCAAACATCCTTGCCATTGAGCTTCAAACGAACGGAAGCAGTGCTGGTGACTTTGTTACCGCCCACAAACGTCATCTCTTGAAGCTGGATGGGTTTCTCTCCACTTAAGCCCATAACGGTCTCTGCAATAGCCAGAACATCGGCATCCATGACGGCTTTGCCCTTGTCACCGAGCTCTTTGATCCGCTGCATGACTTCCTTGAACTGCTCCTCGCTTGGTTTTAGTCCCATATTGGCAAGGTCGTTGCGGATAGCGCTACTGCCACTATGCTTTCCAGGGGCAATACGGCGTGTGCAGCCGACAAGTTCAGGCGCTATGGGCTCGTACGTAAGCGGGTTAGCCAGCACGCCTTGGGTATGGATCCCTGACTCATGTGTGAATGCATTTTCGCCTACTACTGCCTTGTTGGGCTGTGTATGAATGCCTGTTAGTCTGCTTACGAGTTGGCTGGTGCTGTAGAGCAATTCCGTTTTAATGTTGAGGTCAACCCTGTAAAAAGTCCGCAACGCCACAACAATTTCCTCCAAAGCAGCGTTGCCCGCACGTTCACCTAACCCGTTGACGGTCGCATGGCATTCCTCAACACCTACGCCCAAGGCAGCGATGCTGTTAGCAACGGCCATACCAAAGTCGTTGTGGCAATGCACCGCCAGAGGCACTTTTATGTGATCTTTTAGTTTAGTAAAAAACTCTACAGTGCGTTCGGGTGTTAGGTATCCGACTGTGTCGCAGGGTGTTACTCGGTCGCAGCCCGCAGAGACGGCGGTCTGGAACACCTTTGTGAGATAATCCAAATCCGAGCGGGTTGCGTCCTCCGCCAAAAGCTCGACGATTAAGCCGTGGTCTTTAGCGTACTGCACACAATCCTCAGTCGATTTTAGCATTTGCTCGCGGTTTTTTCTTAGTTTGCACTCGATATGTAAGTCACTTGTAGGTATAATCATGCTCATGGCAGAGGCGCCGCTTTTGATTACGGCGTCGATGTCGCCTCGGGTGCCGCGTCCTGCACTGCTGACTTCCGCGCGCAACCCCTGCTTAGCGATTACGCTGATAGATTTCAGCTCGCCCTCAGATACCGCTGCGAACCCTGCTTCAATAACGTCTACACCGAGTTCGTCGAGTTTCTGGGCAATTCGCAGTTTGTTTTCAGGAACTAATGATACCCCGGGTGTTTGTTCACCATCGCGCAGGGTGGTGTCTAAAAATTTTATGGTTTTAGGGAAGCGGTTGAATAAAGCAATACCCCATTGTAGGTCACTTCTTATTTCAAGGGGATAACGGTGGATATAAGAATTATGGTGTCGCGGTTTTGAGCAGCTTCACAACCAAGAACCTGAAGCTTCTGTGCCCTTGTTTTTGAGTAAATGCAATATGCTTTTTGGGCTTTCAACCACCGTTTCCTTGTCTACAGCTAACGTTTCTTCACTAACCTCGACTGATCCTCTGCCTTTGAGGATATAAAAAACACGTCTACTGAAATTGTGTCTCTCCTGAGTGATCACCGGGTTTTAGTGTAATGTGGATGATTTCGGCGTCAGGGGAAGTGTAGATTTTTCGGACGTCTACACCATGGGGGTTATGGAAGAATTTTGTTTGGGTTACTTTTGCAACTTTCATAATTTATACGAAGCTAACGTCTGTTATTGAGATTGTCTCGAACATTTAAAGTTTCAGGATTTGAGGTTGTCAGATTAACCAATTGTTATACTTTAAAATCGTTAAAAAAACTTCAAGTTTCATGACAAAACCCTGAAAAAGCATTAATTTTATGATTATATGCACTTTAATTACGTTAACTATTTATACATCTAATAAGCAAGATTTATTTTAAGATAGTTGCCTAATATTTGGGCAATTGAGGGATACATTTGGTATAACCAGCTCTCCCGAGCCGCTTGAGCCTTGTGTCTCCGCCTTCCAGGGCTGCCCAATGTTAGGCACTATCAAATGTAGCTTCTTCATTCGCTTACTTGGTATTTAAAAATTATTGACATGGAACTGATTAGCGTCTTGGGGAAAAACTCACTGCTCAAAAGCCTGAACATCAAAAATACAAAGCAAAAACGCAATACTATCCGCGTTTTTTCCATGGATTTTAACCTCAGTACAACCGATTTAGTAGGTAAAAAAGCCCAGTGAAGGATTGATAAGTGGGAGAAATGTTGCCAGCTTTCCCAGGTTCACGTGGCCGAAGACCACACTACAGCTGGAAACGGAACACGGTTTAACTTCTGAGTTCGGAACGGGATCAGGTGGAACCCGCGCCCTATGACCGGCAAACTTGTAGCTAATAAACAGTTGTCCTTATAAGTGTTGCTTTAGCGGGAGCCTTGATTACTAAGGCAACTTTAGGAAAATGTAAGCTTAATTTTTAGTTAGATTTCCATTTTTTGGCTACATTCTGCGAATACATAATCTAAAATGCGTTTCCAAAAAACCTTAATAGAGATTTTGTTGAGTAAACTCATAATTAATGGAGCAAAACTTTTCTAAAAAGAATGGGGCAACGGTCAACCAGTTGTGTTTAGTCACAGGTAGCATCTGTGTAGCGTGCATTTGAAGATTAAATGTTCTCACATTACTACAAACGCATCGCAGCCGAGCGCTGAGGACGGCAGGTCAAGTCAGCCGTGGGAGGGAAATTACATAGACACCCACGCCGACGACCTCAATGAACCTTTAGAAAAGTTGTTCGTAGAAGAAGCGGTCCTCGTTGGTCACTCGACGGGTGGGGGAGAAGTCGTCCACTACGTAGCAGAAAGATTCGCCAAGCTGTCTTGGCGGAGCGCAGTCAATTCTTCAAAGACTTAAGCATGACCTTCTACGGCTACAACCGAGCAGTCGTAGTACTTTCGGATGCGTACGCAACGAGTTCTGGCGGCAGAGTAGGATGGGAGGGCTACAGGCAGCTTACTTCTGTATCAAGGCGTTTAGCGAAACCGCTTTCGTAAACAAACTTGGAAAAATCGACGTCCCAACCCTTATCCTGCATTGAGACGACGACCAAATTGTACCTATCAACGACTCTGCAAAGCTCTCGGCGAAGCTCATCAGAAACTCTATGCTTAAAATTTATCCAGGTGCACCGCATGACATGTGCAGGATACTTAAGCGTCCGGTAATCAAGGATCTTTTAGCGTTATTCAAGGCGAATTCAAAGCGGCAGGCAGCAGCACCAATTATGTAAACGTTTCACCGTTCTTTCTTTTTAAAATAGATATTATTTTAGTTGAAAAAGAAGAAAAAGGCTGGTTTACCACTGCTTCCAGGGCAAGTCGTCCATGTACTCGTTTAAGCTACGTATGGCGTTGCCGTTCTGGTTCTTGTGCCGCATAACATCTACCAACGCCTGAGCCAACTGCAGATTAGTGATCACTGGCACGTTGAATTCGACTGCTTGGCGCCGGATTACGTAGCCGTCGGTGATGATGTCGCTCATGTTGCTTTTACGGTTCGCTATAGGCACGTTTATGACCAGATCGATTTTGCGTTCCTGCAAGTAGTCCAGTATGTTTGGGGTTACGTCGGGGTCTTTGACTTTATGCAGCACAGTTGTGTGAATACCGTGCGCTTCAAGCGCTTTAGCTGTGTTTTTAGTTGAATAGATTGTAAAGCCCATCTCTGCAAACGCCTGCGCTATGGAAACTACACGAGCTTTACGTTCAGCATCGCCGCCAACACTAATCAGGACTTTGCCACCTTTCGGAGGAATAGTAAACTCAGCGGACTGCAGCGCCTTGCTAAAAGCGTCGGCAAAGTTTTCGCCTATGCACGCTACTTCGCCTGTGCTAAGCATCTCAACACCTAAGACGGGGTCGGCTCCGCTGAGGCGCATGAAGCTGAACTGGGGCACTTTAACGCCGACATGGGACGCCGTCTGCATAGGGGAGAGCTTGACGCCATCAATTTTTTTTCCAAGCATAGCAAGTGTGGCGAGCTCGATTAGGTTTATGCCTCTGGTTTTGCTCACAAACGGCATAGAACGCGATGCCCGCAGATTGCATTCGATAACATTAACCACGTCATCCTTGACAAGGTACTGAATATTGTAGGGGCCATGAATATTGAGCGCTTTAACGATTTTGATCGTTGCAATTTCTATTTCTTTTTGCACTTCTGTCTTGAGCGCTTGGGGCGGGATGGTCATTGTTGCGTCACCGCTGTGCACGCCTGCGTTTTCCACGTGCTCCATGATGGCGCCGATTAGGACGTTTTCGCCATCTGAGACGCCGTCCACTTCTACTTCCTTGGCTCTTGTTATGAATTTACTGATAACCACGGGATGGTCGCGGCTTACTTTGGCAGCTAAGTTAAGGAAGTTCTCTAATGCAACTTCGTTGTATGCGACGCGCATAGCTGAGCCGGACAGTACGTAGCTTGGACGTACCAGTACTGGGTAGCCAATTTTGGTTGCAAACCGTTTCGCTTCGTCTATGGATTGGAGTTTGCTCCAACCTGGCTGGTGGATTCCGAGTTGGTCGAGAAGGGCACTGAATTTGCTTCTGTCCTCTGCCAAATCCACGTCCTGCGCAGATGTGCCTAAGATTTTTGCGCCTGCCTCTGAAAGTGGCATGGAAAGGTTGTTTGGGATTTGTCCGCCCACGCTGGTTATAATGCCCATTGGGCATTCTTTGTCGTAGATGTCTAGGATGCGTTCGACTGAGAGTTCTTCAAAGTACAGTTTGTCAGATATGTCGTAATCGGTGCTGACAGTTTCGGGGTTGTAGTTGACCATTATGGCTTCTTTTATGCCGTTTTTCTTTAGCGCCCAAATCGTGTTAACGCCGCACCAGTCAAACTCTACACTGCTACCGATTCGGAAGACACCAGCGCCCAAAACTATGACTTTGCTTTGAGTTTTTGTGAACTCGATGTCATCTTCGTCGCCGCCATAGGTCATATATAGGTAGTTGGTTTTAGCTGGCCATTCCGCTGCCAATGTGTCTATTTGCTTCACAACGGGGGTGATGCCGTTGTTTTTGCGGAAAGCCCGAATGTTCATCATATCCGTGCATCGACAAACTGCTATTTGTTCATCAGAAAAACCGATGCGTTTAGCCTCGCGGATAACTTCAACTGCTTCGTGGTCGGCTAAGTTAAGTTCTTTGAGTTTTTGCTCCACGTTGACGATGTTTTGGATTTTATACAGGAAGAAAGGATCTACGCCACTTAAGCGGTAAATCTCTTCTACAGAGAGACCGATTTTGAGGGCTTTGGCAATTTTGTAGAGACGTTCATCTGTGGGGTGCGCCATTTCATCTCTGAGGTGCGCTTCAGATTCAGGTTCCTCATCTTCGGGGTTACAGACCAAGCCGATTTTTCCCGTGTCCAACATACGAACAGCTTTCTGAAGCGCTTCCTCGAAGCATCTGCCGATAGCCATAACTTCTCCGACACTGCGCATCTGCGGTCCGACGTGGCGATCTGCGTTTTTGAATTTTTGAAGGTCCCAGCGAGGGATTTTGACGGTTATATAGTCGAGTGCTGGTTCGAAGCAGGCGGTTGTTACTTCGGTGACTTTGTTAACTAGTTCGGGGAGGGTGTAGCCGAGTGTTAGTTTAGTTGCTATATAGGCAAGTGGGTAGCCTGTGACTTTGCTGGCTAAAGCAGAGCTACGGGACATTCGTGAGTTGACTTCGATGACGCGGCATTCTTCTGATTTGGGATGGAGTGCCCATTGGATGTTGCATTCTCCGACGATGCCAAGACTGCGGATGGCGTTAATAGAAATTGAGCGAATTTGATGGTATTCGCGGTTAGTCATTGTCTGGCTTGGCGCAACGACTATGCTGTCGCCTGTGTGGATACCCATGGGGTCAAAGTTCTCCATGTTACACACGGTGAGGCAGTTGTCAGCGTAGTCACGCATCACTTCGTATTCGACTTCTTTCCAGTGCCCCACATACTCTTCCACGAGCACTTGGCTGATGCGGCTCTGAGCGATTCCGATGGTTGCAATTTCCTTGAGTTCATTTTGGTTATGAGCAACACCTGCACCTTTACCACCCAAAGTATAAGCAACACGAACCATGACGGGGTAGCCGATTTCATCCGCGATGTCCAAGGCCTGTTTAACGCTGGTTGCAGCGCAGCTTTTTAGGAATGGAACGCCTGCTTTCTGCATGGCTTGGCGGAACCGTTCTCGGTCACCCGTGTCCTCAATAGCTTTAACAGGGGTACCCATCACTTTGACGTTGTACTTCTGCAGTACGCCTTTCTTTTCAAGTTCTAAGCCGCAGTTAAGCGCTGTTTGTCCGCCAAAACCAAGTAGGATACCGTCGGGGCGTTCTTTTGCGATTACTTTCTCCACGAACTCGGGCGTTACGGGCAAGAGGTATACTTTGCCGCTGAGTCGGGGGTCAGTTTGGATGGTTGCGATGTTTGGATTAACGATTACAGTTTCAATACCGTCTTCACGCAGAGCTTTTAGGCATTGGCTCCCGCTGTAGTCGAATTCTGCTGCTTCTCCGATTTTAATGGCGCCGCTGCCCAAGACAAGAACTTTTTTTATCCAGTCAAACTTTGGCATATTTATGGCGCCTCCAAGGTTTTTGCGAATTTATCAAACAGTAACTCCGTATCAAATGGACCTGGGCACGCTTCAGGGTGCCATTGCACTGCGAACACAGGTTTGGTTTTGTGTTGGACACCTTCAGTTGATTTGTCATTGGGATTTAGAAACCATGGTTCTAAAGGTGTGTTTTTAAGTGAGTCCATGTTTATTGCGTACCCGTGGTTTTGGGTGGTTATGTAACAGCGACGGCTTTCCAAGTCCAGTGCGGGTTGGTTTTGGGCGCGGTGACCAAACTTCATCTTGTAAGTGTCGCCGCCAAGCGCCAAAGCCAAGATTTGGGCGCCAAGACATATGCCCATCATCGGTTTTGTCTCGCTGAGTTCACGAATTGCATGGATTGTTTTGAAGCATTTTTTGGGGTCGCCGGGTCCGTTGCTTATGAAAATGCCGTCGGGTTTGTAGTTTAAGATATCTTGTGCGGATGTGTCGTAGGGGACGCGGACGACGGTTATACCGCGTTTTAAGAGGTTTCTTATGATGCTGGATTTTACTCCGCAGTCGATTAGTACAACGGTTTTTTTGCCCTCAACTTTGTAGATTAGGGGTTTTTTGACTGAGACTTCTTTGACGAGGTCTGTTTGGTTGGGGTCGGCGATGTTTCTACTGCTCTGTAAAAGTACGTTAATGTCTGGTTCTTCACCTTCCTCGAAAACCTGCAGAATACCTAGCATGACTCCGCGGGTGCGTAGCTTCTTGGTTAAACGTCTAGTGTCTACGCCGTAGATGCCGGGAACACCTTCGTCTTCAAGCCATTGGTCTAGAGTGCGGCTGGATGCCCAGTGGAATGGTTCATGGCAGAGTTCATGGATGATTATGCCTTGAGGTTGAATATGCGCAGATTCAAAGTAAAGCGGCAGCCCACATTCCATGACTTTGTCTGGAACGCCGTAGTTGCCGACCATCGGATAAGTGAAAGTTAAAACCTGCCCCTTATACGACGGGTCCGTCAACGCTTCGGGGTAGCCCACCATCTGTGTGGAAAAAACGACTTCACCCGAAATTTTTGCTGTTGCACCAAAACCTTTACCGATAAATGACGTTCCGTCTTCGAGAAGCAGAACCGCTTTTTTATTATTTCTGTTGGACGTGCTATCTTGTGGAGCCAAAGCCCTATTCAACCTATCAGTTTAAATTTTTAAGTCTTACTGTTTTGGGGTTTCTCAGCCGAATAATTGTTGACTACAGCGTCTATTTTATGTTCGGCTTCGCAAAGCGATGTTTTCAGCGCATTTATTGTTTTTGTAAATTCAGCAATGATTTTTTGGTGTTTTTCTATGGATTTGTGCGTCGCTGTGGGTGATGGTCCGCCTTGAGCCTCATATGAATGGATGATTTTATGTAAATCTGTACATGACGCTAAATCTTGGCTTTTGACTGCCAACTGGAAGCCCGCTGATTCCAAAGCAGCCTTCTCTAGAAGCTCAGGCGATGCGTCTTTTAGCGTCTTTTTCTGGTCAATAAGCGTCTTGACGAGGGCACCGACGATTTTGTGAGATATGCGGAAAGCCACTCCGTACTTACTTACCAGCATATTTGCGACTTCGGTTGCTTCCACGAAGCCCTTTGCTGCTTTTTCTTCAATGCCGACGGTTATGACTTTTATGTTTGGAACAAGTGCCGTGAATATACGAAGTGACCCTTCCAAGTTGTCTGTTGCTGCCCAAAGCTTCGGCGTAACCTCTTGGAGATCTAAGTTGTAAGTTGTAGGCAAACTCTTGACAATACCAGCTGCCGCCATGAAATCAGCCAGTGCATAACTAGCTCGGGCACGAATAACCTCAAGCACTTCAGGGTTCTTTTTCTGCGGCATAATACTGCTGGTGGATGTGAACTCGTCAGGCAACTCGATTGTTCCAAACTCTGCAGAACTCCAGACTATGAGGTCTTCTGCGAAGCGGCTCAAATTAATTGCCACAAGCGCCAGCGCCGCTTGGGTTTCAACAATGAAGTCCCGGCTACCAACTGCGTCCAGCGAGTTCTCCAACACATCGGCAAAGCCCAGAAGCTCAGCGGTGCGTGCTCGGTTGATGGGGAAGCTTGTGGTTGCTAATCCACCTGCACCCAACGGGCACAAATTCACCCGCTCGTAGGCGCTGATTAGGCGTTGCAGGTCCCGCCCCAAAACCTGGACGTGCAGTAGAAGGTAATGGGCGTAGGTTACAGGTTGCGCCGCCTGTAAGTGAGTGTACTCGAGGATTATGGTGTTTGTGTGCGCTTTGGCTGCTTCTAAGAGCGCTTGCTGCATTGCCGCTATCTGCTCCATTAGCGTGAGCAGTTGAGTTCGGAGTGCCATTCGAATCGCGGTGGCTGTTTGGTCGTTTCGGCTCTTGGCAATGTGCAGGTTTCCTCCTACTTCGGGGCCCGTCAGCGCTATAACCGCTTCTTCGACTGCCATGTGGATGTCCTCGGCGTTTGGGTCAAGCTCAGAGCTATTCTGCTTTTGGAGTGCAGAAAGAAGTCTACCGCCAACCTCAGGAGCGATGATTTTCTGCTCGGTGAGCATGGCGACGTGAGCTTTGTTTATGGCTAATACAGAATCAGCTAACCGCGCATCAGCCTTGCGGGAACTACAAAACTGGGCAACGTCAATGCGGACTTCGCCGAGTCTTCCGCCATGTAGGATCTTTGACACGCCTTAGCCCTCCCAAACTAGGATTTTTTAGCCTTAGCTTTGGTGTTGGGTTTTTTGTCTGCAGCTTTTAGCGAGTTGTACATCCGCGACTGCATGCCCCAAATCTCGATGAACCCTTTGCTGTAGCTCTGGTTAAAGCTGGTTTTAATGTTGTAGTTTGCGAGGTTTTTGTCGTAGAGGCTGTTTGGTGAGTTCCGTCCAATGACGATGAGGCTGCCTTTGAAGAGTTTGAGTTTGACTTCACCGGTGACGTTTTCCTGTGAGTTGTTGATGTAAGCGTCTAAGTTGTCTTTTAGTGGGTCAACCCAGAGGCCTGCATAGGCAAGGAATCCCCATTCAGCGTCGATTTGCTGCTTGAAGAGCACCTGGTGACGGGTCATAACCATTTTTTCAAGGTCTTTGTGGGCTTCTAGAATTACGACGGCGGCTGGACACTCGTAGACTTCTCGTGATTTCAAGCCGACGATGCGGTCTTCAATGTGGTCGATTCTGCCGACGCCGTTTCTTCCAGCAATTTTGTTGACTTCCTCGATTAATGCAAGTGGCTTCATTTTTTTCCCGTTGACCGAAACGGGCACACCTTGCTTGAAGCCAATGGTAACAACTTCAGGGTTATCTGGTGCTTTTTCGGGTGAAGCAGTCCATTCGTAAGCGTCCTCTGGTGGTTCATTGTTAGCGTCTTCCAGCAAGCCACACTCTATTGCCCGTCCCCACACGGAGGCATCGATGCTGTATTTTTTGGCGTTCTCAGAGATTGGTATGCCTTTCTCTTTGGCGTAGGCGATTTCTTCGTCGCGGGTTAAGCCCCACTCGCGAACAGGAGCGAGAATTTGTTTATCGGTTGCGAGAGCGCCTAGTGTGATGTCGAAGCGGACTTGATCGTTTCCACGTCCAGTGCAGCCGTGAACTAAGCCGACTGCGCCTTCTTTTTTGGCGATTTCAACCATCTTCTTGGCAATAAGTGGCCGAGATAAGCTGGTGCTGATGGGATACTTGCCCTCGTAGAGCGCGTTGGCTTTAATGGCAGGGAAAATGTAGTCCTTGCAGAACTCCTCTTTAGCGTTAATGCCAAAATGCTTGTACACTCCAAGTTTTTTCGCTTTCTCTGCCGCGGCGTTAAGATCTTCGCCCTGACCCACATCAACCGTGACGGTGATGACTTCCCCGCTGAGCTTCTCCTGAATATACTTGATGAGGACGGACGTGTCCAGTCCGCCTGAATAAGCTAACACATATTTATCTGCCAACTTGTCCCGTGACCCCAGTTTTGTTTTTGAATTTGTTTTCCCTTACCTCTTTGGCTGTATTTTTAAAGGTTGTGACTTTTTTGTTACTTAACAAGCTTTAAATGTACCATTTGA
>CAWENF010000004.1:0-104905 GCA_963810275.1 uncultured archaeon
CGGGGGTTTGGTGTGTTATGGGTAAGACTGTTGAGTCATATGCACAGATTTTAGAGGATTGAGATTAACTGGAGGGATGGATCTCTGTGATTTGAGAAAAAATTAGGTTTAGGTGATTCTAATGCGGTTCAGCAGTTTAGGACAATACTTCAAAGGACTTCACCTTGGTTAACAGCAGATAGCTTGCTTGCTATATCCAAGAAATTCGTTTAAAAAATTATGGGTTAAATATGCATGTGTAGTCAGCGTTTTCTTGGTTAGCAATTTTGCCTTTGCTTCTCTCTATGTTCGCTATTGCTATCGTAGTTAGGCATCGAAAAAATGTTAACCTACACAAATAAAAGAGGGGTGTGTGGGCGACATCGCCGCTACAGATCGTGTTCGAATCTCACCCCCTGAATAAACAATTACCAGCTAGGAAACGCAAAAAGCTCCCTAAAGGCTAAACATGCGATATTTCAATGGCCATTTAGAGTGTAGAAAATATTTGTTTTTTCATCAAAGCTTATAGGGTTAAATGTTTCTTCTTTATTTGAACGTGGTATGGATGGTTGAGATAAAGGGAAGAAAGTTTACGGTACTTCTTCGAGAGGAACCTGAAGGTGGCTACTCAGCACAGTGCCTTGAACTTCCCGGTGCGATAAGTGAAGGTGAAAATCGCAAAGAAGCCCTTGATAATATTAAAGAAGCCATAGAGGGCTACGTAGAGGCTTTTCCTGAAGAGATTGACCAGCTTAAACGCAAAAAAGAGCTGGTGGAGATTACTGTCTGAGAAGCTCCCGTCTACGTTCTTGGTGCACAATAGTTAAAGTTCTGCATAGACATGGCTTCAAGGTTGTGGGTCAAAAGGGCAGTCACTTTTTTTCTTTCAGATGGCAAACATAAATTGACTGTACCGCGATATGACCCCATCAAGAAAGGCACCCTTCTATCTATCATTCAACAGTCAGGGCTCGCTAAAGAGAGAATTCTTGGTTAAGCATTTCAAAAAACCAGTAAGTCAAGAAACTTTGACACGGCTTAGTCAAGGAACTTGTACAATTAACGTTATATCACTTCTATACTCCTATAACTAAACATGGGTAGAATCGGCAAACCGTTGGCATTGATGCTTGTTCTATTGTTCATTCTATCCTTGGTTACGTTTCAGCCCTTAACCGTTAAAGCCGAAAAAACAATAGTTGTTCCCCAAGATTATCCCACAATCCAATCAGCAATAGGTAACGCAAGCTCGGGCCATACAATCTATATCAAAAGCGGAACATACTATGAAAGCCAACTCAACATTACAAAATCAATTAAAATTATTGGAGAAGATGCAAAAAATACATCAATCATAAACATTGACAAGCTCGGGTGGGAACCTACTCTTAGCCCCTTTCCGCCACCCGCCCCCAAGGTAATTCAAATCACGGCAGACAACGTAAAGATTTCAGGCGTAATGGCACAGCTAGACGCTAACGTTCCCAAGCCCGTTAAAAACGTGATACCGCTAATTATAGAGGCATCCAAAACAGCACTAGTCCAATCAAACTTGCCCTGCTTATCTCTATGCCCCCGCATACTGAGATGAATCTTGCAGACGAATTTGTCATAGTTCGTTTTGAGCATTACTGTATCAAACAATCACTTCTTAAGGGGTGTCAATATAACCGTTAACATGTAACAGGAGTATGCCTAAAGAACCGTTGATAAGATAATTTGGTTCTTGACATAGAAGCTGTTAAATTATTGGAAGAAAAGACAAGGTAGGTCTTATCGATTTATTTCAACGCTTGATGTCGGGAAAAAGCGGTGTTTGTTTTGGGTAAATTTTAGGACAATTACTGATACTTTCGCTTTTTTAACGCGAAATCAATAATAAAAACAATTAACAAAATAGCTCCAACAACGATTAGTCCTACCCAAATATAGGTTACCATGCTGCTGCTTAAACGATTGAAATCTCTGAATTTACTAACTAAACTAATAACAATTCCAGTAAGAAGAAGAATAATGCCAATTCTGCCAATAATCGTTCCATACCTCAAATTTTTCACCCACTAGATATCCGTCTGTCGCTATATCTTTAAATACTTAATGTAAAGCGAGACAAAGCGGCGTACGTTCGTTATTTCAAGTCACATACGTATAATCAAGCATGCCCCTTTGGTGTCCGGCGTCGATGCGACCAAACGTGACGAAACGGAACCTTCAAAACTTCGCCTTTTCTAACCCAGCGCTTCTGTGTCACGCCCACTCGAACCTGGCGTTTTCCATCTGAATATGCGCTGGTATGCAGAAAAGTGGTTTTCGCCCGAACCTCCACTAACCCATCCTGAACGTCAGAGAGGACCTCCACAGGATAAATGCCCTTAAGGTAAAACTCAGTCATGGAGTTTTCTCCTGCAGAGCTTCAGCCGTAAATAAGTCAAAATTACTTAGAATTGACGAAAATCTGCTTAAACATAAAAAGAAAGGGAAAAATGACGGTATAAATGAACGTAAATATGAGCGGGTCCGACGGGAATTGAACCCGCGACCCTCGGATTAAAAGTCCGATGCTCTAGCCTGACTGAGCTACGGACCCGCCTTGTCTGTTGCGCTGATAGGAAACAACAATGGGGTTTTTTAGTGTTTCGATTTTAAAATTGGAAAAGGGAAAAGTTTTGTGGGTTTTTTAGACTCGAAAAATTGTTTCCATAAGGATTTTGATTCTATCGTGATTGTTTAGGATTGTTTGGATTGTTTTTCTACCTTTTTGAGTAAGCTTATAGACTCTTTTACGTTCCACCCAGGCGCCTTCGACAAGGTGGTTGCGTTCAAGCGAGTAGAGCAGTGAGTAAACGGTTCCAGAACTTACTAAGAAGCCGAATTTGTTGTGGATGTAGCTGATTACTTCGTAGCCGCTTATGGGGTCGTGTTGGAGTTTAGCCATGATTATTGTGTCTAGGAAGCTTTTAATGACTCTTTCATGCGTTTTTTTGATTATTCTGCCTTCTGATTTTTCTCCGTTTACGGTTATGGTTAATGCAACCACTTTTACGCGCCTAGTCATTCTTATTATTGTTTATATATATTAAAATTGTTATAATAAATAATAAAAAGTTATAACTAAACCCAAAAATGTGGGTGGAATCGAGCCACTTTTCCTTCTCTCAAACGCCTCAATTTCTGAAAAACCACCTCGAACCGGTTGCATTAAACAGCCATAAAACCTCTGTAGCTTTTGTGGAGAATTGACATAAAAATGCGGCAAAAAAGTTCATGTGAACTTGAAAAGTTATCTGCTTCATATAGATAAACCTACACTTGGATGCGCTGTTTTGATTTGCACATTGCTATTTTTTTAACTCTAAACCCAGTTTTAATACTCGCCGATATATGTGCATGTTAACAAACGTTATCACTAATACTGTGCTACACACACAGCGGTGCTAAATATTGATTTCATGGAAATACACGTTTAAGCGTTTAAATGAAGAATACGAAATCGCCACAAAAAAGAAGCAGGCTTTAGATAACCTTTGCGCCAGCGGCAAAATATCTGAAGCCACCCGCGACTCGTTCACAGCTGACATTGTAAAAGCAATTGCAGAAATTGAACAACAACGCCATGATCTTGGAGAAAAAATGCAGGCGAAAACCGCTGAACTTGAAGGGCAAATTAAAACTCTTGAAATGCTTTTGGCTAATTATGAAATTCAGCATGTAGTGGGCGAAATCGATGAGGAAATCTATAACAGAGAAATTGATCTTCTCGGAAGTACCCTTGAAAACACTCGAAACGAATTAGGTGTAGTCAAAGAAGCAGCAAGTCAACTTGGTGTTCCCAAAGCAGTGGAAGCCCCCGCTCCAGCTATTGTTGTACCTGAAACAGCCGCCATAGTTGATTCTGCGTCAGTTGAATCAGTTCCCGTGGAAGTTCCGGTTGAAACTGCCACAATCGAATCCGCAGTCGTGGAAACAGTCACAGCCGAACCTACATCTGTTGAAACCGTGTCAATTGAGGCTCCGATCGAGAATGTTGTGGCTGAAGCCGAGTTAACAGAACCTGTTTTGGTGGAAGCAGCAGTTGAGGAAGCTCCTTTAGTTGAAGGTGCCTCTGAAGTGGTAATCGTTGAAGAAGCCGCTCCAGTTGAAACCCCCGTTGAAGAAGCTCCTACAGTCGAAGAATCAGCTCCCATAATTGAGCAAGCTGCACTAGTCGAAGAAGCCCCTGCAGTTGAGGAAACCTGCCAAGTCATTGAGACTTCAGCAATTGAGCCCACAATTGAAGAAACACCCATAATTGAGGAAGCTCCAGCTGTCGAGGTTGCCGAAGTTGAAAACTCAATCGAAGCTCCAATTGAAGAAGCCTCTGTAGAAGCTGCAATCATCGAAGAAACCCCAATGGTTGAGGAAGTTCCTGCAATAGAGGAAGCAGCCCCAGAAGTTGAAGAAGCCCCAGAGGTTGCCGTTGAGGAGACTCAGGTTGAAATCGTTGCTGAACCCGAAGAATTTGTCGCTGAAGTAGCCGTTGATGAATCATCTATCGAAATCCCAATGGAAGATGCCCCAGTTGAGGAAGCTGTTTCAGTTGTTGAGGAGCCTACAGTTGAGGTCGCCGCCGAAGAACCCATTACCATCGAAGAAAACTTTGCCGAAGAAGCCCCTGCAGTTGAGGAAACCTGCCAAGTCATTGAGACTTCAGCAATTGAGCAAGCCAGCAATAGTGGAAGCTCCAGTTGAAGATGTCACAAATGAAGAAGCACTTTCTATTGACTATGCCCCTGTTGAGGAAGCAACCGAAGAAACCATCGAAGAAGCCCCAGCTGAAATCTCCGAGCCCGAAGATGAAGAACCCGCAACTTCAGTTCCTCTTCAAAACTTTGAAGTCACCGAGCACTCCGCATCGGAAATCACCCTTGACAAAGCCATGGACCCAGTCGTGGAAGAAAATGTTTATCCACCTGTCATTGTGGGGGAGGACCACATAACGGCCCACCCTTCAGAAGCGCCCCAAGAGGCGCCTTCGGAAGTAGAAGCGGAAAACACCGCAGACCAAACCACCCCAACCGAAGAAAACGACGAAAACACCACAACTGAGTAAGCTAATTTTTAGCTTCTCTTCTTTTTGTGTCTTATTTGTTTTAGTTTTATTGCGCTGCTTTTCTGTTGTTTTGTTTTTATATGGGTGGGTTTTTCTTTGGCGCCACAATGAGGTTTGTGTTTTGCGTTGCTTTTTTCGGGTTTACAGCGGCTCTTTGCACTGTGCGATGACGAGATTTTCTTTCACATTCCAACATACTTCTACGTTAAAATCGACGCCAGTGGAGCTGGCATCATGTATCGACTGCTTTTTTCTAACCAAGAATTTCACTAAAAGCAATCTATAGCTCAATTCAGTCCCGACCATAACATGGCTTATTCAGGCAAAGTTGTGCCGTATCTCGCTTATAAAAGAACCAAAACTGCCCCTATAAGCAATCTTCAAAAAAACAAAAAAAAAGAATGCTTTTTTCATAGCAAGAAAAATTAAAAAAACCCTCAAACATTTTCCAATACCAATCTACTGCTACTGACTACATGACAAAAAAATGCTACATAAAAAGTCCTTTTCATACTCAACATTTTAATTATTCCACACCGATTCACTATCATGCAACTAGCAGAAGTCGCCATCCTAATGAGAGAAATCGTGGACAGATGCCCTGGTCTAGACGGCGCCACCTTCACGCTACTACCTCAAAAAGCCAAACCAACATACAGGGGATACAGCATAACCATCAAAGGAGTATTTTCCAGAGAAGACATCAGTGGCTTAAGGAAAATAGTTGAGGGGCACGACTTAGTTATGGACATCAAAACCGATTATGTAGTGGTTTACGAGACTAGAGGGTTCCGATAGTTCTCTTCTATCAGAAGACCCTTAATAGTTGTTAAGCAATTATTACGTGAGGATGATTTATCTTTAGTCCAAAAAAACGAGCACCAAGAAACGCCAAAAACCGAGGCAAATCCGGAACTTACCCAATGAAAATCGGGGAAGAATACGAAGTAACAATTTTCGAAGTAGCCTCAAACGGTGAAGGCGTCGGGAAAATCAAAAACTACCCCGTCTTTGTAAGAAACGCTAAACTCAACGAGCAGGTTAAAGTAAGGATAACTAACTTAGTTGCCGGATTCGTCGACGCAGAAATAGTCTCTTCTAACCCTTAAAAATATTCTAAACAATGACCTGTTTCGTATTGGGTTTTCTAATTTTATTTCTTGATGAACTTAATGTTTGATTGCTTTACCATACTCCTTGCCCTTGTGAACGCTCAATTGCTTAACTAAAAAAAGAAAAAAGATAAGAGGAGTTTGGTTTAGTAATCCAAGATTTTTTTAACAGCGTCGTTTTCCACTTCGTTAGCCAACGCTATACCTGTCACTTGCTGGGCAAGGATGCTTAAACTCATAAGGTCCCCTCTGTTCAGCAAGTTAAGGTTCCATTTGCGGTTGCCAGCCATTAACTGTTTCAAACCAACGCCAATCCTGTCTGTTAAATAGGTGTAGACGCCGATACTTTCCAGCGGAATCTCGCTGAATTGTTCACCATATTTAGCTTTAAGCTCCGGTGCTGCAATGAAGAATTTTTCTGGAGTTTCTCCGAATTTTGCTGCAAACTGGCGCGGCAATTTTCCATCAGCTGCAAGCCGTTTGAAGTATGCTGCTTTCATTGCTGCCGTGATTGGTGAGCGACCCATCAGAACAGCTTTAACCAGTGGACCGTTTCCAAAGTTGCTTAAAGCGATGGTTTTAAAGATGCTTGTTTCTTCAATGAAACCGCCTGCCATAATCAAGTCAGGAACGTGTTTTCCTTTGCTTTTAAGTATCTGTGCACATTGCAGTACTAATGCTTGCAAGTATACTGTTGGGATACTCATTTCATCCATCATGGGAACTGGACTCATGCCTGTTCCGCCGCCTGCTCCGTCAAAACTTAACGCGTCGATTTTTGCTTCAGAGGCAAATTTCATTGTGTATGCGACAGCTGAGGGGCGGTACGCGCCGGTTTTTAGGAAAACCTTTTTTGCACCTTGTTTACGTAGCCACTCAATGTCTTCTATGAAGGATTTTTCTTTTGGTATGCCGACTCTACTGTGACGTTCAAAGGTGTGGAATACGCCGTCGCGGAAACGCTTGCTGTATTACTGGGTCTTCGGGGTCGGGGATTACTATGTAGCCACGTTTTTTGAGTAGAATGGCTTTCTGAAGGTCTTTGAGGCGAACTTCTCCGCCTATGGCTTTGGCTCCTTGCCCCCACTTGCGCTCTATGACGTTTACTTCTAGCTTTGATAGAGCATAAGTATCTATGCCAAGTCGTTGGTCTTCGACATTTGTCTGTACGATAACCTCCCCATTTTTTTTATCCCAGAACTTTCTAAAACAGTCAATTCTTCGTTTAAGCTCTGGTGAATGGGTTAGTTTTTCATTTGTACATGATGCTTCAACATCCATACCTGCAATGTTTTCACCTATAATGATTGATACGCCGGCAAGTGCTGCTCCAACCGCTAATCCTTCCCAGTTTACGCGCGCTACTTCTGTTGAGCCGAAAGCGCCTGTTAGGATTGGGAGTTTATGCGGAACACCGCCCACAACTGTTTCTGTGTTTGCATTTGGAAATATGGCATCTTCAGAGGTTTCCGGTATTCCTTGGGCTTCTAAGAGGCCTGCTTGTATGTTGAAATGGGACCAGTCTAACCCGAAGTCTTTGAGGGCTCCTGCGGTGCTTGTTCCGAATTGTTCTGGTTCTGGGTAGAGGGCTTCTCTGCCTCTGAATGCGGATAGGCTGATTTCGCAGAGTACTGGGCAATCGTGTATGCAGATTGGGCACATGCCGCTTAGAGTGCTTGTGTCTTTGACTCGCGTGTTTGTTCCTACGGTTGATTTCCCGTTTAGGTATGAACTATTTTTTTGTGTTCTTTCACTCATTTTTTTCCCAACTTTTTTTGTTAACGCTTAGTCATGGGTATTACTAAGTATGACATTCCATGTACGTGGTATGAATTATTTAACTTTTGTCAGATAACATGCTACCTAGTAGCATAAACATTTAAGTGTCATCTTTAGCGATATGTTAAACTGACTGCTAATGAAAAAGAAGAAAATAGCAATCAGCATCGACCAAGGACTCTATGACTGGCTCAAAACTGAAGTAGATTCTGAAGAACGCACTTTCGCGTCAATGAGCCACGCAATCGAATACTGCATCGCCTACCTAAGAAAAGACAAAGATTTTGAACTTCTCAATAAAGCTAAAAAACACTCATAAACCACCAAAATTTCTCTTATCAACAATTAATCTTAAGCGTCCACAAAATAGTTGACCCACCTTTAATTAAAAAATAAAAAATTTGGGAAGACTAACAGTCGGTTTTTGCCAAAAGTTGTTGTAGCAACCTAATCGCCGCCCAAGCAGCCAAGGCACTAGTATGTGGGTTGTCTGGGTGGGGTTGGTTTGCAAATTGCAGTTTCATTTCGCCATAGCGCCACTTCACGTTGATTTCATGAGTGTTGCGCGTAACTGCGGGGTCGCTGATTATTTTGACTTTCACTTGGACTGGTTTAACTGTTAACGCCAGAGTGGCTGCTACATTCATTTCGCGGGGAAATTGTCTTGCGGCTTCCTTTGCGGTTCCTTCATAAATGGTTTCTTCTTCTGTGTTAGAGTTGTTGAATGCTTTGGGGTTTTTGCGGCTGGTCAATGTGACTTCTTCTATCCCTGCGTGGGCTGCTGCGGAGATGGCGTCTAAGCCTCCGATAGCTCCTGCTGGAAAATGAACTTTTGGGTCTTCCGCGTTTAAGAGGAGCAATGCGCCTGTGCTCATTATGATTTTTTCTGCTTTTGACGCAACAAGTTTTTCGTAATAGTCACAGACTGCCTGCTGCCCGGCGGCTTCCACAATCACTTTGGGTTTTGAAGCAATTAACTCGTCTATGTTGCTTGCGATTTTAACCCGGAAGCTTAGTTGTTTTTTTAATTTCTGTGCTCTGGCGGCGTCAGTGTCAAAAACTACGAGTTCATCACAGACTACCACTTTTCGTTCGAACGCCTCTGCCAAAACGGTGCCAATGGCGCCGCAGCCAATTAAACCAACTTTTTTTACCATAAAATTTCACTCAGTATTCGGGTTTTATAATGACTTCGTATTGGGCTACTTGTCTGCCCTCACCAGCGCCGATTTGGATGGTCATAGCTTCGATTTTCAGGGTAGATTTGATGTCTGCTTCAGAAGTTTGGATTGCCTCCGCAGTTGCGTTCTCTTTGCATGTCACCGTGAGGTTCCTGATGGGAGCGTTTAGTGGCTTCTTTTTTTCCGCTTTATCCCGTCGGATTTCACTCATAACCGCCGTAACCAAGTCACCGTCCCTCTCCGCCGCCTCATCCACAAGTGAAGCGTTAAATTTGGGCCACTCCGACACCTGAATACTCTCAAAACCCTTGTCATATTTGTACATATACTGATAAATCTCCTCAGTCATGTGCGGCATCACAGGTGCCAAGAGTTGGAGCATGCGGTAGAGTACTTCGTAGAGCGTTTTTTGTGCTGCGGCGGTGTTGGTTTGTCCGTATGCTTCGGAGCGGTAGAGGCGGTCTTTTATGGCTTCGAGGTAGTAGTCGCAGAGTACGTGCCAGGTGAAATTGCGGATGTCTTCTATTGCGATGTTGAATTGGCATCGCTCGTAGGAGTCGGTTACTTTTTTGGTTATGTTCTCGGTTTTGCTAAGTATCCAGCGGTCGAGGAGTTGGTAGTCGGGTTCTGCTGACGTCTTGGGGTTGTAGTTAGCCAGAAGGTTAGATGCGAATCCTGAGGCGTTCCAGAGTTTGACGAGGAAACGTCTGCCATATTCCACATCCTGTACTCTGTAAGGAATGTCTGAGCCGGTTGCTCCGCCACCCGCGGCCCACTGTCGCACCGCATCTGCACCGTATTTGTCCAAAGTTTCAGGCGCCGCAGCATAATTTTTCAGGGACTTGCTCATTTTGCGTCCGTCTGCACCAAGCACCATGCCGTTGATTAAGACGCTATCAAACGGTCGCTCATCAAACAAGGCTAGGTGGCGCACCATCAAGTAGTACGCCCAAGTGCGGATAATATCTGTGCCGCTGGGGTGCACGCTTGCAGGGAACAGGTGCTTCCAGTCCGATCGATCGGGCCAGCCAGCGTGCACGGCGCAGGTGATTGAGCTGTCCATCCACGTGTCCATGACGTCTTGTTCGGGCTGGAAGGTTTTGCCGCCGCAGTCCGGACATGCATCTATGCGTGGAGCTTCGAGTTTGGGGTCTATGGGGACCCATTCGGGTTTCGAAACGATTAGGTGACCACAGCCTTTGCAGTACCACACCGGAATCGGCGTGGCGAATAATCTTTGTCTGCTGATGACCCAGTCCCAGTCCAGAGCTTTTGCCCAATCAATCAGACGATTCTTCATGTAATCCGGATACCAAAGAATTGCGTTGGCGTTCTTCTCCACTTTGTCGGTTAACTCCATGGTTTTCATAAACCACTGCTTAACTTCCAAAATTTCCACGGGAGCTTTGCAGCGGTCGCAAACGCCGACTTCATGCTGGATCTTCTCGCTCTTCTCCAACAACCCAGCTGCTTGGAGGTCTTCAACTATGGCTGCTCGGGCTTTGTTAACATAGAGCCCAGCATACTTGCAGTTGCCTGCATCGCTGATTTGCCCATTCTGAGTTATGAGCCGAATCACGGGTAGCTTGTGTTTTATGACGGTTTTCACGTCTTCTTTGTCGCCGTAAGTACAAATCTGCATCACACCCGTCCCGAAAGATGGGTCGACGTGTTCGTCGGCTAAAATTGTGACTTCACGGTTCATCAGTGGCACATTGATTTTTCTGCCCACATATTTGCCGTAACGCTCATCCTTGGGGTTGACCTGGACAGCGACACAGGCGGGAATGAACTCGGGGCGCGAAGTGGCGATTAGAAGGTACTCTTCGCTGCCTGCAAGATAGAATTTGATGTAGTGAAGAAAGCCCTCTTTTTTGATGTGGTCCACCTCAGCGTCGGCTATGGCAGTTTCGTCTCTGGTACACCAGTTAACAGGGTGCGTACCCTGATACATGAAGCCCCTCTCGTAGAGTTCTATAAAGCTAAGCTGCGTGCGTCGCCAGTAGTCAGGGTCCATGGTCTTGTACTCGGTATTCCAGTCAATCGATGCGCCTAACTTGAGAATGCCTTCTTTCATCATGCCAATGTACTTGTCAACAAGAGCCATGCACATGCCGCGAAACTGGTCAGGGGGCAAGTCGCGTTTCCGTATGTTGTTTGCTTTCTCCACTTGGATTTCTATGCCTAAGCCGTGGCAATCCCATCCCTGCGGGAATAGCACGTTGTAGCCTTGCATGCGTTTGAAGCGGGCAACCATGTCAAAGTACGTCCAGTTCAAGACGTTGCCCATGTGGAGCTCGCCCGACGGGTAAGGCGGTGGAGTGTCGATGCTAAACGCCTGGCGGGTTTTATCTTTCCAATCATAGTGGTAGATGCCCATTTCTTCCCATTTGGCTTGCCATTTTGCTTCGATTTCGGTGAACTTGTAGTCTTTTGGCATAGGCTGCATGCAAATCAATATCCTTGGTATATGTTTGCTTTTAGCAAGACTATGATAGAACCTAAAAACGTTATCCTGACTTGGAATATTGGTGAGTGGGGTTTTTGGAGTTTTTGGCTTGTATTTTTATTTTTATGTTTTTTTGGGCAACTCCTATAAGCAACCATGAATATATTAGTATATTATGATGTGTCTGAGTGGAGATTAAAACAGTAAACAACTGTTTCACAATCGTTTCACCCAACTAACATATCACTCCACGAGTAGTATATACATACACAAAAAAGTGAGGTTAAAAAAATGAAAAGTCGGAAAATAATCACCCTCGCAACCATATCAGTGGTTACAGCAGCCCTGCTCGTTTCAACCGCAGCAGCAATGGGTCCCTTCGGCCACGGCTACAACCCCGTAACAGGCTATGGCGGCTATGTAGGCAGAGGCGGAATGATGGGCGGCTACTATGGATACAACACCGACCCCAACGGCGCTGTACCTCAAACATCCTACTATCAACCAGTTTACCCCTTCCAGTTCGGTGGATGCATGGGAGGATACGGCTGGAACCACGGCTACAACTACGCCGCACCCAATATCTACAACAGTGAACAAATCACCATAACAACTGCAGAAACAATCGCACAAAACTATATTGCATCCATGAACAACCCCGACCTAACAGTAGCTCACGTAGAAGAATACCAATACAACTTCTACGTTCAAGTTGACGAGCAAGGCACAGGTAACGGAGCCTTCGAACTCCTCATCAACAAATACACCGGCAGCATCTACCCAGAAATGGGCCCCAACATGATGTGGAACACTAAATACGGCATGATGAGAAGTGGAGCCTTAAGCGGAATCTTTGGAACTCCCACAGCGGAAATGACCCTAACAGCAGTCCAAGCCCAAACAACCGCGCAGCAATACTTAGACACATACTTAGCTGGAACCACCACAGGCGACATAGTAACCTTCTACGGATACTACACAATGGAAGTCGTCAACGGCACAACACCCTATGGCATGCTAAGCGTCAACGGCTACAGCGGACAAGTATGGTTCCACAACTGGCACGGCGTCTTCATAGCTGCGCTTGAAGTGGACTAAGCAGCCGTTTCTCTTTTTCCTTTTTTCTTTAAACTTAAATGGGGGATTAGAAGATTAGAATATGGGATTCAAATGCCAAAAATGGACATGATCATATACAACTTACAAGCAGAAGTATCCAAAACCATGGCGCACCCCCTTCGCCTAGCAATACTACACCTGCTAAAAGAGGGTGAAAGAACAGTCAACGAATTAACCCAAGCAACAGGCGCAAGCCAATCAAACGTTTCACAACACCTCGCTCATATGAGGCAGCGAGACATAGTTCGAACCCGAAAAGAAGGTTCAAACATCTACTACCGCGTCGCAAGCCCAAAAATCAGCCAAGCCTGCGACATGGTCCGAGACGTCCTCATAGAACAACTTACCCAAAAACAGGAACTAGCAAAACTCAACATAAAAGGAGATTAATAAAAACATGTTTGGCTGTGGATGCTGCGGAGGCTCAAGAGAAGAGCGTCAACCGCAGAGAACAACACCCCCGCCGCCTCAGGTGGTTATGGTTCCGTGCAGCTACTGCAAAACCCTGTTTCCCCTATCTGCCACCTATTGTCCACACTTCGGCGCAAGAAGAGTTGCGTAACTGCTAAAAACAGCGCGGACGACAAATACTATGTGATTCTATGCGAAAAACCCTTTTGCCCATGCTTTTTGTACTTACGCTCATGAGTGCGATGGCTTTACCGGTTTACGCCGCAACCTATACCGCTGGCGTGTCGATTGGTGACTACGTCAAGTACGGAAACTTTGCAGGCGAAGGTGCAGGCAATGAGATATTCAACGATATCAGTTACCAGCAGTTCGAAGTCACGGCTGTTTCAGGTCAAGACGTAACTTTGCTTTCGACTGGGCAGTACAAAGACGGTTCTGCGGTTCCCGGTGACGGTACATCTGCAGTCTGGAATGTCGCGGCTGGAACACGAGATGGCGTCGCAGAAACACAAGGGCCTATCATCGCAGCCAACCTAAACCAAGGTGACGCTATTCCACCCGAAAACACCTACACAGTTAACGCCACTGAAGACAGAACATACCTTGGCGTGGTGCGCTCGGTGAATACACTTACCGTTTCGGTTGAAACGCCCGATTACAGCACCCAGTTATCCTACGTTTACGATAGGGCTTCAGGGATGCTTCTGGAGGCTTCGTCACAGACAACTACTCAGTCCGAAACTTCAGGATACTCATATAGCGTTATTGAAACCAACATTTTTGGAGAGGATTCTACCCCTTCAAACGGTGATTCTACAGTATTCTACCTCGCCATATGTAGCCATTGTGATTATTGTGGTTGTGTTGGTGTGGTTTTGCTGTTGAACCGCAAAAGGTTGTAGATTGCTTTCCAACGTTTTTTCCTTGTCTTCCAGTTGCCCCCGAGGCACCCAGTAGGCTGGCGCGTACATTTTTAGGTTTCAAATCCAATATTGTTTACAGAGAAGCAAATGACCGCATATTCACCAACAAAACAAGGCAACCGAACAAAGAAAGCGGCTTTTCCTTCCCCAAAAATCTTATTCGCCATTATTGTGGTTCTTGTGTTGGCGGTTGCCGTTATAGCTTGGCAAGCCCCCGCCATATCCAAGTTCTTTGAAGACACAGGCAACTCCGAATACACCACACTCAGTCTATTCGCAGGTGTCTCCCAAACCTACCATAACGGAGTAGACTTCTACACGTTTAGCTACAAACTCTCAGCAAGCGACACCACTGAATTGTTCTATGTGACGCGAAACGCAGAGGCATCTCGCTCTTACCCCGCCGTTGCAGGTGCTGTTTTCTCGGATTTAGGCGTAGAAATGAAGGTTTCCTCGGTCACGTCAGAACTGTTGGTTCTACTGGTTAAGCCTCTTCCCGAACTTAAGCGCTCGGGCGCAAAACCTATATTCTTTAAATTTGCCTTTCTATTTTTCAGTTCTTGGGGAGCTGGGAAACGACCCTGCTGAGAGGACAGTACCTTCTGTCGACCCTGCGAACCTGAACCAGGTAATACTGGCGGAGGGAAAAAACCAAGTGCAAACTAAAAAATATCAAACCCATAAACCCAACCGACTAAACTAGTTTTTTGAACCCCCTTTTAGAAACCCAAGAATCTTGGCTGAAATGGCAATCTTCACCGCGTTGGCCACAACATTAAGCTATAATTGTTTATCATGTAATGCCTCAAGGTGGCTCAATCACATTCGCTTCAATGGTTCCAATCATTTGGTTGGCGCTGCGAAGAGGCCCAAAAGTCGGAGTTACTCGCGGTGCTCTATGGATGCATCCAGTTCATAATTTTGCCCTATGCCATTGCTCCATTGCAGAGTGTTGTTGGATTACCTGTTGGCGTTTGGTGTCTTGGGGTTAGCTGGTTTTTTCCGAAAATACCCTGTCTCGGCGCCGCAGTAGCTGTATGCAAGTTTTGTCCTGAGCTTCATTTCAGGTGCGTCAACTGGGCGCCAATATATGCTCCAGACATTGACCCCTACATTTACTCCTCAGTTTACAACGGAAGCTACATGGTGCCTGAACTTATCATAACCGTATTCGTAGTCTTCCTGCTTCAGGCAAGTAAAGCGTTGAGGGCTTATCTTTAATGGGTAAACTCGCCGCTGAAGACCTGCAGAAAATGCTCAAATGCATCAAATCCGACGAGAGGGTGTTGGTGCCGCCTATGATTGGCTATGACTAGGGGTTCACCGCATGCGAACATTATCTGGTTGTTGCCTCAGACCCCTGCACAGGCGTCCCTGAAGACTGGTTCGGCTGGCTCCTCATTAACTACGCCGCATCCGACTTGGCGCTTTCAGGCGCTAAACCAGAATTCTGCACAATCACCCTGATAGGTCCATCCCCCACCGAACCCGACCGCTTCCAAAAAGTGATGACGCAAACCTGCGAGCGCAGCAGACGAGCTGGGCATCGCCATAGTTCGCGGGCACACAGGTATGTACGACAGCCTAAACGATTTGTTGGGCGTCTGCACCGTCTACGGCACTGTTGAGGCAAGGGCGGTTGATTACTTCTGGTGGCGCAAAGGCCGGAGACCTGATTTTGTGCACTAAAGCCCCTTGGCATAGAAACTATCACAAACTACGCTCTTGCCCACCTGAGTTGGCATAAAAGCTTTTTGGTGCGGCAAAACACTGCAGAATATTCACGTCTTGTCGCTATGCAGAGCTGCGTAAAGGAGGCACAAACACTGACGCAAATCAATGGTGTGCATGCAATGCATGACGCAACCGAAGGAGGTTTTGTATCAGCGTTAAACGAATTGGCGGTGCATCCGGGGTCGGGGTTGAAAGTGGAGTGGGAAAAAATCCCTATCCCTCAAGAAGCGTTGACGTTACAGCATCACTTCAGCCTCAGCGATGAGCAGTTGCTTTCGATGTCTTCCACCGGCACCATTCTTGGTGCAGTTAATCCCGAAGCAAAAACCAAAGTCGCTCAAACGCTTGAAAAACTCGGTTTAACTGCATACTTCATCGGCGAATTCAAAAAAGAAAAACAAAACCTGCTCATTATAGGCGGAGCGAAATAGGCTTTTCCATCCGCAGCCGACGACCCATACACTGCAATGATGGCTACTTCTTAAGGTCATTTAGCATATACTGGACGATTTCTTCTGCGATATTAGCTTTGGAAACTGCTTGTAGTCCCTTCCAGCCAGGCTGACTGTTCACGTCCACAATGCAGGGACCGTTTGGTCCTTCAAGGATATCTACGCCTGCAACTATACATCTAACTGCCTTTGAGGCTTTAACCGCGAGCTCTTTGTATTCGTCGCTGATTTCTGTTGGCGCTGGGTGTGCTCCTCTGCTGTAGTTTGTTTTCCAACATGTGGCTACCCTTCGCATTGAGGCAATGACTTGGTCTCCAAGCACAAAGGCGCGGATATCACTAAAGCCATGCTCGACGATATTCCTGCATGTAGATGACGCCATGATGGAACGTGATGGCTTTGAAGATGGTGTCAGCTACGTCCACGTCGTTTACTCTTGTTGCACCTTGCCCCGCTGCCGAAGATTGGTTTGACAACTACGTCGCCTCCGAGTTCATGGAAATATTTGAGGGCTTCATTTACGCTCTCCGTTGCCAGCGTGCGGGGGACAGGGATGCCTACGTCTTCAAGCAGGGAAAGAATGTCGTATTTGTCTACGCAGTGCTCAATCGCTGTAGGCGGGTTAACCATGTAGAAGCCTTTGCGCTCCATCTTGTAGAGCATGTCCATGCGGAACACCAACTCCTCAAGGCTGAACCGCGTCCGATGGGGCGAATAATTAGGGCGTCAAGGTCGTCTAGTATGCTTGTTTCTGCAACTTTAAAGTAGGGTTTGTAAGATAACCTAGCGACTAGTCGAGGGAAAGTGAAGCACTCATAGGGGATGTCTCGTTTGGTCAATGCATCGCGGACTTGGCTACTGCTCCACGCTTCGGGGTTGCGCGTCATGATGCCGAATTTCATTAAGGTCTATCCATTGCGTTAGAAAATGCTGAGGGTTTGAGTTCTTAAAGCTTCTGGGACAAACATGAAACAATAATACAGAAAATTGTTACTCTTTCATATTGGTTGGAAAGAGGCGTATCTGCACTTCTTTGTTTCTACCGATTAACTCGCCGATTAATGTACCCACCGAGAGGCAGATGACAAGAGTTGTTACAGCAAAGAACTGATCGCCCCAAGCTTCCACCAAAGCGCCTAAACCGTATCTGTTGCCGAGCAAGATAATAGCCGCCCAGATGCCAAACCCGATTATTGAGATACCCATGAAAATGAATGTCAGCCGCTTTGAAATCGAAAGTGCCGACGGAGTAACTCTGATAAATCCGATACAGCCAATCGGAGCCAAAATCGCCAAACCAAAAACGCAGTTTTCCCAGCATCCAGCCCCGACGTCAACCCAAGCACCGCCGAAGCAACACCTAAAACCAAGCTGCAAGCATCAACCAGTACCCTTTTTTAGTTGTGATGCCTGGTACCTCGGGTTCAGGTTGGCGTTTGGCTTTGGGTTTCTGTTTAGGCTTAGATTTGGAGGGGTTTGGCATGAAGAATAATCTGCCAACTCAACACATATTAACGTTTCACGTGGTTTAGGGTACGTTGGGGGTTGGTTCAGTTCCGTGGGCTTGATGGGTTTTGGCGGCTTAGTGGCTGTATTTCTTGTTTGGCTTCGCATGACCATCAATCGACTTGACAACTTGGCTTATGGTCCTTTTCAAAAACTCATTTAATAGATCTAGAAAATAGAGGGTACAACAAATTCAGGAAGAGAGAAAAAAATTGAAAACCAAAATCCTTGGAAAATCAGTACACACGCTATAGACAAAGAAAGTCTCTAAACCCATTGTGGCGTGCTTAACCATGCTGTTTTTGGTCAGCACGGTTTCTGTGCTTGCCTTTAGAGAGACAGCACAAGGTACAACGACCTTGGCTCTGCACACGCATTCAGCTGGCAAGGTCTTCCAGGCATGAGCTGGGACAGTAAACCTCAAAGATTCCTCAACGATAACGGGTACGGAAATAACGAAATGGAATTCTGGAACTGGTTCTGGACCGACATGGCCACTAATCTCAAAGACTGCCCCAACGTAATCTTTGAAGCATGGAACGAACCAGGCTGGAACGGCGATGACACCGAACCCATCCCCGCAGGATAAATGACTTACTTACAAACCATGTACAACGCAATTCGCAACAATGCAGATTCAAACAACATCATCATGATGCAGTGGAGAATGGGGTGACAACCAAACGGCTACGGCGCAACACTAAGCTGGGCATCAGACATCAACAATGCTATTCAACTAACTAACCTCGTCTACACCACATACTTCTACTAATACGCGCCCACCGACCTAAGCGACTACTGGGCAAAAGATTACGCAACCCTGAAATCGCAGATTCAAACAGCCATAAACGGCATGGGAGTCACTGCACCTCTTGTCATTAACGAGGAAGGCTCATGCCTAACCATCTCGCCAAACAAGCAAAACGACTTGACTTGGTGGACAAACCTCGAGTTGGTTCAACGTGACCCTTAACGTCGGCGCAGGCGCCTACTACTGGCTTTCCGACAGCGGTTTTGGCGGCGTTTACAATGGCGAATCCCATCTAAGCAGCGATTACAGCCCCAACGCTATGGGACAAGCCTAAATAAATGCATACAATGGAGCCACCAGAAACATTCCAACGCCAACAGCTACTCCTTCACTTGCTCCTCAGGAGAAAGCTACGGCGATACCTGCCCCAACGGTTACACCTACAACACCTACAACTGCACCAACCGCTATGCCAACAATAACTCCGACACAAACCACCCAATCCTAACCCCAATTCAAAAGCCAACCACACAGCCAACACCCGACCAAACCCAAACATCCTCCCGGACATCCCAACCTTCAGTAAACCCAACCCCAACATAGGGCACCACCTACTCTGAGGACGCTACATCGCTACATTCACTCCTGTACCAACAGAAAAAGCTCCTAATCGAACATCCTTCTGGCACAGATGGTTCTGTGGTTTGGTTGGCCACATTTCCATGTTTGGTTCAACCAATTCTACTAAACCAACCCCCAATCTTCTTTTTTTATCAAAAGCTTTTTTAGGTAAAACATAAAGCAGACCCGTAATACAAATGTAATACAGTGAACAATTTTGGATATCATAAACGTCCGTTTACCCGACAAAGTCATATGGGAAGTAGATAAACTCGCCAAGAAACATGAATTAACCCGCTCCGAAGTCATGCGCCAAGCCCTAACCATCTATCTGCATTTAATAGAAAACGTCGGTAGCCTACTCCGACCAATAGCCTTCCAAGTCAAACCAGCACAACTCTCATACATGCGTAGGGGCGATGTTTCCATCATCAAACTTCCTACGGGCCACGCCATTGTTTCAGGTTCTACTTCCTCAGGTGCAGTTGGTCCTAAAGAACTTGACCAAGTCAAAGTAGACGGCAAAATACTTGGCAAGTTTCTGGCGCGGGTTGCATTGATGGATGTGGCGGCAACGGGTGCTTTCCCAGTTCAACTTTCATTAACGTTGGGTGTGGAGAAGGAACCCACAGGCAATCAGATAATTGAAGGCATCAGCCGCGAAGCCCGAACCATAGGTCTAGACCCCAACATGGTGTTGCTGGAAAACACCGAGGACAACTTCCAAACATGCCAAACCGGTGTAGGTTTAACCGTGGTGGGCTTAGCAAACGAGGATGAACTCCGCATCGGCAAAACCTTGCCCGGTGACTTGATTGTAGCAGTTGGTAGGCCCAAAGTCGGCCAAGAAGTAATTGCAGCGGAGGCACACGGCGAAATTGCTGACCTAAAAAATATCTCCCAACTCGCCCAGCGAAAATACGTCCACGATATTGCAGCAGTAGGGGGGTTTGGCATCGCCAGCGAGGCAAAGATGATGGCTTACGGCGTCGGCAGGCAAGCAAAACTATTGGATGTAGCGGGGTTGGATTCGGCTAAAACGGCGGGTCCGGCAACCGTAGTGTTAGTGACAATTGATAGAGAGCGGCTGGAAGATTTAGAGGCGCTTATCCCAAAACCAATCAACGTGGTGGGTGAAATACTCTAAGCCACATGTTTATCCAGAAGGTGTCCGTTGCGGTCGATTTCGCCTCTACGAATCCGCGTCGTGGAAATCGGGCGGTGATTCTCTGCTGGAACCAAAGCGACCGTGACTATTTTCAGCTTTGCAACCTGTGCCTGTTGACGTTTTTGGTTTATGGCCTCGCCCACATGTGCAGTTTCTTCACTAACAACTAATGCGTCAAAGTTTTTTGTCATCATCAACCCCAACGGGTCGTTTAGTGGGACAATCTCTGCTCTTTGGTCCAAGCGCTGATCTTTTAAGTAAACCTCTAGGTCCCGCCTGCGTTGACTGTACGAGGCGGTTTTGTGAGGTTTACCCATTTGGGCCACGAACTCGTCTGAAGTTAAGCCGATGACGACTTTTTCTCCCACTTCAAAAGCTTTTCCTAAGAGGGCTCTGTGTCCCCTATGCAGTTGGTCGAAAGTTCCGCCGACAGCCACTTTTTTGAATCTCGTCATTTTATCAGTCTAGCGCCCTGGAAATCAATTCTGCTGTTAAACACTTGTTCTTTTGGCAGTATCTGCTTAAAAGCTTCCTCCACCCCGTATGCATGTTGCTCATGTACAACAGCATGCACTGCCTCGCCAATCATATTCTGAGCGGCACCAACCGCACCTGCCTGCTCGGCGGCTTTTATGAGTTTGCGGACGTTTTCTGTGGAGTATCCTGACTTCTCCGAAAACAGTTTGCACTGCGCTAAAAAATTCTCCAAAATAGGCTTAGTCAAAATTGCTCCGAGAGTTTTTTTGCCTTCACAGTTGATTTTTTCTTTTTTCTCGGGTGAGGTGAATACGGGTTTTTTTGGGATAAGTGAGGGGCAGTAGCCGATCACCATTACGAGGCTTGGTGATATGGGGATGCGGTCTGTTTTGCAGAATCCGGGTGCTCCGGGTTTGGTTACGAGGATGAGACCGCTTCCAGAAGTTAGCGAGCTGACTGTGCCCAGTCCTGTTTGGCACTGTATTTCAGCAACGTGGGCAGCTTGTCCAATTTGGTTGTAAGTCAGCGGCAAATTTGTGGCTTCTTTGAGCGCTAACCCAGCTGTTAGAGCGCCGCCTGCACTGGTTCCGAAACCCATGCCAATGGGCACCTCGATTTGGTGCTCAACTTTGACAGTGTAATTTTCGTCGGTTTTATCGAGAAGTGTTTTTATGATGTGCCTGGTGGTTTTAGCTTGAGTTGTTTTTCCGTTAATCCATACCGAAACAGAGTTCTTTTTTGTTTCTTCGACTGTGACAGTAGTGTAAACTCCTCTCTCGAGGCCGAAGCCGCCACCGATTGAACCCATCCTGTTCAAGTCTGCTATTGGATTGCCTGCTTTGGAGTCGTGGATTTGAAAAAAGCTGGAGATAGCTCCTGGTGCAAATGCTTTTGCGCTTTTTATCACAGTTTTTCACTTATTCGGGGATTCAGACTGGTGCTATTCCTTAAACTAGGAAACGCCCTGTAACATGCTTTTATAATTGGTGGTCCTGCAAGAAGCACAAATGGGACTTCTGTGGCAAATGTCCAAACGAATAGTGGGATAATGTATATTGCTGCAAAAGGCGCTCCGAAGTAGTTAAGGAAGAATGGACTGACCGCCCAGACAGTTACAGAGAGCAAAGCTGCGCCTACAAGTTGGCCGAGTACAGCGCCTATGGCGTAACTTCTCCATTCTTTGTATCGGATGGATACTGCTGCTATTACTGTAAGGCTTAAGACGATTGTTAATACAAAAGTTAGCAGAAATGCTTCAGAGGATAACCCCGTGAAAGCGACGAAGTCAGGGAGAAAAACTATTGCTGGAACAAGTAAGCCAATTGCAGCGATTGTTACGCCTATTAGGGCTTTTTTTAGGCTGATGTTTCTACATGCTATGTAGCCGATTAAAAAGAACACGATAAAGTTTGCCGGTACCCCTGCAGATAGGCTTAAGGCGGGGATGCCGTGGATAGCCATGTCCCGTATGAAGATGCCGATTGCCGCGCTTAGTCCGCCGACCCATGGGCCGTAGAGCACGGCGAAAACGGCTGGTATCACTACAGCGGGCAGAAAGCCGACTCCTAAGAAATTGAATCCTGCAGTTAATATTCCAAATGCAGCGTAAAGTGCTGCGCTGATTGCTATGACAACTATATCGAATGTTTTGAAGTGAGTGTTCAATATGGTTCCCTTTGAATTCAGGATAACGTTTGTGATAAACTGCTTCGTTTAAGCATTCCGTTTATAACATTTAAACGTGATTAAACAGTAAAAACAGTCTTATACTCTGATCTTTTTTATTGAGCAGAAAGTTGCGAACTTCTTTCTTTGGTGAACTCAAACTTTCTATTGAAAGAAGAGAAGAAAAATAACTTTGTTATTTCTTGTGGCGTTTTATGCGGTCTTGCCTTTGCTCTTTTTTGCGCCAATCCCGTTTACGCTGAGTCTGCATAGAGAAGCGCTCATGGCGTGGAGCATCAACCTGGCGGAACCGCGAAACATTCATGTAGAAGACTTCAGTGTCAATTTTGCCTTCGTTTAAATCCATAATGTTCTGGTTTAGCTCAACTTTTGCTTGGTTGTCACGTGCCTTGTCAAAGGATTCCTCGTAAACAAGGTAGGCAGCGTGGAAGGGGAAATTTTCGGGGTCATCGATTAAAAGTTTTTGTGGACTTTGTGTGTTTGGTTGTTCGGTCATTTTGATCGCTTTAGATAGGCAATGATTGTTTTTCACCCTTTTATAGGTGTGCCTTATGGGACGCTGTCTTTAAGCGGTTTTAGTTCCAGCCTTGCTTAGGGTATGATTGGTTTCGATTGCTGTGCAATAGTTTTCGTATTGGATTAACAAAAGCGAGAAAAAGAAGAAATCAAGGATTATTGCGGGTTCAAAGGAAACTGCGTTGGTAGCAGTCTTCATGCCGAATTGCGATGCATTTTCGGGTTGCTACTTGTTGTCCTTCACAGATGGGTTTGTGACAGATGGGGCAGACAAGGTTGCCTTTCTTTTGAATTCGAATTAGATGCCGATGAGTTAGTACATAATGGTTTAGTGCCATATTCACTCACATGAACCCATGGTTTTTCTACGGTTAAAACGGTTTTTATCAAGGGTTCTGGACTAAGGGTTGGTCTAATTTCCTTGACTAACTAAAAACAAACCTGAACTTACCATGCTGAGATGTTTTTTGCTTGTCAAGATTTCTTGACTACCATTTTTTCTATGCAAAAAGCTTGCAAAGTTCATTTTCTGAAGTGTGCTTAACTTGTTTTGCCTTTATGTGGGTGGGGCACAAGTTGACAACCCTTTTTTCCTTAATTTTTTCCCAAAAAACCCCAAAAGTATTTTTGGCAAACTGTACTTGCCCAAGCGAATGCTTTTTGTTTGTTTGCTTTGCATACTATTGTCAGTGAAAATTGGTGCCGCTACTATCCAGGTTTGACCCATGGCGTTCCAGCCTCTGCACATGCCCAGCAAAGCTGACGTTTAACCCATATACGGGCTGCACCCATGGCTGCCTCTATTGCTACGCCACCAGCTACGTAAAAAAACACGGCGACTGCCACCCCAAAAAAGACTTTCTACAAGCCCTGCGACGAGAAACATCAAGACTCAGGGGCGAAACGATTTCGCTTTGCAACTCCTCCGACCCTTACCCCACCATTGAAGCCTCCGAGGGTCTGATGCGCCGGTGCCTTAAGGTGCTCTCGGATTGCGATTGCAGAATTCAAATCATAACCAAAAGTGACCTCGTCACCCGTGACGACGACCTGCTAACAAAGGTACCCTCAACGGTGGCATTGACGATAACCTCACTCGAATACCAACTCGCCAGCGTTCTTGAACCCAACGCGCCAGCGCCGAGCCGACGTATCCGAGCCGCAGCCGACCTCCACAAGGCAGGCATACCAGTGTCAGTGCGAATCGACCCCCTAATCCCCGGGATAAACGACCACCCCCAGCAACTCATAGCGGAGTTGGCAGAGGTAGGCGTTAAGCATGTAACCGCATCCACCTACAAAGCCAAACCCGACAACTGGGCACGGCTTGCAGCAGCATTCCCCAAAGAGATGGAAGTTCTCAAACCTCTGTACTTCTCAAAAGGTGCGCGGGTAGCAGGCAACGTGCTTCTGCCCAAAGATTACCGTTTCAAGCTGCTCAAAGGGGTGAGGGATTGTGTGGAGGCGCATGGGATGCGGTTTAGCGTATGCCGCGAAGATTTAGCGGAGTTGAACACGGCGGCATGCGACGGGTCATGGATGATGCCACAACAGGAGGAGGCAAAACAACGCAGACTCGAGTAATCTTCCTAGCAGATTTCGACTACTTCTTTGCCCAGTGCGAGGAGCTGCGAAACCCCTCAATCAAAGACAAACCCATCGTAGTCGGCGTCTACTCGGGCAGGACAGAGGACAGCGGTGCAGTCTCAACAAGTAACTACATCGCCCGCGAGTACGGCGTCAAATCTGGGTTGCCTTTGTTCATGGCGAAACGCAGGCTGGAAGGCACAGACGCCGTGTTCTTCAAAGTCGACCACGAATACTACGAGCAAATCAGCAACCGCATCATGAACATTTTCCGCACCTACGCCACCTCAATAGAGCAAGTCAGCATCGACGAAGCCTACTTGGACCTGACAGAGCAAGTGGAAGGCAGCTACGAGAAAGCACGGGTGTACGCGGAGAAAATCAAATCCGACGTGAAGGCGCAGGTTGGCATCTCATTAACCATAGGCGTAGGCCCAAACAAGCTTGTGGCTAAAATTGCCTGTGACAGCCAAAAACCCGACGGCTTAACCATCGTGCGCCCTGAAGAATCAGTGGAGTTTTTGGCGCCGATGCCCGTGAACCGCCTGCTCGGGGTGGGCAAGAAGACCACTTTACGCATGGAGCAAATGGGCATAAAAACCATCGCTGACCTCGCAAGCCACGACTGCCAAGTCCTAATCGAAGTGTTTGGCAAAGCTTTGGGCTTATACTTCCATAACGCTGCCAACGCTGTGGATAATTCGCCCGTTCAGGAAAGCGGCGAGGCGGAATCTATTAGCAAAATCGGAACGCTCAAGCAAGACACCCACGACTTGGAATTTATAATGCAGAAATGCGAGGAACTAACTGATATAGTGTTTCGCGAGGTAGCGGAGAAAGGTTACAGTTACAAAACAGTGTCGATTTACATGGTCCACGTGGATTTGTCCAGCAAAACCCGTTCAGTGACGCTTGAGCAACCTGCTAAAGACAAAGAAACAATTCTGCGTAACGTGCGGATGCTTTTCGATAAATTCCTCTATGAGTCGCCAATGGAAATCCGTCGCGTCGGCGTCAAAGTCTCCTCTTTTAACAAAGAAGAACCCCGACAGAAATCATTGATGAGCTTTTTTGGCTCCGCCTAGATTGGGAAGGTTTTTCTTTCCCAGCAGGAACTATTATTTGGTGAACTTTTTTGTCTAAGCACAAGTTGCCTCCAGACCAACACGCAACTGATCATCTTTTGCGTTGGGGCACGGAGCACCCCGGCATCACGGCATCTAACCCTCAGTTTAGTCTTGCCACTTGGACTTTGACGGTAAACGGTGAAGTCGAAAACCCCGTTAAGTTGAACTGGCAAGACTTCCTTGCATTGCCCCAGACTGAGTCGACTAGCGATTTTCACTGTGTGGAAGGCTGGAGTGTGCTGGATTGCCGCTGGACAGGCGTCAAAATCACTGACATCGAGCAGCTTGTTAAGCCAAAACCCGATGCTAAGGCAGTTACGTTTGAATGCGCCGACGGCTACATTACTTCACTCTACCTTGAGGAGTTGGCGGGCGACGACGTGCTGCTTGTGCACAAATTGAACGGCAAAGTGTTGGAGGCGGGCTGGGGTTTCCCAATGCGCCTCATCGTTCCGCAGAAGTACGCATACAAAAGCGCCCTTTGGGTTGTGCAATTGCGATTCACCAAAAACAAGGAGCTGGGGTTCTGGGAGAAGCGGGGCTACAGCGACAGCGCAGACGTTTGGCGTAACGACCGCTTTAGACATTAGCTGGGTTAGCGTTTAATTCAGCCGCGCTGTGGTTGTGTTGCTGTTTACAAAAGCGTATTTGCATCTGTTGGTGTTTTTGAGTAATTCAATAAGGTTTATTAGATAATTGTGATACTTTGTTGGCTCTCTAATAGGAGCAGATGATATGTCACAAAACAGCAGCTTAGAGTTGGCTAAAAAAGCCCTTAACGACGAAGAGGCTGCGGCTGAGCTGAAACGCAAAGAAGCCCAAGAAGCACTCTACTTAACCAGAGTATAACTCGCGATTTATCGGTTGAATTCTTTTATAGCAGTCCACAATCCGTCTATATAAACGGATGAATCAGCATGGAATACACCGAAACATCTCTTGGCAGAATCTTCATACTCAGACTTCACCAAAACGACACAATCCACGAAGCCGTGGAGAAATTCGCCAAAGAAAAACAAATTCAAAACGCCATGTGCTTCTTTTTGGGCGGCGCTGAGGCAGGCAGCAAACTCGTCGTCGGACCCAAAGACGGCAAGGCATTGCCTCCGGAAATTCTACTCACCCAGCTTATAGGTGTGCATGAGGGCTTCGGCGTAGGCACGCTGTTCCAAAATGAGCAGGGCAACTATAAACTTCACATGCATGGGAGCTTTGGCAGAAACGACGCCCCAGCCAACGCCGTAACGGGCTGCGTCCGAGCGGGTGTGCAAGTGTGGACAATTGGAGAAGTCGCCATCTTTGAGCTTAAAGGCTCCTCTGCAATGCGCAAGAAAGATGCTGCAACTGGTTTTGAAATGCTCGAATGCTAAGTTAGCCTAGAAAGCGAACTAAGAAGATACGATAACCCATCCATCCGTAGAAATCTCCCCAGAACGGCTGGTCAGTTGGGTCGCCAAAACGCCCAGTTTCGGAAATCATCTCCCGGACCTGCTCGTAAGTTAGCGTTGTATTGAAGAATTCGGCGTTTTCTCCAAAGTCATAGATAATTATGTATTTGACGTTACGTTCAACACAGAGGTTTGTAAATTCTGTTATGTTAAAATCAGGTTTGAAGGCGTCAACTGCGAGGGAGGGGTACTGCCAAACTTGGTCGCTTGACATGTTGGCGGGAAGGTAGAAGCGGAACATGTCTTGACTGAGTAGGTTAAAGCTGCATACAAGCACCGCAGACTGGTTAGCGTCAAGGTGTCCTGATAGGTACGCGGTGGCTTCCTGCACTGGGATATGAATTTGGTCGCGAACCGTCATCTGATACGACTCGTAACTCGCATAAGCCACGGCCCCTGCAATAAGCAAAATGAATGCGACGGATGCGGCTTTCTTGTATTTGCGCACGTTTATTTCGGGTTCTTTAAGTTGCCACACTTTAACTTTGCCGTATAGATACCAAATAAAACAAGTGGCGGATATGGCAAGAATCGGGAACAGCGGCGTGACGTAGCGCCACTGCCTGTTGGGTATGAACGTGAAAAATGCGAAGATAACAAGGAACCATGTGAGGAGGAAGATGTCATTTTTGTTTCTGCGGTATGCAAACATGCCTAGTCCAAACAAGCCTAGTATCATTATGGGCAGGGTGATGGGGTGGACATCTATGTTTTCAAAGGGCCATGTCATTTCCACAATGTAGTAGATAGGCAGGGGCTGGAAGCGGTTGCTGTAGGCTGGTCGGTCTTGTCCGCCTTCGCTCATGACGTACTGAATGGTTTCGAATTTGGTTGTGCCGTTGTAGTGATAGATAATTGCGAACCAAGGGACTACCACCAGCACCACGATTATGATTATTACTGCGAATTTGGCGAGGTTTAGTTTTAGTCGTTTTCTTGCCAGAAACAGTATGCTAAGCAGCATCGCCAAGGCGGCAACAATGATTTGGTACTTCGCCAGCACCCCAATCCCCAAGGCCAAACCGCTGAGCAGAAGCGCACTTTTACTGCCCTGATTGTTAAGCCAACTGTAAAACGCAAACATCGCCAACGTAAAGAAAAATATGAGCATGGTTTCAAGCATGGTAACGCGGGACAGCCAGAAGAAACCCGGCATCGTACTCAGCAGCACAGCGGCGATTAGAGCGTGTTTTTCTCCGTAAACTCGTTTAGTGAATTCAAACACCAACCAAATACTGAGCACGGCAAACAAAACAGCGATGGAGCGCCCCGCAATTTCTGAAACACCCAGTACACCAAAAGCGCCCGTGGTGAGTAAGTCAAACAGCGGCGGATAGTACCCGTAGGTGGTTATGTAGAACTGAGTGTGCCCCTCAATTAGCAGCTTGGCGCCTTGAAGGTGGGGCATTTCGTCCCACTGCACCGACATGTACCCCAAACTGTAGCTAGCAGCCACCGCAAAAACCAGCATGAACAAAAGCAACAATAGGCGGATTTTGTGGCGCTGCAAAAAACCATTGCCGTATTTGTAAAGTTGCCTGATGCATGTTTGAGCTATGAGGAGCATCCCCGTTTTTAAGTGAAAAATAGAGGTTGGGCCAAATATTAGAGTTTGTGAAAAACCCACATGAGCGTTTAGGTAGAGCATTGTGCAAGTGATTTATGCATAAGCTATATTTCCCTAAAAAGCCAGTTAGGCTTGGGATACCGCTTGAGAGGCAAACACTGGTGAAAGAGCTTTCGATTCTGCTGCCCGCCTACAACGAAGCTACACAGATACAGCTGTGCATCCGCCAAGTCCAAGCACATGTCAGCCAGTTCTGCGACAGCTTCGAAATCGTGGTTTCCGAAGACGGCAGCTCTGATGGCACAGACAGGATTGTTGCCAAATTAGCCCAAACTGACCCGACACTGGTGCTTTTGCATTCGCCTAACCGCCTTGGCAAAGGTAGAGCCATAAAAAACGCCGTTGATGCCGCCAAGGGTAGAATTGTTGCTTTTATGGATGTCGATCTGGCCACCGACCTCGATTGTTTGCCCAAACTCTATGATGTGGTCTTGCAGACGGGGGGCATGGCAATTGGTAGTCGCCACGTCAAAGGTGCCCAGGTACAGCGTCACGCTACTCGCACGCTGTTTAGCTTAACTTTTAATTTGTTTGTGCGTATCCTCTTTTTCGATGGCGTACGTGACCATCAGTGCGGCTTCAAAATCATGAAAAGGAGCGTAGCCAAAGCGGTTTTGGACAAGTCGAAATCTGATGGCTACTTTTTTGACACAGAAATGATAATCTTGTGCAAGAAATTGGGCTACCCCGTCACCGAAGTCCCAGTAGTTTGGACAGAGAAAAACAAGGGCTCCAAAGTCAACCCCTACCGCGACAGCACTAAAATACTGCGTGACATGGTGCGTTTCCGGTTTAGCCTTTAAAGACTGCGGCTTCTAAACTTTTTTAGCATACGGCTAAACCGCTGAACCTGCTGCTGGGCATTCAAAAAATACGGCACAGCACCACCATGCGCAGAACATTTTCCTTCAACAATGGCTCTTGCGATGGCGTCCAAGGTTGGCTCTTCTGCGTTAATTTCTGTGTAGCCGCACCCAATTTGCGGACCATAATGCGCATCGGTTCCACCGATCCTTGACAAACCAAACCGCTGCGCCGCCTCCTCAGCTTTCCGAACGCTTCTTTTGAACGGAAAGGCTCGGGCGTTTATGGTTTCAATTGCGTCAAAGTCGTTGCTGACGTTTTCGCGAAGACAGCCTTTGAAGTAAACGTAGGGGTGGCATGCTATGGCGATTCCACCTGCCTTGTGAATACGCTTTACGGTTTCGGAGGCGCTTAAGCCTCGTGGGATGGGTTCGGAGATGTTTAGGGCGACTATGTGGCCGTCTGCGCTGGAAACCTCCATGCCGGGGATAATCAAAAAGTCTGTTTCTTGGGCGATTTTGTATGCACCCGCAAGATAGTTGTGGTCTGTGACCGCTACGGCGTTTAAGCCTCGGCGTTTAGAATAAAAAACAAGGTCTTTGGGTGTGATTATGCTGTCGCTGGAGTAGGTCGTGTGAACATGGAGGTCAGCTCTAATCAGCAACGCAGCTTTCCTCACTTGCAGAGTTTCTCTCGAACCTTGGCGAGTTGCTCATCAAGTTGGTTGTCGTCTAAATCAATTTTCTTGAACATTGGTTGGGGCTTTTGGATTTTGTGTCCTGCCTCAACCGGTACCAGTGCGTCGCTCCACTTCTGCTGCTCAACATTGCCCTCTAAGTTCAGCATCTCCCAAAGCTGCTGAGCTGTCCTTGGCATAAACGGCGCTGAAACCACCACTATCGCTTTAACAACCTGTGCCGCCACGTAGAAAACAGTGCCTGCTTTTTCCCTGTCGGTTTTCATGAGGTTCCAAGGCTCCTTCGTATTGAGGTACTGGTTCCCAGTGCGGCTAATCGCAATGAGTGTGTTGGCTGCGGATTGAAGCCAGCCGTCCTCGATTTGTTTTGCAGACTCTTCAACCCGCACTTTGATGCAGTCTAAGACGGCTTGGTCGTCGGCTTCCATTTTGACTGGTTGGGGGATGGTGGCGTCGAATTTGCTGTTTATAAACGACAGTGTGCGGTGTATGAAGTTGCCAAAGGTGTCGTTTAGGTCGGCGTTGATTTTTTCTCGGAACATTTCCCACGTAAAGTTGGTGTCTTTGCTCTCTGGTCTGGTGGCGATTAGGAAGAACCGCCAGTAATCCACTGGGTACATTTCGAGTGCTTCGTCTATCCAGATGCCGACTTTTTTGCTTTTGGAGGCTTTTTGTCCACGGAACTGGAGGAATTCGGTGGCGGAGACGTTTGTGGGCAAGTTGTAGCCTTCCCCCGACGCCAATAGTAGCGATGGGAGAATTATTGTGTGGAATGGAATGTTGTCTTTACCCACAAAATACAAGGTCGTGGCGTTTTTATTTAACCAGTAATCTTTCCATTTCTCTGGCTGCCCAAGCCGCTGCGCCTCCTCGATGGTGGCGGAAATATAACCCATGACTGCCTCAACCCAGACGTAGACGGTTTTGCCCTCAGCGCCAGCGAAGGGCGCAGGGATACCCCAGTCAACGTCTCGGGTGACCGCCCGGGGTTTAAGGCCATCTTTAATCCAGTTAAGACTGAAACATTTGACGTTGGAGGGCAGGTGAGGATTATTCTCGATGTAATCTATAAGCGGCTTCTCCAGTTTTGATAAGTCAATGTACCAATGCCTTGTGTTTTTCACTACGGGCTTGGTTTTGCATATCGTGCAGTAAGGCTCAATGAGATTGGTTGGTTCGAGGAGTTTGCCGCAGCTGTCACACTGGTCACCCCGCGCCTTCTCGCACCCGCAGAATGGGCATTTGCCTTCGACGTAGCGGTCGGGCAAAAAGCGTTGGTCATGCTCGCAATAGAGCATCTGAGTTTCCTCTGAGAAAATGTAGCCGTTACGTTCAATTTTAAGCAGGGTTTTCTGCACGAATTCCTTGTGCACTGGACTCTCGGTAGATGTGTAATTGTCAAAGCTTGCATCCCATCGCTGGAAGAGGTCGGCTACGCGGGCGTGGTTACGCTCTGTTAAGGCTTTGGGGGTTATACCTTCTTTTAGGGCGGCGACTTCCATGGGGGTGCCGTGTGTGTCGGAACCGCTGACCATAAATGTGTCTGCGCCGGCGAGGCGGTAGTAGCGGGCGGTTACGTCAGCGGATAGTACTGAGCCGACTAGGTTACCTAGGTGGGGTATGGCGTTGATGTATGGCCATGCGGATGTGACGAGGACTTTTTGCGGCAAAGCTGTGTTCTCCAACCAAATCGGTTGTTGTCGTCCTATTTAAAATCGTTTGAGGCTTGGTTGGTTTTTAGGTTGTTTTGAATAATGTCTTTTGCGCCTCCCTATTTTACTATTAATCTGATTTTTCTGAATATTCAGAAGAGTTTATTTGTGCTCCAGTCCTTTATACCCAACTGTGACCCAGAAATGTCTTGTTGTGGAGACGACACTTGCAGAATAGACTCAGTAATTACAATGGACCAAAAAGGTCAAATCGTCTTACCAAAAGACCTGCGAGAAAAAGCCAACATCAAACCCAACGAAAAACTCGCAGTAGTAGCCTGCGAAACAAACGGTGAAGTCTGCTGCATCACCCTCATAAAAGCAGACCGCTTAGTTGGCGCCGTCACCAAAACACTAAGACCCCTCCTAAAACCCTTAACTCAGAAAGAGGAAAAAACCTAATGAAAGACAAAAAAATCAAAAAAATAGTTAGAAACCGATACGCCAAAGTAGCAAAAACCAGCTGCTCCTGTTGTGCCTCAAGCATAAGCTGCTGCTCCGCCCCATCTACAGGCGCACAAGTAAGCAAACTTGTAGGCTATAGCCAAGAAGAAATGAATTCAGTTCCAGAAGGCGCCAACTTAGGGCTAGGATGCGGTAACCCAACTGCCGTGGTATCGCTCAAACTGGGTGAAAGAGTCCTCGATTTAGGCTCTGGTGCGGGTTTCGACTGCTTTTTGGCAGCAAAAAAAGTTGGCGAGCAAGGCAAAGTGATAGGTGTAGACATGACACCTGAAATGCTCGATAAAGCCAGAGCAAACGCCGCCAAAGGCAAATATACAAACGTTGAATTTCGCTTGGGCGAAATTGAAAACCTTCCTGCCGCCGACAACTCCGTTGACGTCATAATCTCGAACTGCGTAATTAACCTCTCCATAAACAAGAAACGTATTTTCGAGGAGGCCTACCGAGTGTTGGCCACAGATGGTCGATTGATGGTTTCCGATATTGTATTGTTAAAGCCGCTGCCAGTAGCAATCAAGAATAACGTTGAGGCATACGCTGGGTGCATTGCTGGCGCTGAACTTAAAGACCTCTATCTAAAGTACATCGCAGACGCAGGGTTTAGTGACGTGGAAGTGCTTGAAGAGAAGACATATCCGCTTGAGTATATAATTAGCGAAGATGCTTTCAAGGGAACTCTTGACAAATTGGACGTTTCCAAAGAAGAGCTCAAAGCGACTGCTAACTCAATTGTAAGCATCAAAGTTTCAGCATCCAAAAAGCCTTAAGCCGATGTGTAACAAAGCGTTCCCAAAAAACCTAACTTCCAGCGCCATCCGCTGAAACGTCAGTCCAAACACCACCCTGCCCCAAACCCAGACTTCTTTCTGGCGACAAAACCTTATCCAATCCTCTTCTAGTTTTCACTCCATTATATTGCTAAATACGTTTTTATTTGACAACAAACTCAAACAAATGTTTAGTGCCCTTGTCTACATCTTCAAAGTCCATAAAAACGTTTATATGTATGGTGTGCAGCATCTGTTTGTGCTCTTAGAAAAGTTTGGAGAACCCTTTTTCGACGTTGGCAACCCCAGCATCGGAGGAAATGCAGGATTGAAAAACACCCCCCTAAATCAAAATCACAGTATTCATTTTAGTTTCAGGCTAAATTTATGGGAGAACTAAAAACTTGACAAATACACAAAAAATATCAAAAGACGATGTTCACAATCTACTTAAAACCTTCTTTGCAGAAAAAGGATTAGTCCGCCAGCATCTCGACAGCTATAACGAGTTCATCGACCATGGACTTCAAGAAGTTGTCGACGAAGTTAACGAAATCCCCATCGAAGTGCCCGAAAGCCCCTACAAAGTTAAACTCGGCCAAATATGGGTCATTGACCCACAAAGCCGCATCACCGGTCCGTATGCAACCGAAGTAGACGGTACAAAACACGAAATCTACCCTATGGAAGCACGACTAAGAAACTTGGCGTACTCCGCACCAATCGCGCTTGAAATGACCCCCATCATTGACGGTCGCGAACAAGACACTGAACTAGTATACATCGGAAACATACCCGTTATGCTGAAGAGCAAACTTTGTTTCCTCAGCCAACTCAGCCGCGAGGAACTCATCGCTGCCGGCGAAGACCCAGATGATCAAGGCGGATACTTCGTCGTCAACGGCTCTGAACGCGTTATTGTAGCTATGGAAGACCTTGCACCAAACCGTGTTATCGTCGACATTGACGATAAAGGCACCAGTCCAATTTATCAAGCTAAAATCTTCTCAACAACAGTCGGCTTCAGAGCAAGAATCGAGCTCAAACTCAAGTCAGACGACGCAATCTACGTCACTATGCCCGGAGTCCCAACAGAAATCCCGTTCGTCGTCATCATGCGCGCTCTGAGCATGGAAAAAGACATCGATATCGCCGAAGCCGTATCCCTAGACAGCGACATCCAAGCCCACCTCGGCGCATCCTTCGAAAAAGCCATCGGCGTCGACACACCCCAAGATGCTATTCTCTTCATCGGCAACCGTGTTGCCCACGGACAAGTTGAAGAATACAGGCTCCAGAAAGCAGAAACCGCTCTAGACAAAAACTTCTTGCCGCACTTGGGCAGAAGCGACAAAAACCGCCGTGAAAAAGCCATTTTCCTCGGAGAAATGGCATATCGAGTCATCCAACTTAAAATGGACAGGCGTACACCAGACGACAAAGACCACTTCAAAAATAAACGTCTAAGACTCGGGGGTCCCCTACTTGCAGACCTTTTCCGTGTTTCCTTCCGTAACTTGACACGCGACATTAAGTACCAGCTTGAACGAATAGGCGTTAAAGGGCCAATAATCACCGTGTCAGCCGCTGTCCGACCCGGAATAATAACTGAGCGTTTCCAGCATGCACTCGCCACAGGCAACTGGGGCAGAGGTAGAGTCGGCATTACCCAGCTACTGGACCGCACAAACTACATCTCAACCCTAAGCCACCTCAGAAGGCTCCAGTCCCCCCTTTCCAGAAGCCAGCCGAACTTCGAAGCCAGAGACTTACACCCAACTCATTGGGGACGCTTATGCCCCAACGAGACACCTGAAGGCTCAAACTGTGGTCTCGTAAAAAACCTAGCATTATCAGCATCAATCGCCGTCGGAGTAAACCCTGACCGCATCCGCCAGTTGCTCTTCGAAATGGGCACAGTCCCAGCATACGAAGCTACCAACGAACTACGCATTAACGGCGCAAAAGTATTCGTCGACGGAAACATCATAGGTTACTGCAACGACCCACAGGAAATGGTGCAAAGTTTCCGCCAGAAACGCAGAGCAAACGAAATCTCAACAGAAGTCAACATAACCTATTTTAGCCGCGACCAAACCGAAACTGCGGAAGTCCACGCAAACTGCGACGAAGGACGCGTCAGACGCCCACTCATCATCGTAGAAAACGGCGTACCAAAACTTCAACCTAAGCACTTCGAGAAAATCGGCTCAGGCGAATGGACATGGGAAGACGTCATCAAAAACGGCTTAGTCGAGTACCTCGACGCTGAAGAAGAGGAAAACGCCTACATCGCATTAGACTACGGCGAAATTAAACCCCAAACATCACACTCCGAAATCGCCACATACACAATCCTTGGCATCTGCGCCTCAACAATCCCCTACCCCGAACACAACCAGTCACCACGTAATTCATACCAATCAGCAATGGCTAAACAGGCCCTTGGTGTGTACGGCACAAACTTCCACCATCGTGTCGACAGCCGCAGTCACATCCTGCACTACCCACAAGTCCCCTTGGTGCAAACAGAAAACATGGATGTCATGGGCTACAAACAACGCCCGACAGGTCAAAACTGCGTTGTCGCAGTCTTGAGCTTCGAAGGCTACAATATGGAAGATGCTATCATATTCAACAAAGCCTCAATTGAACGCGGACTAGCACGCAGCACATTCTACCGAATCTACGAAGCCGAATGTCGACAATACTTCGGCGGACTCAAAGACAAATTCACAGTCCCCGAAGCAGGCACCCGAGGCTACAGAGGCGAACAATACTACCGCCTACTCGAACCAGACGGAATCATCAGCCTCGAAAGTCAAGTGGTCGGTGGAGATGTCTTAATTGGCAGAATCAGCCCGCCCCGTTTCCTTGAGGAATACAAGGAATTTGAAGTCAAAGGTCCCAGCATGCGCGACACATCGGTTGACATGCGCCCCAGCGAAACAGGGACCGTAGATGGCATATTTATCACCGAATCAGGCGAAGGTAGCCAACTCGTCAAAGTCCGAGTCAGAGACCAACGTGTCCCTGAACTGGGTGATAAATTCGCTTCACGTCACGGACAGAAAGGAGTCATCGGCTTAATCGTTCCACAAGAAGACCTTCCATTCACAGAGGAAGGCATGGTTCCAGACCTAATCATCAATCCACACGCTATTCCTAGCCGTATGACCATCGGGCAGTTCATCGAATCACTTGCAGGCAAAGCAGCTGCAGCACGGGGAAAACCAGCTGACGGCACACCATTTAGCAACGAAGGACCAGACGAAGTACGCAAAAACCTCGTCAAACTCGGATTCAGCCACACGGGTAGTGAAGTATTCTACAACGGCACATCAGGCGAGAAATTCGTTGCCGACGTCTTCGTAGGTATAGTTTACTACCAGAAACTGCACCACATGGTTGCAGACAAGATTCACGCCCGCGCTCGTGGTCAAGTACAGATGCTTACACGCCAGCCAACTGAAGGCCGCGCCAGAGGCGGTGGTCTTAGATTCGGAGAAATGGAGCGCGACTGCCTCATCGGACACGGTGCAGCTATGCTACTACGCGACAGATTGCTGGAGGAGTCGGACAAATACACACTATACATATGCGAGAACTGCGGACAAATCGCATACTTTGACATGAAGCAACGCCGCTACGTCTGCAAAATCTGCGACGAAAAAGCCAAGATTGCCCCAGTAATCGTCTCATACGCTTTCAAGCTTCTCTTACAGGAACTTCAAAGTCTATGTATCACCCCCAAACTAAAACTCAAGGAGAAAGCCTAAGATGGCACAAACGGAAGAATTAATCCACAAAGTAGTAGATGAAATCTCGTTCGGCTTAATCTCACCCAAAGACCTCAGAAAACAATCTGTCGTAGAAATCCAAACTCCAGACACTTACGACGAAGACGGCGCACCCATCACTGCCGGCCTAATGGACGGCAGACTGGGCACACTTGAACCCCGCCAACGTTGCAAAACATGCGGCAACACCGCGATCCGTTGCCCCGGACACTTCGGTCATATCGAACTAGCCGTACCAATCGTACACATTGAATTCACTAAAATCATCTTTGACCTCCTCAAATCCACCTGCCGGACGTGCGGACGCATTCTTCTCAGAGAAGAAGAAGCCAAAAAAGCATGCCAAAAAATTGAAAGATACAACGAGCTTTTGGGTGCAATTCCCGATGAAGTTTACAAAGAAATCATGACTGACATCAAAGCCAAACAGTGTCCGTACTGCGCCGCAGCCCAATTCAAAATCACGTTTGAGAAGCCAACTAAATTCATCGAACAGACCGAATCAGGTTCTGAGCCGCTTACACCAAGCATGATTCGCGAACGCCTTGAACGTATCAGCGATGAAGACTTGGAAGTTTTGGGCTTCAACCCCAAAGTCGCACGGCCTGAGTGGATGGTTCTTCAGGTTTTGCCTGTTCCGCCAGTATATGTGCGTCCCTCAATCACTCTCGAATCAGGTATCCGTAGTGAGGACGACTTAACTCACAAACTGGTTGACATCATCCGCATTAACCAGCGTCTCAAGGAGAACATGGAGGCAGGCGCCCCAACGCTTATCATCCAAGACCTCTCCGAGCTGCTCCAGTACCACGTTACCACCTATTTTAACAACGAGGCCTCAGGTATTCCACCTGCACGCCACAGAAGCGGCAGAGCGCTAAAAACGATTAGTCAACGCTTAAAGGGTAAGGAAGGCCGATTTAGAAGCAATCTTTCAGGCAAACGTGTCGACTTCAGCGCCCGCACTGTAATCTCACCTGACCCTAACTTGGATATTAACGAGGTCGGTGTCCCCCGCGACGTAGCCATGCGCCTTAGTGTTCCAGAGAAAGTCACAGCTTGGAACCTTGAGGAAATGAAAAAACTCGTCGTCAACGGACCCGAAACCTACCCAGGTGCGCTATACATAATTCGCCCAGATGGTAAACGTATTCGCCTCGAATTCGTCGTAGACCGCACAAAAATCGCTGAAGCAGTCGAACTCGGCTTCGTAGTTGAGCGCCACCTCAAAAACGGCGACATCGCAATCTTCAACCGTCAGCCCTCACTTCACCGCATGTCCATCATGGCCCACTACGTTAGAGTTCTGCCATACAAGACTTTCCGCATGCACCTCTGCGTCTGCCCACCATACAACGCAGACTTTGACGGCGACGAAATGAACCTCCACGTCCCACAAAGTGAGGAAGCCCGAACCGAGTCTTTGCTGCTTATGCAGGTGCAAGACCAAATTCTCTCACCTAGATTTGGCGGTCCAATCATCGGCGCCATCAGAGACTTCATTACAGGAGCATACTATTTCACTAAACGCGGTAACTACCTTACCCGTGGACAAGCTGATCGCATTCTAACAACCACTAGCTACCAAGGTGATTTGCCTGAACCCGAAATCAAAGATCCCGAACCTCTTTGGTCAGGTAAACAAATCTTTAGCCTCTTCCTCCCTGAAACCTTGAACTACGTCCTTAAAGCCAATATTTGCCAAGGATGCAACAAATGCGAAGAAGAACTATGCAAACACGACGCCTATGTGGTCGTCAGAAATGGCCAACTCGTCAGCGGCATTATTGACCGTCGCAGCATCGGTTCAGAGCAGTCAGAAAGTTTGCTTCACAGAATTATAAAAGACTACGGCACACAGGCAGGCAGAGAATTCCTAAACAACATTACTCATATGCTCAAAACCTTCATTTCGTTACGAGGCTTCAGCTACACCTATGACCAACTTGTCCTCTCGCCCCGCGCTCGCAACCGTATGGCAAAAACCATGGAACGAACTCAGAAGAAAATCGATGAGCACATCGAAAACTTCCGAAACGGTACCCTGCCACGACTCCCCGGTCAGACCATGGAAGAATCCTTTGAGATTTACGTAATGCATGAGCTATCAACCGCTCGTGACGAGTCAGGTAAGATTGCAGATGACGACTTTACTTTAGAGAACGCAGGCATCGTCATGACCCGTACAGGAGCAAGAGGCAGCAGTCTAAACATCGGCCAGATGGCGGCTTGTGTCGGTCAGCAGTCAGTCCGTGGCAAACGTATCTTAAGAGGATACGCAGGACGCGCTCTGCCACACTTTGTTGCAAACGATCCTCGCCCAAAAGCAAGAGGTTTTGTCTACAACAGTTACCAAACAGGCTTGGACGCAATAGAGTTCTTCTTCCACGCTATGGGTGGCAGGGAAGGTCTCGTCGACACAGCGGTCCGTACGCAGCAGAGCGGCTACATGCAGCGCAGGCTCATCAACGCACTTGAACACATCAGGCTTGAATACGACAGCACAGTTCGTGACAGCGCAGGCGACATTATCCAGTTCCGCTACGGCGAAGACGGCGTGGACCCTGCTAAAAGCGATCACGGCAAAGCAGTCAACGTCAGACGACTCATTGACCAAGTTCGTTTAGGTGAAGAGAAAGGCGCCGAACCAGCCTCATTTGACTTTGTCAAGAAGCAACTCAAAAGTGTCGAAGGGCAAATTACTCCAATTCTGCTAGCACAGCTTAAACAGGGCTTCCAAAAATACAAACTCAGCGAGAAAGGCGTTGAGAAAGCCGTTACGATAACTGCCCAGCAGTACAAACGCGCTTTGATGGAGCCAGGCGAAGCAGTCGGTATCGTCGCAGCTCAATCAATCGGTGAGCCCGGCACTCAGATGACTCTTAGAACTTTCCACTATGCGGGTGTCAAAGAACAAAACGTTACCTTAGGTTTGCCTCGACTAATCGAAATTGTGGACGCCCGCAGAATTCCATCTACCCCAATTCAAACAATCTACCTAAATGGAGATCACGGTAAAAGCAAAGAAGCCGCAGTCGAAGTAGCACGCAATATTATCTACACCAGTGTCGAGAACATTGCGTCAGCAATCTACGAAGACCCCGTCCGCGAAGAAATCATCATTGAAATCAGTAAACAAATGATGGACGACCGCAACATAACTATGGATGAACTCCGTGAACGCCTCGAGCTGCAAAACGCGACAGTTACAATTACCGACACAACAGTTGAAATCAAACCCAAGAAAGTCGAACAAATTAAGCGTATGATGACTAAAATCCCAGGCTACCAAGTAAAAGGTGTTCCAGACATCAAACGTGTCTTGGTTACTGAGGAAAGCGGCGAATGGGTTATCCGTACTGACGGTTCTAACCTTGCAAAGGTATTGGAAGTTGAAGGCGTCGATACATCACGCACAACCACCAACAACATCCACGAAATTGCCAAGACATTGGGCGTTGAAGCCAGCCGCAACGCACTGGTTAACGAAGCTAAAGGTGTGCTCGAAGACCAAGGCTTAGACGTTGACGTCCGTCACGTGATGCTTGTTGCAGACATGATGACTACCACCGGAGACGTTCAGCAAATCGGTCGCCACGGCATCAGCGGCAAAAAAGCCAGTGTTCTTGCCCGCGCCGCATTCGAAATCACGGTTCCAAATATCGTTGAAGCAGCAGTGAAAGGTGAAAGTGATCCCTTAGCTGGAGTAACAGAAAACGTTATAGTTGGGCAATCCATACCAATCGGCACAGGCTTAGTAGAACTCTACATGTCAACTTTCGAACGTCAAAGTAAAGATGGAGGAAAAACAGAATAATGATAGACATAGATAAAGCATTAGCGTCAGCAGTGAAAACTGGTAAGGTATCCTTCGGAGCCAACACCGCATTGCAGAACGCCAAAACCGGCAAAGCTAAGATGATAGTTTTAGCTTCAAACTGTCCAAAAGACATAAAAGAACAAGTTGAGTACTATGGAGAAATCTCCAAAGTCCCCGTTATTACATACAAAGGCACTTCAATTGACCTCGCTGAAGTCTGTAGCAAACTCTTCATCATCTCCGCTATGAGTATACGGGAAACAGGGGACTCTGAAATTCTCAAAGTAATCGATCAATAAAAATGGTAAAGGGAGGAGAAAAGTAAACTGACATCTGGCATAAAGATTACCTGCGACGAAATGCGCTACATAGCCCTCTTTGAAAGCATAAGTGGAGCCAGCGTCAAAGACTGCATAATCGACGAAGAACAGGAACGAGCCATCTTCATAGTCAACCAAGGTCAAGTCGGCGTAGCGATAGGTAAAGGTGGACGCAATATCCACACTCTTGAACGCATGACCGGCAAGAAACATGAAATCATTGAGTTCAGCGAGGACCCAGCTACATTCATGAAAAACGCTCTTAAACCTGCTGCAGTCAGAGAAATCCGCGTTAGCGAACGCACCGACGGTAAAAAGATGGCCGTAATAACTGTTAACCCTAAAGACAAGGGTGTCGCGATAGGTAAGAACGGCAAGAACGCCGAGCGTTTGCGCTTTTTGGCAAAAAGGTACTTTGACATTCAGAACGTAAGCATCACCTAAGCCTACGCCGCACTGTCGGTTTGGCTAGGCGATGAAACGTCATTGAACGCAATATCATAGTAACAAGCCTGTTTCCTAAACCGTGAATTAGCTCTCTACTGTTTTAGCACGTGCCAGGTGATGTCGCTTTTTTTCATTTTACTCTTTTACATAATTAAACACATATGACGCAGTATCAAACACCTATTTTTAGCTGAAAATCTGAATTATTCGATTAATAAATATCATTAAATGTGCCATTCAAGACCAGTTTTTCACTGTAGGTTTTGGATTTACAAAGTCTCCTGAAATAATGTTTTTTTTCCATAAACGAAGCAAATATCCAGTATTGTTTCCGTCTGTTTACCTTTTGTCAGCAATGTCTTATGAAATCTATACCTGACACATTTGAAAAAGAGGAAAGTTTAATACAAAAACACCTGCTATTAACATTAGCTTGAAAGGTCGATAATTCAAATGAAAACTGCGACAGTAATTTGGATTATTTTTGCAAGTATTTTTATAGGTATTTTCATAGTAGCAGGGCTCATATATTTTGAAGTGCCTTCCAAATTCGTGAATCCATTAAATGATGGGAATATAGTAATTAATTATCAGACAGAAAAAGTATCTCAGTATGAAGGCAGCTACATTATAGAACCAAAAGTTGGTTATACATTTTTGAAAGTGGACCTTTTTGTAGAGAACAATGGATACAACGAATTTTATTCAGGTTGTTTGAGTGATTTGTCCTTAAATGCAGATAATGTAGAATATCATTGTTGTTCTCGGGTATCACACAATAATTACAATTTTCTTCCAACTACATTATCAAAGGGTGGTTCTTGGAATGGAACCATTGTGTATGAAATTCCAGCATATACATTAGAGTATTATTTGTATGTTAACGATCATTTGACTGATTATAAAATTGTGTTTAACTGTTTAGATTAGAGTGTATTTTGTCTGCTACGAATCCTTTCAGACGACGGTCAAACGTCTTGATCGCCGTAGCGATGGCCCCTTAAGGGTACCACGCACTCCTCCTCGACACAACGACAACTGGTCACCGAACAATTTGACCATCTATAAAAATATTAAAATAAATTCATTAAAAAAAGGAAAAAGCATCGTGCCTCTATACATGTAAAGTTACTTCTATGTTAGCACTTAAGGGAACATCGAAAGAGTTGCCATATAAGTAAAAGTCGGCATACGATGTAGCTACAATAATTGTAAATTCCATCGTAGAGTTCCAACTACCAGACGTAGTATCTTCATTTAGTGAAATTACAGCAGTTCCATTATCTTTTGTATTGACCCAACTAGTTTTAGCGGTAGCATCTTTCGGATTTGTTCCCTCGTAGAGCATAACATCAGCATCTCTGACAGGGTTACCTGTTGAATCCACAACTTTGACAAATACTTGGGCTTCTCTTGGTGTCATAGCAGCAAGAACAGGTGCAACAATCGCAATCACTACTGAAATCGCCAGAAGTGCAGTAAGAGCTATTCCTATTTCTTTCATCTATTCACCCTCTAAGACGATATTTCTCTAGTAATTGCCTATGCATTAAAGTGATATTCCAGAAATGGTAGTATATCTATTAGCTAATCTGAAATATCCTAAATCTATGCGGCAAATTCTCCTCGAGTTCGATATGCACTTAATCGCAATTTAGAAATCAACTGGTTCAGTTGAATGATTTAGGATTAGGCTGATCAGTAAAGAATTTTCTTTAAGGCAATCGCCCAATAAATTAACTTTTTCAGGCACAGTAGAAACCCCTAATTCGCAATAAAAAAGAAAGGGATAAAAATTGCGAGAGATTTCGCCATTTTTCTCCGTTTTAGTTAAATAAGAGACTAATCCACTACTATTTTCTAACAATAGAGGCAAATAATTAATCATGCTTATCCAGGAACTTATTGTCGAGAACTTTATGAGTTATGAGTACGCTCGCGTGCCATTTAAATCGGGCGTCAACATAATTGGGGGACCGAATGGTGCAGGCAAATCTAGTCTGCTACTTGCCATATCGGTGGGTTTGGGGCAGACCAGCACCGAGCGCAGCCGCAAACTTAGCGACCTAATCCGATGGGGCCAAGACCAAGCCCGCGTCACACTCATTTTAGATAATCAAAAACAGGGTGCAAGAAGACCTGAACAAAAATACAACAAAGACCATCTCTTCCTAACACGGTTTTTGCGCAGAGACGGCAAATACTGGTTTGAACTCGAAAACAAAGTCGCCAGCAAACAGGACGTGGAACGCTTGTTGGGCAAGTTCGGTGTGGACCCAAACAATATGCTAATCATAATGCACCAGAATATGGTGGAACAGTTTAGTGTGCAAAGTAACGTCACCAAACTTCACATGGTAGAAGAAGCCGTGGGTTTGGAGCCTTTCCGCGAGAACGTTGTGCAAGCAAAAACAAAACTAACTCGCATCCTCACTCAGGAGGAATCTGTTGGGAAACTGCTTGAGCAGGCAGAGCAGACACTCAACTACTGGCGCGAGCAGTACGAGAAGTTTCAGGAGAAAAAGCAGCTTCAACTCAAACGACGTTTTCTTGACCGCGAATTATTATGGGCTGAGGTGGAACGACGAGAAACCATCGTAAAGGCGTTGCAGACTAACCATAACAAGACGCAGGTTGCATTGGCTAAAATCGAGGACGAACGACAATCCCTAATTGGTGAGTTGGACGGGCACCAGACCCAGCAGAAGACGCTTCGCAGCCAAATGCGGGGCTTGTTTGATGAGCGGCTGGATTTGGAGAGAAGAATCGCTCAGAACCAGTCGCAGTTTTCGCTCGTGGAGCAGTTGATATCCGAAGCCGAGATGCTTGAAAAAGTCGTTGACACCAGCCTGTTTAAGCTGCTACGGGTTGATAGCCTGCGCGAAATGCTTGAGGTATCTCAAAAGCAAATAAAGACAACAACAGAACAGATTCAGGATAACCAGTCCAAACTCCAAAAGCTGGAAACAAACACCGATAAAATTGCCGCTTACTCACTGGATAAACGGGTAACCATTGCCCTTTTAAATTTCCGCCGCGACCGAGCAGTAAAAGACCGTGAAAACACCGAAAAACAGCTAAAAGAGGTGCAGGACAACCTTGCCGCTGCAGTTGCAAAAGCACAGGAATCGGGCGAACGCATAGCAGTGCTAAAATCCACCTCTGAAATCCAGGAGGAAATGGGCTTAACCGATGGCCACCTTCAAGCGTTGCAGGGTGTATCGGAGGAGATTGAGCGCCAATATGAGTCATACTCCAAACTGTATTTGGAGCTTAAGGAGAAGGCGCAGTTGGTGGCTGAGAACCGCGAGAAGACTCTTGAGGAAGTGAAGACTCGGTTTGTGGCTTGGCGCAGTGTTATGGAAAACCTCATTGACCGTGTGAATGTGGAATACCAGCGCATAATGAGCCAAACCCTTGCCACAGGCGAGGTGTTACTGTCGAACCCTCAGGACATCGAAACTGCCGGGCTAGAAATCTATGTTGGCTTCAAAGGTAGCAAACCAGTCGCGTTGGACGCCTACACGCAGAGTGGCGGTGAACGTACAACCGCTACCATGGGCTTTCTACTTGCTTTACAGCAGCATGTGCGTAGTCCCTTCCGAGCAGTGGACGAATATGACATCCACATGGACCCCAAAAACCGGGAAATGATAGCCAAAGTCCTTGTAGCAATTATTAAAGACGCTGCCTCGCAGTACGTCGTCATCACGCCCAGCCAAATAACATTTGCCCAACGCGACGCAAACGTCATAACAGTGCAGAACTTGGAGGGCAAATCCGCAGTGCGCGAGGTGGTCAACTAATGACGTCAAAAGAATCGCATGAGAAGCGTGTGGGCAAAGAGCGCCTGCAAGTTATCATCGACATGTGCACTGCGATTGAAACCCGTCAAGTTGATCCCTTCACGCTAAACGTTGACGACATCATCGGTGTGGTGCAACAATATTTTCCTCACTGGAACCATCTTGAGGAGCTTAAACTCGACGCCGAAGCACTCCACCACCTTGCGTCTGTAGTGAAGATACAGAGCGAATGGGTTAAGCACCGCTCTACCTCACTCTACACCGACCCTTTTCTGCTGGAAGAGAAAGATTCGCCAGACCAGCAAGCAAGGAATGCTTGACGTGTTCGCCTCCGCTTGGACACCTCTGGTGGAGTCTGAGCAGCTCACCCTAAACGCTTTGTCGCAGGGTCTGTTGTACTGGGAGGCACTGCCGCCTTTGGGCAACCGCTGGAAAGACATCAACGTCTCCGCAGTGGATGCGGGGCAAGTTAGCCGCGATGAGTTGGTTAAGCAGCGGGTGTTGGGCGAACGCGAATTCGGCGAGGAACTTGACTGCTACTGGCGCCAACTTAAAGACAAAGCGGCTGAGCACGGCGGAAAAATAGCGTATTGGGATTTTATCGGTGCTGCCACGTATGAGGAGACGGTTCAACGTGCTTTTCTCACAGCTTTCCTAGTAACATATGGGTATGCCACGCTGGAAGTTGACAGACTCGAAGAAACTATCACAATCATTCCACTGGAAACCCCCAGAACCGAAGCCCTATCTGTGCAGTCAACCTCCGTCCCAATTGCGGTCTCGGTGGAGGACTATCAGAACTGGAGAGAAGGAAAACAATCATGAGTACCCGCAAAAAAGGAGTATATGCAGGCAAAATCAAAAAAGCCACTCAGATGCTGTTCTATAAGCGCCACGCTAAACCTGGCGTGAAGGGCTGGGAACTCCACAAGGCGCTGGGCAGCGATTACCCTAAGGTGCTTGACGTCTTGGATGATTACCTAAAACCGATGGATTTGCAGGTTAAAACCGTTTTTGAGGAGGAAAAAACCCCCGAGAAGCCATCGATGGAAGAGCTAGATACAGCCCGTTTCTTTATCGCCCTACGCGACGTGGCTACAAAGGACAAGTTGATGGGCTGGCGAGTTGATGACCTCGCAGGCTTAGCAGTCACAATAAGCTACATAGTCGCTAAAAAGGGTCAGGCGCCAAGAAAAGACGTCGAGAAGCTGTTGAGTGAGAAAATCGCTAACTGGAAAGTCGGCTTAAACCTTGACCGCTACATCCGAAACGGCTACCTATCTCAAGACGACAAAGGGCAACTGTATTTGGATTGGCGCACGCGGGCTGAGGTGGACCAGAAGAAACTGATTGACATGCTGCTTTCGGCCGAAAAACAGGGTTCTGCTAACGAGGCGGATGCCGGCTCCTCTGGTTTGGGCGCTGAAGACTAAGCGCTTTTTTTGTTTCTTTTCTTCTCAAAAAATATAACATGATAAATTTTAAATATATTTATGAACAGCTTAGGCTTAAGCAGGCTCACTAAATGGCTAAAACTTGGACAAAAAACGACCTAATCTTAGGAGTAATCCTCCCCATAATCGTAGTCTTCGTAATCGTGCTAATCTCAAAAATCCCCTCCCTAATCGGCGGCGAACCCGGCTTAGCCATCGGGTTAACCATGGAACTCCTCGAGTTAGTCGTCATAGTTGGCGTTCCCCTATCTTTGGGGCTTTTGTGGAACCAGTGGGCAGGTGGAGCAAGCGGTTTCCTCATGGGCACTTTCTATGCACTCTACTGGCAAAACAGCTTTCACGGCATACCAGGTTCAGGCACCGTTCTGTTAGCCTACATCTTAAGCCCCATGCTAATTGGCTACATGGCAGGCTCCCTAAACCACCGCTCCGACAACTTCAAACGCGTTTTAATCTCCAGTGTAGTTGCTTCAACCATCGGCGGATTTGTGCTCTTTGGAATTTTTCAGATGTCAACAGCAAATGTTGTTACTGGCTGGGATGGGCTGGCCTTGACTGTCTTGGCTAGAATTATCGCTGCATTGCTAACAGCTGTGGTGGTCAAAATTTTCTTCTGGTATGGGATGGGTGCTCAAAAACATCCAGTTTCTTGACTTCGAGGAAAGTGGTTTGTTTGGAAAAAATATTTTGTGACAAAAAAACATGCATTAATTATAAGAATGGTTACTGTTATTTGAAAAATCCTGAAAAAGTCGGTACAGACTGCCTTGAATACAAGGATGCCTTAGATTTTCTTAGGCTAAAAGCGGATGCAGTACGAGGTACTCTTGGCTAAATGTCTTTTGCATTTATTTTTGGTTTATTGTTGTGGGTTCAGCAAAATACTTTGTTATCCACGTTTTGATTTCTTCCCTTGCTTTTCGGAAAGCTGCGAGCTTTTCTTCTTCGGAGCCCTCCACCTCTGAAGGATCAACAAAGCCGTGAACGATGTAATTTTTGGTTTTATGCAGCCTCGAAGTGATAATGGCGGGTTTTCCTACGGTCATGGGCGAGTTGCACAGGGCACAAAGTGTTTTAGCGCTGCTTTTACACACGGAGACGGCGAGATCAATTTCGGTCTCTCCGAATTCATCGATGCTTTTGGAGTACTGTTTCGAAATGTCCATGCCTATTTCTGCCATAACTGTCACGGCGAGGGGGTTGATTTGCGTGGGGCTGGTCCCAGCGCTGTACACGTTGTATTTGTCGCCAAAAACGTGGCGCAGAAGACCTTCTGCCATTTGAGAACGGGCAGAGTTGTGAGTGCAGATGAAGAGGATTTTGGTTTTACTCAACGCTCATGCCTATGCTTTAGGCTTTAATTTGTCGATTAATGCTTTCGTTTCTTGTTCATCGGGGTGCGTGATGGCGCCAGCGGGGCAGATGGTTTCACACCCGTGGCAGAATACTACGCAGCGGTTGGGGTTTACTACAGTGCGTTTTTTTCCGTTTTGTTCTTCGGTTCGGAAGGCTTTGGTGTGGCAGAACTCTACGCATTTGCCGCAGGCGGTGCATTTAGCGGCGTCGATTTGGGGGTCCCATGGGATTTGGTTGCGGGGGATTCCTTGGTAGTGTGTTTCTGTCATGTGTTTTTCACACACCTACAATATTCATAACAACTTTTAAATATTGTTATAAATATATGTGAAAACCATGCCGTTAACAACCCAAAACCTAAGCCGCTTCAAAGCCAACATCCACCACGCCTTGGCCGACCCTATACGTCTCGAAATTCTCGCTTACCTTCGAGACGGCGAAAAATGTGTCTGTGAAATAGTGCCACATCTGGGTCTCGTTCAGCCTCTCGTTTCGAGGCACCTAAAAATTCTCAAAGATGCTGGAGTGGTTAGCTGCCGAAAAGATGGAACAAAACGAATGTATGCCATAGTAGACCAACGAATATTCAATGCCATCGATGCATTAACTCCGGAGCTAATGAGTGGACTGACAAAAGCAAAATTAGAAAATGTAATTCGCTAAAATGCAGCTGTCTGAGTATTTACATAACATTAACCGTTAGAAAAGGATGTAAAAAAAATGAAAAAACAAATAATAAGTATCTTATGTTTGGCTATTATTGTATCTCCAATTTTCATGCAGATTGATGCCGTATCAAGTTACTCAGTCGATGATTGGCCTATGTTTCGAGGCAACCTCAATCACACTGGGGCTTCGTCTACGGCGCCTGCAACAACAAGCGATGTGCTTTGGCAATTAGATATGGGTATACCATTAGGTTCATCTGTTGCAATCGTTGATAGCAAAATTTATGTCGGAACAAACGCTGGCTCTGTCTATTGTATAGATGCAGCTGATGGCACTCAAGAATGGAAGATTAGCCTTAGTCAGTCATATCAAGCAGCTATAAGCTCCTCAATCGCGGTTGATAATAGTAAACTTTACTTTGGCTGCTATAATGGTGCAGTTTACTGTCTTGATGCAGAAACAGGTGAACAAATATGGTACTATGGAACCGATGACAGCATTCAGTCTTCGCCCGCAGTAGCAACCGGTCGAGTTTATATTGGTTCTTGGGATGGAAAGGTATACTGTTTTGATGCAGATAACGGCTCTAAGTTATGGAATTACACTACAGGCGCCCTAGTAGACTCATCCCCCGCCGTTGTTGACGGTAAAGTGTATGTTGGCTCAGCTGATAGTAACGTGTATTGCTTAAGTGCAGATACAGGGGAAAAAATCTGGAGTTACGCAACAGGAAGCGTTATACAATCTTCTCCCGCAGTTGTCGACGGCAAAGTCTACATCGGTTCTCATGACAATAATGTCTATTGCTTAAACGCTATAACTGGAGAAAAAATTTGGAGTTATCAAGAAAATGGATTGGTAGATTCTTCACCTGCTGTAGTTAATGGATATGTCTACGTCGGCTCGGGCGTGTTAGAAGATAACACTGATAAAAACGTCTACTGTTTAAACGCAGATACTGGCGAGAAAGTCTGGGAATACGAAACATATGACGGCGTTTATTCATCTCCAACTGTTGTTGGTAGTTATCTCTACGTCGGTGGCTGGGACAGTAACCTTTACTGCTTAAACGCTACAACTGGACAAAGTATATGGATATTTACAACTGGTCATAGCATAAGTGCTTCGCCATCAGTATCAAATGGTGTTGTATACATTACTTCCTGGGACCATTATATCTATGCATTAGGAACACAAGTAAAATCAAATGCCTCTACTGAAATACCGTTTTGGGCAATAGGTCTTGGGATAGTGGTTGTTGCAGCTGTGGCTGCGGCTTTAGCCTTTAATTTTGTAATTCGCAAGAAGCCGAAAACTGAGGAACCAAAAAGGTAACTTCGCTATATTCATCTTTTTTATTTTTGTTAGGCTATTCGAAAGGTAAAGAAAATCCAAAGATAAAAAGGCAGCTTAAAGCTTAAGCCCTTAGCGGCGCCAGATACACAATGATTGCCAGAGCCGCCAGTAGAGTTGCCAGAAGGATTATGGAGTAGGTGGAGCGGCGTCTTGCTTCACCTTTTTTGTAGTAGCCGCTTGGCGACACCCCCATGATGCGCAACATAAGCGTGCAGCCGAACTCAAGTCCGAAAAGGTAAACTAATGTCAAAATTAAAGCACCAAAAAATGCAATTTCGTTAAGATTTGCGAGTTCTATACCTGCGACGGTTGCGGGGGGAACCAGCGCCACGGATATGACAACGCCCAGCAGATTCTCGGGTAACGCCACGCGGAAAGCCAACCCCGCCGACACGCCGATGACTAAGGCAATGAACACATCCAGTATACTGACTTGGGAGCGTATTGCGATTTGCTCGTTGGATATCGGAACCGAAATGAACTGCTGCGCCACAAACGTCGCCAGTGCGGACAGCACAACAACCAGAACTATAAGCACTAACACGGTGAATTGGCTTGTCAGAAGCTTTTTTGGTTTGCCCAAATTCCCGTTAACAGCTATGGCGTTGACGGGTCCAAGCATGGGGGGTATGAGCATACCGCCGATAATGATAACCACATTGTTTAGCAGTAGCCCAGCTAATGCGATAAGTGTTGCAAGCGCCGTCATAGCCACCAAATCCACGCGTAGCCGCGTATAGCGGTTAGTGCTCTCAACCAGCTTCTCAGTGGGGTTAGGCGCTGACTGAGACTTTGAGGCTTTTTCTTTGAGTCTATCCATAAAACTCGAAGTTACGCCCTCAACAGCCAGCAGACTTATCATGTTTTTCTTCTGGCGTAAATCAACAGCTGGCGTAACATGATCCAAGGTTTTTTCTGCTAATTCGTCGGGAACCAGCGCAGAGTAGCTACTGCATTCTTCCCCCTCAACGTCCACGCTTGTATGCACGTAGAGTAAGCCAAGGTCTTTTAGGGTTTCTTCAATCAGCGGCGCCTCTTTTTGAATGACGATAACTTCGATTTTTTTCAAAAAACATCACTAAAGAAGCTGGAAGTTTAATGACCAGAAATACCAAAATAGGACTCTCAAAGTAACATATATTTTTTTTCTTATAGTAGTGACCTGGTGGCTCTGCTTCCAACATACTAACTACAATAAGTAGGGAAGGGGAAGAATGTGCAATGGACAACAGAAGGCAGGCGAAATTGCTGTTTATAATACTAAAAAGATAAAACACACCCCAAACCCATACCGTAACTGATGCAACCCCAAACCCCAAACGTTTACGCATTGCTCGCCAAACCTGTGCGGGACGCAGCCGCCCAACAGGGCCTAGTAGCGCCCACGTTGCCCCAAACCAAAGCCTTCCCACATATCCTCAACGGTGAAAACGTCTTGCTGATTGCGCCAACGGGCACAGGAAAAACCGAAGCCGTAATACTCCCAATTCTATCCAAACTGGTAGAACAGAAAGCGGAAAGCCCCCAACCCATCGGTATTCAGCTCCTTTACATCACTCCGCTGCGCGCCCTAAACCGCGACATGCTACGGCGGCTTATGCACTGGGGACAACAACTCAGCATCGGCGTGGAGGTCAGGCATGGTGACACCGAACAAAAAATCAGGCGCCTACAAGCCAAAAAACCACCCCAAATCCTCGTAACTACACCTGAAACCCTCCAAGCGATTCTTCCCGGACAGCAAATGCGCCGACACCTCAAAAATGTACAATGGGTGGTTGTGGACGAAGTTCACGACTTAGCTGGCAGCAAACGAGGCGCACAACTCTCGCTGGGACTGGAGCGGCTACGTATGGCAACGGCGAGTGAGTTCCAGCGCATCGGACTTTCAGCCACAATCGGCAACCCAAAAGAAATCGCCGCTTACCTTGCTGGAAGCCGCCGCAGAATCGCCGTCGTCAAAGTCTCAACAGAGAAGTGCTACCGCTACACCGTAGAGTTCCCCACGCCAACAGACGCAGACTACGATTTAGCCGCCAAACTCGATGCTTCACCCGAAGCAGCAGCACGCATACACCGCATCCTCGAACTTGTTGACTCGCACGTTTCCACATTAATTTTCGTTAACAGCCGCACGGTCGCCGAAGTACTCGGTCACAAACTGGCAACGCTGGGACGAGAGGATATTGCAGTGCATCATGGCTCTATCTCAAAAGAGGAACGTATCCAAATCGAGGACCAATTCAAAGCTGGGCAACTAAAAGCCATCATCTGCACGAGTACGCTGGAGCTGGGTATCGACGTGGGGCAGGTGGATTTGGTGGTGCAGTACATGTCACCCCGCCAAGTTAGCAGTCTTGTTCAGCGGGTTGGACGAAGCGGACACAGTCTTGGGCGTGAGTCAGAGGGTGTAATCGTAACGGTGTATCCTGACGATATGCTTGAGGCGTTGGCGTCAGTTAAGAACGCTAAAGCGGGGCTGGTGGAACCCATTGGGATGCATACTGGCGCGTTGGATGTTTTGGCGCATCAAATTGCTGGCACCCTGATGGATAGCGGGGACCCCCTAACCGTAGCGGAAATAGGCACTCTCGTGCGCAGAAGCAGCCTCTACCGCCGCTTCTCCAAAACCCAGTTTTTGGACCTACTGCGCTTTTTAGACAGCCTCAACCAAATAAGATTAAACGAAGACGAGACAGTTTTGACTAAAACCAGAAAAACCCGACCCTACTACTATGAAAACCTATCAATGATACCAGATGAACGCCGCTACCCCGTCATAAACGTCATATCTGATTGCAAAATCGGCACTCTCGGAGACGAATTCATGGCTCTCCACGCCCGAATCGGATTGAGTTTTATCATGAAGGGCAAGGTTTGGCGTATTGTGCAGATCGAGGAGGAAGTGGGCATTGTTCATGTGGTGCCGTCTGAGGATCCGTTGGCGTCGGTTCCGGGTTGGGACGGCGAACTACTGCCTGTGTCTTTTGATTTGGCGCAACAAACCGGTAAGGATAGAGAAAAAATCGCTGCCACACTAAACCAGACGGGCTCAATGGAAGTAGCGTCGGAGATATTGTCTAAAGAGTTAGGTTCAGATAAAGCCAGCATGCAAAACGCCATCGCTGAAATACACGAACAAATCCAAAACAGTGCTCCTCTGCCCACACAAAACCACATTGTTTTAGAAGTCTATGACCGCTATCTCGTCGTACACGCCTGTTTTGGCGAACTTGTAAACAAAGCCTTGGGCGGAGTCTTCGACGCAGTGCTCTCTGAGCGGGAATTGATAAGCGGTTGGTGGACAGACGGCTACCGCATCCTAATTGAAGCCCCCAAAAAACTTAACAAATACGAACTCGCCAAGCTACCCGAAACACTCTTCAACCTATCCGACGATTTATTCGATGCCGCTTTCAACCGCTATCTTGACGCTAAATTCCCGTTTGGGTACAAAATGAAGTTTGTGGCAGAACGCTTCGGCGCCCTCCCACGGGGTAAAACGATGAGTTACCAGCGCCAAGCCGAACTCAAATCTCGTTTCGACAACACACCTATTCACCGCGAAACCATCCGCGAGGCGCTCATGGAAAAAGTTGACCTTGAAAAAGCCAAACAAGTCCTACACGGCATATCAGCAGGTAAAATCAAAGTCTCCACCTACCTAAGCCTCGAGAAGCCCTCACCATTAGCGTACCACATTTTGTCACGTTACAGTGAAGTCACCGAACTCAAGGCGCCCGAAAAAGTCATAGTGGACAACATTGGCAAACTTAAAATGGCTATAGACGCTCGAGAAGTCAAGCTGCTATGCATGAAGTGCGGCGAATGGACGACAACGCAGAAAATCCGTGACCTTCCCGAGGAACCCTGCTGCGGGAACTGCGGATCAGGACTTTTGGCGCCTTTGTACCGCAGCCAAGACCTCGCTCACCTGCAGGATTCTTTGAAGCGACGGCGGGACGCTAAAGAGCTAACACCCGAAGAACTAAAAGAGCTTAGCCAAGCACGACGCAAAGCGGATTTGTTTTTAAGTTACGGCAAACAGGCGGCTCGTGCGATGCAGGTTAAGGGCGTGGGTCCAGAGACGGCGTCGCGAATACTGGGCAAGATGCATCCCGACGAGGATACGTTCTATTTGGATTTGCTTAAGGCAAAGATTCAGTTTTTGCGAACAAGAGAATACTGGGATAAATAGCTGGGTTTGTGCGATAAGGATTTTAAGGTTTCAACCCGTTTACTGTTAAGGAACCTTTCATGTCCATCAAAGTTGTCCTCTTCGACATGTTCGATACACTTATGCTTATTGAGAAAGACCACGAATTTTACCAGCCTGCTCTTCAACGCGCCCACCACTACCTACAAAACCATGGTGTGACAGTGGCTTACGAGCGGTTCCAAGCAGTATACATAGAGGAGCGAGACAAGCTCTATGCCCAAGCGGACGCCAAACTTGAGGAACCCCACTTTAACGTCCGCTTCGCCAAAACGCTACAGAAACTCGGCTACAACTATGACGACCAAGACCCTGTTGTGGCTGCGGCGACTTGCGAGTTCGGCGATGAATTCAGCAAATACGTTAAAATAGACGAGAACGCAGCTGCCACGCTCGAGGTGCTTAGCGGCAAGTTCCGGCTGGGTTTAGTCTCAAACTTTGCCATCCCCGAAACTGTAGATAAACTCCTAAAAGTCGCCGGCATCTACCGCTACTTTGATGTCCTTGTGGTTTCGGGGGCAGTTAACAAACGCAAACCCCACCCCCGAATATTCCAAGCTGCTCTTGAACCCTTGGGTGTTGAGGCGGCAGAGGCAGTTTTTGTAGGTGACACTGTGGACGCTGACGTGGAAGGCCCTAAAGCAGTCGGCATGCACGCCATCTACATTGAACGTCGAACCCAGAAAATAGAAAAGTCAGTCCCTGACAAAATAATCAAAACGCTTTCAGAGTTGCCTTTGGCAATTAGTAGCTTAACTGAAAATTAGAATACGCTTGATTTCTTATCTGAGTTTTTCCCTATGAGTTTTAGGAGTTCTCGATGGGTTTGGAGGTAATCCATGCCTTTTTGGGTGATTTCGTATATTTCTTTGTCGTGGATGACTATTTGGGTGATTAGTTCTTTCTTTATAAGAAAATCGAGGTAACCGTTTAGTAGGGTGTAGCTTAGGTTTGCTTGGTACATGATCTGAGTTTTGAGGGCGCCTTTTTTTGAGATTTCAAGCATTTTGGCAATTATGCTTACTTGATCTCTTCTGTGACGTTTTGTATCGAGCAAATCCTGTGTGCACCGATATATGCCAAATCGTACGGACATTACTTATATATTTTTCATTAGATATAATATGGCTAAGCAAAAGCATGATCTATTTTTTAATGTGTCTATATATAATGGATTTTCCCTGTTCATATTATGAAGAAAACCTTTAGTAATAATAAATGGTGAAAAAATGTTAATTGGCACAGTATCTGACTCACACGACAACCTTCCCCTTATTGACCGAGCAGTCCAAATTCTAAACATCTACAAAACAGACTTGGTACTACACGCAGGCGACTACGTCTCACCCTTCACAATTTCCCACTTTGCCAAACTCAACTGCCCCTTAATCGGCGTGTTCGGAAACAACGATGGCGACCACGCATTTTTAAAACAACGCTTCAGCGAAACCAAAAATTGTACGCTACATGAACGGTTCACAACCCTAAACGTAGAAGGCTACAAAATCGCTCTGCTGCACGGACACGAAACTGAACTTTTAAACACTATAATCGAAGCAGGAACTTTCAACGCCGTCGTACATGGTCATAGCCACAACAAAGGCATTTCTCAAGTAGGAAAAACATTGACAGTGAACCCTGGCGAACTTTGTGGGTACCTCACTGGAAAATCCACTGTTGCAGTGCTGGATACCTCTAGAAACGTAGCCCAAATTGTTGAACTTTAAAGCTGTGTTTCTGTAAAGTTTCAGTCACATAGCTTTATGTAAACAGCATACCCTTACGGACCACAGTAGCATTTGGAGAATGGCTGTTTCGGTTCGAAACCTTGAAAACAAAAAGGCAAAATGACTGTTGAGAAAGCTGCACACATGAGTGGGCATAAAGTTAATAAGCTTGTTGAAGAAGCAAATCGCACGAACAGGAATGACCCTAAGAAGGTTCTAAATGATTCATGGGTTTTCCCACGTCTCGATAAGCGCTACCACGGCTTTGGCCCTAGCTGAGTCGCTGAAGCGGTACATATGTACGCGGCCGTACACCCGCACCTCCAGTATCCCTTCGGTTTCCAAAATTTTTAGGTGCTCCGCGGTTGCTGAGTAGTTCATATTTATTTTGCTAGCGATTTTTGAAACGTTTAGCTGTTGCAAAGTGTAGATTAACTTAAGAATTCTCATGCGGGGCTTAGACGAGAAGACCTCTTCAATCTCCACGCCCAGCACCTTTCTCTCTTTCCAGATTCGCCGCCATTTCCCGCTCCAACTCCACAGATGGAATCGTGGGTAAACTAATGCGGTTAGTGCGTCCTCGCGACTCCGAAGCGCCTACTTCAGTTTTTAAAACCCCGAGTTTGTCAAGATACTGTACGTAATTCCAGATTTGCGTGTGACTTTTAGTGGACTCCTCAAATTCCTCGCAGACTACACCATAAGCTTTCTCTGCTTCGCCAATGCTGACGTAGGCTTCAGGGTTCTCTTTAAAGTACCGTGCGATTGCGAGCAGGAATAGTTTTTCGTGGAAACTCAACGAGGCGAGTTCGCTGCGACGCAGTGTGGGGACAATGGCTGAGACTGCGTTTCGGACGCATTCAGCCGCCACCGCCGATAAGTCGGCTGCATCGGCGTATTTACCCGCTCGCCATAACAACTCGATGCCGAAGCGTGCGTTGCCCGTCTCCGAGTGTGCCAACTCAGCCACCAAATCTACCACGTCATCGTCTACTGTGCCCAACTCGAACGCTAAAGCGACGCGACAGTTTAGGATATCAATAAGCTGGGGTTTGCCATAGCGTTCCAACCGGATGATACTTCTTTGCAGTGTACTTTGGGCGCTTTCGTCAAGCTTCCTAATAGCCTCCAAGTTGCGCATGATAAAAATGAACGAGAGGCGCTGAGGTTTGCCCTGCCGCATCTCTGACAGCCTCGTCAACTTGTAAACCGCGTCTGAGCCTTCTTTTTCGATTAGGCTGTCAAACTCGTCCAGCGCAAGAACCATCGTTGCCTCTTCCTCATCAAGCACTTGCATTAGAGTGCCCATGATTTCTTCAGCACCATATCCGCGTGCAGGGAAGTTTGGGCGAAACACAGAAACCGCTCTATGCATAATGGGCTGCAGGGCGCCGCGAAATTCGCGACAATTAACATGTACATAATTAAATTTTTGTCCTCTACGTCGAGACTGCGAAGTCAGATCTGCACCGAAATGCTGCGCCAACGCCGTTTTGCCTGTACCAACATCACCCGTCAAAATCACTCGTTGCGCCATACGGTCGGGACAATGCAATACGAACCCGAAAAACTCCATTAGAAGACGTTGTTCTTTTTCGCGGTGCGGCAGCTCTGCTGGAATGTAGTTTATGTCCAGTTTCGATTCATCTTTGAATACAGTTTGGCGCGCTGCCACTTTTATGGTCTCCATGATAGCTGTTGCAGTTTGGTTATTTTACGTTTTGGAATTCAAGAACCTTTTAGGCTTAGCAACCCCAGATTAAGGTGGGGTGTAACCTTTATAACTGCAACAGCTGAATTGATGAAGCAAACAGGCAAACCCTTTACATGTGATACGGCTATGTATACGATGTTTGATTGGGTCCCAGAGATTTTGTCGCTTACCCTGAACAATCCAAGCTAAGGTAACGAGTAACCCGCCCCGCAACCCTAATCTACCATGTTTTGGTATCTACAAAACGTTTCTAGACCGTCAAATTTGAGTGTGATTTCTAAACAAAACACTAATAAATGAATACTGCAATCCATATTTTCCGACACAGCAATGATACCGAAATATTTCTTTTTCACAAAAGGTGTTGGTAAACACAAAGAACAACTCCAATCATTCGAACTCGCACTACGCGACGCAGGCATCCAGCATTGTAACCTAGTCAGCGTGTCCAGTATCGTGCCTCCAGGCTGCAAACTTGTCACCCGCGAAAAAGGACTAGAAATGATTCACCCAGGCGAAATCACCTTTGTGGTCATTGCACGTAACGCAACTAACGAACCTCACCGTCTGGTAGCTTCCTCTATCGGCGTAGCTATTCCATCTGGCAAAAACCAGTACGGCTACCTGTCTGAGCACCACAGCTTTGGACAAACCGACGAAACAGCAGGCGACTACGCTGAAGACCTCGCAGCCACAATGTTAGCCACTACAATGGGCATTCAATTCGATCCCGAAACAGCATGGGATGAACGCAAAAAAATCTTCAAAACCACCGGTTTAATCATAAAAACCGACAACACCACCCAATCTGCTGCAGGCGACAAGAATGGACTTTGGACCACCACAGTTGCAGCAGCGGTACTTGTTCCTCCAGAAAACGGAGAAATAAAAGATTAAAAAGAAAAGACAAACTAAGCAAGTCTTTGGGACTTGCTAATTTTCTCAGCCTTTAATATATCGTTTTCTTGTAGCTGTTTATTCTTTCAAATTCCATACATAAATATGCTGGAAATTCTTTTGACCTATGAAAGGTTCCATTGCTCGATGCTTTTACACCGTCTTTTTTGTTTCCTTGGCAGTGAAGCGGGGATTAATACAATCCAAAGATGATACATACAAAATAACTGGTATTCTTGTTAATTTAAATGGAAGAATGATTCCAATCTTGAGTTTTCGGCTTTCTTCAGTACTTTTGCGCATTCTTTGGGGTTTAAGGCTTTAAACTCCAGTCCCATCTGTTCTAGTATCCGTTGCACGTCTTTACCTAGCGCTGGCGCCACGAGGACTGCGCGAACCGGCTTTGTGGCTTTCGCTTTAATCGGCTCAATGTACTTTGCCAATTGGAGGGCTGCTTCTTTAGATGCAGTTCTGCGCTTCACCTCGACGATTACAAGTTTGCCGTTCTTATCTTCGCCGTATATGTCTACGAAGCCGGGTTCCACATGCTTCTCCCAGCTAATCGGCTTAAACCCTTCCTCAAGCAGCGACGGCTTAAGCAGAATCGCCCTGTGCATGTCATCTTCACTGGCGTGCAACGTAAATTCGCCGCTGTCTTGAAGATTTAGAGCGGTTACTCCAATGATGGTTTTAAATGTGACTTTTACGCTTTCGCGGGGCTTCTGGCGAACCCCATGAACTTCAAGTGTGCCATCTTTGATTTCTACATGGAACACGCTGCCGCTGGGCTGCCAATTCACCGGTTCATACCCTACAGGGCGATGCACAAGCAGGCTGCCATCAGATTTCACAATTAGCAGCCGTTCACCATACTCTAACGTCGAGTTTGCCCGACCAGCATAAACCACTCTGCACTCGCCAGCAACCACCAGTGTTCTGCGTTGCGCAATCGTTTTTTCGATGTTTACTGCTGCTTCAGCTAACTCGGGATGTGTTAAACATGCAACTTTGTTGCTTACCGCCAAATTGATGCGCCACCTATTTAGGATGCATTGAGGGTACATAAGATTTCTTGAGGTAAACAAGTTGTCGGCTTGGATCCAGAAGCGGGGCGTAATGGAACGTTACGACGCAACATCGGAGGGTTACGATGAGCTCTACGGGGCGGAGCAGAAACGAAAATTCCAAAAAGCCTTGGAGCATGCAGATGCGAAAGGCAAGGCGGTTCTGGACGTGGGGTGTGGCAGCGGCTTGTTCTTCAGTAACGTAGCGGGGCAAGCCCAGTTGGTGGTTGGAGTCGACGTTTCTCGTGGTCTTCTAAAAAAAGCCAAAATGCATAGTCGTGGCTTTGGCGATGTCGAAGTGATTTTGGCGGATGCTGATCATTTGCCATTCCGAGCTGAGTTTTTCGGCGCAGTTTTTGCTTTTACTGTTTTGCAGAATATGCCTAAACCCGAAGAAACATTGAGTGAGTTCAAGCGGGTTTCCTCAGTGGGGCGCCCAGTTGTAGTGACAGGCCTGAAAAAAGCGTTCGAACTGACAAAATTCATGGACATCCTCGAAACAAGCGGTATGAAGCTTGCAGCGTTTGTAGACGAGGACGCCATTAACTGTTATATCGCAACATTAACCGCTTAACAGCTGTACATCCGCCACTTGGCCTGTATCTGCCCAAACCCCCACAGCTGCCATGTTCAATCCGCCCGTGTAGTTTGTTTCCAAATTCATCAAAATATACCAATATGGGACAAGCGCCACCGAGTACCCTCGCGGATGCGGCAGCATCTCAACCGAAACCGTGTCTGCTGCTGTGAAGCCGCTGATTTCCGTGCCGTTAAGTATCCAAATCAAGGTTTTAAGGTGGTCTTTTGCGATTTGGACGGCTTGGTTTTGCTCGACATTTGCTTCGGTGTTGGCTACTGTGAACAGAAAGTATCCGTCAGTTACTGCCGATAAGACGCTGTCATCAAATGTCATGCGGAGGCTTTTAGAGTTGAAGTCCACATCTTCTTTGGTGTACATCCATAGGAATTCTGCAGCAGTGCCTTGCAAGGTGATTTGCAGTTTCAGGTCTCCTGCGGTTACGGTTGTGAGTTCGCCGTCGGTGGCGTTTACCGTGTTAAGGAGGCTTAGCATTTCGGATAAATATTTGTCTCTGCTGTAGGCAATGTATCTGTCAAGGGCTGCTTTAGCGGCTTCTAACGTGTCACTGGGTGGATTTTCTGTTAACTGAGGGCTGGATTGGGCTGCGACAAGCTGGTATCGGCTGAGATGGTTCTCTCTGAAACGCAAACTAACATCCAAATTGCCATATGGGCTTACAAACGAGTACCTGAGCACCTCTTCGGCTACCTCAAAGTCGCCCCTATACTCCAACGTGTTGCTGAGGAGTGAAATCTTGTACTGGTTAGTATCAAGCAGCACTACGTCACGCAGCAGGTCGGCGATTTTGCCCGCGCCGATACCCCACGAAAGCAACTGTTGGTTCTCCGCTTCGACTCGTCTCTGTTCCTCACCCATCCTTGCCATCTCACTGTACTGGTAGAAACCAAAACTTGACAGCAACAGCACAATAATCATAAGCGCTGCAAAGGCGGCTTTCCATTTGCGTGCCAGCTTTTTAGGGCGGCGCCTTTCCAATTCAGGCGCTTCCTGCACACCCTTCATGGCCTGCACGGTGGCTCTGCCAAAACTCGACAACATGTATTGCCCAATTTCTGTTTTCGTTAACAGTTCTCCGAGACTTTCAAGGTGGTATGTTAAGTGGCTACTGGATATTCCGAGTTGCTCAACGATTTCCATAAAAGTCATGGGTTTGTCGTTTAGCATGCGTAGGATGCGGCGGCGCACTGGGTGTTTCAGGGATTTGAACATGATGGAGTAGATTTCTTCTTCGTTGCTGTTACCCATGGCCCGATTCCGTTTTGTAATATGGAGTTTGGGTGTATAAAATTTGCTAAAGAAACGATGCTTCGAAATCTATGTATTCAGATCCTTCTTGAGCTTTGGGGTAGTTAATTTGAGGTATGTAACGCTCTATTGTATGTTAGCATCCGTTTTACGGGCTTTTTGGCGCTTGCTCCCCTGTTTGTTGTCCTTATTGTATTCTGAGGTTTCTGAGGTTTTTGGGTAGGATTCTGGAAAAGTTTAATATGGGCTAAACGCGAAGGGAACATAAGTCAAGTCCAAGTGACCATTGTGCAATGATTCGGGCTTGACCAAGAAAATGGGAGCTGGGGAAAATGAACCTAAAGCTATACGCAATCAAAAACATTAGCTGCCCTCGACTTGAGCAAATTCAGCTTGTAGTAGTTGACCTAGACAAAAGCAAACATTACCCTCTCAACTTCGTCTGCGTGCTGCCAAGGTACTTCCGGATCTTGGAGAAACGTAGCAGCAAATTTGCCAAGCTATTCGGAGAAAGAAGCTTGCTAACCGCCAAAAAACTATTGGTGAATGCTCAGTCTGAAGAGGCAGACCCAGAAATCCAAACAGTGATACAACGTCGAATAAAAGACATAGACGCCAAAAATAACACTGCACCAGCGCAATGTGCAATGCAGTAACCGTTTCTGAAGGTTAGTTTGCCTCTAAATCTTTGGGTTTAGAGGTTACTTCTAATTTTTTGTTTGAAACAAAATCAGTTAGCTTATTCTCCTGCTTGGCACACGCAACATTAGTTACCGCAAACACCCGCTCACATTAGATACACATACCCGATTCCATCTGTATGTCAAGAAACGTTGACAAGGGCTAAGTCAAGAAATCTATACAAGAACACTTTATGGCCAAACCTAACCTAAGAGAAAAATGGTCCTTAACGCTCTTAGTGTGTGCTATTTGATTGAAAGAAGTAGGGAAATGAGATATTTGTTTTCAACTAAGCCGTAGCTGCCTTTCTTAGCTGACATCTCATCATATTTTTCCACTCCATCAGGCTTCAAACCGGGTGCCGAAATTGCGAAAGGCACGGGATCGCGGCTGTGCGTGCGCAATTCGATGGGCGTAGAGTGATCTGGCAGCACGGCAATTGCGTAGGGTTCAGTCATGCCATCCATGATTCTGCCTATGCAGCGACGATCAAGGTCTTCGATTGTTTTGACTTTAAGCTTGACGTCGCCAACATGCCCTGCCTCATCAGGCGCCTCCACATGCACAAAAACCAAGTCCTTGGTTTTTAGCGCTTCTATGGCGGCGTCAGCTTTGCCCTCATAGTTAGTATCAAAAAGCCCTGTAGCGCCCTCGACTGTTATGATTTCCATACCCGCGTAGGAACCAATGCCCTTAACTAAGTCAACAGCGGAAATCACAGCGGATTCTACTCCGTACTTTTCTTTAATCGTGGGCATAGATGGTTTTTTACCACCTCCCCAAAACCAAATCAGATTCCCAGGATTTTTTGCTTCCATTTCTCGTGCAATGTTGACGGGGTGCTCACGTAAAATCTCACGTGAACCAACAATCATGTCTTGGAGCATTCTGGCATCTTTTTCCGCCCGTTCCGTAGTTGCCTTTGGTAAAACATCCGAAATTGGTAGACCTCTCGCGTCATGAGGTGGCACGCACTGGATCTCTTCAGGATGAGGGAAATCTCGCAGAATAAGGAAATGGCGGTAATCTAAACCTACGTAGAACTCGATTTTGCCTTTATGGTGGTAGACTTTTTTTATGGCTGCTATGAGTTCGGCGGCTTCCTCGGTAGAGATGTGCCCAGCGGAGTAGTCTGCAATGGCTTGTTTTTCTTCAGTGATGAGGTTGCATCTGAACGCCGAATCGTTTGGACCCAAATCTATCCCCCGTGACGGCACTTCCAAGGGCCCGCGACCAGTGTTGTATATACGTGGGTCGTAGCCTAAAACTGAGCAGATGGCTGTGTCGGAGCCAGGTGTGCACTCGTCGGGCACGTTTCTGATTAGGCCGCTTCTGCCTTTGGCTGCGATGGCGTTCATGTTGGGTTTAGATGCTGCTTGGAGAGGCGTTTTATTATCTAACTCAGCTATAGGGTAGTCGGACATGCCGTCGCCAACCACTAGTATATATTTCACTGCAATTCACCATTCGTGTTGTCAGATTAAGGCAGTCCCGTATTTATCTGCTATCCATCGCTCATACCCTACCATAAGTTTGGGCTGACGACTACTTATGAGACTTCAGCAGTAGGTTGAATTTTGATTTGTAATTAGTAACTCTTTTTATGCTCGGTTTATCGTGTATTGCTTAATGAGTAATACTAAACTATAGACGTGAACTTTTGAGGGGAAAAAGAGTCCAATGAACGAGCCGACAGAAAACTATGCAAACGCCATAGTCATTAGCGCAACAATAAAAGAAACCGTCGACAAAACCGCCCTAATTGGACTTCTAAAAACCTACAATATAGACACCAAACCAGTAGAGAGCCCAGAAGTCTTCAGTCGGAGATGCAATCCCCACCCTGCGGAAAGTCAAAACCGTCCTTCCCGAAGCCTTCTACAAAGACTTAGCCACAAAACTTGGTATGTCCTACATCAGCCAACAAGAAGTCAAAGACCTCTACCAACAAGAACAAAAAAGCAAACTCGTCTCCATCCTCCCATACCCCATAATTAGCAAATACAAAGTCATACCCATAGAGATAAGCGGTTCCAAGGTGGATTTAGCCGTCGACAACCCCCTAGACCGCCGTGTCATAGTGACGCTTCAGTATCTTTTCAGCACATACCACATCAACCTACACGTTGCATCCACCAACGCCATCGATTGGGCAATAGATAACATATATAACAAAATCCACAAAAAAACCGCTATGCTTGACCTTTTCAACCGCTCCCCCGACCAGTCAGCTCACCGCGTGCTCTATCCTATCCAGAAATACTTCCTAATAGCAACTATCGCCGCCATAACAGTTGCAGCCATAGTAAACTCAGCAGTTACTTTAATGGCGCTCTTTGCATTCATAAGCATCGGGTATTTCCTTGTCAACCCTATAAAAATCTACATTTCTGTTCGCGGATTTAAAGGTGGTAGGGCACCAACCCGCATCAACAAAGCAGAGTTGGAGTCGACGCAGGACGAAGACTTACCTGTTTACACGATCCTCATTCCTGTTTTCCAAGAAGCTGATATGTTAGCGCAAATCATGCGAAACATGTACAAACTCAATTATCCAAAAAGCAAAATGGACATAAAAATTCTAATGGAAGAGTTCGACGAGGAAACAATCAACGAAGCCAAAGCCATAGGCCTGTTCGGATTTCCCACAAAAAAAGTCGACGAAATACCTGAAGAAAAATATTTCGAATTTCTGGCACTTTTTGATCCAATAATCATTCCGAGCGCAAAGATAACAACTAAACCGCGCGCCTGTAACTATGGTTTACTGCGTGCGAAAGGCGAGTTATGTGTCATCTACGACGCCGAAGATAACCCTGACCCTGACCAGCTAAAAAAAGCCGCCATAGTTTTCATGCGTTCTCCAGACGAGGTCGTCTGCCTTCAATCAAAACTAAACTTCTACAACGCCGACGAAAAGACCCTAAGCAAATGGTTTAGTATCGAATACGCCAACTGGTACGAATTTTACCTCCAAGGTTTAGATTTACTTGACGTACCGATCCCCCTTGGCGGAACCAGCAATCACTTCCGTAAAAAAGGTCTTGACGAATTAGGTCGATGGGACCCCTACAATGTAACCGAAGACGCCGACTTAGGCATTCGACTAGCGCGTCGAAGACTAAAAACCGAAATGATTGACAGCACGACCCTTGAGGAAGCCACCCTAACCCCTAAAGCTTGGGTGGTTCAACGGTCTCGTTGGTATAAGGGTCATGTGCAGACTTTTCTTGTTCACTTGCGTAGTCCGCGCAAACTTTACAAAGATTTAGGCGCCAAAAAATTTGCTAAACTACTATTGACCTTTGGAGCAGGCGTTTTTATCCCACTGATTAATCCTATTTTATGGGTTATTCTGGCGGTATCGCTTATTTTGCCTGTCTTCAGTTGGCTTATACCAAGCTACCTTATCCCTCTAAGCGTTTTTAATTTAATTATAGGTAACCTCTCATACCTAGCAATCTACGTAGTTTCCTGTGTTAAACTCAAAAAATATCGCTACATTTCCTACGCGTTGATTATGCCACTTTATTGGGTGCTTATGAGTTTTGCTGCTTGGCGTGGATTCCTGCAGTTGTTCATTAAGCCGTTTCACTGGGATAAAACTCAGCATGGTCTCTCCAAAGTCACCCAACCAACGAAATAAGCCTTAGACGGGTTTATTTATCCCCAAATCTTTTAAGATTAAATCTCTCTAACGGATTCTATGCAAAACATTAACCCGCTCTTTATGCTTCAACCCATACTCGTCATCGCCTTCTCAGTTGCAATCATGGCTTACTGGCACCGAAAACGCCATTTCCACGCCAATGTCTGGCTTTACACTCTAATCGCTTATGGTGCAGCCATCGCCCTCAAATATGCCATCCAAATCCCCACCATTGACGCAGTTAACGCACTTGGTAACCCCTACGTGTTGGGCGCATACTATGGAGTTCAAACCATGATTCTAGAAGTCGGTTTGGCATACGTTATTGCTCAATACGCATTCAACAAGGGCAAAATGGACCGCAGAGATGCTGAGGCTTATGGTTCAGGCCTAGCTTTCTGGGAAAATGTCGGATTAATAAGTGCACTTAGCCTTGTCAACCTTATGGCATACTACTTCATCCTATCTGGCACAGGATCCATCGCAGATTTAACTTACAACCAGCTAATCACCAATGCTCCTGCGCTCTTCTCGTCAAACACAACAGCTCTTGGACTGGTGGCTTTGGGTTTGCTGGAACGATTTTCATCCGCTTTAATCCATATTGCGTGGGGATACCTCTGCGTTATGGCAGTGGTGCACAAAAACAAAAAGCTATTCCTTATTGCGTTGCCGATGGGCTTTGTTGATTTCTTAGTTCCCTTTGCAATCGGCTCGCTTGTGCTCTTTGAGGCGGTGATTTTCGCACTGGCAGCCCTGTCCGTGTTTGTAGCATGGTACGCAATCAAAAAAGTTGAGCAGAAACAGGCAGGTTAAACGCTGCCATCCCCAGCCTCTCCCCCAACACCCGTTGTTTAGCTTCTCGAAAATAGTATTCACAAATTCGCGAGTTAACTTGTCGAGAAAGTATTATGTCGCTTGAGACAGCTGGAGAAAAAACCAGATAGTGCATGAATAGGGTGGGGTTAAACGCCAAGCAGATTATCCATGAGCGAAACGTGTACGCTACTCAGGCGCCCTTATGTTACTATCCAGCAATGGACCCGTGAAACAGGTAGTAACTGCATTGCGGCGCAGAAAACAGACGCCAAGAATCTTAATGTTGTCGAACTGCGGAAGTGCCTTAGCTAACTTAATTCCCTAATATAGCTATATAAAAAATTTTATATGTTAGGCTTCGCCTTCTTGCTTAAGAGTAGTTGATTGTTTATGTCTGTTAAAATAACCTCAGATTATGTAGGGATGCTAAACAAAGCTGTTGAACGCGAAATCGGTGTTTCCCTTCAATATATTTTGCAGCACGCAAAAATGGAGAAACTGATGCGTAAAACGATACCAGAAAACATACTTTTAGATAAAACCACTTACGACGCTATAGGTAAAATGTTTGAAGAAATCTCAATTGCAGAGATGAAACACGCTGCAGACATAATGGAACGCATCTACTACCTTGGAGGAGAAGCCACAACTAAATCCAGTGAAATCACCGTCGGCAGCTCGATAAGCGAATTCGCCAAACTCGGCGTCAAGGCAGAAGAAGAAGCATTAACTCTTTATCGCGAAATCATTGTACAAGCAGGAAATATAGGCGACTGGAATACTCGTGAACTTTTCGAACGAATTTACAAAGAGGAAGAAGACCACTTATTCAAATTCCAAGAGTATACTGCATTCCAAGACGAAAAAGACGAACAAAGCACAGTAGCAATGCCTGAGTGGCGCAAAATCTACACTGAAGAATATTTTGCTTTGCTCAACAAGGCGGTTGCAGCCGAAATAACCGGCATCGTCCAGTACACTAACCAGCATGAGAAAGCAGCAGCACTTAAGCTACGCATGAAAGATTCCGCATTAGAAGCAGTGTCTGCACAAACAAAGCTGAAGTCGTCAGCAAACTCCTGAAAAGTGTGTTCATGCAGGAGATGGACCACCTGGAGAAAATCACCGAACGTATCTACCTACTCGAAGGAGAAGCAGTTGCCAAAGCAGACCCCTTGCCAGTTGTCGGCAACACAGCACAGGAATTTATTTGCTTGACCACAAGCTTGAGAGCGACACAATTTCGCTTTACCGTAAAATCATTGCTAAAGCCGTGGAGCTTGGGGACACAACGACCAAGACTATGTTTGAAAACATCATAATGCAAGAAGAAGAGCACTTCTGGTCATTTGACGACTACGTGAAGTAACTGCTTCACTTCTTTTATTTTTTAGAAAATAATTCTTTTTTAGCAGATTCTTTTGTTCTTTCACGCAACCTCCGTTCCAATATATGATAAACGTTCTTCATCATCAAAAATACATTTTTTTAAAAATAACCTATAAACCAAAAATTGCTGAAACCTTTTTCCGAAACCTATAATTTGCTTCAAATCAAACCTTACATGTAACAGAGCAAACAGCTTTGTCTATCAATTTTCAAAGTGACCTTTATGGCGATACAAAGTTTAAACTGGATGGCTGGTGGACCACAGGGTAGCGGCATCGACACAGCATCCAACATATTTGGAAAAGCCTGCGGATACGGCGGACTAAGCGTTTTTGGCAGGCGCGAATTCCACTCTAACATCAAAACCATGCATAGTTACTTCCAGCAGCGCATCTCTAAGGAGCGTACGTTGGCGACTGTTAGCAACGTGGATATGTTGGCGGCGTTTGACGCAGAAACCGTGGTGCGACACATCGGCGAAGTCGTGGAGGGCGGCGCCGTAATTTTGGATGAACGCAACCTCTCCGTTAATTTCTTTAAGGACATTGCCACCTTTAGCGAAGAGTACAAAGAGCAAATCCGAGATTTTTTAGCTGAGAACAAAATCAGCGGCGAAACTGTAAACGACTTGGTTAACTGGGCGAAGCAGAAAAACATCCAAGTCTACCCCATCCCATACATGGATTTGCTAAAGCAAGTCGGGGAAAAAATAGGCATAGAAAAAATTAGCATTCTAAACAAGATGATAAACACATCTGGCAGTAGCCGTGTCCTTCGCGTTACTCAAGTACGACCGTAAACTGGTGGAGGATGCCGTGAAAGCCACTTTTTCGGAAAAAATCGCTGATATGAACGTGGTTGCATTGCAAGTGGCATACGACTACACTGAGAAAAACTGCAATGTTGAGAACTTTAAGTATAAACTTGAAAAGCAACCTATCAACAGAGAAGCGGGTTTTCCTTACCGGAAACCAAGCTGTAGCCATGGGCAAAGTTTTGGGAGGATGCAGAGTGCAGACCTATTATCCAATCACTCCAGCGGCTGACGAAAGTGAATATATCGAAGCCCATGAAATACTCAAAACCAGAGGCACACAAGAAGCCGTAATCGTCTTACAGACTGAGGACGAAATCGCCGCCATCAACTCCGCTTCAGGCGCATGCTTGGCGGGTGCAAGAGCAGCAACAAGCACATCTGGCCCCGGCTTCTCGCTTATGGTGGAGGGATTTGGCTGGGCAGGCAACAACGAAGTTCCCAGTCGTAGTCACTTACTACCAACGTGGAGGACCCGCAACTGGGCAACCCACACGGCACAGCCAGCAAGACCTGCGGTTTGCGATGCATGCCGCACACGGCGAATTCGCCCGCATAATACTCGCATCCGGTGATATCGAAGAAGCTTTTTTTGACGCCGCCGAAATCTTCAATTTAGCCGAGAAATACCAAGTTCCTTCCATTCACTTGCTTGACAAAGGTCTTGCTAATTCGTCGGCAACCTACCCCGTGTTTGACTATGGTAAAGTCAAAATCAACCGTGGACTAATCGTGGGTGAAGCTGACTTGGAAGGTAAAGAGTACAAGCGTTTCCAGTACACTTCCTCCGGTATTTCGCCACGTGCCTTTCTGGGTACTAAAGGTGGTTTGCAGTGGTATAGCGGTGATGAACACAACGAGGACGGGCATATCAACGAGGAAACCGTTAATCGGCGTAAAATGGTGGAGAAACGAATGGGTAAAATGGAGCTAATCGCTAAAGAGACGCCAATGGAGCTTAAACTGAATACCTTCGGTGACATGAACTCAGAAAACATCGTAGTCAGCTGGGGCGGACCTAAAGGCGCAATTGTTGAGGCCGATCGAGATGCTAAAAGAAGAAGGCATCAGCATAGGATTTATACAGGTACGACTTATGCATCCCCTGCCTGCTACTGAACTCCAAAAGATGCTGGCGAACAAAAAACGCATCATCGACATAGAAGACAACTATGATGCGCAGCTTGCAGGAGTAATCACACAATATGCATTGGTAAAGCCCAACTATTACATCCAAAAATACACTGGGACGCCCCATGACGGTCACCGAAGTCTACCGAGCCCTCAAGAACATAATTGAAGGAAACGCAGCCCCAAGGCAGGTACTATACGATGGAGCATAAAGCCACCGAGTACAAAACAGGCGTTTACGCTGGACTGGTGCCCAGGATGTGGTGACTTTGGCATACTCACCGCCGTCCAGACGGCTCTAGCAGAACTCGCATTGGAACCCCATAACGTCGTGGTAGTTTCAGGTGTAGGCAACGCCTCCAAACTTCCTCATTTTGTTAAAGCAAACGGAGTCCATACCCTCCACGGAAGACTATTGCCTTTTGCTATGGGCATAAAAATGGCAAACCCCAGCCTCGAAGTCATAGGCATAGGAGGAGACGGCGACGGACTCGGCATTGGAGCAGGACACTTCGTCAACGCTGGCAGAAGAAACATCGATATGGCCTACGTTATCCACAACAACGGTGTATATGGCTTAACTAAAGGACAAGCTTCTCCAACGCTTAAGTTGGGGCATGCAAACCAAAAGCTTACCTAAACCAAACATAAACAAAGGCATAAATATCGTTGCACTCGCTATAACCGCCGGATTCACTTTTGTCGCCCGTGCATACGCTTTTGACACAGCCCACCTAAAAGACATGATAGTCAAAGCCATAAACCACAAAGGTTTAGCCGTGGTGGAGTGTTTGCAACCGTGCCCAACATACAACAATATAAACACTGCTGAATGGTACCAAGGTGTAGACCGCCCCGACCAAAACGGCAAGCCACAGAGCCGCCTTTACAAACTGCAGGATATCGGCTTTGACGCAGTGGTGCGTGACGAGAACGAGCTATTCCAAAAGAAGGTTGCAGGACTCGAAAAAGCCCGTGAATGGGGTGACAAAATCCCAGTCGGTGTGTTCTACCAAAACCCGTCTGAACCCACCTTTGGAGATCGCTTCCAAGAGCGCATTCCTTTCTATAAGCAGAATCCACCCGCAAAGCAGCCTCTAAAAGATGAGTCGGGAGTGTCCACTGTGGATTTGAGTGGGTTTATGGATGACCTAAAAACAAGCTAAAGTCTTGTTGATGAAGAGTGAGAAGCTTCTCCTTTCTCCTCGATTTCTCCTTAATCTTTCTTCTCAAACACTTAATCCCGATTCAGCTTATTAATCGCTGTTTCCATTTTCGATATATGTCACTGCTGGTCAGGCTCCAAATCCATATAGCACTGCTCGGTGAACCTTGGAGTGCAGACGCAATAAAATACTAGATCTGTGGTGCCAGTGTTGGTAATTTTTTGTGAAATCAGAGGGGGAATAACTACTACATCGCCCACCGTAACCTCTGCTGGCTCCAAGTCGCCGACTCTAACTATGGCTTGACCTTGGGTGATTATGTAGATTTCTTGTACGCCTTGTTTTAGTTGGTGGGCTTTAGTGGTGATTCCTGGTTTTATTGTTGCACGTGCAATTGATACTGCTGGGTCGCTGTGGTTTTCAGCTATATAGCATCTCTCAGGAGTTAGGTATTCGTTTGGGGTTTGGGCTTTGATGATTTTTGGCTTCATTTTCTAGGTTTTCTCCAAGCGATTTTGGCTTGGGCGCCCATTTTTTGTTGTATTTAGGGGTGTTTTGGGTTTTTTAATTATATTGTTTGCGCAAGCCTTAACCAATGTATTTATTTACGTAGAAATCGGGTTTTTTGGCGAAAAAGAGCTGTTTTGCTTGTTTTGTTGTCGGTGTTTTTGTGTATTTTGCTTGAAGTTGCTTAAGGGATTGATGGGGAATTTGTAGTTTATATGTAAAAATAACTTATATAGGCGCTAAGGGTAGTGTATTCTTGAGCTTGTTGGCACTACGTCTAAGGAATAGCGAGCATGTATTAACATATGAGATGTCCATACTGCAACTCAGAAAACTCAAAAACACTTGAAACACGCGACTCCCCAGAGAACACTACACGCAGACGAAAAGAATGCGTCAACTGCGGCAAACGTTACACCACCTACGAATATCTGGAAACCGTTGAGCTCGTGGTACGTAAAAAAGATGGCGACCTCCAACGGTTTGACGTCAACAAAATCATAGGCGGACTGCAGAAAGCCTGTGAGAAACGCCCCGTAACCATGAGCCAAATCAACGAGTTAGCAGACAAAGTCCGCCAAGACTTGATGAATAAAGGAACTGAGGAAGTCGCATCCGCAGAAATCGGCGATTTAATAATGAAGTACCTCAAAAAAGTGGATCGGATCGCCTACATTCGTTTCGCTTCGGTTTACAAGCAATTTGAAGAGCCTGAAGATTTCAGGCGATTAATCTCGGAAGTGAAGAAAAATGAAGTTCGTACTAAAACGTGATAGTAAATTAGAACCCTTTGACCAAGAACGCATTACAGTAGCCATTTACAAAGCTGCAAAAGCAGTCGGCGGTAAAGATAAAGAGCAGGCTAAAAAAATTAGTGACGACGTCGTAGCTGAACTTAACCGACTCTATGGCGATGACGGTGTCCCCACAGTTGAGGAAATTCAGGATCTCGTAGAAAAATGCCTCATCGAAAACGGACACGCCCAAACAGCCAAAGCCTACATCCTCTACCGCAAACAACACAACGACATGCGCGAGTTAGCGGCACTTCTGAGCAGCTCCGACATGGTCGACCAGTATATAGAAGTAGAAGACTGGCGCGTAAAAGAAAACAGCAACATGAGCTACTCATTGCAAGGCTTAAACAACTACCTCTCTTCAACAGTCATCGCTAAGTACTGGATCGCCCGTATATACCCCGAAGACATCGCAGCAGCCCACTTCTCAGGTGACATTCACATCCACGACCTAGGCGTCTTGGGACCATACTGTGTAGGCTGGGACGTCTCAGACCTCCTCTTATCTGGATTTGGTGGAGTGCACGGCAAAATCGAGAGCAAACCCGCCAAACACTTCCGAACCGCCCTTGGACAAGTGGTGAATTTCTTTTACACCCTTCAAGGCGAAGCAGCAGGTGCGCAGGCGTTTAGCAACTTCGACTCCTACCTTGCACCTTTCATACGCTACGACCACCTAAACCAAAGAGACGTTGAACAGGCACTGCAAGAATTCTTCTTCAACATGAACGTGCCCACCCGCGTCGGCTTCCAAACCCCATTCACAAACCTCACCTTAGACCTGAACGTACCCGAATTCATGAAAGACGACGCCGTCATATACAACGGAAAAGTCACAGGTGACACCTACGGCGACTTCTCAAAAGAAATGGAGATGTTCAATCTCGCCTTTGCCAAAGGTATGGAGCAGGGCGACTCAAAAGGGCGCGTTTTTACCTTCCCCATCCCAACCTACAACATCACCAAGGACTTTGACTGGGATTCGCCAACTTCACAGGCAATCTTTGAAGTAACCGCCAAGTATGGTGTGCCGTACTTTAGCAACTTTGTTAACAGCGACATGAAACCCGAAGATGTCCGTAGCATGTGTTGCCGACTACGCATCGACAATCGTGAGCTGCGCAAACGAGGCGGTGGCTTCTTTGGCGCTAATCCCCTCACAGGCAGCATAGGCGTAGTAACGTTGAACCTGCCCCGGGTCGGCTATCTCTCAAGGGACGAGGATGATTTCTTTGAGAAACTCAGCGGGCTTATGGAAACTGCTAAAACCAGCCTCGAACTCAAACGCAAAGTACTCGAAGGCTTCACTGAGAAAGGTCTTTACCCTTACTCGCGCCGCTACCTTCGTCACGTCAAAGAAGGGCACGACCGATATTGGAAGAACCACTTCTCCACAATCGGCATAGTCGGTGTCAACGAAGCCATCCTAAACCTGCTTGGGCAAAACATCGCCTCCAAAGACGGACAAGCATTCGCAGTAAAGATGCTAACCTATATGCGTCAACGCCTCTCAGAGTACCAGGAGGAAACAGGCGCCATCTACAACCTCGAAGCCACACCCGCCGAGGGTACCGCCTACCGCCTTGCGCGCCTTGACCGCAAACGCTACCAGCGACATAATTTTTGCCAATCAAAGACAAATCGTGTCCGAGCATGCTGAGCCTTTCTACACGAACTCGTCTCAATTGCCCGTGGACTTCTCAGGCGACCTATTCGAAGCACTTGAGCATCAGGAATCTTTGCAGACACTCTACACTGGTGGAACAGTCTTCCACATCTTCCTAGGTGAACGCCTGCCCACCTGGAAATCCGCTGCGGAACTCATCAAAAAAGTTAGCTGGAACTCACGCCTACCTTACTTCACGCTGTCGCCTACGTTTAGCATTTGCCCGACACACGGATACACAGCAGGCGAACATCGAGTTTGCCCCACGTGTGGCTCAAGAAGCGAAATATACAGCCGTGTCGTCGGTTACCTGCGTCCCGTTGATCAATGGAACGACGGTAAACAAGCAGAGTTTGGCATGCGTACGACCTTTGACCGCTCAACAGTAACAAAAACAGCGCCGATAATAGCTTAGGTGAACCTTCCTAAATGAAGTTCAGCGGACTGCAAAAAACCAGCTTGCTTGATTTCCCAGACCGGATCGCCTCTGTTCTTTTCACGCCAGGATGTAACCTACGGTGCCCCTACTGTCACAACTGGAAAATAGCCATCGACCCTCAACCTCCCTTTCTACAGGAAGGCGCTGCATTAAACATTCTGCTAAGCCGCAAACGTTACGTGGACTCCGTGGTTATCACAGGTGGCGAACCTTGTATGCACAAGGAGCTGCCGCGCTTTATTGCTAAGCTCAAAGAAAACGGGTTTGCAGTGAAATTGGATACTAACGGTTTTTTCCCCGAGGTTTTAAGGGAGTGTATGGATAGGGTCAGCTACATTGCGTTGGACCTTAAGACTTCACCCCAAAAGTATACACTGCTTGGCGCAGACGATACTGAAGGGTTGATGCGTTCAATCGAGCTTCTCAAATCGGGTTCGGTGCCTTTTGAGTTCCGAACCACTGTTGTGCCTGAAATCGTAGAAGCTGCCGACATCCCTATAATGGGCGAACTGTCGAAGGGAGCAAAAACTTATGCACTGCAGCAGTTTATCCCGGACAGCACACTTGATAAGCGGTGCCAAAACGTAAAGCCGTACGCACCTGAAGAAATCGCTGGCTTTGCTGAAGTGCTAAAAAAATATGTCGCCTACGTGGTTCTACGGTTTTAGCTCTCTGTTTTAACCCTCTTTCTATTGTTTTTGCTGCCTGAAATGTCCTTAACCAGGGGGTTTATATTTCATCCTTTACCTGGGTTCGTGGCGGCTTATCCAGAAGATTTAAGTTCATAGTCCGTATTGAAAGACCACTAAAACCCCAAACATAATCTGCAACATATGTGGGGCCGTCGTCTAGCTTGGATTAGGATACTTGCTTGGGGTGCAAGCGATCCTGAGTTCGAATCTCAGCGGCCCCACCATACTAATAACACACAAAGAGTTTATCGAATAACGGTTAAGTTCACGTTATTGTGTTATGTTAACGGTTCTTCGATGCCTATTATAATAGTCTAATGCAAGATAGTGGTAAATATTACTAAACGACGACTAAGATACCGAACATGATTGAATCCCCAAAATTATAATTGATTTGTAAATTCACTGGTGTCAAATTTTGCATGATTCAAATATTTTTTTGCTTTTCTGGGTAAGGTGTGAAACACTGCTTTTTCTTTGTGGCTGAAAGGGGGGTAGCTTCGCACACTTTTCGTTTAGACTACTTTTTTGATCTGCTCTGTCCATCTGGGTTTTTGTATCGTCTTGCTTTGATTTTTGCTTAGCTGTTGCTTTTTCCAACGGAAGTTGGTTTAGTCACAAGCATAGTTAGCGGTTTCTGTGGGATACTTCCTTTTGTGTGCTGAAAAATTTTTCTTACTAATCTTTTGGCTTTTAACTGTTGATTCATGATTTTGGGCTGCGTGTTGTTTTGTTTTTAATTAGGAGGGAAAAACAGCTGTTAACAAAGCATTTAGTATTGATACATGTTTCCGGCGAGTCTTAAATAGCCAGCTCGACTGTATGTTTACTATAGGAGACTCTAGATTGGCTGGCGAATTCGAAAAACGAGTAAAAGAGCTAAAGCTTGACCCTAAATTCGAGAAAACAATTCTTGAAATGTTCAACGAAGCCTCTAACGAAGACCCTTGCATGAAATGCGGCTCAAAAGAAGGATGCGAGAACTTTAAGTGGCACAAAAAATATCTCAACACCGATCAATGCGGCTGCGAGTTCTGTCCATAGACTCTAATTTTTCAAAAGTTTTAGCGTAATCTCAATTATTGTTTCATTTTTTGGCTTTGAGCGCTTTATCGAGGTTTATATTTTTTGGTTTTCACCGACATAAAAGCCCCAGTTTATAGAAAGCATTTAAATGCTGCTCGAGCCGTTTAGCAAAGAATATCTACATGCGTTTGTACCTGAATCTACAGGGTGAACTCGCAAACCAAATCTGGGGAGATATGGTTTTGCTTGTCACTGTATGCAGCTTGGGTGTATAGGCTGTATGTGGAAGTGAATTGACTATGTGTGAAAACAATGAAAAAGCAGTTATCCGCGGCTTAAGAGACGTCGCTGCGGCCGAAACAAGAATTAGTTTCGTAAACCCGAATGGGTCCCTTTACTATTTAGGCTACAACATAGATGACTTTGTTGGAAATGCCAAGTACTCCGAAATAGCGTATTTGCTTATACACCGGAAGCTGCCCAACGAACAGGAACTCATTGACTTCAGCGACCAACTTTTTAAAGAAATGCATTTACCAGAGGCTATAGTTAAAAGCATTAAGAACACGCCCAAAAATTGTCACCCCATGGACGTGTTGCGCACCGAAGTTTCACATTTAGGTGAGTACGATCCAGACAACGGCGACTACTCACAGGCAGCAAACCTGCGCCGAGCCATACGATTAGTTGCTCAGGTGCCCACGATTGTTGCTACACTTCACCGAACACGGCAGGGACTTCCTGTTCCTGAACCAAAAAAAGAGTTTGCATTCAGCCAAAACTTCCTTTATCTATTCAAAGGCTCAGAACCCGACGAAAAAGAAGAAAGCGTCATTCACCGCTACATGATTCTTCACGCCGACCACGGCTTCAACGCCTCCACATTTGCTGCCCGTGTAACCGCAAGTACAAACTCTGATATGTACTCAGCCATAACCTCCGCTATCGGAACGCTTAAGGGGCCACTGCACGGGGGCGCAAGCGAGAAAGTCATGGATATGCTTGACGAAATAAACATTGAAGAAGAAGTCGAAGAGTACATTCAGGGCTTGTTGGATGAGAAAAAGAAAATAATGGGCTTCGGTCACCGCGTCTACAAAACCCAAGACCCTCGCACTAAGCACCTCAGACTCATAGTGGAGGACTTTGCTCATCGTGAACGCTCTTTGGGGTTGTACAACCGCTGTATGAAAATTGAGCAGCTGGTCTACGAGAAAAAACAGATTTACCCCAACGTGGACTTCTACGCAGCTGTCGCAATGGACGCCCTAGACGTGCCAAAAACGTTCTTCCCGCTGTTCTTTGCGTCTAGCAGAATATCTGGCTGGGTAGCTCACGTGCTTGAGCAGTACGAAGATGCGGTGCTTCTGCGTCCACAGGGTCACTACGTCGGCGACTTCGAATGTAAGTTTATCCCAATCGAAGAACGCTAAAAACCTTTCTTCTTTTTTATTTTTACATTGATTCCCTAAACAGATAAAACAGATTTTTCGCCTTTTAGAATACTGAAGTCAGGAAATGCATAATCACATCTGGGAATATACCGATTAATAATGAAATCACCGCCAAGGCACAAAGTGGCGCTGTCATAACAAGCGGGGCTTCTTTGACGTTTTTCATTTCTTCTTTTAGGGGTCCGAAGAAGATGCGTACTGTCAGGCCAGAACGTGTAAGCTGAAGTGAGGAATGTTGCAAATATGCCTACCACTGCAAGTATCAGAAGGCGGTGCCTGGTCAAGCCCTGCGTAAAGACGCCCGTGAACAGTATCCATTCTGCTTGGAAACCACTTAGCGGCGGGATAGCTGACAGGATCATGGCGCCCAATATGCATAGTGTTGCGGTTAGCGGCATTTTTTGGGCTAAGCCGCCCATTTCTTTGATGTTTCTTGTGCCTGTCTGTGTTACAAGTATGCCTGCCACTGAGAACAGGATAGCTTTGCCTATGATGTGGCTTATGAAGTAGAATACGCCTCCTTCGACGCCTATAGCGTTCATGCTGGCTAACCCCAGAATCGAGTAGGCGGTTTGTCCAATGGTAGAGCAGGCGAAGAGGCGTTTGATATCATTTTGCCCTATAGTCAGATATGCGCCGTAGAGCATGGTGATTACTGCGAGCGCCATAAGCGGCAGACTAAACACTTGGAATATGCCCAGCATATTCTGGTAGAGCAGCCGCGCAATCATGTATGTGCCAAAGCCCACGATGGTAGCCAATACGGCGGCGATGGATGTTGGGTGTTCTGCGTGGACGAGCGGCAGCCATACGTGGAAGCCAAACGTAGCCATCTTAACCAATAAGCCGATGAGGATTAACCCGCATACCAGCAGTCCCAGTTCGCCGGACAAAGCCGAAAGTGAGGTTATAGCGAAGCTTCCTGTGTTGACTGCGGCGATTACTGCGCCGATTAGGAATACGACTGCTCCTATTTGTGTCCAGACAAACGACATCATGGCGATGCGGTGGCGGTCGTTGTAGCCAAAAACGTCCATTAAAACGTAGAATGGAATTAAGCCTGACTCTAAGAAGAGGAATAGCTCGATGGTGTTGGTTGATAGGGCTCCTCCGATTAAGCCGACTGGGAACAGTAGAAACAGTGAATAGTAGAGTGCGTAGGTACCAGGTTTTTCTTTGCCGTAGAGGTGGTCGATTCGGTGGTCCATGTAGTTTACTGAGTAGATTGCCATAGCGGCGCAGATTATACTCATAGCTAACGCGACGGGGATGCTTAAGCCGTCTGCGAGTAACCCAAAATCAAGTTGGAACACAATTGTTCCCCAAGCATAGGACTCGGTTACTGTGCCGCCTTGGGTCCATATCTGCACCGCAACAACAGCTAAGAGGGCGACCTGATAGAGGATTGCTGCGGCGGCTATCCAGCCAGTGTTTCTCTTAAGATGCTTACCCAACAATGCGCAGGCGACTGCTGCAATTAAAGGCACAATTACTGCTTGTAAAAGCATTGCGGGAATTGGGATAATCATCTATATGAATCCTCCCAGCCATAGTATAATCAGGATAACCACAAGAATAACCAAGAAGTACACCATGTTGATTCTGAGTTTTCCAGTCTGAAGCTTTCTGAAAACACCGCTAAGTCCCTTAAAGCCTCCGGCTATGCCGAAGTTGATGGCTTGGTTTAGCGGGTTTTCAATGTACTTCTGAACCAAAGGCGCAAGACGAGTTGTGGGCTCCACAAAGGCTTTCATGTAGAACTCATTGATGTACCAGCGGTTCCACAAAAACTTGTAAAGACCTCTAAGCACACTGCTTTTTGCTACGATGGCATCAGGGTTAGATTTGCTGGATATGTAGAATCGGTAAGCTGGGACTGCACCTATAACAATCATAAGCGTAGACGCTATGGCTACCACGATTTCCAAACTCAAACCGTTAAGCACCGTGTGCGTGACGGCAGTTTCGCCTGCTATGGTCAACCCAAACGAATATACATAGTAGTTTTGGAATGCGCCTGTCAGGTAGTCGTTTGCTATGGGTCCAATTAAGCCTATAAGAACCGTTAAAACCGCCAAAATAGCATACGGCAGCACAAGCATCCAGTGCCCCTCTTCACCGTGAACGTGGTCTGTTTGGTCAACATGGTCCTCAAATTCGTGTTCGCGATGGACGTTGCCGTCTGGAGGTCCAGTGTGGAACACCAACCCCATTATCCTGATAGAGTAAAAAGCTGTAAAGATAACTGATATCAAGGCTACGGCGAAGATTGCGTACTGCCCACTTTCAAAGCAGGCTAACAATATGCTGTCTTTACTCCAGAAGCCTGAGAGCGGGAACAGCCCCATAAGCGCCAAGGCGCCTATCCACATGAAAGTCCACGTATAACGCATCTTTTTTGGGTTCAAGTTCATTTCGTGCAGATAAATAGAGCCGGAAGCGTGGATAACTACGCCTGCGCACAGGAAGAGTACAACTTTGAAGATGCCATGATTTATCAAGAAGAAGATCGATGATGAGGTCCCCGCCACAAGCGTGTCAGAGCTCAAACCAGCGATGCCCAATGCGAGTATCATGTAACCGATGGTGCTCATAGTAGAGTACGCTAATGCTTTTTTGAGTTCTTTAGCTACAATTGCTTGTGTGCCCCCCATAAACGCTGTGAAGCCACCGATGACTGCTGCTAAGATGAAGAATGTTAGTGCTTCGGGGATGGCGGGGGTTGTTACCCATGCGGCGAAGAAGAATATTGGGAGCATGCGGGCGATTAGGTAGACTCCTGCTTTGACCATGGTGGCTGCGTGGATTAGGGCGGATACGGGGGTGGGGCCTGACATTGCTTCGGGTAGCCATTCGTGGAATGGGAACTGCGCTGACTTCGCAAAGGGTCCGAGGAGCAGCAGCACGCAGGTCAACGCTAGGATGCCGGGGGTTGATGCCATCTGTGGAAGCCAGGTGCCCGCCGTCTGCATCAGCTCCAAGAAGTTGAAGGTGTGAGCATAAAGATAGAGGATAATGATTCCAGCGAGTAAGGCGGTGTCTCCAAATGTGGTAATGAGCAGCGCTTTTAGTCCGTTGCGGCTTGGCTTCTGGAACGGAAACGGAGCGGGTCCACCTATCCAGTGTTTCTTTTCATCACGGTAGTAGTAGCCGATTAAGCCGAAGCTGCAGATGCTAACCAGCTTCCACCCCACGAACATCATGATAAAGTTGTCCGCCAAAACCAGTAGCAGCATGGATGCCATGAAGAGCTGCATGAAGAACCAGAAACGTGCGATGCCGGAGTCGTCTTCCATGTACTTGGTGGAGTAAACCATGATCAGGAAGCTTAGGAAAGCTACTATGTTGGCAATTATTATGCTCAATGTATCTACGAGTAAGCCTGCGTTGACTTGGGCGCCTGCGATGCTCACCCAGAACAGGGATTGGTCGATGGTTTGATTGCTAAACAACGTGGGGAGCATGAGTAGCGTCATAACCCAGCCCACCGCAGTCGTTGTGATTACGGTAGCGTTCATGACTTTGCGGTTAACCTTATTTAACACAAGTGCGGCTAAGGCTCCGATAACTGGGAAAATCCAGCATAGCCACGGTGCAATATCGATTATCTGCATTTAGGCGGCGCCTCCAAATGCTGTTAAAGCGTTGGCTGCGTTTTGGGCAAACGTAACCAGCGGGTCTGGGTAAACTCCAAGTAAAACGATGAATACTGTTAGGGCACATATGGGGATGAGCATCAGGTATGGTGCTTCTTTTGTCTGCTCAACCTTCGGCGAAGATATGGGTTGAATCAGGGTGTAGATAATGCGCAAGTAGAAGCCGCCCGAAATAATCACGTTAATCAAAAGGGCAAATCCTAGCCACGTCATATCCGCCGCCACCGTCGACGAGAACAATGTGAGTTCGCCTGGGAAGCCGTTTAGAGGCGGCAACCCCACCAAGGCGGCAACAGAAAACGCTAAGGCAAGGGCTGTTAAAGGCATTTTGCGTCCCACGCCCTGCATCTCGGAGAGATCATGTGTTCCAAGTCGGTAAATAATAGCTCCTGCGCAGAGAAAAGCTGCACCCTTCATTATGGCGTGGTTGAAGAACTGCAAAAAAGTCCCAGTTAAACCCATCTGGGTTCCTACAGCTAATCCGACTAGCATGTAGCCGACTTGTCCTATACTTGAGTATGCGAGCATGCGTTTCAGGTCGGTCTGCATCAGGGCGGTTACGTTGCCTACAATCATCGTTATGACTGCGAGTACAGCGAGCAAGGGTGCCCAGACCGCTTGAATGGATAGGAAAGATGTAAAAAAGACTTTGGCTAAGGCGAAAATACCTGGACCAATTACTATACCTGCTAGTATGGCGGATATAGGTGCAGGCGCAGCGGTGTAGGCGTCGGGCAGCCAAGTATGCAGGGGGAAAACCGCTGCTTTAACACCGAAACCCAAGAAGATGAATAGTGCTGCCATATATATCCATCCGTTTGGGGCCGCACCTGCTACTGAGGCGTTGAGTCCCTCAAAGTTAACGGTGCCAGATAACCCGTAGAGAAGGGATATTCCAAAGAGAGCTGTTGCGGAGCCTGCTGCGCTCATGATTAAGAATTTGAAGCTGGCTTCAATTTGCACGTTTTCTTCTTTGAAGAATGCGACTAGTGCGTAGGATGAGATTGACATTAGCTCCCAGAAAACGAACAAAATCAGCAGGTCGCCTGCGAAGACGATTCCGATCATGCCGCTGATTAGGGACAGGATTAGTGTGTAGTAGAAGGGTGATTCGGCTTTGTTTTTGGCGTAGGTCACCGAGTATATGGTTGCCGCAATGCCTAAGCCCAGAAAGATAGTTGCCATAAAGATGCTTAAGGTGTCTACTCGTAGCGTTGCCCACGCCATGTCGTTGCTAGGGACATAAACCACCCTAGCACTAGTACATTTGCTTGTACAAATCGTACAAGCCGTACCCAACCGCTGACAGAGCAATTACGGTGAAGGCTCCCAAAACTTTATTTCTGTGCTGTTTGGGCGTCAACCAGCCTACTATGGGGGAAACAACAGTGAATAGTAAAAGTAAATCAAACGGTAACGTAAACAATCCTTTTCTTACCCCCTCAACTTCCTTAACTCGTCAGAATCTAGTGTTCCATAATGCCGATAAATCAAAACAACAACCGCCAATGCCACTGCACTTAACGCACCCGCTAAACCGATGGAGATGCTTGCAAACGAGTGCCCCATGGAATCTACAAAGCCTGGGTTGGCGTAGGCTGCAAACGTGATGAAGTTGATGTTCGCTGCATTAATCAGCATTTCAACTGCCCAATAATCAGGCGAATCAAGTTGCGTTTTGTCGCTAAACAATATATTCCGAGTATGTAAAGAGTCGAAAGAGAAGATGAGCCAGTAGGCAAGGTCAAGCATGCGTTTTTCTCCTCCGTTTTTCAATAAGCCCAACGTTGCTGCTGCAGCTGCAAACAACACAAATGCTTGAGCAATCAAGGCTAATCCGTCTTTGTTCCACATAAATCGGCTGTCTTCGGCGCCAACTTCACCGTTTACGCTAACAAAGCTGCCTGTCTGGTTTGAGGCATGGAAAACTGGGAACTCTTGCTGGAACGCCACAACTGAAAACAACGCACAGCCAAAACGGCAAATATGACTGCTACAAGAAATGCGGCATTTAGCTTCATTTTTTGCCTCCTTGCTGGTCGTCAACATTACTGCTGCCAAGAAAATGCGCGACGACTGCGCCTGCGTATATTAGGATTTGGAAAACAGCGACGTAGGGGGCGTTAAGAAGCCAGAACAATCCGCCGATAGCTGATGCACATGCCGCAAAAACCAATTACTGCAGTGTAAGATATTTTTTGCTTCGATAGTGAAAAGTGCAAGAAGTATTGTTGCAATCATTAGAGCAACCTGTAATACTTCATCTAGCGCTTACCCCATCCCCTATATTACAGTTTAAAACAAAAACTTAATAGGAGGCTTTAAACTTTTTCGCAAATGGGCGGCAATGATGACGAAAGTCTTGCATACATTTTGCCGCTTGTTTTCATAGTTTCGCTAATTTCTGCGCTATCATTATACATGAGTCGGCGGGAAGGTTGTCACCGAAAAATAAACCAACTCCGAGCAAACTACTCGTATAGCTGCGGCGAAATAGCTCCTGCAAAAGAGGCTAAACTGGATTTGGAACGGTTTCTAACATTTGCCGTTTACTTTCTAATCTTTGACGTTTTAGCATTCGTCACTATGACTTCTTTCTATGCTACAGACTTCATGCCTGTCGTTTACTCTTTAATTGTGTTGGTGGCAGTGGGCATGCTGATTTTTGCTGAAAAAACGCTCTAAAAACCCTCAAATAGTTTTCCATTAAACTAGTTGAAATAATCATTTTTCCTGTTCATTCAATCGATAATATTAAAAGCTGCGAACGAGTATTCAACGATCCTGAAGGCGCTTAGGAACGATTGCACTCGACATCTTAAGCATCATCGTCTTTCCAGGTGTATTATTCCTGCTTCTGCTGGCGTTTTTCTACGAGTGGATAGATAGAAAAACCTACGCTAAAATCCAAAACCGCTACGGACCGCTAAAAGCTGGTCCAGCTGGACTTCTGCAGCCCTTCGCTGACTTCGTTAAAGTTGCTATCCAAAGAAGACATAGCACCCGCAGCATGCGACAGACTTCTTGTTTACTGCAACACCTATAATTTACCTCACCTGCCTTTAGTGGCGCTATTTCTTGGTCCCAATAGCAAGTTCCACAGCCATAGCTGCATTTGAAGGTGATTTAGTTTTTGTTATGTTCATCTTCTCACTCATGATAATCACGGTGTTTTTGGCGGCTGGAGTTCCAGAAACCGTTATAGTACAATTGGTGGTGTCCGCGCTATGTTGCAGATGATGAGTTTTGAAATCCCCATGGCGCTCGCACTTGAGTGGACCAGCAATTGCAGCAAAAAGCCTCTCTATTAGCACGATTTCTCAGTGGCAAGATACGCAGACTTGGTTGGTTATTCTTCAGCCCATCGGATTTGTTGATTTTGGTTATTTGTTTGATGGCGGAGTTGAAACTGCCCCCTTTAATATTCCCGAGTCGGAGTCAGAAATTGTGGCGGGTTGGCGTACCGAATTCAGCGGCAGAAAATTTGCGCTGATACGCTTGGGCAAAAATCTCGAACTCGTCTTAGCCTCAGCTCTTAATCGCAGCACTATACTCTAGGCGGCATAAACGATTTATTCTTCATACCAGCCGCAATAGTCATATTTTTAATAAAAACCATCGTACTCGTGGTGCTATTGCTCTCCTTCCTAAGAGCAATATTCGCGCGGTTACGCCTTGACCAATCAATCGCAGGCATGTGGCGATACCTCTTACCACTGGCTATCCTTCAGATAATCTTAGTAGAATTCGGAATAGGCATAATGATCTAAAACTTGAGTTTTGCCAGGTGGTTGCTTAAGGATTTTGAGTTACTTCGGTGCTTACGTGTTTTCGTGGCTCAGGCTTAATTACCAAGGTGTTCTTGTTCGTAGCAGCTAACTCGAAAGACTTCGCAAGCCCAAACACCTTCCTTGGGCAAGTTTCAGCACATTGATAACAAAAGATGCAGTGGTCAAATGGATCAGAGGTCGCTTTTTACCCGTCAACCATAACCATTTCGATGGCGTTAGTAGGACATTCTCTGGCGCACAAGGTGCAGCTAATGCACTTATCAAGATCCAAGCACTTGTTTTCCTCGGAAACACTTCGCCACAGACGCAGAGACTTCAGGATACTTTTGTGTGGCGCGTTTTTTGAACAGATTGGCGAAGGCATCTCTTGCGAGTCTTGTGGAATAGTGTTTGCCAGTCATCATTCACTTACCTGTCGGTGCATGAGAAGCATGGGTCTAAACTTACAAAGTTCACGGGACAATCCGCCAAGTTTTGACCAATTGCGGTTTTTAGGAATGAAGGCAGGTTTGCGTAGGTTGGTGTGCGGACTTTTACCCTGTCAGGGTTTAGGGTTCCGTTGCTTTTCACGTAGTAAAATAATTCGCCTCTGGGTGCTTCTATGGTGGCTATGGCTTCGCCTTCAGGTACCAAACGTGGAATCGTAGTTTTTATGGGTCCTTCAGGCAAGTGGTCAAGGGCATACTCGATTATGTTTATGCTCTCTTCCACTTCATCCATTCGGACATTCATTCTCGCCCATGTATCTCCTTCTTTGTACACAATTTCGTTGAATGGAATTTCGCCATAAGCTTCGTAGGGCTCGTCTTTTCTTACGTCGATCTCTAGACCTGAACCTCTCGCAACTGGACCAACAACGCAGTATTTTATTGCGTCTTCTTTAGAAAGCAAGCCTACACCTTCCGTTCGCAGCCTGATTGACTGATTGTTTTGGTAGGTCTCTCTATAGCCTGGGACTTTTTTGCGTAGTTCTTCAAGGGTTTGTTTGATTTTGGGAAAGTCAGCTGGGTTTAGGTCTCTGCGTACGCCGCCCAAACATATGGTCGATGAATATACTCGGTTGCCGCTTGTTAACTCGATGAGGTCCATGATTGGCTCGCGGTCCCGCCAGAAGTATTGGAAAAGTGTTTCGTAACCCATCTCTAGGCATGCATGCCCCAACGTAAGCAGGTGGCTATGCAGTCTGTTTAACTCTAGTGTTATGGTTCGTATGTACTTGGCTCTTTGAGGTACATCAGTATCTAATATTTCTTCTACTGCCGCTGCGAAGGTCCTGGCGTGAGCAGCGTTGCATATTCCACAGATGCGTTCTACAAGGTATACGTCTCTTGGATAGGTGCGGGACTCGGCCGCTTTCTCGATGCCTCTGTGAACGTAGCCTATCCGTGGGTCAACGTTAGTTACGATTTCCCCTGCAACAGTAACCGAAAGTTTTTCGGGCTCAATTAACGCTGGATGCTGGGGACCAATGATGACTTTAAAAGTATTCTCGTCTTCCTCTTCTGGCTTTGGTGGAATAGGGTTTAGCTTCACGTTTTGTGTATTAACGTCTTTTCTTAAGGGGTAAACTCCTTCTGGCCAGTTTTCAGCAAGCAAAAAATGCCCAGACAACTGGTTGCCTTCAAAGACTATGCCCAGAAGATCGGTTCCTTCCAATTCAGCGAATGTGGCGCCTGGAATCAAGTCGGCTATGGACGAGATTGTAGGTTTGCTTTTTGGGACTTGAATTTTAATGGTCAGGTAGCCTTTGGTTAGGCGCATGTGATAGTATGCGCCGAGTTTTTCGCCTAAGTCAAGGCCTGTGATGGTTACAAGTTGTGTTTTGGAGTCTGCGGCGAGCAGTGTTTTGATAATTTCTATTAACTGGTTTGGTTCGGCTTGGATGGCGGCCAACCCGAGTTGATTTGGCTGGATTTGTATGTTGGTTCCTTTGAATTGACTTTCAAGAAAGTCGATTATACCCGTTTTTTGGAGGTTTTGAGATTTTTGAGTCATCTTCTAAGCCTGATGGTACAGAAGGAACAAGCATATTTCTCAGTAACTATTGGGCTTCGCCACTGTGCAAATAACAAATGCAAATGACAGCCCAAATCCAAACGTACCTTATTCAATACGGTTCCTGTTATGTATATTCTTTGTCCTTCAGTATCGACTTTTTTAATTTAAAAGTAAAATATCAAGTTTATTAACAACTTCAATTCAAAAATGCCGTTTACCCATCGACAGTTGATTATCCTTGAACATTAGTAGAAAAAACTGCCAACCCTACGCCGAATTCTTCGCGCGGAAAACAATAAATCCCGAACATCAACTGGCAAATGCACATCCTGCCAACATCTTTCCGCCTCCACCGACCCACCAACCGCCTTCACAGCCTTCAAAGCATAAAGCGCCGCCCCCAAACTGTGGTCTGCCATATGTGCTGTCGCAACCGCATGCCCCATGCTACGAGCCACAGCCTCCGAAGCCGTATCCGAAACCTCCCTTGCCAGTTTGTGGCAGTTCGCAGCGGCTTTTCGTGCTTCGCCAACCGTTGCTTTACCCTCAGCCCATGATTTGCCTACTTCGAGGGCATTTTGAAGGCGATGGTCCATAGTTTCCCCGAAGTAAGGAAATACATGTTCGGCGCAACGGCAAGCCCAAAACATCAACAATTGATGCTGCTGTTTTGTGAGTGGTCCTCCTCTGTGTTGTGCGATGAAGCGTTTGTCCCTCATTTGCTTAAAACCTTTTTTATTGCAGTAGATCAACAGGAAAATGGAATTTTAAGGATTGCCTAAAAATGAAACGGCTGATAGATCGGTAAGGGCCCGCATATAATTGTAGTGTGCAACTTTAAGGTTTTTAGGTGTCTTGTGGTGGAGGTGGCGGATTCAGAGTGATAAAACGCGTAATTTACATGGGGTTGTTATTCTTAATTTTGTTTTAATGTTAAAGCGTATTTGCTAGCAATTTCCATAAGCACGTTTATGTTACGTGTAGTTGCCTTCGTTTTTAATTTCACCTCAACGAAGTGGTTGGGTAGTGCTCCTTCTCCACCGCCGTGGGTGACGCTGTAAACCTCTCGCCCTAGAATCTTGACTACAAGTGCGGTTGATTTGGGGATCGTAGCGGGCAGCGGTAGCGGAAAATCTGATGCTTGCGCAAGGAAAGTAACCAAGAAGCTTGCACCCTCTTTGTTCTGCCCTTTGAATGTGTCCAATTTAAGCATTGATTTAAGTTCGTTTATGCTACGAATGAAAACAGACACATCATATCCTAACACATCTTTGAGTGTAGCTTCAATTTTTGGAGCTAATTCCTGTGAGTTGTCTTCTGGGATTTCGAAGATTACGTTTCCGCTTTGCCTAAACGTCGCAGCACCTTCAACACCCGCTCTCTTAAACGCCTCTAGTAGCTGTTCCTTAGTAACTCGGTGTTCACCAACGTTGATTCCCCTCAAAAAAGCAACAAAACGCGACATACCCAAAACTGTGCCGTATACCCAATTATTAACTTATGTCCGATATAGACAGCCAGTTCCTTGACAAAAAAACTGTCGAGTCCCCAAACTTTAGACTCAAGCAACCTTTTTCCGGGCACATTTCAACACATCGCAAGCAAAGCAGGCACATCTGAGTGTCCACTTTTCCACCGCTACGCTCGTAGACTTCTGTAACCTGTGCAGGACATACCCTCTTGCAGATGCCGCATTTTGTGCATTTCTCTTTTTCTTTGCTTAGGCGAAGAAGAGGCATCCACTTCAAGGCTTTAAACCGATTAACTGCGGCGATGGAAACGCCTGTGGGGCAGAAACGGCACCAGAACCTGCGTACTTTGAACGAAACCGCCAACACCGTTACCACAAACACATACGAGAGCACCAATGCGGCTCCACTGTTGCCTTGAAGATAGAGAAGGATTTCACCGACATAAGGAAACGTGACATAATTGTTCCCAACCTCAAAGAGAGCTCCAAACGGCGGCTTCCACGGCAAAAGTAGCGGTTGCAATGGTTCAAGGAGGAAAGCGTAGTGCGTAAAGGGTGGGTATAGTGTAAAAAAGTTGGTGAGGTCGGCTAATGCTGATGCTCCAATAAAAAAGCTGGGCACAGCCAACAACAAAATCGCTGCTGCTACAACGTATCTCGAATTGTGCAGTATGCAATTTAGTTTGTCTGGAAGCTGCCCGTGCCCGACATGCAAAGCCTTACGTATCACAGTGGTGATATCCATGTAGAAGCCCAGCGGGCACATCCAGCCGCAGAAAACCCGCCCGAAAAACGCCGTAGATCCCAAAACCAGAAGCAGTAGTAGCCCTTTCCAGACGGCAATTATCGAGATATAGAAGATTAAGAGCAGAAATAGCAGTTGAATGGTGAAGCGCAGGTGGCTGACCTTTCGGGTTTTGTCTCTAAATATTTTGCAAATTCCTCCTAAAACGCCACGCTTTTCTTTTGAGTTGAGGGTTGCTCTATGTTTAAGTAGGTTTCCTAGAATCGCAAAAATGGGTATGTAATTCAGCTTCGAGGATTGGGGAAGTTTACCCATAAAGGCTTAATGTTTCTGCATATATTTGCTATTGAGCGCTTATGGAAATGCTTGAAGTTAAAGACTTATCTGTTAAAGTCGAGGATAAACTTATACTAAAAAACCTCAACTTTAACTTAAAAGACCGAGCAAGCCACATCCTGTTTGGACCCAACGGCTCAGGTAAAACAACCCTGATAAGCACCTTGATGGGTTTGCCTGGTTATGATGTTGCCTCAGGAAAAATATTTTTCAAAGGTGTTGACATAACCCATAAATCCGTTGATGAACGCGCCAAGCTCGGCATAATTGTCAGTTTCCAGAATCCACCTGAAATCACTGGCGTGAAGTTAGGTGACCTGCTCAAGCTATGTCTTGGCAAAGCCGCCAGTGAAGACTTTAGTCTTGGAGAGAAGGAGAAAATCGAGGCGTTTCGACTTACAAATTTCCTTAATCGCGATGTCAATATGGGTTTCAGTGGCGGTGAACGTAAACGAAGCGAAATCTTGCAGCTTATATTCCTTAAGCCTCAGTTGCTTTTGCTTGATGAACCTGACTCCGGTGTAGACGTGGAGAGTCTACGGATGATTAGCATTGAAATTGAAAAGTACATTGAAGCTTCAGGTGCTTCAGCACTTATAATCACTCATAAGGGAGATATTTTGGAATACATCAAGGCATCCTTTGGCTGTATATTACTTAAGGGGGAGTTCCACTGTTTCAAAGACCCGATGCGGATCTATAATGATATTAAAGAAGTTGGCTACGAGGAATGCGTGGCTTGTAGAATAAGAACAAATGAGGGATGGAAAAATGTCAAGTGAAAGTGACTTAACTAAAATTCCACATGCAATCTTAGAAGAAGCTCAGAAGGCTGGGTTGGAACTTCAAGACAAGAACCGTTCAGGAACCTATATCCATGTGGATCAAGAAACCATCACATCCAAAGTCAACGAAGCCTACGAGGGCAAACTTGAACTCATGGACATTAAAGCTGCGCTCAAAAAGTATCCGTGGCTTGAAGAATATCGCTGGAAACTGGTGGACAAAAACAAAGATGAATACACCAAAAAAGTGGCGAAGGATTTTAGCGGTGGCTACTTTATGCGTATCAAAAAAGGTGCGGAAATCGCTTTTCCGTTGCAGAGTTGTCTCCTTATTACTAAGCGTAACCTGGAGCAGCGTGTACACAACATAATCATCGCAGAGGAAGACTCCAAAGTACACATAATCACCAGCTGCGTGCAGCACTCAACCGTGCCAAACGCTTCTCATTTGGGTGTCTCGGAAATCTATGTTAAGAATGGTGCTATGTTGAACTTTACGATGATTCACCAGTGGAGCGAGCAGACATTAGTGCGTCCAAGAAGCGCTGCAGAAGTCGAAGACAACGCCACTTTCGTCAGCAACTATGTGTGTATGCAGCCTGTCCGAGACACGCAAATGTACCCTGTTGCGTTCTGCAAGGGCGAGAACAGCCGAGCCAGCTTTAACAGCATCCTGTATGGGCATAAAAACAGCTTCCTAGACGTAGGCTCCAAAGCAGTCCTAACAGGCAAGGAAAGCAAGGCTGAGATGGTTAGCCGTGCAATCGCCCGTGAAGGCTCAAAGATGATTGTGCGGGGCATGATTGAAGGACATGTTCCCGACTGCAAAGGACATTTGGAATGCAAGGGCTTAATAATGGATAACTTGTCGTTTATGCAGTCTGTTCCGGAGCTTATTGCTACTAAGAATGGTGTTGAAATCACTCATGAGGCGGCGGTGGGTAAAATCAGCGAGAAAGAAATCACATATTTGATGACTCGTAGGTTGTCTCGGGAACAGGCGGTTTCACTGATTATCCGTGGCTTTATGGACGTGTCAATTTTGGGTTTGCCCGACGCTTTAAACAAGGAAATCAAGACAATCGTGGATACGTCGGCAGAAGCAGAATAGATGCTTCTATTCTCTTCCATTTGCTGTTTTTGTATTCCTCTTCATACGGATGTGAGTTCCTGGGGCACAGCAGGACTGTAGCTGAATGCTTTTGTTTGGATCTGAATTTTCTCTCAGTGCCTGTTATTGCGGGTAGCGGTTTTTTCTCGCACATTATGCAATGGCTACCAATGGTTATGTATATGGCGCCATTTCCCGGAGCTATACGACGATGTTTGCTTGTTTGCTGGTATGCTTTTTATTCTGCCACATCATAAATCTGTAACTACAGAGAGGAACATTTGTTGAATGGGAAACCACTGGTCAGCATCATCGGCGCTGGCATGAGCAAATTCGGAAAACAAGAAGGCCTCCTTGGAAGAGAAATTTTCGGAGAAGCAGCCGCAGAAGCGTTTAGCCGCTGCCCTAAACTAGATCCCAAAAAAGACGTTCAAGCCCTCTTTGTTGGGCACATGGGCGAGAACTACGAGCATCAAGGGCACACAGGTGCAACCATGGCAGACTGGATTGGTCTGCGGGGGGTCCCTGCAACTAGAATCGAAGCCGCCTGCGGCAGCGGTGGCGTGGCATTGCGCACGGGCATCTATGCGGTGCTATCAGGATTAGCCGATGTCGCAGTTGTGGGGGGCGTGGAGAAGATGACTCACCGAACCACCGCCGAAGTCACTGAGTACCTTGCGATGGCTGCTGATTATCCCTTTGAGCAGTTCCACGGCATCACATTCCCAGGCTTGTTTGCCATGATGGCAACCGCCCACATGCATCAATACGGCACCACCGAAGCCCAAATTGGTAAAGTCGCCGTCAAAAACCATCACCATGGCACCTTAAACCCCAAGGCACACATGCAAAAAGAGGTGCCGCTTGAAACCGTGTTGAGCTCAAAATACGTGGCGTGGCCGCTTAAACTTTACGACTGTAGCCTGATTACGGACGGCGCAAGTTGCATTGTATTAACCAAACCCGAGCTTGCTAAAAAATACACAGACCAAGCCGTGGACATAGTTGGAAGCGGACAAGCAAGCGACGCCATAGGACTCTACGAACGCGATAGTTTGACCTCACTCAAATCCACCAAACTCGCCTCCAAAACTGCATATGAGATGGCAGGCGTCACCCCCGAGCAGGTTAATCTCGCAGAGGTGCATGACTGCTTTACCATAGCTGAGCTTATAGCCTACGAAGACCTCGGGTTCTGCTCTGTCGGCGAAGGTGGTAAACTTGTCGAAAGCGGTGCAACCACACTTGGCGGCAAAATCCCAATTAACACTAGCGGCGGCTTAAAATCCAAAGGACACCCAGTAGGTGCAACAGGAACCGCCCAAGCATACGAAATGTACCTTCAACTCACCAGTCAAGCCAGTGCACGCCAAGTCAAAGATGCACGGGTCGGCTTAACACATAACATCGGCGGCTCCGGTGCTACGGCGGCTGTGCACATTTACAGGAGAGACCAACAATGAGCACTCCAACTAAAGCGTTCACGATTGAGCAGTTTTACAAGTACCTAAACCAAGGTAAACTGATGGCTGGCAAATGCGTGAAATGCAGCAAAATCCAATTGCCCCCCCGCCCGCTCTGCGACAACTGTTACTCGCAGGAGTTCACATGGGTTGAGGTTCAAGGTAAAGGCAAACTTCTAACTTATACTGTAATCAACATTGCGCCACAACAGTTCCAAGGCTTGGCGCCATACGCGGTTGGCATCGTCGAGTTTGAGCGTGGCTTGCGGATTCCGGGCATGATTCAGTTAGCGCAGGAGAAGCTACGAATTGGTATGGACCTTGCAATTGACTTTGGCACTTGCAGTCAGCCGCAGACTTGGCCTGCTTGGCAGCGGTACTGTTTTAAGTCTCTCTAATTATTTTGTTTTTCTTCTTTATTTTTTTGTTTAATTTTTTTTACTCCCTACTGAATGCATAAAGTACTTTGTAATGCAAAGTTTTTGAAAAGTACTCTGTGTATCTTCATTGAATAAAAATGGTGCAAATAGACCTTAAAGAAATCCAACGAAAAGCATACACATCCTACCACCAAGATGGCCTAATTGATATATTAGCCAGCGCCTAAATCGTCTACTTCTCTATCGGTATTCTCCTTGATTTACTCTACGCCTTTTCAATGGGAAGCATACTGCCTGTATTTCTTATTTCCAAAGTACTCCCCCATCTGGATTGCTGCCAAACAAAAATCGCAATACCCCGTGTAGGCTACGTCAACTTCGGCAAAAGAACCAAACCAAAAATCGAAGTTCTCTTAAGCGGCATAGCAGGTTTCGACTTTGCCATTCTGTTCGTTTTCCTTTTCTCCGCCAGAGCCTCACCATGGCTTGACCTTGCAACCCAAAACAGTATGATACTATTGGGTTTAGCTATCTTAGTCTTTGTACCTCTTGCCGGATATGCCATGGGGCTCAAACGGTTCTACGCCTACGGTGTCTTGACGTTTATATTGAATACAGCAGGGCAACTTTTAGGCATCTTCTTTGCCTACATATTGCTCGCGATAAGCTTAACCCTGATGGAAACTGGATTCGAATTGTTGGCTCAGTTCATCAAAAAGTACCCGTTGAAAGGAGGCTAAACACGTGTCTTGTAGCGAAGAAGACGGTATCCAGGACGTAGACCGCCTAATCCACGAACCCAATAGACTCCAGATAATGGCGCAGCTCTACGGGGTTCAAAGGGTGGGCTTTCTCTTTCTGCAGAACCAAACGAGGCTGACACCGGGCAACCTCTCAGTACACCTAAGCAAACTCCAAGCCGCAAACTATCTAGAGGTCCCCAAGGGGTTTATTGACAAAAAACCGCACACGCTCTCGCTTTAACACAGAAAGGTAGCGAAGCCTTCAAAAGTTACCTAGAAAAAGTCAAACGTTTCGTAAACAAAATTCCTGAATTCAAGCGGTGACTTAAATGGTGAGGCACCGTACAGCTTGGATGAAGAATCCTCGTTTTCAGGAAGAACGGAAAAAACTCCAGTTGCAAATGGATACCTCGCCAGTCAGCTAACGCTTGTTTGTTCAATTAAAGTTTTTTTGGCGAAATATGCTTCGCTTAAAATCGTATCAGATCTTTTGCAGTGGCTCCAGAAAAGCCTATTTGGTTTGTTTGTGCTTTTATTTTTGGGAAATCTCCTTGCCAGATGAAGACAAAATATGCGTTATATCCTGCAGTGTACTAAAAAAGGAGCTGAAAAAGCTCAAAACTGAAGGAAAAATTGAGGCTGAATTATTATTTGTATCAAAAAACTTCCACGTAGACTACAACATGATAGAGAATAATCTGCGCAAAGTTATAGAACACACCAAACAAAGATTCGATGGAAAAATCGTGTTGGTGTATGGTGACCTGTGTTTGGGTATGAATGGCGAAATGCAACGACTTGCCGACGAATACGGTGTTGCCAAGGTAGATGCGCTAAACTGCATTGATTGCCAGTTGGGCGGAGGCGGCAAATCCATTGCTGCAGACCCTGAGCAGAACTTGATGTTCATGGGACCGGGTATGATTGAGTTTTTCGTGGACATGAGGCGTCTCTTATCGGAGCAGGGCGTGGGTGCAGAGCATTTCTCTGCAATGTATAGCGGAATTAAGGGTGCGGTGTTGCTGGACACTCTCGATGAGGCAGAAGACTGCATTGCAGCGTTTAAATCAGTTGGGTTGCCTCTTGAATTGCTTGAGGTTCGCAGAATCGGCTGCTGTAACGTGCATAAGGTGGTAAGGGAAGCCATAGAGCGCAGTCAAACTAGAAAACCCATTTAGCCACGTAATTAGTTAATCAGCCGTTTCTGAGTTTTTATTTTTTACACCGCAACTGTTAAAGAATCATCTGTGTAAATATCTAAGCGGAACCTCGAGGATGTGCCACTTATGACCCAACAACCAGAGTTCACCCCATCTTCCTCTCCAGCCAAACGCGTCGACGATTGGAAATCAAGGCTCATCGACTTATCCCGAAGAAATAACCTGCTCTACTTTAAAAGTACCAGACGCAGCAACCTTACAATCACACAACCAGACTCACAGAAAATCTTTGACGGTTTAGTCACCAAGAAACACCGTCTTGAATTTTATCTTCCACCTGAATCATCTGTTTTGGAGAAGGTGAAAAGAAAATCCCCTGTTCAGGCTAACGCAAAAACAAAGGGTGTGAAAGAGAGAACTAAAGAAAACGAAGCCATATCGGAACCTAAAGTGGCGAAGGCACTTGATAAAGCCGCCACCTCTGAGGAACCAGCATCTAAACCGGGCGGCGCAAACCAACTTTTCTGCGGCGGCATTTCCACTCAGGAACTTGAACAGGCGCTGAAATCGCTTGAGCGGCGTTCCCTTTTGGATTACCGTGAACGCGGCGTGCGCATCCTATACGCAGCGTTTGGTGTATTGAACTGGGTGGATGCGGAAACCAATGAGAAAGTGCAGTCACCACTGGTTTTAGTGCCTCTTGAACTTAGCAAAGAGTCCATCCGTTCACCATACAGCATAGCCGTGCCCCCTGTGGAGGATGAAGCCGTTCTGAACCCTGCGTTGGTGGCAAAACTCAGAAACGACTACAAAATTGATTTGCCACCGTTGCCTGAGGAGCGGGAAGTAACTAAACTTGCTGATTACTATGCACTTGTGGATTCGGCGGTTGCTGAGATGGGTTGGAAAACAGAATCAGTCTCCAACGTGGGTTTGTTTAGCTTCCAAAAACTCGTAATATACAAGGATCTTGAAAGCAACGCGGCGCTTGTCACTTTGCACCCCATTATTCGAGCTATTGCAGGCATCAAAGAGGATAGCCTCATCGTCAATGGGTTACCTGACGAGCGTGATGTGGACAAAATTGAGACACCATCTAAAACTTATCATGTGCTCGACGCGGATAGCAGCCAGCGGGTCGCTATTGAATACGCCCTGCGTGGGCAGAGTTTTGTTATGCGCGGACCACCCGGCACTGGGAAAAGCCAGACAATCGCAAACATCATTGCTGAATGTATAGCCAACGGTAAATCCGTTCTGTTTGTGAGCGATAAGATGGCGGCCCTTGAAGTTGTTTACAAACGTCTAAACGAGGTTGGTTTGGCACATTTTTGTCTTGAGTTGCATAGCAGCAAAGCCAACAAGCAGGAAGTGGTGGCGGAGCTTAAACGCAGTCTCGACGAAAATCTCGTTCCCCGAAAGCTGCCATCAACTCACGAGTTTGACCGCTTAACTGAGTACCGTGACAGCTTAAACGGATATGTTGCCGCATTGCATGATAAACGTCCCTACCTATTACAAAGCGTCTACGAGGTGCTAAGTATCATCTCGAGTCTTGAGCGGGCGCCGTTTGTACCCGTCGGTCTAAACGATCTAAAAACTTTGACCCCTCAAAAGATGCGTGAACTCGAAGAACTCGTCTCCTACCTAAGCAAAGTCTGGCCCGTCATCGAAGAAGAAGACTTCCCGTGGGTAGGCTACAAGGCGGATAAGTATAATCTTGAAATCCGAAGCGAACTCTTAACCAAGCTGGAAGCAGTAATCGCCACCGTTTGCGAACTTGAATACGAATGCGATGATTTCTCAGCGCAACTCGGAGTTTTGCCGCCTGAAAATTTCCAACGCATCCAGTGGCTGCATGACGTCAGCAATATGCTCTACGAAAGCCCCCGTCCTGAAGCGTACTGGTTAACCACATCCTCGCTTGACACGCTGCTGGCAGAGGCTAAGACGTATCTTGAAACCGCCCAATGGATTAAAGCCGCCCGCTCCGATCTTGAAACCCGTTACAGCCCAAAGCTCTATGAACTAGAGCTTTCTAAATCCGCCGAATTACAGCAGTCACTAAACGCTGCAAACCAAATTGTCGGCAGCGTCAACCTCTCCGAATCTGACTTTCTGCAAAAACGCAACTCCCTCTACCAATACATCAAAAACCTCCAGTTAACCTTCAAAAAATGGCGGGAAATCAGCACTGCATTGACTTCCATGCTGGGCCTTGACGGCTCAGACTTAAATGTCATCCAGCTTAAGCAGCTTTCACGCATGGCGCTTTTATGCTTCTCCGAGGAAAAACCTGAGGCAGAATGGTTTGACATAAAATACCTCAAGCAAGTAAAAGAAACAGTAGAGAAGGCACGCAACCTCTACCAAGAACACGGCTTACTCAAAAGCCGCCTAAACCAAACCTACACCTCGGGCATCTACGGGTTGCCACTTGACGAGTTAATTGCCAAATACAGCGGACCCTACCAAAGCGGTATAAAATTCTTCAACAGCGAATACCGGTCAGACCAAAAAAGCATATCCCAAGTTGCAAACGACGGCAAAGTCCCCAAAGAAGTCCTCCAAGACCTAATTGACGCCCGAAAAGTCAACAAGCTAGCGAAAAAAATCGCAGACTCAGCCGACACCGTAAAAACGTTGCTTGGACACTACTACCATAAGAGCCGAACCGACTTTAATGGCGCTGAAAAAGCCATTACGTTGGTGGAGGAAATCTGTCGCCTTAACTGGGTAACCATCGTCCCCGAGCCATTTATAAAGCTGCTTACTTCACCTACGAGTCCGTCACCGATGATTAAGAATTTGGGGCAAGAACTCAAAAAATCCATCGAGAAGTGGGAGCAACAGACACAAGAGATGGCTGCGCTGTTGCCTGAGAAACTGGCGAAGTCTAATAGGCAAATAGCCCAAACCGCGTTGCCGCTGGTTGAGGAGTGGGCTGGCGAAGTCGAAAAACAACTCTCTGCTCTTTGTGCGTTAACCAGCGAGTTGCTTGTCGTAGCAAAAGCCGAGCCCAAAAGCTACTGCCAATTCATAAATGACCTCAAAAACGCCGAAACTATCCGCAAAAAGGAAGCTCAAATCGTAGGCGAGAAAGCCCAACTTCAAGAAAAATATGGTGCCCGCTTCCGCGAGTTGGAAACCGATTGGCAAGACATCGTCACCGTGCTCGAGTGGTGCCAAAAAGTTCAAACAGCATTTACCGACATCCCCGTGCCAGAGGCTTACGCTGAAATCGCTGCCAAAGGCAAAGACGCTGCACCCCCAAACGTTGAACTGCAAAAACGCCGAGATGCCACTCTAAAAGTGCTTGCCGAATTTGAAACCCGCTTCGAATCCGAGGTGCGCTACCAAGGTATAGAGATAACCGAACTGGACATTCAAGTTATCGAGAAACGCATCCAGAGCCTCCGTGACAGAGTTGATGACTTGCAAGTTTGGATTGACTACAAAGACATCAAAAACCGCTTCGCCCTCCGAGACTTAGAGCCATTTTTTGAGCGGCTTGTTGAGGCAAAATTGCCTGCGGCGGATTTGGTTTCGGTTTTCCGCAAAAGTGTCTACCAGGAATGGATAAACAACCTCTACACTGAGGATCAGAAACTCGGACGTTTTCGCAGAGAAACCCACGAGCAGCTAATCGCTGACTTTAAGCGGCTTGACCAAGAATTGATACACTTAACCTTCGGCATGGTTATTGATGCCGCCAATAGACGCAAACCACAAGACATCCTCATACAAGCTGCAGACGCCGAAGCAGGCATACTTAGCAAAGAAGCCGCCAAAAAACGTAGATTGATGCCTTTGCGTATGTTGTTCCAGAAAATACCCCATCTACTCGTCAAACTTAAACCCTGCCTACTTATGAGCCCCATCTCGGTAAGCCAATTCCTTCCAGCCGACATGAAATTCGACGTGGTACTCTTTGATGAAGCATCGCAGCTTGTGCCCGAGGACGCCATAAGCGCCATATACCGCGGCAGAACAATCGTCGTGGCAGGGGACAACAAACAGCTACCACCAACATCGTTCTTCCAAAAGAACCTTCTTGACGACATGGACTGGGACGAACTAAGCGACGAAGACATCGAAGTGTTTGACAGCATTCTAGACGAGTGCTTGGGCATTGGCTTACCCGTAAAAACATTGAAGTGGCACTATCGAAGCAAACACGAAGCTCTCATAGCTTTTAGTAACCAACAGTTCTACGACGGTACAATGATAACCTTCCCCGCCGCCAAAGCCCAAACCGACAACTTAGGCGTGAAACTCGAATACGTACCAGATGCCATCTATGACCGCGGAGGAAAACGCGATAACCCCATCGAAGCCGAAAAAGTAGCAGACCTTGTGTTTGATCACTTCAAAAACACTCCTAAAAAGACACTTGGAGTAGTGACTTTCAGCGTTGCCCAGATGGACGCAGTACAAGAAACCATCGACCGTCGTCTCCAAGCCAACTCCGATTTTGCGCCTTTCTTCAAGGAAGACCGCTTAGAGGGCTTCTTTATCAAAAACCTCGAAAATGTGCAGGGCGACGAACGCGATGTCATATTCTTCAGCGTAGGTTACGGTTATGACCAAAACAAGCAGATAACTATGAACTTCGGACCACTCAACAAACCTGGAGGAGAACGACGCTTAAACGTCGCTGTGACCCGCGCCCGAGAAAAAGTTGTCCTAATCACATCTATTAAAGGCTCAGACATAGACCCAGAAACCCAAGCAACAGGTGTGCAAACACTTCGGACATACCTTGACTACGCAGAGCACGGCGTAGACTGGCTAAAATCCTGTAAACCTAACGCCGCTTATGAATCCCAGCTTGATGAGGATGTGGCTGAGGAAATCAAGAAACTTGGCTACGCTGTCGTACCCGAAGTAGGTTGCAGTGGATTCAAGATCGACATAGGCGTCGTGGACCCCACCAGTAAAGGAGACTTCCTGCTTGGCGTGGAATGTGACGGCTTCACATACCAGAACAGTAGCAGTGCCCGAGACCGAGACCGCCTCCGAGAGCAGGTTCTGCGACAGCTTGGTTGGCGTATCCATCGTATCTGGGCACCAGCCTGGGTAGCTCGCAGAGACAGTGAAATCCGCCGCCTAAAAGAGGCACTTGAGCAGGCTAGTATCCAGCAAATAGTGAAAGACAGCCAAAAAGAATCTTCAGCACCCGATACAGATCTACAAAAAAACCAATACAGCGGCATCGAAAAACTGGGTGTCCCCTACAAAGTCCACCCGCTAAAAGCCATATATGATCCCTACATTAAAGTAACCAACGGCAGAACCACTGTGAACTCGAAGCAGAAAAACGAATTCCACTTCCCCAACAACCGAGAAAACCAAACCAAACTTCTTGCAGAACTCATCGAGAACGAAAGCCCAGTACATTTTGACTATGCCGTTGAACGACTAGCCCAAGCATGGAACATAAAAACTGTGACACCCAAAATAAGCCGTGCCACCAGAGAAGCACTAAACAACCTCCTCCGCGAGCACAAAGTCAAAATCAAAGGCAGCTTCCTCTGGTCCGTTGGACTAAAAGAAGTACCCGTCCGCGTCCCTACCGCTGGACTGCCTGAATCCAAACGCAAACCGCAGTACATTCCAACTGAAGAAGTAGAAATGGCCATGCTTAAAGTTGCTCAGTATGCTCTTGGTATAAGTGAGGATTCGCTGGTTGCGGAGACCGCACGAGTCTTTGGCGTAAACCATGGCAGAGAAGATTCAAAAATTATTTTCTCAGAAGTGCTTAAGAGGCTGCTACGGGAGCGAAAGCTGATAAGCGTTGGCGGTGTGGTCGGCGTCGCTTAATTATCGTTTTCTTTTTGTAGCTTTTTTATCAAAATTGGTAAATCGATAAGTGAGCTTATGAGGTAGTTAGCTCCATGAGCCATAAGCTGTTTTTCAGTGGAGTAGCCTGTGGGTAATGCAATTGCGATGGCTTTGAGTTCTTTGGCACTCTCCATGTCCACGGTGCTATCGCCCACAATTACGGTGTTGGCTGCATCTACACCTAATTTTTTAAGGACCATCTCGAACTGTTCAGTGTCGGGTTTGACTCGTTTAACCATGTTGCGGGGAACCACAACCTCAAAGTAATCCATGATTTTAAAGCGGTTAATAATGTAGTGGGCTGCGGCTTCACTGCTGGTCGTGCAAAGACCCAGTTTTAGATCCATTTTTTTGAGTTCTTTGAGGGCTTCAAGTGCGCCGGGCAAAAGGTTAGCAGAAGATGCTGCGTCTAATTCAAATTTCTCGGCAAGAGCCAAACTCTTTGAACGTGCAGATAAAAAAGCCTGATTGGGTTTGCCGTTGTTTTTCATGTACAATTCAACTTTCTTCATCATCTCAAAAATCGATTCGTTCACGGTGAGTAACGATGCGGGGATGCCTACCCGCATAAGGTATTCTCTGACTTCGCCGCGCAGACCTTTGTAGTCTAGGTTAAAGCTAGATAAGGTTCCGTCTAAATCAAATATTACTGCTTCAATTGTCATTGCGTGTAGCTCCTTTTTTATGGGCAGATTTGGGGTTTACACTGTGGCTTGGGAGATATACTTTGCGGTAAAAGCCAATGTAGAACCCTTTAACGCTTCAAAACTACCTTAAGAGCATGCCCGGATGGGTCTTCTATAGCGGCAAAGGCATCCTCGACGTCATAAAGGCTGAAGCGGTGCGTTATCAATCCAGCCACATCCACCTTCTTCTCCGCTATTAGCTGTACCGCTTGTGGATACTCCAACGGCGAGATGTACATAGTGAAAAACTGCGCTTCATCTGCATCTTCCAAATTCAAAAAGCCCTTCGACTCACCGATAAGCGCTACCTTCCCCGTTTTACGCACTAAAAATGGCGTTTGCTCCACAGTTTTTTGGGTTCCGGCGGCTTCCACCACAAAATCCGAGCCATACCCTGTGAGTTTGCGCACGGTTTTGGCTACGTCGGTGGCGTCTGCGTTTATGACTTCTTCTGCGCCGTATCTTTTGGCGTACTCTAACCTGTAGTCCTTAATGTCTACCGCTATGACTCGACAACCTTTCAGAACTGCCAATTGCGTCATCAACAACCCGATGGCGCCTTGCCCCACAACGGTAACCCAATCGCCCAAGTTTGGTTGGAGGTAGTTAAGAACACGCAACGCCAGCGCTACAGGTTCCACAACAGCCGCCTCCTCATCTGACACGCCAGCAGGCACAGGAATAAGGCTTCTCTGTTGGCATCGCTTTGTGTTCCACAAAAAAGCCGTCCCGCGTTAACCCGTAGAATTTGCCATTAATGCAGTACGTTGGGTGACCTTTGAGGCAGAAGATACAGTGTCCGCAATTAACAATCGGCACCATAACCACCCGCTCGCCTGTGTCCGTTCTAATGCCGCATGCATCATGACCTATTATCCTACTTTTTTTCATCCATCGCCAGTCGTCGCGGTAAAAGTGCATGTCGGTGCCGCAGATGTTGCCCGCCAAAAAATCTACCAATATCTGTCCAATCTTAACCTTGGGTTCAGCTACGTCTTCGATTTTGATGTTGTGTGGTCCACGGTAAACGGCTGCCTTCAAAACATTCGCCCACTTTATTGCAGTTGCCGGGCGGATTTATCTTTACTGTTTTTATTCTACGTAGACCTTAATACCCAAACTAACAGGTGCACATCTTGAACGTAGAAACCTACAGTAAAGAGCAGCTTTGGAAGTTTCTTGTAGATTCAGTCCATGCCAGCGTAATGTACCCAACGCATAAAGCATATATAAGAGATACAATGTTGCCCCAACAACCCGACGTATCCGCATTAGAGTTGTCTGAGAGGTTGGGTATGCCACTGGGTGAAGCATTAGTAATTTTAGATGAACTGGAGCAGAATCAAAAATCAGCAACATTACAATAGAAAATTTTTAGAAAAGAAGAAAAAAGGTTTACTCGACCACGTAACGGTAAGTCACGTGCTCGCCTGCAGTTGTACTTTTACGGGTAATCTTTAGAACATCACCTGGCTGCGCGCCGATGGCTTTCACTGCTGGGTCGCCGCTGCGAATTTGAGGCATTTGGTAGGGTTTAACCTTGAACTGGTTAAGTAACTCTTTCTTTTCTTTCTCGCTTATTATTTCGTGGAAGGGCACAAGAGCGTGCTCAAAGATATCAAACACTGGGAACGATTTGGGCAGCAATTCGACGTTTTTCTTTTTTGCGCCGAGTTTAACAGCGTGGGTATAGCGTCCTTCAGTGACGACTATGGCTCTTTCGAGTTCTTTTTCTTTCAACACCTTGTAGAGGGTGTTCATGGCGGCGATGCCCACGGTGGCTTCGCCAAGGATGCACCAAACAACGGCGCGTTCTTTGTCCTGTGGAATGTCAATGATGTAGGCGTATGCGCCTTCAAACTTTTCTTTTTCGACAAGCTTGTACTTTCTTAGTTTAATCAGAACTTCCGCTTTACGTTCTTCAATTGTTAATAGTTTGTTAATAGTACTCAAACCACGTACCCTCAAGATAGAATACGGAACCTAAAACAAGTATTTACCCCTTAAACTTTTCTCTTATAAAAGAAGCTGAAAACAACAAAAATCGAGTTTTAACAGCAAAAAACATTTTACATCAGACCTGCACAGCTAAACAACCTTTTGAGGCGGCGGCTGATTTATGATTTGACTAGTTTGTATCCGATTTTGTTGCCCATGCCACATGTATATGCTAAGTTAATCAGCATATTACCCATAACTTCCAGACTCCTTGCGGTCTTGAGTGGTCCGCAATCAACTGGGTCAAACCCTATGTCACGGGTTAACTGTATAACCGTCCTTTTAGCTTTCTCGTTGTCTCCAGCTATGAAAGCGGTTAATTGTTGATCTGCGATTTTTGCGGTGCTCTGGTTAGACGCAAATACTGTGTTGAAAGCTTTCACAACATGCGCCGACGGAAGCTTCATCTGCGTTTCCTCCGCTGTGGATGTGGTGCAACTTATATCACGCTCCATGCTGGGTCCCAGAGCGTTCATCACGTCTATAACGGTTTTTCCATCCACATAAGGTTCAATTTCAGAAAGGGCATCATCGGCATTTTCATGAGGCACCGCCAAAATCACAACTTCACCCCACTTCGCCGCCTCAGCGACGGGTTCTTTGGGATCACGGTGCCCATACTTGATTTCATGTCCTCCTCGAGTTAAGCCTGTTCCGAGTGCGTTGCCAACGTTTCCTTTTCCAATTATTGCAATTTTCAAGTTTTTCACCAAATTACTTGGTGCTTCATGGGGGCTCTTATGCAGTTGTGACTGCATTGTGATACAACAAGAAGTTCCCAAGGAAATGCAGGGGTTATTCTTAATTATGTATTGGATTATTTTGC
>CAWENF010000005.1:0-71871 GCA_963810275.1 uncultured archaeon
ACACAGTGTAGAAGTGGACAGGGGGATTTGGACCCAAGTCCGAGTGGAGATATCAACCGCAATTTCCCCATTTTTCATGAATTAGATTTTTTTCAAAATGAACTTAAAGAATTTAAAAAGCCTAAACATTACAAACAAAAAATTGGAAAGAAATGCTTTTTGCTCGTGAAGTCGCAAAGATATTTAACCAAGCTCCAAACAAACAGTTTATTTGAGGAGAGAGGAAAAAATGAACAAAAAAGTACTGTCCACAATTTTGTTAATATGCCTTTCAGTACCAATTATTTCATCAAGTTTTGTCATACAACCTACAAATGCTGCAACAACTGGTACTTTAGCAGACAACATAAACGATGTAATTAGTAATGCAAACTTGAATGCAGATAATTCATGGAAAACAAACTGGGCAATTATTTTAGCCAATCAACAACAAACAGCTTTCGATAGCGCAATAACACAAGATATAGAAAAACAAGATTATTTAGACGCTTTATTTGTGGCAAGACTCGCAGAACTAAGTGGTTACACATCAACATTTATTTCCGACGCGACAAAGACCGCTCTTGAAAACATTGACATGTGCGGTAGCCTGCCAATCACAGCAAACGCCCAAAGCTATGGAGACCCTGATCAGCAAAACCAAGGATGCTATTTAGTATACAACCGAAACACACTGTGGGCTTACCAATATGCAGCCAACTATGGTTTAGATAGTAAATGGAACGTGAATCAAGCGTTCACAGATTTAGCAAATGCATACGATCGCCCACCAATCGACAGTGTTTCTGGAGAGATGTTGTGGATTGACCCTCAAGAAAGCTGGGCAAGATCATACTCAAGCAGATACTATGACGAACATGCCCAAACTCTTAGCGTTTTTCTAAAACTTGCACAGCAAGGTGTACCAGAAGCTATGTCTTATGCCGATGATGCTTGGGCAGGAATTCAAGACCATTGGAATAGACGTTCACAGTACTATGGGTATACAAGTACCCGTACTGTCGAGTGTGAAATGGGAAATTTCGCACAAATAATTGCAGAATACCAAGACCTTAAAGGAGAAACAATTCCATATTGGGATAGAGTCATTCAGGATCTGAATTATAAGCTGCTAGCTAACGGCTGGAGTTCTCCTGGCTGGGCAGTTCCTGGCGTTGTTGTCCACGCTTCAACTAACTCTGAATTGAGGCTTTGGGAAACAATGGGAGCAACTATTGCTCTTCAAGCGCAATATCCTGACTTTACTGAGACCATGAAGGCTAACTGGGCAGATATGCTGATGGGTTCAAGTCCAGCATGGCAAGGCTTACTTGAAAGCAGCTTAAATGTCGATGGGCAGTTTAAAGGAACCAGTAGCGTGAATATATCTGATGAGGCAACGATTTGTGCAGCAGCTACACTTTTCTTATACGGCGTAGTGCCTAAAGGCGGTAGCTTAGATATCCCCAACATCGAAGAGTTCTACAATGACCTAAGAACACCTTTTAGCGTCTCAGATTTCAAGTTCAACTACGCAGATCATTTGATTTAAGATTCCAGTTAAAGCAGGAGAAATCAGTTTCATTTACGGCACAACACCTCTCAGCTATACTTTTCCAACCGATGGTGTCTATACTATTCAATTTTCAGATGATTGGAACCAAATTACCCAAGTGAACACTACCCCAGTAATCACCAATCCCCCAGCCCCTCCAACAAATCTAAAAGCAGACGCTGATGATTCTAAAGTTACTCTATCGTGGACAGCTCCAACAGATAATGGTGGTACACCAATAACTGGTTATAAGCTCTACAAAGGAACGAGCCTGCTCGACATTAACGAAGTGATCCTTCTAAATAATGTTGATAGTTACATAGATACAGCGGTAACAAACGATATTACATACTATTATTGCGTAGCAGCCATAAATTCTGTTGGTGAATCTGATGTTTCCGATTCTGTAAGTGCAACACCCAAAGTTTCAGTCATAAAAACTATGACCACTCAAGTTACGACTGACAAAGAAACATATACTAAGGGTTCTACAGTGGCAATAATGGTAATTGCTCAGGACGCATCAAATCTAATGCCGCTTAGCAGTGCATCAACTGACGTTTCAGTATTTTCACCAAAGGGACAACTTTTGAACTCGCTAACCGGGGAAACGAATCTTGATGGAATTTCGTTATTAGCTTACAATTTGCCGCGTAATGCTCAAAAAGGGACCTATACTGTTAAAGCAACTGTTACATATGCAGACTATGAAATCTCATATGCGGATGCAACTTTCAAGGTATAACTTTTTTTATTTTTTTACTGTCTTACGGCTAACTCCATCGGATTCTCGAGCGCTTTAATTCTTAAAGGTCAAGCAACTGAGGTTTCCACCGCCAACACCTTCAGAACCGTCCAATCATCAAAACAGAGGCTACTTTATAGTTGGACAAATAACGGAACGGCAGAAAGAGCATATTACACTTCTTTCAAGCTATGACTATAGTAAAAAAGAGAGTCAGGCTACGAATTTGTATAGTGACTTCGAGAGCAACAAACTCTTCAGAAAAACGCAAGTAACTTAAAAGGACCTAAGTTCATTGAGGACCGGGGTGTATCGGAAAGTATGAAAAAGTGGACCTGGGGGATTTGTACTCCTGACAAACTCGAGGCCTCACTCGCAAGCACCCATTTTTTCTTAGCGCATTGGCAGGAGCCGAAACAAGATGGAACACAAAATCATAAACTGCCCTCACTGCGGCAAGATCATCCCTGACTACGTTCTTAGAGGAGAATCCAAAAGACCCAACATAACCTGCCCAGAGTGCGGTAGTCCAAAGAATCGCAAAAACGGCTTTAGAAAGACTGACAATGGGCGAGTTCAAACTTACCGCTGCCAAGACTGCGGTCATAGGTTTTCGTAATCTTGTGTTCACATGATACTAACTGACCCATGCCTCTGAGATACTCTAACAAACAAGAGCCAGGGTAACTACGGCAAATAGTATCTCTTTTCGCCTTTGGCATCAATAATTTCCTTAATGTTTCCAAAAAGCTTCAAACGTGACAAGGTAAGAATTTCCCTTCTGCTCAAGGATAGCTCGATAACTGTCTTTGCACTGCTGGGTGAAGTTGCCCCAGATTCCTTCAGTTTTTTCTTAAGCAACTGGCTGTGGCGAACAAGCGCTGGACCTGCAGACATTTTGCTTCCTTCTTTGTTTTTTGATTCATTATTACATATAGCTCGCAATTAATGTTTCTCAAAAAATAAGGTCATGTGTTCTCATAGGAGAATCCACAAGACCCATTGTGACCTGCCCAGAATGCGGAAGCCGAAGGAACTATCGAAATGGCATGCGCAATGGGAAGCAAACGTTCCTTTGCCGGGACTGCGGATACAGATTCACAGACCCAGCACTACCACAAAAAAAACTCTGAGAGGCGATTAAATAGCTCTTTTGGCATATTCGTAGGTAGCCAAATCTGCCCACAGGAAGCGATGGAATACCGAAAGACCCGCGATATCCTCCACGTCAAAGAGATCCTCGGCCACAAATCCCTCAACAACACAATGCTCTACACCCAGCTGATCAGCTTTAGGAATGACGAATTCTCTGCAACCGTTGCCCACTCAGAAGAAGAAACCTGCAAGCTCATCGAAGAAGGCTTTGAGTACGTCTGCGATTTCGGAGCTAACAAAATCTTTAGGAAAAGGAAGTAAAAATGAACTGCTACAAAAAATTTAGTAATAGACCGGGAATCAGACAAAAGCATGTTGAAGTGGACCGGGGGGGATTTGAACCCCCGACCTCTTGAGTGCAAGTCAAGCGTTCATACCAGCTGAACTACCGGCCCGTTTCGTAGCCAATCTTGATGCACATCTTTGATATTTAGGTTTTGCCGCCCAGAAGCTAAAGCTGCGTGTTGAAAAAACAAAACAGACAAAAAATAGAAATAAACGGTTAGTTAAATCGATTTGCTTAGTAGCTGTTTCTGGGTCTTGGCGGGCGCATTCTGGACCAGCATTCCCTGCAGTACACTGGCCTGCTTGGGTCGGGTTTGAATGGTACTTCGCATTCTTGCCCGCATTCGGAGGAGGTTGTTTTATGCATTTCTTTAAATGACACTCTATTTTCAACTCCTCGACTATTTTGCATAATATTGTTGCACAGTATATTTTTATGTAGTTGAATGCGAATAAAATTTATTATTTAATTCAAATTTTGCTTATTTTACTCGAATACGGCTGTTTGGGTTGCCCGAGCAATACATTGAACATAGCGTAAGGTACCATAAACTATTTTAAATCTGCAAATCAATCAAACATCAAACAAAACTCTGGTTGATTTTTATGGCGTCATATGAACGTAACATGGCTCAGCTTAAATCTTACAAAGAACAGCAAGCCCAAGAGGAACAGGAACTTAAACTCCGCATGGGCAAAATCAAGCATAAAATCGCCATCATAAGCGGCAAAGGCGGCGTCGGCAAATCCACCGTTACCGTGAATTTGGCGACGGCGTTTGCCCTACGCGGAAACAAAGTGGGTGTATTGGACGCAGACATCCATGGTCCTAGCGTTCCCCGCCTCTTAGGTGTGGAGGGTAAACGGGTTAAGGCGTCTCCGGCGGGTGCTTTTCCCATCGATGGACCCTTGGGGATCAAGGTTATGTCAATTGACTTCTTCTTAGACGAGCAATCTCCAACCATTTGGCGCGGTCCATTAAAGATGCGTGCCATCAAACAGTTCCTAAGCGAAGTAGTCTGGGGCGAGCTGGATTACCTCTTCATCGATTTGCCGCCGGGCACCGGCGACGAGCCGCTTAGCGTGGCACAGCTTTTGCCTGAAATGGACGGCGTCGTCATCGTAACTATGCCCACTAAGCTATCTAGCAACATCGTCAAAAAAGCCATAACGTTTGCCGAGACGCTGAACATGAAGGTCATTGGCGCAGTGGAGAACATGAGCGGCTTCATTTGCCCTCACTGCGGTGAGAAAACGGAGATCTTCGGTTCCGGCGGCGGCGAAAAAATGAGTAAAGAAGCAGGCGTACCATTCCTTGGCAGCATACCCATCGATCCCTCTGTGGGCGTGGACTCAGACAAGGGCACACCGTTTGTGGTTGCTAACGAAAAGTCATCTGCGTCGCAGGCGTTCAAAGAAATCGTCGATAAAGTCCAAGAGTTTATAGATGACAATAAAAAATAAATTGTAAAAAATGTGGGAGAGCTAACTCTCTTTTTTCTTTTTTGGTTTAAGCTGTTTTGGTTAGAGTAATTTCTATCGTGGAAACCATTCTAGACCTGTTTTCGCCTTCGCGTGGTGGCATCTCTGCGGTTCCGATTGCGATTTTAGTCACTTTGAGGTCTTTGATGAAGCGGCTTCTGGTGATTTCGGCGACGTCAACTGCTGTGGTGATTGCTTGTCCTCTTGCTTTTAGGGTGATTTCTTTTTGGGAACCACTTGAGAAAGCGGTTATTATGGCGAGCACGTAGCTCATGGGTGGTTTGTTTCCGACGAAAATTACGTCACTAGCTTTTTCAGACATGTATTTTTTTCAACTCCTTTTTTTGGTAGATTTATGCGGTGTGTTAACGTTCAAGCTGTCTCTCCCATTGGGACTGCGAACGTTATGCCTTTGTAGTAGGTAAAACTAGCTTATAAATCAGCTTTTCAAAGCGAAACCTCGGATGGCCACCATACATGTTGGCGCAGTAAGCAAGAGACTACAAAGATTTGCTGTGTGGGGGAAAAAGCGGTATGGTTTTATACTGCAACCTAAAAGGGAAGATACATTTAGGGAAGCCCATGTCTGTGTCGCCTGCGCTACGCGAAATCCTCGCCAGGAGAATCGCCGGAGAAATCATACTCTCATCTAAGCCAGGATCCACTATGCGTAAATGGCGGGAGCTCTTCGCTGTCTCGCAGACCAGTCTAAGCGAAGCCATGCACTGCAACTCCTCAGTAATAAGCGACTATGAAAGCGGACGCAGGCAGAGTCCAGGGGCCAAGTTCATCCGCCGATTTGTCCTTTCGCTTTTACATATTGACGAACAGAAAGGCAGCCGCTTCATCCGAGAATTCGCCAAACTCACAAGTTCTCCGAGCATGGCAGTAGTGGACCTACGTGAATTCCCCGTGCCAGTCAGAGTAGAATACCTCTGCAAAGCCATAGGCGGCGAAGTCGTTGCCTGCCAAGACCGCTACGTCAAAGAAGTCTCAGGCTACACTGTGGTGGACAGTCGACGAGCCGTGGAAGCCTACAGCGGCCAAGACTACTCACAACTCTTCGGCGCTTCAACCGAACGCGCCCTCATATTCACCGACGTAGACGATAGCGCCCTACCCATGATGATAGTGAGGGTCAGCAGCCTAAAACCCAAAATCATCGTCTTCCATAAAACACAGCCTAATCAAGAAGCCATCCAAATTGCGCAGTACGAACAGATACCGCTGCTTTACACGTCGGCACCAACTTTGGAGCAGCTGGTGAAGTCGCTGCGAAAACTCTACCGAGTAGCACTACGCGTGAAATTGGGAAAGAAGAAGGTAAGACCACCACCAAAAATCAGCGCTTAACTCATACAGAAAGTAGCGAATATTTTGACTATCTTAGGCAGCGAAGTAAGCTCTGATACATATTTTAGATTCTCGCCAAGTTGGCTGTTTAAGCGTTTTCTCGAGGTTTCATGTTTGTCTTTTGGGTGATGCTTATTGTTTCAAACCAGATTTTACCCGAGCAAATCCCATACTCTACCATTTTTCATTTAGCTGGTGAATTCTGCACTGCATCATCGCTCATCATATCAGGAGATGGTTTAATGAAATGGAAAGGTTGGGCTAAAATTTTATCGCCTCTTGCGTTAGGCATGTTACTCTGCACTGTGGTGGTAAGCCCAGGGTATTATGCACATTAAGGCGAAACACCAATGGTTGTTATGTTTTCGGTGCTAATTGCTTTAACACTCATCGCGTTAGCGGCAGTGTTCAGGGTTTCCAAGTTTATATAAATCAAATTAGAAGCTTCCTATAGAGATGAGTTCTTTTTTCCTTGAGTACAAGTTGCTGCAATCAGCATAGACCCCAAACCAAAAAACTACAAAAATAGTTTATTTTGCCGTAAAGCTTAGAAAATAAGAAAAGCCTGCATTTTCTCTTCTTAGCTAACTAAAACAAAACCCCCAAAAACAGGGAAGATAAGGGATATTCTCACACTTTGAATCGCAACATTGCTGCGACGCCGCCAAAAGCGTTCTTTAACATCTGGCCCTCTTCGGTTTCGGTCGAAATAACCTCCACTTCCGTGTTGGTTAAAGCCGCCAAGTCGCCTATGTCGTCAATTATGTCTTTTTTGTCAACAACAGTCATGGAAGGTGCTTGGCAATTGCCGCATGGTTTACCCACCAAGCCAGCCTCGAAATCCGCCAAGTTTTTACCTTTAACAGTGTGCTCTTCTTGGGTGTCGCAGGCGCCACATTTAACCGTAACTCGGACGAGGTCAACGGCTTCGCTTAGCAGCACCAGCCGAACAGCACCCATATTCATCAGACGGCGAACTTCGGCTTCGCCATAAGTTATGTATCCGCTATCATGGCCCACTTCATAGAGAAATTTTTGCATTATTTCTTTCTCCTCAATGTAGCGAACTTTTTTCATGATTTCAGGCGCCTTCTCAACCACTTCTTTAACGCCTTGCTCTTCGACATATGCCGTATCCACAACATCAAGGATTTTGCCCTGCAACTGGTAGTTCAGGTAGTTGCCTTTCTGGAAATCATACTTTGTCGGACCAGGGCCCGCAAGGATAATGCCTTTGAGATTCTCCAGTGGCATAAAAACTTCGTCAGCATGTCTAGCTATGCGTTGATAGTACTCGTTTAGTTGCATGTCCCGCAGCCGTTCATAACGCCTTGATGACTGCCCGCCAGCGCGGGTTTTGCCAGTGACACCGCTATACATCTGCATGACAATCTTTAGGTGCTTACCCTGCAAGGTAGCTATGGTGGCGTCGCTTGCGTCAACCAGCAAAATGCCATATGCCTCTTTTTCTCTGAGCATTTCTTGGAGGTGCTCAGTGTGGAAGCGGTTATCACATCGGTAAAGGAAAATTCGGATAGGTTCAGGCGGAACAATCACGTAGGTCTCCATGCGTTCCGTACCTGGTCCCCCTCCTTCTTGGGGTAAGGCGCCTGTGAAGACGACTATGCCTTTTTCGCCGGGGTCCTTGAAAAGCTTGAGTTTCTGCTGTGCCTTAATAATGGCGTCCAACACGTTTTTGCGCGTAACGTTGGATTTAATGTTCGATGCTGTGCCGTACTCGTTGCGCAAAAGGTTTAATGCATCACTGATTTGCTTGTCAGGCGGCACGTAGATGGTGATGAGTTCGGTGTGGCTGCCCTCTTTGGAGGCTAAAGCGTTTATGGTCTTTCGTAGTCGGAACAGTTCAAGTGAACTTTTTTTGCTTGCAATGCCTGGAGTACTCAAATCTTTTCACTGACACCAATTAATTCAATTTTACTATCGTTGAGGATAGAAAAATAAAAGTTATGACCCAAAAAATCGAGGGTCAAGCTTTAGCTGTTTTTGGAGCCTTCTCTGCGGGCGGCTCCATGGGAACGCCTAGAGCCTCTTTCAGGTGGGCCTTGAAGGGCCCAAGTTTGCCACCGTAATTTCCAGCGTTGATTTTAATAATACCTGGGCATCCAAGTGCAGCTTCCAAACCGACAGCCATGGCTTTTTTAACTGAGTCAAGAGTTAAGCCGTTAATAACGATTTCCAGAACACTCTCACATCCCTCTGGCACGACAGTGTCAGGAACGACAGCTCGAAGAGTAGGGCAGTATCTATGGTTAGTTGAAGCTTTAAGTTTATATTTCAAGGAGCCAGCTTTGCTTCCTGAACGACAAAGCCCGCCAGGGAAAGGTAAAATTACGTCTGGAACCTGAGCGCGGATTGCGTCTGCAGCTGCTTCTGCTGCTTTGAGGCATTCTGCGTCGCTTTTTGCAAATATCATAAAGTTTCCGCCTGCAACTCCTTCCATGGCGCCAAATCCGTCTTCAACTATGAAGCTGCCTTCCATGACTGGGATTTTCCAGCATTTGCGCCCGCCGACGAGTGCCTTTTTCTGAAAACCATCGCCGAAGTAGCGAAGACTGCTACCGATTAGCAGTACACGTTTGCCTAAAAGACCGTTGAACGCCGTCGTAGTTGGACAGGTCATAGTGCATTGACCGATGCGCCCCATGAGGCTGTGTTTGAGTTCAAATCTGTCTTTGTTATAAATTTGGATTAGTATACCTGGGCGTTTATCTGGTGTTTGGTCGGCTGGAACAGTGCGTTCAATTGCGGCTTCGGCTGATGCGGCAATGACGCTTGTAGCGTAGCCGGTGGTTATCGACGCCGCGATTTCTGCCCATTTCTCGTTTGCTGCGGTAATGAGTACTCTGCCCACCCACAGGGGGAACATTTCTGCGAACGTATCCTCTACCTGGACAATGCCGAATTTGGTTTTAACATTGAACATTTGTGTTTTTTCGTCATAACTTTGAATTTCAAACGCCTTATTTTTTGCCGACATTGAGGAGACCTTGCCAGTTTCTTTGCGTCTTGTATAATTTAACTGTTTTCATGACTTTATTGTTTTCAAATTGTCCAATCCAGACGATTAGTGAGGCGGAGTTTATGGAGTTTTTTGAGGCTCAGGTGGCATTTTGGGTTTAATTACAAGGTCAGATTTGTCTGTTGTTGCCAACTCATACTGGTTTGAGTAGCTGATGCATTTCTTGGGACACGTCTCAGCGCATTGATAGCAGAAGACACAGCGGGATAGGTTGACTTGGGGACGCCGTTTTTTATCGTCAACTTTGACCATTTCGATGGCCCTAGCTGGACAGTCACGTGCGCACAGTCCACAACCAATACAGGCATTGTAGTCAAATATAGGTTCGCCGCGATACTTTTCTGGCAAATCGGGCTTCTCTGCAGGGTATTTTTCGGTTGCAGACTTAGAAAACGTCATTTTCAATACTCGCTTTAGAAGTGGGGGAGTCTTAACCATTTTGTATCACATGTACAGCGTATCCGAGCAATTTCTGCGTTACTCAAACATCTGCTACACTCCTTTAGTGGACCATTTTATAGACAGAGTCAACAAATGTTGAGGGAGTTTGTTTTGGGTGTCTATGTTTGTTTATGTCAGGGTTTGCCTGTGTGTTCGTATAATTGGTTATAGGCGAGTTTTCTAAGGGTTTGGTTAGCCTAGACATTTTCTGAGTTTCGCCGACTCAGTCAGCGCCTCTTTTGCTTCAACATTCTGTTTCTGCAAGTAGGACAACAAGAAGTTGTTGGTAAAGTTCTCGTGTTTTCGTTGCGATAGGCCTTTGGGCCCCAGTTTTATGCCAAAGTTCTCTTCGACAACCTTCAAGTCTTCAAGCAAAGTTTTGAGTGCGCATTTCAGGTCATCCTCTGGCATGCCCGCACATTTCGATACTGCTTGACTCATCTCCAGCATCATTTCGATGTTGGCAACTGACACGTATTCCCCAACTACTTTTAGGTCGTAGTTGAATTTTATGTAGTGTTTTTCGAGGGCATCGGTTTCCCCTTCGTTCAGTTGGGTTAAAGCTTTGAGTCCGATGAATTCAGGCGGCAATCCCACACTGTACAAGGCGCTAGCAAAGCTAATCGCTCTGGGCAAGGAAACTCCAGCAACGCATCTGCTGTATCCGAACAAACCAATGTGCAGCTTGCGAGCTCTACGCTGAGGCACATACGCTGCAACGCTATTGATGAATGGCGCTAACACTTCAATTTGGCGCTCGTACTCATGGCGGAATTTACCAAGCAACCCAAGCAGTAACTGTTCTTCTTGAACGTCGATGAATTCGGGATTGCCGTTAGGAAGACGCTGGTTTAAGGCTTGAACACCTTCCTTAACCTGCTCCGATGGGTAATCGTAACGAAAGGCAGACTGGATAGTAACAGTGGAGACACCTTTGTATTCTTGGAGGAAGTTGTCGATGTTATCTGGTGAGAGGTGTCCCCTGAACGGTTTGGAGCCGACTCCGAGGATTGGGTGGATTTCCGCGTCTTGTGTCTCCTCCAGTGCTTTAAGCTTGCTTAAAGCTATTTTTGAAAGGATAACCGCGCACACTAAACCGTAGTTAAGGGCTGGGTCGCTTCGGGCTATGAATACTCGCTGCTGCTTTGGCTTGACCGCTTTAAGGTAGGGCACTACGATATTGTCCACATGAAGGGTGCTGTCAAAATCCTCGACCAACGGAATGACTTTGATGGCTTTGGGTTTGAAACCACCCATCCAGTCCTTCACGGTGGTTGTATCGTAGAGGGCTACATCTTCAGCTGCCACGATGGCGTTTTTATAGTAGTTAAAAAGCATGATGATTTCTTTGCCATCCGTAGTGAAAGGCAAAATGACTTCAAATATGGGAGAAACCTCCCGCTTGTAAACCATAGAAGCCACATCGTACGCCATGGGAATGTTCTGCATTGTTTCCACGATGATTTTCTTTTCGACACCTTCAATTTTGGGGTTAGGAATACGGTAAGTTAAGAAGAGATCTTCGCCTATGGTGTGACTGGCAAAGTACGCCCAGTACTTCTGAAGCAGTTTTCTGGAGACTCGGGTGTCGGTGTCTTTGCCTTCAGAGTCCCACATGACTTCTTGGCAGCCCAAGTTTCTGTAAGCGTAATATGCCTCCATTACTTCTGCGTTTCCGTTTATTACTTCATCTTTGTTCCACTCGGGAATGCACGCGTTGTCGGGGTGCTGGGTGGACATAGTCCTTGGAATGATTCGGTTTGCGTTTAAGCTGCCACTCATGTTTTTTTCCTTCTATCAATTCCTGGTTTAGCCTTATCCCACTGCAGAACCGTTTTATTTTAATTTTGCAGTCAATTAACAGAAAAAATATCACCAAAACCTAAAAATTGTGTAAAAAATTCAGCGAAACTAAGATATAAGGAAAAATGGTATCAGCCCCCAACTTCTCTTTTGATTTCGATTCCCAATACATCCACAGATACCTATTGCTTATTAGGCCACGACTGCCCCGGCGCTTGGTTTAAGTTGGGCACTGAGAGGTGCATCTGAACCCATAGCCAATGTCCGGAACGCTTTTCCATAACACCTGTCAAACGCAACGGCAAGTAAAAAGCTCGACCGTCTGAGGCTTCACAATGGAAATTTATATCCGCTGAAAACCGTGCAACCGAAGCAGCGGTTGAGACCAAAAAGCTCTTTACGGCTATACCCAGAACCTTAGCTTGCTCCCAGTCTCTTTTTAGTTGTGCACTGAATTGTTCGACTCCTATAGCTTTTTCATGTTCACCTGAACCTAAAACGAATATATCGGGATCGGGGGCCCAGAATGATAGGACGCCTTTGAGGTCTTGTTTTTTGTAAGCTTCAAACATTCCTTTGAAGGTTTGAGTCACTTCATCTATTGTTTTTTGGTCAGCTTTCATGTGATATCCCATAGTTAGCGTTGTATAAGTTACCTTTTAGGGTTTGTTTCTTTTCGATGAGATTTCTATTAAAAACGCTTCTAACTGCTGCCTTGGGACGCCTTTAAATAGCAATTGCTTTTGTTTTGAAGTGAAACCACCCGCCAACTCCACCCGAGCGCCTAAAAGCTTGGAGAATTCTTTCATTATTTCCTTATTCACTTTGCCTCGGTCGGGTTCTTGGGTAGCGTAAACGACAACTTCGCCGTCGTCTACATCCACCTTGAACTTCGCAGAGTTAGGCTTAACAAAAATTGAAAGCAACAATCCATCTTTGACTTCTCTGAAGCTCAAGGCGTTATACACACGTCGCAGGGCTCTACTTTTTTCTTTTTCTGCTGCTCTAACGCCCAGCTAAACTTGCTCCGCAATGTCTTTGGGTAGAACTTTTCAATGTCAAACTTTACTTTCTTAGCCCACTTCACATACGCCATCGGGTCAATGTAACTCTTAAGTGACGTACCCAAATTGTACTCTTTAGTCAGTTTCGTGAGCTCCAAATCCAACTTTGCCTTCGCAATTCGGTTCTCCAGCGACTCGATTTTTTTGCCTTCCTTTTGCTTAACTTTGAGCTGCTTTTGCATTTCTTGTAGTTTAGCTTCTTTTTCAATTACCCGCTTTTCAAAGGTAGGAGGGATTTTGCGTTTGTGGTTAGCGACTTCGGCGACTTTAAGGTTCGCCATCTTAGCAGCATAATTCTTTTTGTAATCAGGATCGGCTTTGGTGACTCCGATTTTATCCAGCTCTTCTTTGAGGGTTTTGGTACATTTCCAAGTACGGAAAACCTTCGCTGTGAGCTTAGGCACTTTCTCGGAGAGGAAACGACTGACTTTTTTGCTGTCTATACCTTCAAAAAGGTACTGTTTAGACTTGTCTTTTTTGAAGGCCTCAAGGTTTTTAACAACTGTAGACGGAGCTTTGACGGTTTTAACCCATCTGACGCTGTCTTTGCCCAGGAAGTCAAAGGTAACTTCGCTGCCTCTGATGCTGATATGCTCGTCTCTTAAGGTGATGGCACCCACAGTATCGGCTTCGTCAGGGTCCTTTTCGTCCCCAACCCTCATGTTAACCGCCAAAATCAGCCACGCGACCGTCGCCACTTTACGCCGCTCCACATCCTTATATGAGAGGTTCTTTGTGATGTGTCGCTCCACTTGGCTGATTTGTTTACCCAGGTTTTCGGCTTTCTGGAATTTCTCTTTCTCGCGGTTCTGCTTGAGGAAAGCGGTGTCGCTGAACCAGACGTATTTGACTTTGCCAGTGAGTTTGTCAATCCACTTCGCCACATACATTTTTGCTGGTTCCCAGATTGCGTCTTTCCACCCGTCGGCTTTGGCTTTTTCTCGGTCCGCCGCTTCGGAGAGGTTCAGAATAATATCTGATTTTGAAGGTCCTTCTTTCCATTTACCCCGCTGCGGATGGTCACCTCTACCCGCGAAGAGGCAGCTTGGTTCAGAAGTCCAGTTTGCAACTTCCAGTCTTTGACCGTCAACATCTGCGTAGCCGTAAATATCACGGAGCTCTTGGCGTTTGATTTTGCGTTCTTCCGCCTGCGCTTTTTTCTCCTCTTTGGTCAAGGATTCTTTCTTGGCTTTTTCGTCAAGAATGTAAGCTTTGATTTCTGTGAAGTCCACTTCGCCGCCCGATGCAGAGTCGCCTTCTATGGATTCAAGGTATTTTTTTATAAACGACTCCAGAAATGTGGCTTGGGGATTTTCGGTTTTTAGTTTTTCGAGGAATTCGCGCATAAAGTTTTTAGTAAAAACCTTGTCGGGTGCTGGTATGGTGGTTGAGAGGATGCGGCGTGTCCAAGCTAATGCCATGGGTTCACTTTTTTCAGTAAGCTTTATTTTTTGGCCTTGGATTTTTACTATGAAGCCTTTTTGGTCGTAGGATGGAACATAAATGCCGTTGTGTTTTAGGCTTTTCATAACGTGCTTCATTTTGGGTTTATCCTCGTGTGGCGACAAAGTTTTCTTTTGACTTTACCAGTTTACACTTATAATCTTTGTTGTTGACTAATCTGTGTCCAACTTAACTGAAACCGTGCAAAAACACAACATATCCCCAAATAAAGTGTGTTTCGCTAGGGAAAAAGGCGTTTTTGCCGCTTCGCCACCCTGTCCGCCTGCAGCTTCTTGTAAACCGCCTCAACGTTTTTGCGTTCCACGTATCCTTTGTGGGGGCGGAAGCCTCCGCTAAAGCCGCCTGGGATATGCATGAGTTCGTGAATTAGAACTTTTTCCTTGTCTTCAGGGGACATTTTGTCATAGATTTCAGATATGACTTCGATCGTGTAGGACGGCGGCAAATTCAGAACACAATGCCAGATTTTACCTAATCCGTGGATGCGAGCAATGGTACGTCTTGCTTTGCTGCCTCTACTTCGCACGCAGAACACGAATTGAGGCACCACATGGTAGAATTCGCATTCATCTGCTAACTGGTCAACCTGCTTTTTAATTTCTGGAGCTTCATAATACTTGATGGGCACGCCGATCCTCTCTCTGCTACGTTCACTGAATAGACGTTTAGGGTTAAAAACCTGCAGGGTAACCGCCCTTTTTGATTAACCGATTATGTGTTTGATGTAATGAATTTTGAGCGTATTAAGGACTACCACGTTAGGGCAAACGTGGCGGAAGATATTAAGGGGATTTCGATTATGGGGCTAAGCGTGTCCTGGTTTAGCATGAAATTAGGCAACATCGGTTTTTGGTAACGAGTTGGCGGGTTTGGGCTTGCGGTATTTATTTAAACTTGAAACCACAAACATAGCCAATATATCAATTAATATACGAATGGGCAAGAGAGAATACGAGGATGGCGTAGCTTGGCGTGGTACGATGACCCCTTAACGGTTATTGCAGTTGCAGTAGTGATAATCATCGCCGTTGGCGTCGTCATTTATGCTATGCGTCGCTTCAGCAGCAACCCAAAAAAGCCTAAGTCTCAAATCACCGACCCCAAAAAGCCTCATGTTGACCTTGACACCTCGGTTTCTAGCGTGCCTAATGTTCCTTTTCGGTTGTCTAAAAGCATTCAGGGCCCCATGGCTGCAACCGCCAAAGATGAGTTGCGCATGCTCGATTTAGAACGCGAAATCTTAGGTGATGCGCTCCGTCGACTTTATGAGGCACAAGCGGAAGGCAAAATCACTGAGGCTGAACGGGAAAAACTCGCTGCATCCTACAAGAGACGGATGAACGACATTAAAGAGTCCATCAGCAAAGACGAGTCAATCATTGCCTTGCATGAATTGGAAAGCATGCAGGAAGACCTTATGAAGCTGTTTAGCGAGCGCTTCGGCGAATTAACCGGCAAAGTTGAGGAGCTGCGCACCCGCATCGATGTGAAGCCTATCCGTGAAGTACCCGTTAAGGTGCCCAGACAAGTTCCTGTGCAGCTTGAAGAGGAGGAAGATGAAGAAGAAGAGGAAGAACCCTCGGATAGCCGCAACAGAGAAGAGAAGCCTAAAAAGAAACGCAAGTCTCCAGAAGAGAAGCCTACTCAAAAGTCTGAGGCAGAGAAACGCATCGACTCTATCCGAAGTGAAGTTGAGAAGGTACTTGACAAGTTAGGACAGATGGAAGTTGAAGTTTAGCACAGACCCAGTTACTTTGCAGAAGCAGAATGCGGCGCTTGAAGCCGTCAAACACATAACCGATTTTCATGTTGTAGGGTTGGGAAGCGGCAGCACCGCAGCTTTTGCTATTGAAGCTCTTGGCGACCGCATGAAGAAAGAAGGACTTAAAGTTTTAGGCATACCCAGCAGTTACCAAGCGTTTGAGGTTGCGATCGCTAACGGTATCCCAATTACGACACTTGAGGAGCACCCCCTAATTGACGTGACGATTGACGGAGCAGACCAGTTGACGCCTGAGTTGTATTTGATCAAAGGGGGCGGTGCTGCATTGGCACGTGAGAAGATTGTTGCGGCGTCCTCAAAAATCAACATAATTATAGCTGATGAAGGCAAGAAAGCTTCGTTTTTGGGTGCTAACGGCCAGTTTGTGCCAGTTGAGGTGATCCCATTCGCGCTAGCGCCTGTTAAACGCATTCTAACAGAGTTGGGCGCAAAAGTCACGGTGCGCGAGACGAAAGGCAAACTTGGTCCAATCCTAACTGACAACGGAAACGCAGTCATCGACGCCGTGTTTGGAGAAATCCAAAATCCAGCAGATTTAGCGGTGAAAATCAAGATGGCTGCTGGTGTTGTGGAGGTCGGCTTATTTGTGGGGTTAACAGACATCGCATATGTTGCAGGCACTTCGAGTGTGGAGAAAATCTTTGTAACTCGAAAGTAAAACAGTCACTGTTTTTGTTTTTCTATTTAATAAAAAAGCAGAGGCCCCCTCTTATGCATCTTCTTCGTAGGGCTTCAGTAACATAATCTATTTTTGTGTTTGAGTTTTTGATTTGCTGGTTGATAATCGTTGGTTGTGGCGTTTTAGTTTAACAGTCAGTTGCTTTCAGCGGACGTTTTAGGTGCCCTCAGTTGGCTTCTAATTACGAAGTATAACGCTATGAAAAGCGCCGCCGCCGTAACTGCCGAGCTTGCAGCGATTATATACCATGCCTGCCAAGCGGGCAAAAAAGTCTCCAAATACCGTAAAGAACCGATGAGGAAAAACAGCGAAGCCGACCCAGCCATCGAAATTCCCACCGACATCAAAACAGTCCCAGTTATGCTGTAGATGAGCAGTCGCTTTAAGCGTTGTTTCACTGCTGCCTCCTGTTTTTGGGCATACTCTTTGAGCGCCTCTTTTATCTGATCCAGAACTTGTATAATCAACTCTCTTAGGGATACGTTTTGAGACAAAAAGAATACCGCTCGGTTAATGTTGTTTCTATGGTTGTTTGGAGCTGGTTTCTATTTATAGATATGTGACTGCATAGATGAAGATACAGCTGAAGTGTGCCTACTAAGCCAGATCTATCCGCCCCCACTACTTAACCTTAAACACAAAAACCAAATGGTTACCCAAAGCAGCCACTGAAGCTTATTGAACAGTAGACTCTTTGAGTTCTATGGCATCCTTGGTAGTGGTTTAAACTATGCAGTATCGGCGGTCGCTTGTTCCTTCTTTCGAGGCTTGTAAAGAACACCGGCAATGAACAAAACAGCCCCAATGACGGGTAACACTAGCACTACTTCTTGGCCTCTTGCAAAATAGAGGACAAGACCCACAAGAATCAATATGCCCCCAATTCCAAGGAGTCGCCCTTTGTTTGTCTGATAATAATCTTTCATGTCCACCATTTCTTCCACCTCCTCCTCGCTTCCAATTTTGCTACTTCCATTTTGTCAGTATTTCCTCCCTGCGAAACGTCTTGGTGCTAACAATGAAAAGCGCTGCATCAATCGCTAAGATGACCCCTGAAATTATGAGCAGGGTGTTTACATCAATGGTTATTACGCTTGTCTCGCTGAGAAGGTATATGCCAAGGAGTGGAAATAAAATAAAAATTCCAAAACTGTTAGCGCTGCGTACATCATTAACTCTCGAAGAAACAATGACACTGAACAGAACACTCATAACAATGGCGACCGGCATCAGAACCAAGAGCAAAGTGGCCATGTTCCAATTTGGAAAATAATAGTAGCCAAGCGTACCGAAAGTAACCGCATCAATGCCCACCATGAAGACCACTGCAGCCGCATACATTGCTATTAAAGTTGGAATAATTGCGGAAATGGCTTTTCCAAGCAATATTTCTGCATCAGTAAGGGGCGTGGCTAGAAGCGGTTCCAGACTCTTCTCCACTTTCTCCCCCACTATACTGTAGGAAGCAATCCCTAAGGGAACGTACGCTGCTCCTATAACTAAAAAGAAAGAAAAAGAGGTAAGCAAATTTGGAAGCACAGCCGGCGCTGAGAGTCCGGGGTTTCCCCTTATTGCTAAATATTCAAGTATTGTCGGAAACAGGACCGAGATAAGAACCGGGAAGATGATGATGGAGTACCAGACGTTTTTAACGCGCCTAAATATTTTGAAGTCTCTGGCTGCTATAATCCACGCCTTTGAGAGCCGCATATTTATTTCCTCACAAGTTTTAGATAAGTATCTTCCAAAGTTGAGCCCACCACATTTATTGATTGGACATGACCGCCCGCCTGCACTATAGTCTCTATAACAGGCGAATTCTCCTTGTCTGGGTTTTCTACATCAAACGTTATCTTGTTACCCTCGCTGGACAGGTTCTTAAGCGACAGCTTTTTCAGTGCTCTCAAAACCACATCGTTCACTTGCTGCTCCAATCCAACAACTGTCTTCCTACCACTAACGGACCTTTCAAGTTCTTGCAGAGTACCGATTGCCCTAAGACTTGTATTGATTATCGCTACCTTGTCGCAGATTCTCTGCGCCTCATCGAGATTGTGGGTGTTTAGAAAGATTGTCTTCTTCTCTTTTTTTAGTTGAAGAATAAAATCTCGCACTGTTTTTGAAGCCTCAGGATCTAGATTCGCGGTGGGTTCGTCCATAAAAATGACTTGTGGTTCATGAATTAGGGCTCGGGCTATGGCAAGTTTTTGTTTCATACCTTTAGAAAAAGTTCCTGCCAAAACATTCCTCTTCTCCCAAAGCCCCAACATCTCAAGAAAACGCTGGATGTTCTCTTTTCTTTGGGTTTCCGTGCAATCGTATATCTTTGCAAAAAAGTCCAGGTTGTCGTATGCCGTCAGATTTTCAGATAATCCAACGTTATCAGAGACAAAGCCGATGATTTTGCGGATTTTTAGCGAATCCTCTTTGCTGGCAGTGTCGTAGTCGCCGATTTTTGCTGATCCGCTGGTCTTTGATATAAGGCAACAAAGCATCCTTACAGTAGTTGTTTTTCCTGCTCCGTTGGGTCCAAGGAAGCCGAAAACTTCGCCGTCATCAACATGCAATGTGAGGTTGTCTACGGCTGTTAGGTCCCCAAATTTCTTTGTTAAACCGTCAGTGTCTATCATGCGATTACCTTTTCAAATAACTCAAGCCGTTTTTTGCTAGTATGGGGCGATGATTCATAAATAATGTTTTATCGGTACAAAAATTGTGCCAGCAAGACAAAAGTCAAAAGAGCTCATATACTAACAAGTAGATTTCAAGGAGATTATATGTGACCGAGGATAAAACAGTTTCCCACCAGCAAAGTTAAGCAAATAGTGCAGGAAGCCATAGTTATCGAACGCTACATTTTGAGGCGGGCAGGGGGGTTATACTATGCTGTTGTTGCAGCGGAAATTTCATTAATACTTGTTTTCGATATTTTGTTCAATATTACGAAACTCACTTCTGATTATGGATTAATCGTTCCGCTTGCCTTTAACACCTCAGTAAGCATTTTGGGGGCTGCTGCCGCAGTTTGGGTTTTTAAAAAGGCATATAATGCGCTGCTTGTTCGCCGAGAAATCGTGGATTCGGTGTGGACGAAGCTGTTTAGACCCTCAGGGGTAGCTGCGCTTTGGCTTACATACTACTTGCCAATTCTTCTCACAATCATTTTTCTGCGTCCGATTGCTGGGGCAGTCCTTTTGGGTACTAGCAGCCACAACGGGGCCTTTCTATTTTAGCTTAAAAGTATCTTTTCCAGAGCGGCTACCTCGTGAAGGAATTGCTGTCTTGGCAACGTTTGTTTTTTGTACACTTGGCAACTTAACATTTTTCCTGCTAAACGGTACTGTCGCTCCTCTGCTTTGGGTTTTAATGATTTCTGTCTCGATAGTGGCCTCTGCATACGTTTACAGGCAAAAGCCGCCTAAACCGCGGGAGGGATCGCTCGGATCGACCACTGACAGTAAACCCGACAGGATTGCCAACTCAGAGGCCATCAAATCCTTAAATGAGCAGCTAAGCGACCCCAACCTAAAATCCTAAACCCGCATACTAATCCTGATATTGCTTGCTATGAACAAGAAGCTGAGCGCTTCGGAACTGCGTTCGCTGATGGGATTGGGAAAGGGCAGTTTGGAGAATCACCTCACAAAACTGGATGCTTCAGGCGTGATTAAGATTCGCTCAGTTAGGTCATTGGGCGGCAGTCACCAAGTGGTAGAGATAACTGAGAAGGGGCTGATAGAGTGCAAATCGTTACTGCAGAAGATTCATAGCCTTGACCTGTAAGTGCTGTTTGCAGTAGGGCTAATTTTAAATCTTTAAGATTTACAAGTTACTATTTATGAAATTACTTGCTGTTTTAGGAGGCGCTGCGGCTGTTGTTGTGTTCTTTTTCGCAATTATCTTTGCCATGGCATCCTCCTATACAGGGCTAACTGCACAGGCGGCACAAGGCAGAGTCATCACCAGCATCATCCTCTTCATTGTAGGGGCAATCATAATCTCAGGCGTGTACTACATAACACGCAAACCCAAAACCGTCATTCAACAGCTTGAACTCTCAGGACAAATGCATGCCGCCCAAATCAAGTGCCCGCACTGCGGCGCCAACATCAACTCAGACCAAATCAAGATTAGAGACGGCGTTCCATATGTAAAGTGCCCCTACTGCGGAACTACGTTTGAGATTGCTGAGGAGCCGAAATGGTGAGTGTTCGGGTTTTTGTCGCCGCTGCGGTTTTGATGTGCGTCCTGTCAGCTTCTGCTCAGTCCGTTGCCGACGCTCAGTCTCTGTCTTACTCAGTTGACCACGAATGGGCGCAGATATTCATAAACCAAGACGGCACCATCGACCTCACATACAACATCACTGTAGCCGTTAACTCCGGCAGCATGGGAGGCTTCTATGTGGGGCAACCAAAAGGCGACTACACTATAGGGGAAGCCCTAGACCAAAACGGTAACCAGCTTACAGCTAACTACGCTGATGAGGGCAGCGACTACCGAGTTGACGTTCTATTCGACCCAAGGATACAGGCGGGGCAATCTATGTGGTTCCAAGTCACCACCAACGTCGCAGGCATGATATACAACGACACCATGAACCCCGGCAACTACGGCATGCAATTCATCCCACAGTGGATAAGCGACACGCCGATTAGCGATGTGCGAGTACAGATTGTGCTACCGCCCGGCGTGAACGTGGCCGATGTGAAGACTACGCAGGAACGCTACTACAACGGCACCTCCACAGTTGAAGGCAGAACCGCAGTGTTTTGGCAGGTAGGCGACATAGGCGCAGACGAGAAAGTACAGCTGGGCGTCTCCTTCCCATCCTCATCCATGCCCAACTATACCCCCTCAGAAAACGGCGGTGGAGGCTCAGCGATGAACTGGGGAGAATTCGCCGCTACCATCGGCATAATCTCCGCCCTCATCCTCTTCTTCGGCATCATCATCTGGGCTAACCGCAAAAACCGCTACCAAGCACCCAAACTCAGCATGGAAACACTGGGCGTAAAGCGTGGCTTAACAGCTGTCGAAGCCTCCTACCTGCTTGACCTCAAACCACAGCAAATCGTAACCGAAATCCTCTACAGCCTACTTCAAAAACGCGCCATCTGGGTAGAGCAATCCAAACCAACCCTAAAACTAAAAGTGCTACCGCCCTACGAGAACAAGACAGGCAGCCAAGAACACCCGCTGCGATACTATGAAATCGACTTCCTCCAAGCACTCAAACCCAACGGCACATTAGACGAGGAAAAACTCGCCAAAGCCATCATGTTTTTACGTGAAACTGTTGAGAGAAAGCTGGAGGGTTACAGCCGAAACGACACCGTGGCGTATTACCGAAAAATCGTGGTTACTGCTTGGGGGCAGGTTGAGCAGGCGGGCACACCCCAGTTGGCGTCTAACGCTTATGATAAGGAGTTGCTATGGCTTATGATGGATCCTAAACAGAAAGGCCGTACTGAAGCGGCGTTTCGCGACCGAGCATTCCAGCCCCAGCCTCTATGGTTATGGTGGTGGTACGGCTATACCTTCTACCATCCGCAGCCCGCCTATGCGCCAAATATCAGTGCACCTAGCCAGACGCCGACTCCCGCTGCGGTGCCTGGAGCCGAATTTGCCAATAACATTGCCACAGCCGTCGAAAACACCAGTAATGGCATCGTGGCTAACCTTGAGAAATTCACTAACAGCATCCTGCCGCCACCGCCTAAAGAGAGCCACCAACCCGCTCACCACAAAGCTGGCTGCGTATGCGCCTGTGCGGCATGTGCATGTGCCTGCGCTTGTGTATCCTGCGCATGTGCATGTGCTGGGGGAGGTGGCCACTAAATGAGTTTTCTGCGTAAAAAGAAAATCCCAGCTGGACGCTATAGTTACCGAGGCGTAGATGAGTATGCGGGCATGTCTCTCCAGCTTAGAGTTGAAGCTGATGGGCAGGGCGTTATGGTGATAAACGGCAACAACATCTTGCACCTTAACCAAACCGCAGCAACCTACGCGTACTACTTCATGCGGGGACTCCCCGAAAAAGAAGTCATCGGCAAAATACGTGGGCTCTACCGTGTGAAAGCTGAAGACGCCAAAATGGATTACGAGCGCCTCGTCTATACGGTGAGTACACTTGCGCAAACCCAGAAAGTTGACCCTGTAAGTTTTCTGGAAATCGAGAAGGAGGAGCCGTTTAGCCGCCAGTACTCGGCGCCTCTTAGGATGGATATTGCGTTGACCTTCCGTTGCCAAAACAACTGCGGGCACTGCTACGCTGGGGGACCCCATGAAAGCCCCGAGTTGAAGACCACACAGTGGAAGACGGTGATTGACAAACTCAACGAAGTTGGCGTATTCATTTTGACTTTCACAGGCGGGGAACCCACAATACGCGATGACTTGCCCGAGTTGCTCGCCTACGCACAGCACAAAGGCATAGTCACTGGGCTGATCACCAACGGACGCAAACTCAAAGACAAAGCCTACGTGGAGGAGCTGGAAAAAGCAGGATTGGATTTTGTACAAATAACGCTAGAAAGCTACAAGCCGCAGGTTCACGACGCCATGACGGGTGCTGTAGGAAGCTGGAAGGAAACTATCGTCGGAGTTAAAAACGCGGTAGCCTCAAAAATCTACGTCTCCACCAACACTACGCTAAGCAAGCAAAACGCCGACCACTTCTTGACCCTTATTGACTACCTCCGAGAACTGGGAGTAGACGCGTTCGGATGCAACAGCCTAATCTACTCGGGCAAAGCGCCTGAAGCAGCCAACAAATTCGCCTTAACCATTGATGAACTAAAAGAGTTGCTGCCAAAGGTCAAAGATAAAGCCGGCCATGTCGGCCTCAAGTTCCTATGGTACACACCCACCCAGTACTGTGAGTTCGACCCCGTCCAGTACGGGTTAGGCATCAAAAGCTGCACCGCCGCCCTCATTAACGCTTGCGTAGGACCTAACGGGGACGTATATCCCTGCCAAAGCTACTTCGAATCTCTCGGAAATATCCTAATCGACCCGTGGGAGAAAATCTGGCATAACCCGCTCGCTGAGAATCTGCGTAAACGCGAGTATGCCCCCGACAAGTGCCAAGACTGCGAGGAACTGCAAGTGTGCGGTGCCGGATGCCCCCTTGAGCTTCAAAACAAGCGGGGCAGCTACAACTTGACAGTATGATTTATCTCTGAGCGCTCCCTAATTCTTCCGAACAGCAAAGCAACTCATTTAATGGCGGTTTTAGGTTATGGGTCAGCAAGATAAGCCTCGGCTGGTGATTTTAGATGTAGAAGGAGTGCTGGTTCCTAAAAACCGCTTCCTCTTTGAAACCGCCAAACGCCTCGACTTAACTCAGCTTATTCGAGTACTCTTCTACGGTTTTCTCTACGAATTAGGCATCCTCAAAGTAGAATCGGTGATGCGCCGCATCTACTGGGGACTCCGAGGCACACCTGTTGCAACCCTGCTGGACGTCTTTAGCCGCATCCCTGCCACCTCTTCACTTCAGGGATTCTGCGAGCAGCTAAAGGCGCGCAACTGCAAAATTGCAATCATAAGCTCAGGCATTCCCACCATAGCCATGAAGCAGCTCTCGATGGCATTATGCGCGGACTACCTCGTAGGAGTGGAAATCAACCAGAAAGATGAGCGGTTCACGGGAGAAATTTGGGGCGATGCCATAACCAAAAACGGCAAGCTCAAAATCCTTGATGAAATTCTCAAAACTGAGGGTTTGACTTATGGCGATTGCGTTGTTGTGGCAGATGATCGCAACAACAGCTGCATCTTCGTCAAAGAAGCACTTAAAATCGGCTTCAACGCCGACTACCTAATCCGGGTCAAAGCCGACCGAGTAGTCGGAGGCAAACTCAAAAATATACTCCCAATCATAGACGGGCAGCCCCACAAACGAAGTTTCCCCTCTGCAAACGATCTCATACGAGAGGACATACACGCTGCAGGGATCTTTATGCCCGTCATAGCAGGCATAATAGGCGTTCCTGTCGTGGCAGCGTTCATAATCGCCCTAGCCGCCATCTATACCGTCTCCGAGCTTTACCGCCTCGAAGGGAGAAGCCTCCCTCTAATTTCTAACATAACCCGCCACGCCGCCAGTCAAATAGAATTATTCGGATTCGCAGCCGCCCCCCTCTACTTCGCTTTTGGCATCGCTACCACCCTCATCCTTTTCCCACAGCAAGCAGCAAGTGGCGCCATAGCCATGTTCTGCCTCGGCGACAGCGCCGCCTCATTGCTCGGTGGCACAATATCAACCTCATTGCCATTCAACAAGGGTAAAACTTGGGAGGGGTCTATAGCTGGATTTGTTTTTGCGTTTCTAGGCGGATGCTTGTTTTTGCCACCTATATATGCGCTAATAGGTGCAGCTATTACGATGACAGTGGAGGTGCTGCCGCTGCCCATAAACGACAATGTCTCAATGCCCATAGTGACAGGCGCAACTTTAACTCTGCTACTCTAAAAAGACACTATTTTTGCTCTGGCAAAGGCTAAGCGCCTCAAACCCGAACAAATGTCAAAACTTAAATGCACAAAAAAACAATCATTACTTGGGCATCCATTTTGGATAACAATCGTTTAATCGCCTACAACATCCTCAAAGATCATATAATCAGCAACAAGTACTGCACTGGATGCGGCGCCTGCGTAGCCACGTGTCCAGTTGGAGCGTTGGAACTCGAAGGCGACAAAGCCAAGCGAGCCTTTGACTGTTCACAAAACCTTGATTTGTGCCCTATTTGCAACGAGATATGCCCACATTCTCAAGCGTTGCTGCTGCGAAGCATGGAAATAGTTGCTGATGCACCTATACGAAGTGAAGCAGCAGGCTACATCAGAAGCATATTGCTGTCCCAGTCCAACGATCCTAAGATTCGTGAGAATAGCGTGGACGGCGCAGTTGCTACATCTCTTCTGATGTACGGTTTGGACACTGGAGTTTTCGACTGCGCCGTAGTAACTGGTTCAGAAGAAGGGGTTCCGGCTAAGCCAAAATCGAAAGTAGCGTTGACTTCAAAAGAGGTTGCAGAGGCGATGGGCAGCAAATTCTTTACAGCACCAATCGTCAAAACGTATGGCAGTGCAGTTCAAGAATACGGCAAAGAAAAAATCGCCGTCGTAGGCTTGCCTTGCCAAGTTCTAGCTTTACGCAAAATTGATGCTTGGAAACATAAAATCAGCTGCAAATCCAAACTCGTAATTGGCTTGTTCTGTTTTGGCGCTTTCTCCATCAAGCCCTTTTTGAATTACATCCAGAAAAAATTCAGCCTGTCTTTAGCTGACATCGACAAAATAACCTACGCACATGACCTCACGTTGCACATTAACAAAGGCAAAATCGAGATTCCGCAGCCGCAAGCAAAAGAACTCATCCATCTGGGATGTAAAACTTGCACGGACTACACCTCCGAACTCGCTGACATCTCAGTCGGAAGCGCTTATCCCATGCGGGACTGGTCAATGGTTATCATACGCACCAAAGCAGGTGAGGACTTTTTTAACAGCGCTGTAGAGGCAGGGGTCATTAACGTGCGGGACACCCAAAAGGAACCTGAAGTGTTTGAACGGGTAATTATCGCGGCACTTCAAAAACGCACTAGCGGCTTACTTAAGATCAGCAAACTCGAAAAGACCCGCGATTTCGTTCCAGTGCGTCTACTACGCGAAACAGAGTCGCTACAAGACGTTAAAGTAGAAGATATAATGACCAAAGAAGTTAACACAATCCTCAGCAGCATGACCGTAAGCGACCTGCTAACGATCATGGCAACTGAAACCTACATCGGCTACCCAGTGGTAAACGAAGAGGGTGAACTGCTAGGCGTAGTAACCATGGAAGAAGTTGCAAACGTGGATAAAGCTTCACGGTGGAAAACCACTGTGGGAAGCATCGCCAGACACAATATTGACGTCTGCTACCCAGGTGAAACAGCCCTCGACGCGCTCAAGAAGATGAGTCGACAGGAAACAGGCAGAATCATCGTTTTAGACCCAACTAACCCCAAGAAAATGCTGGGAATCATAACAAAAAGAGACATTATGCACACAATGGTTGAACAAGCCTCCGAAAGCATACGTTAAACAGCTTTTAAAGCCAAAGCGTCTCGGTAGTGTGGTGCGCCTTCTCTACAAGCGCCAACGCCCCTTCACGGGGTAACCTCAGCTTTCTCTGCAAATAGCCTACGTCCTGCTCTGCCAACTGTTTAATCAATACTATGCCAGCCTCCGCCAGCAGCAGCCGAACCTCCGGTTTCACGCCGCGCAAACAGCTGATAGGGTACAGCTTATCCTTTTCGATTATGTCTCGCAGGCCTTTTTCAGGGGCAGCCCATCCTACCAGCAGAATACCGCGGCAGCCGCCATAGTTTAATGCATGCTGGGAGTAGCGGGTGTTGGTAACTATCATGGCGCGGTCAATTTTTATGTCGGTTACGCCACGGATGTAGCCTTCGGTGACATCCTCTAGAATAGCGCGAGCGATGCGACTCTCATCTAGCCCAGTCAACCCGTGATAAGCTTGGTGGTGCTTCACCTCAACAAAGTAGGTCACGCCGTCCTTTTGGGCTATAGCATCTACTTCGTGCTCTCCACACAAGCCCCTTATGATGGCGTTGGGCTGCACTTGAAAGCTGCTGTAAGTCAGCAGACGTGCGTACGTAAACCTCGAACTCAGGTTTGGGCGACATCAAGCTTATGCCTCGGCGCAAATCAAAGAGGTGCCCTACAGCAGGCTGGGGTTTGCGCGTAAATGTGAAGATCATTTGTAGAATTCTGCGGGTGGATATTCCTTCGTAGAGTTTGCACTCAATTCTATCTGCGATTTTCTGGGCGTCTTTGGGGTTTGCGCCAAGCCGCAGGATAGTCTGCAGGATTTTTTGGCGGCTGTATGGCTGTTTGGAGCCGTCTGCTTTAGTAACGTAGATTTCCAAGCGATCGCCTCTTTCTTAAAGACAGGCAGGTTGGGCTTTAAGGTTTTACCGAAAAGCAGCCACCATGGTGAGTCTGGTTAGAATGGTGATTAATCCAAAAAAGAAAAAGATGGTTTACTGCTTGTTTTTAAAAATTAACGACCCATCCTGCTCATCCACCATGATAACGCAGTCTTTATCCACTTTTCCTGCGAGAATAATCTTTGACAACTCATTTAGCACCTCACGCTGAATAACCCGCTTAACTGGTCGAGCGCCAAACTGCGGATCAAAACCGACTTTAGCAATATGTTCAATGGCTTTCTTTGTGAACTCCACGTTTACGCCGTTCTTCTCAAGCATTTTCGTCACGTCTCTTAGCTGGTTTTTGACGATTTTCTGCACTTCTTCTTCGCTTAGGGGCTGGAACATTATGATTTCGTCGACTCGGTTGAGGAATTCGGGTTTGATACTGCGTTTGAGCAGATCGAAAACTTGCTCGCGGGTTTGGTTGATGATTTGCTCCATATTCGCCGCAGTGACTTTCTCGAGGTTTTCTTGTATGATATGAGAGCCTAAGTTACTGGTCATTATGATTATGGCGTTTTTGAAGTCCACGGTTCGACCTTTGTTGTCGGTTAATCTGCCGTCGTCAAGCACCTGCAGCAGGATGTTGAATACGTCGGGATGCGCTTTCTCGATTTCGTCCAGCAACACAACCGAGTATGGCTTTCGTCTGACTGCTTCGGTAAGTTGCCCGCTTTCTTCGTAACCCACATACCCCGGAGGTGCACCCACCAGTCTGCTGACGGTGTGGCGTTCCTGATACTCGGACATGTCAATTCGAACCATGTTGTTCTCGTTGTTAAACAAGAAATCCGCCAGCGCCTTTGCCAACTCGGTTTTGCCTACGCCCGTAGTTCCGAGGAAAATGAAAGAGCCAATTGGACGTTTGGGATCCTGTAAGCCTGCGCGGCTGCGGCGAATAGCGTCCGAAACCGCCGAAATCGCCTCCTCTTGACCGACCACACGCATATGAAGCTCGGTTTCGATGTTTAGCAGCTTCTCCTTTTCGCTCTGCAACATGCGGCTAACAGGGATTCCTGTCCAGTGTGACACGACCTCAGCAATTTCCTCCGCATCCACTTCCTCGTTAACCAACGGCGCACCCTTCTGTTGCTCAGACAGCTTCGCCTTCAGCGTTTCAATGGTTTTCTTCGCCTCGGGAATCCGGCCGTAGGAGATTTCGGCTACTTTGCCCAAGTCGCCTCTACGGTTAGCGTCTTCGCTCTCGAACTTTAACTGTTCAATCTCGTTGTTCTTAGCTTGAATCTGCTCCACAATGTCTTTTTCTGCTTGCCAGCGGGCCGTGAGTTTGTTGCGTTCCTCGCTTAGGTTAGCGATTTCCTTGTTGAGAGCTTTTAGTTTAGCATCGTCTTTTTCTCGTTTGATGGCTTCCCGCTCGATTTCGAGTTGGCGGATTTTACGTTCCGCAGTTTCAAGTTCCTCGGGCTTAGAGTTTATCTCCAGTCTGAGTTTGGAGGCGGCTTCGTCGATTAAGTCAATCGCCTTGTCGGGCAGAAAACGGTCCGATATGTAGCGTTGGGAGAGTTCTACTGCGGCTATGATGGCTTCATCTTTGATTCGCACGTGGTGGAACACTTCATAACGCTCCTTCAATCCTCGGAGGATGGAGATGGCTGACAGAGTATCAGGCTCATTTACCATGACGGGTTGGAAACGCCGCTCCAGCGCCTTATCTTTCTCAAAGTACTTCTGGTACTCTTTAAGTGTGGTCGCACCGATAGCCCTCAGTTCACCCCGTGCCAACGCAGGCTTCAAAATGTTAGCGGCATCCATAGCGCCTTCGCTTGCCCCAGCCCCGACGAGGGTGTGGATTTCGTCTATGAACATGACTATTTCGCCCTCAGAAGAGATTACCTCTTTGATTACGCTTTTTAGGCGCTCCTCAAATTCACCCTTATATTTGGCTCCGGCAATCAGCGCACCCATATCAAGAGAGAAAATCTGCTTTGACTTTAGGTTTTCGGGCACGTCACCGTTGACGATTCGGTGCGCTATACCCTCAGCAATGGCGGTTTTGCCAACGCCTGGCTCGCCGATTAATATTGGGTTATTTTTTGTGCGTCTCGAGAGGATTTGGAGAACTCGGCGGATTTCTTCATCTCTGCCAATCACTGGGTCTAGTTTGCCCGTGCGTGCTCGCGCATTGAGATTTATGGCGAATCGCTTTAGGGCGTTGTAAGTTTCATCTGTTGTTTGAGAGTTCACAGTTGATCCCTTCCTTAATTGCTTAATTGCTTCTTTAAGCCCTTTATCTGTCACTCCGCTGCTTTGGAGAAGCCTTGAGGTGGAGTCATTTGCTGACAACAACGCCAAGAGAAGCTGCTCGATGGAGACGAATTTGTCTTGGCTCTCTTGAGCGTAGTCCTGTGCTTTTTTGATGACTTTGTTGGTGTTGGATGAGAGGTAATGTTGTCCGCCCGTAACTTTTGGCAGTACATTGAGTAGTTGATCAAGCGAGTTGTTGAGTGCGTCGAGGTTTACGTTAAAGTGTTTTAGCAGGAAAGGCACCACGTTGTCGTCGACCATGAGCATGGCTTTAAGGATATGGACTGGCTCAATGACTTGGTTTTGTTTGGAAGAGGCTAAGTCGAGGGCTTTTTGGATTGCTTCTTGAGATTTAACGGTAAAATTATCTAAGCTCATCAAAAAAAATCTGATAAAATCCTATTTGAACTTATTGCAAAGAAAGACGCTAATCCGCTTGATGCTTCCAACAGCTGTTCTGAGCTAAAAACTTTAATCCTAACTTTCTCCAAATACAAGTCGGATGTCAACTTTGCCAAGAGTCATTGTCATTTACCGTTCAGTATCGGGTTTCACGAAAAAATACGCCCAATGGATAGCTGGAGAGTTAACAGCAGACTTCTGTGACGCCAGAAAAATTGATATAAAGAAACTTTTAGGTTACGACATAATTATTTTCGGAGGCGGCCTACATGCTGTGGGCATAAACGGAGTAGGAATAATCAAAGATAATCTGCCGCTACTCCTTGATAAGAAGGTGGTTGTGTTTGCCGTCGGCGCCTCACAGCCTTCAGAAGGCATAGTTGAGGAAGTCAGTAAACGAAACTTCCCAGATCAACCTGAAAACCTTAAACTGTTTTACCTGCGGGGCGGCTTTGACTACGACAAACTAGACAGCAAAAATAAGGTGCTGATGACTCTGTTTAAGGCAAAGCTGAAAACCAAGAAAGACAAAACAGCCGATGAAGAGGGAATGCTGGCGGCTTACTACACGCCGTTAGATTGTACTAGCAGGGAAAACGTCGCTGAACTGGTCGCCTACGTTAAGGCTCTGCTTTAGCCAAGCATGGCACGTAAAACGGCGTAATCCAAGATTCCCACAATATAGGACAAAACCCAGAATACTATCAAAAGCCAAGCTACATTTTTACTTTTAGCTTGAAAAGTCACTGAGGAAGGTCGCCAAAGAGCGATAAGCCATACCCCAAACAGCAATGCGGGAAAAGAGAACACTGCATGGGCTAAAAAGACGGCTACAGCCAACGGGGAACCAAAATATTCAGTCATAGAACTGTTATCCATGGGAGACATAGCCAGCACTCCAAGGAAACCCATGATAGTAATAGCCACTACAACGATTACAAGGATGCCATGTACAAGGTAGTTGCCCTTAAGTCTAAACCACATGCTCAATAGTAACAGAGCCATCCAAAGAGACTGCATGATTACATTGATGTCTCGAAAACTAAGTGGAACCTGACTTTCACTTATGGGTGTAGACGATATGAATCCAACAGCACCAATCAACCCGAAAACGAGTAGGGCACTTATGATTGTCTGCTGCTTTGGGTTTAAATGGACATGTCTTCTGCGAGCGATGAGCAGTGCTGTAGAAAAAACACACGCAGCTAAAACCACCACTATCACTATGGTGTAAAACATTGATTGACTTTCTACGGGAGTAGTATAGCTCCATAGGTTAGTTGCACAGGCTTTAGCAGTCACTGTTAAACTGTCAATGTAATAGCCGTCCTTGAAAGTAACATTTCGGTAAGTCTCTGATGACCCCACAAAAAAGCCTGTTGCCTTATCCCATTCCTTATATCTAAAACCATCTTCGCCATAGGTTATGGTTCTATCTGCACCAAGGATACTTTTTTGTTGTTGACCTTGAATAGTAACGTTAACGGGCTTATGGTTGTGTATTGAACAGTCAAAGAAAGCTTCGCCTAGGCTGAGGTTTGAGGGGATTATTATCCAGCCGCCGACATTGCCCTCGCTGAAGTTGAGGTACCAAACCTCGCTGCCCACTGTGCCGTTGTTGTAGTGTGCGGTAACGTTAACTGAGAAGGCGGCTCCGTTGACCCCCAGAACTTCTAGGCGCATCCAATTTACGTCGTGGGTTGGGGGCGGAGAGCTTGTGCCATTATGGGTGATGCCGTATTCTATCCAGTCGCCGGGTTTGACGCCTACAGACGGGGCGGCTGCTTGAGTGAAGGCAATTATAAAAACTGAAGTGAGGATGAAGAGGAGAAGTAGAGAAGTTTTGGTTCTCATTTTTCATCAATAGCCCAGCAGCTGAAGTTGATTTAAATCGGTTTTCGTCAAGAAACCTTGACTAACCTCAACAAGCCGATAAAAGCCTTTTTTAGCGTAATTTTAACCTTATATAACTTGAGTCTTATACATCTGAAAAAGCAATTTAACGCTTGTTAGGGGATAAAAAGGGTTGGATGAAGTTTTAGAATTACTGGAAAAACACGCTAAACGCATACAAAAAAGTGCAAATGAAACCAAAGAGGCCATCTGGAAACAATCAGCAATTTATGAACAGCTTCAGCAGTCACCCCAAGCCACGGGCGAGCAAAAAATGAAGTCTTTCATAAAGAAAACCGTGGAGCTGGACAGACTGGAACGCCTTAACTCTCAGTTAAGCTTGTTTTATTGCCTTCAGATTTTCGCTTTCAAAGTTAAGGTATTAGAAGTTTCAGTGGATAAAATACAGGAGCAACTGGTTAAGTCAGGTGTGCTGCAAAGCAGCATGGAAATTGAGGACATTAAAAAGAACATTGACGCCTTAAAAATCCTTATAGAAGCCCAATATGAGTCCATGAAGGAAATCAACGACACCCAAAACAAGCATTTAGGCTATATCCACTAATACAGTTAAATGATAAAAAAGATGTTTGGCGATTCAACCAAAAGGTTGAGTGCCTACAGCTAATTTTTGTTCCAGCCTAAATTAGAAGAGCTTTTCCCAGCTTGTGACCAGATCGAGGACTTCTTGGCCTGCTTTGCCGCCGTAGCTCTTAAGACGCTCGCGAGTGTCTTTTTCTGCAATCGCTTTCTTTTGGAATTCCTGCATCTGTGCTGCTTTGTCAGTGAGATATAATAAACCGTCAGCGCCTGCGCGTGCCATGCGGACTGAGACTGTGAGTAGTTCGCTTGCTGTTGGTGTTTCTCTTGGGTCGTCACCGGGACCGATAACGTAGAGTGCAATGTTTAGTTTTGTGTCCTTAAAGAGTTTCTTGAAGTTGCGTGTAAGCATTTCCCAGTACCAGGGAGTTGCGTAGTTCTTGCTGAACATGACGACGAACATTTCGGTTGTAAGTGGTAGCATGTCGTCGAAGTTTACGCCGAAGCGTTCGTAGTTAGTAACTGGGTCCGGGAGGATACCGATGTAGAGTGGTTTTTTGGCTTTGTTGATTACGCGGTCGCTTGTTGCTGCCATGTAGTCTGTGACTTCTTTGCGTCTCCATTCGTACCATGAGAGGCCGCTTTTTTCGTGGAGTGCTTTGCACCGTGGGCAGGTGCAGTGTCCGTGTTCTGCGAAGTGAATACTGTTTAGCCAGACGCCTTGGCTTTTGCGCGCTACGTCTTCCATGTAGTCGAGTTGTTCTGCTCTGTGATCTGGTTGTGTTTGACAAAGGACTTCCCAGCGTACGTTGAAGTTGTCGTTGGTTCTCCATGCTGGACCAAGATCTGATTGGCTGATCCAGTCTGGGTGGAGCCGTGCTGCGACGTTGTCGCCGAAGATTGCTACGTTGCTGTACATATCAGCTTTGGGGGGCAGTCGTCTTCCGACTTCAGGTTTAGTTCGGAAAAGGTCAAAGTCGAAGCCTGGAACTTTCTTTGCTTCAAACATGTATGTGCCGAATTTCATTTGCTTTTACCTTTTTAGAACTCAAAACGTTCGGCGATGTTATAAAGTTTTGCATAAACCGCTAATAGTTGGTTTCAAAAACAAAAAAAGGCATCTTCTGGATGCTTGAGATGCAGTTTTGGGGTAAGGCTATGGTTTGTTGGGGTGTTTTGTTTTTTTGTCTATTTGTTGTATAATACTTGTTCGCTGGTACAACTTCTTTTAGTGGAGTTTGTTTAGGCTTGCTTTTTGTTGTCAGTTGGATTGGGCGTTGATTGGTAGTTGTGCTGGTTGTAACAAGCTAGACAGCGGGTTTGGGATGGTTGCGTGTCTTTATATAAACAACAAAGCACAGTTAGCATACTAATGACGCAGCAAACCATAGAAACCGACGTGGCGGTGGTCGGAGGCGGACCCGTCGGCAGCTACCTAGCGCTCCAACTTGCAAAGCTTGGCGTATCTGCGGCCGTGTTTGAGGAGCACCCCCAAATCGGTGTCCCCTCCCACTGCGCAGGGCACATAAGCATCCGTAGCCTAAAGGCGATGGGACTCTATCCGTTGCCGGGCATAGTTGAGAACAACTTTAGCGTAGCCAACTTTTACTCACCCCAAGGCACAAAGTTTAGCCTACACCTCTCAGCCCCTGTAACGACGGCTCTTAACCGCGCTAAGTTTGACCAGATGCTAGCTGAGCAGGCGGAGGCGGCTGGAGCAAGGTTCCAGTTAAGCAGTCGAGTTGAGTCACTGGTCAGAAGGGACGGCATAATAAGCGGCATCAGAATCAAAGGTGCTGATGAAGCCGAAACTTTAGTTAGCTCAAAAGTCGTGTGTGACTGCGAAGGCATCTCCTCGCGACTCCTGCGGCAGGCGGGTTTGCGGGCTCTCAAATCAGCGGGGCTTGTTTATGCGGTGGAAACCGAAGTTGAAGGCACACAAGACACTCAAATGGACGCTGTGGAAGTCTACTTCGGCAGCGCCTACGCACCAGGCTTCTATGGCTGGCTCATCCCTCGCCCCGACGGAAGCGCCAAACTCGGCTTAGCCACCAACAAAGGCAACCCTCAGCAGTACCTGAAGCGTCTTATGACAAAGCATCCCATTGCGTCCAAACAACTTTCAAAAGCCAAAATACTAAAAGCAGGCTACCATGCCATTTCGCTGGCTGGACCAATCCCGCAGGCTTACACGGGCGGATTCTTGGCGGCAGGCGACTGCGCCTCGCAAGTCAAACCAACAACGGGGGGCGGTGTTATTTTTGGTTTTAAGGCAGCAAACGAAGCGGCGGATGTGGCGGCTAATTCTATTCATAACGGTGATGTTTCTAAAGGCGCACTATCGGAGTATCAGCGTCGCTGCAACAGCCTCTTTACGTTCGATATCCAAGTTATGCTCAAACTCCGCAAATTCTTGGATTCACTTTCCGACGAGAAGCTAGACGAAATGTTCCGTATATGCAGCAAACTTGGCGTCGACAAAGCCCTTAAAGACGCTACAGAAATCGACTTTCAGGGCAAACTTCTCCTCAGCGCAGCCACAAAACCTCAAATGATAGCCGCACTCGGCTACTTCGGACTGCTTTACATAACTACAAACCCTTAAATCTCCTCTACCAAACATAGAAGCGGGAACAGAAAATGTCCGATGATTTCGAGTACAAGCAAGTCATAGTTTTCCGCACTGACCTGCATATGGGCAAAGGCAAAATCGCAGCTCAGGCAGGACACGCAGCCATCAGCTCAGCGCAAGACGCGTTTGTGCATCATAAGAAATGGTGGGATGCGTGGCTCTACGAGGGACAAAAAAAGGTGGCGTTGAAGGTCCAAACCGAGAAGGAGCTATTGGAGTTGGAGGAAGGCGCTGAAGACTATGGATTGCCCCACGCCTTAATCATTGACCGCGGCTTGACTCAGATTCCCGAAGGCTCCATAACCTGCCTAGGCATCGGACCCGCCCCAACCGAGAAAATCGACCGCTTAACAGGCAAACTCAAACTGCTATGAGGCGACTCTGTTTTGGTTGTTCCTGTTGTTGAATCCATTTTGGGCATGACCGAGTACGCCACAAAAGGAGAGGGCGTCGGCGGCTGTATCAAGCAAAATGCTGAGGACTTTATGGTGGAAGAGGTTTTGGTAGACGGTTCAAAAGCATCCTTGGCGGGTGAGGTACCATCCAGAATTATTGGTTCATCGCAGAATCGGCAGCGATTTTTGGTATGCCTTATGATGAAGCGCAACTGGGACACATTTATCGTAACCAAAAATGTCGCCAAATCGTTGGGTATAGAGCCTAAACGTGTACAGTTTGCAGGCATAAAGGACGCCAAAGCTGTCACCGCCCAGCACATAACCCTGGAAAATGTTTCGCTGGAGGATGCCGCTAAAATCCAGTTGACTGACGCCAAAGTGCTGCCGATTGGCTACGTGCGGGAAATGCTTTCAGTATTCTATTTGTTAGGTAATAATTTCACGATTACGGTTCGAAACCCAGAAGTCACCGAATCAACTCTCAAAGAACGCGTGGAGGCAACAATGGAGGAGCTCATCACACAGGGTGGAATTCCGAACTTTTTTGGCCATCAACGCTTCGGCACCACACGCCCCATCACACATCTAGTCGGTAAATCCCTAATCCGAGGCGACTTCGAGGATGCAGCCATGCTTTTCCTGGCAAAGCCCAGCCTGTACGAGCACCCGAAATCGCAGCAGGCTCGCCAAGCATTGCACGATACGCATGACTTCAAAGCTGCAGCTGAAGCCTACCCCAAACAACTCCGCTACGAGCGTCTGATGCTAAGATACCTCGCCGATAACCCAACCGATTACGTAGGAGCTTTTAGGCGTTTGCCTCCAAAACTACAATCATTATTCGTGCAAGCTTACCAATCTTATCTCTTTAACAGGTTTCTAAGTCAAAGAATTAAGCAATGCTTTCCTCTCAACAAGGCAATTGAAGGTGATTTTGTAGTGCCAGTGGAGCGCACAGGCTTACCGATAACCACAATGGGAAAGACAGTCACATCGGAGAACCTGCACTCAATTAACGCTCAGGTGACGACGGGTAAAATGCGGGTAGCGTTACCCATCGTTGGGCAGAAGCAGAAGCTAAGCGGCGGGTCCATGGGCGAGATCGAAGAAGAAATAATTCAAGGCGAAGGTATGATTGACCACGTTAGGTGGCTAAACGAGCTGTCACGGACGGGAGGAAAAGGCGGCTTGAGGACTGCGGCGGCAACCGTGCGAGATTTCCGTCTGCTTGAAACGTCGGATGATTCATTTAAAATGAGTTTTATGCTGTTAAGGGGCTGTTATGCAACTGTCCTACTACGGGAAATCCTAAAACCCAAAGACCCTGTCGCGGCTGGTTTCTAAAAGCACATAAAGTAGAAAACAGTTCAGTAAAGATGAGGATGCAGTTTTTATGGTTGAACAAAAGCCAACTCAGCCCAGACAATGCGTCATACCCATCCATAAACCCAACCGCAAAGAATACATCTTCTTTTTCGTTTCAGGCATAGTTGTCAGTATACCGTTTGCGATTTTCTTTGAAAGTCTGTATCCTGCGGCTGCATCCTCGGTAATTCTGATTGTGCTGGTTGCGCCGTTTGTCGAAGAGTTAGCGAAGGTGTTTCCGCTTTTTTACCGCCACGGAGAAACACAGCGTAGCATAGTCACATTAGGCATCTTAATCGGCGTCGGCTTTGGCATCGCAGAATTCATGGAGTACGTGGTTTTGGCGGACATACCCATAATAGCGCGCATCCCAGGCATAGTGTTTCATGGCTCAAGCGCAGCCATAACCGCATACGGCATCGCCAAAAAGAACCCACTACCCTACTATATGACTGCGGTGTTTTTGCATATGGCTAACAATTTCTTTGCCGTTTCCGCAAGCCTATTATTAGTTGTTCCGCAAGTAGTTGTTTTAGTTGCAGTGTATTCGTTAGCTTGGCGGTACTGGCATAAAGCCAGATCCGACGTCATTGTAGTCTAAGCGATGCTGTCGGTTCGGGCGAGGTCGCGCAACCGGTTGACGCCATCGATTTCTAAAATGAACTCCCTTACGATTTTTGGCACGAGCGCCGCCCACTCCTTACCTTTAAGCATTTTTTCACGTATAACTGTGGAAGAGTATGTATCACGATCAAAGTAGGGAATGCGCTCCACGTTGTAGCCTGCCTCCATAAACAACCTTCGCGTCAAAGGCTCATTAGAATACACCAGTCCGAAGCGGGGCGTGTAGCCCTCCACAGCACTAACCCACAGCATATGCAGGTGCACATCAGGAACAGGCACAATCCAAACTTTGCGGACATCAACACAACACTCAGACAAGGCACTTTGAACCATAACCAGCCGCTCCCCAGCCGTGAAAGGGTCGTGACAGTTGTGACTATACTGCGCGCTGCCGATAACCACGACCAATTCGTCCACCCGGTCCAAAACATACTTGATAGCGCCTAAATGCCCGAGGTGGAAGGGTTGAAATCTACCTACATATAGTCCCCGTTTAGTCACTACAGTATCCTCTGATGTGTGGTGGGGGTTGGCTGCATTTAATATTTGCGTAGGCTTGGTCTATAGGTACTTTGAGAGAACCTGTTCGAGGGGGTAGATTTGGAGTACCCCGTCAAGGACCTTGATGGTTTTGGGTTCCGTATAGCCCCGCTTTTCACGTTTCAAAAATGCCATCTTTACTTTTAAACCACCTGCACCGTAACCGCCCAAGCCCAAATCTGATTTGACGACTCGGTGGCAGGGGACAACGATTGGGTACTGGTTGCATGCCATTGCGTTTCCCACTGCTCGGGGTCCGCCTCCGACTGCTTTGGCGATGGAGCCGTAGGTGGTTACGTAGCCGACGGGGACTGCTTGAGTCGCTAATAGGACTTTTTTGGTATAGCTGGGCAGGTGCCCGGTTGCAATTTTGAGCTGTTTGTTCGGGGTTTTGCCGTCGTAGAGAGCTTTGAGGGTATGTAGAGCCTCCTCAGATTGGGAAGTGGGAATATCGGCAACTTGGAAGGACTCATCTAGCGGCAACTTGGAGAGTATGCTGCTCTGTGCGGTTTTCGGATCTTCGCTAAAAGCAGTAGCGACTACTTCTTCATCTCGAAATACAACAGCAAAAGTTACCTTGTCAAAAGTTTGTAGGTAAACTTCAATCAAAACGGTTATCTCTACCTAAAACTATAGGAGAAAAAGATCTTAAAAGGGTCTGCGGTAGAAGCCCGCTGGTTCCTAACCTCCAAGCGGGTGCCAACAAGCATAATCGGGTATTAGTTTTATAGTGGGGTTCAAAGATGCTTTTCCCGGTACTAGATACGGATCCTATTGGTTTACAGCATCTCTGGCATTTCATCGGTTCACATCCGCTCATTGGATAACCTCGAAGGTGTATATGGTTATAAGTAACCTTAATAGATTGTCTTGTGTAAATACCAACCCGAAAAGGCGAAAAGTTATGGAATATGGACCACAAGTTCCTCAGTTACATCAACTTCCACAAATCCCACTTATGCCCGAGGTACAAGCGCCACAAGACCAGCAACAGCACCAACCCCAACCCAACACAGCCCAAGGCATGAGCTGGATGCCCGGCGCAACCACCGTTGGCGTAGTTTTCCAAGGCGGCGTCCTTCTAGCAGCTGAAAAAAGAGTAACGTACGGCGGCTTCATCATGAGTCACGGAGGCAAAAAAGTCTTCAAAGTAACAGACCGCATTGGCGTTGCATGCGCAGGCCTCATGGGAGACATGCAAATCCTCGCCAGAGAAATGGAAGCCCAAGCAAACCTCTACAGCATGGACGTAGGAAGACCCATCACAGTGCGCAGCGCATCGAAACTCTTGGCAAACGTACTCTTCAACCGCAGATACGCACCACTCATCACCCAAACCATCGTCGGCGGTTTAGATGAGGAAGGCAGCAGCGTTTACGTACTCGACGTTTTAGGCTCATTGATTCCAGACAAGTATGCAGCAGTCGGATCTGGCACAGAAACAGCCATTGGTGTTATCGAAGACGGATTCAAAGACGACCTCAGCCGAGAAGAAGTCAAAGCACTTGTCACCCGCGCCATGAAAGCCGCAATTAATCGCGACGCCATGAGCGGAGACGGCATAGACTTCCTCTTCATCACCAAAGAAGGCATAACTGAAGAATCCATTAAATTCTAGATCCCTTCTTTCCTAAAATCTTATTTTACTTAGCCCTATAGTTACTAGATTAGACGTCGTTAGGAGTCCAGAAGTTATGACTTTCGATTTAACCCAGCAGGAAGGAGAATTACTCGTCAAACTAGTCCGACAAACCGTGGAGCTACTTCTAAAAGAAAAAGAAATTCCCGAACCCCCGGAAGAAACTCCAAAGAAGCTTTACGAGAAATGCGGCGTTTTCGTAACCATAAACACGCTTGTAGGTAAAGAAAAAATTCTGCGCGGCTGCATCGGTTACCCCTACCCCACCGACCCCTTAATCGAAGCCGTCATCGACTCCGCCATTAACGCTTCCACAAGAGATCCCCGCTTCAAACCAATGGATGAAGAGGAGCTGGCTAATGTGGTGTTTGAAGTCAGCGTCCTAACCCCTCCTGAACTGGTAAAAACAGATAACCCTAAAGAGTACGTTCACAGCATCGAGGTAGGTGAGGACGGCTTAATCATCGAAAGCGGCTACCACAAAGGCTTGCTCCTGCCTCAAGTACCAATTGAGTGGGGTTGGGGTGAAGAAGAGTTCCTATGCCAATGCTGCATGAAAGCAGGCTTGCCACCCGACAGTTGGCTAAACAAGAATACAAAGCTCTACAAGTTCAAAGCCATCATCTTCGAAGAAGAAACGCCTAACGGCGCAATCAAACGCTTAAGCCTAAAACCAGAAGCTTAACTGACCGCCGACTCAATTATCTCTACGGCGCGGTTTAAACCGCGGAATTTGCCCGAAAACTCGCTTAACCGTCTTGCGTTTTCTGTGTAGATATCGAGTTCAGCCTCCATTTTCTCAAACGCCGCCGCCAGTTGCCTGCTGTTGCGTACAAGGATGCTTACACCCATCTTTTCCATCTTCGCCGCGTTACCTAACTGTTCAGGCTGTGTGGGGATGCAGATGCTGGGTTTACCAAACTTTATGGTTTCAAAGCAGGTAGCATGTCCGCCGCTGAAAATCACGTATTTGGCATTTAGCATCGCTTGGCGGCGTTCCTCTGTGGAAAGCCAAGTGTAGATTTCGTGTTTTTTGATTTTGACAGCATTCTTCGTCCCGGGTGTTCCGAGGCTAATGACACATTTTCCTTTAGCGTTTTTGAGCACTGGCAGTATGGTGTTGATTAATTGAGAACGGGTGCCGACCGGTCCGCTTATGGGAACAAAAACGTTCTCCTGCCCGCCGACTTCAGGAGTTGTGTCTATGAAGCTGCCCACAAACTCGGTGCGGTCTTCGACACCTAAACTTTTGAGGTCACCTATGCTGTACTCCGAAACCGTGTAAGGTGGAGGATTATCCGGGATTATAATTTTTTGGGGGATACGGTAGTACCGCTCTACGAAGCGTTCCCCTGGGCTAAGAAGGAAAGAGAAGCCGTAGCCTGGGCGAATCATGTTCTCAACATAAATGGAGGGAATGCTCCATCGGCCTGAGAGACGCAAAGCGTTCACGTCGCCGTCGGATATGATTAAGTCAGGTCTTAGTTTGAGGATTTCCCGCCTAAGGTCATAATAACGCTGCATAGTCTCATACGTGTTAGACTTCTTGACCTCAAAGCGGTTAAGGTCGGGGTTGAAGAGGAGAAGTGGAAACAACACGTTAAGAAGCGAAGCAGGAATATTGATGCCGCGACTGTTCTCGTACCAACTTATAGGCTGACATTCGTAGACATTTTTGAACTCTTTTTTGAGCAACTCATAGGCTTTGCCGCCAGTGTAAAAGTACTGCGTGTGCCCCTGCTGCTGGAGCTTTCTGCCCAGTGGTATAATGCGAGAAACATGCCCTAACCCTAACTCTGCACAGCTCAGCAGCAACTTCATGGTTAAAGTTTAACGCACCTCTATATTTGAACTATAGCCACATTCAGTCTACAGAGGCAACAATTTTAAGTCCCCACACAGAAAATACAAGGTATGTTTATCCCTAAGCGAATCTTGGAAGAGAAACTCGCAATCATATTGGCAGACGACATCGGGGAAGGCGACGTCACCTCAGCCGCTGTAATCCCCAAAAACCACCAAATACAAGCCGAAATTATAGCTAAAGAAAACGGTGTAGCCGCAGGCGTAGAAGAAGCTATAGTAATAGCCGAGTACCTCGACCTTAAAGCCGAACCCAAGGTGGCGGATGGCGAAAAAATCAAACCCCAACAAGTCCTCATATTGCTCTCAGGCGATGCACGCACAATCTTAACAGCAGAACGAACCATACTCAACCTTATGAGTCGAATGAGCGGCATCGCAACCACCACTCGCAACCTTATCGAGAAACTAGAAAAAGCCCAGTACAAAACAAAAATCGCAGCCACCCGCAAATCAGCCCCGGGCATGCTCTACTTCGACAAGAAAGCAGTAATCATCGGCGGAGGAGACGCACACCGACTTCACCTCGACGACATGCTGCTCATAAAAGACAATCACGTAGCCATAGTGGGCAGCGCCAAAGAAGCCGTGCATATAGCCAAAGCCAACGCGTCGTTCACCAAAAAAATCGAAGTGGAAGTCACAAACCCCGACGACGCAATCAAAGCAGCGAAGGCAGGCGCAGACATAGTTATGCTAGACAACTTTGCACCGTTTCAAGTTAAGGAAACTGTTGAGAAACTGCGTAAAGCATGCTTTGACAAGGTTATGCTTGAAGTCAGTGGTGGCGTGACTGTGGATACCATACTAGACTACGCTGAAGCTGACGTGGACGTGATTAGCATGGGCAGTTTAACACACAGCGTCAAATCGCTGGACATAAGCTTAGAAATAGTGAGAGACTAAGCTTTTTTTATAGTCCCAATGTTATGGTGTAGTTTTCCACTACTGCACCCATAATCAACAGTAAAGCCACGATCCCAATGAAAACCAATAGATACTTGACTTCAGACTTCAGCATCTTCTTCTGTGTTATCCGCCTAAACAGCCAAATACTCTCCGCCATACCCATCGAGTACGATACGAATTCTAAAATGAAGACTACTCCAATTAGCACCAACGCTAAAATCGCCATATTTGGATCCAAAGCAGCTGGTGAAGGCGTAGGAGTCGTCGAGGTACCTGAGAGGCTAGCAGTCTGCAACTCAATAACAGCACGGAAAGCTTGTCCCGTGTTGAAAAGGATAAACAATCCCAAAGCGGCACCCGCCACAGGGATAAACATGACTAGACAAAGCAAAAAGTTATTCATGAATATGTCCTGAGTTAAGGTACCGTTTGCAACTCCGTTGGTCACCGTCTGGTTTAGTTGGTCGCTTATCATTTGCGCTTCTGTCGGACTAACTGGCACCATAAAGCCGACTATGAGAGCTAAAACCGATAAAACCAACATAAACAGGACAGAATAGACACGTTTCATTTTCGGGGAAGCATTCAGCCAGAAACTCGGGTAATTCATACCTTAATCTTCTTGTGGGGCTATTTTAAGTGCGCGGAAGCCACTTGCCAATGGGTTTTGGGTTTCTGTCGATTTAACCTTTTTTAAAAAATCTTCTGCATACATAGCGCAATCGGAAAGGTCATGTCGCCCTGCAAAGGTGATTGAAGACAGACGCGATTATCCAAAATGGTGGGTTGGCAGTTAAGAGGCAAACCCAAAAGCAACTCAACATCCGTCTCTATAGAGCGTTTGGCAGTATAGAGGATAGCTTCGATGCCCACCGTTAACTCTGCAACCAGAACAGGCACTCCTCTTTACCAATATATCAATGTCATACAGCCATTTGATTTAACCCACCACTTGTCGCAATCGAGGAAGAATCCGCGGATTTTTGGCTTTGCCCGCTTTAGAAGTGCGCATGCCAGCGAGTTCAACAGGCGAGAAATCCCACACCGTCACCCCACCCAAAGTCATATCGAGGTGCACTACATCGGCTTTGTCTTCTTCAAGCACACGCAGGTAAAACTCCACCGCATACACAATTACCTACAAGCCAGAGTGGACTTAATGGAAAATGGGTTCGACTAAGCGGTATAGAGAGAGCTGACGGTAGGGTGACTCAACCAGGGCGGCGGCGGAAGCTACAATGTGTGCGGGTTGGAATTTATTGTCGAGTAATGCTGCGCCTGAATCGACAGCGATAACTTTCATGATTTTTACCTGAGCAGAGATGGCAGATCAGAAAACCGGGTTTACCACGGCTATGGTTACCTGCGTCTTTATAGGCATAGTTGTGGCTGTATCGCAAGAGGTGTTTCGTAAAGGTGTTTTATTTTAATGGAGAAAACGTTTACTGGTCGGATTTTTCATTTAAGCCCAAAGCGAGCAGGTATTCTTCGCTGCTTTTAGCACGGCTAGCAGGGGGCTTTACGATTTTGACGACTTCAAAGTTACCCTTAAGTGTCTGGATGTATTCATCAAGGAGACCGCCTTGAAAGACTTTTACAAAAAAGTTGCCGCCTGGCTTTAATATATCAATAGCAATTTCCAACGCTTTGGTCGCCAAGTCTATTTGGCATGCGTGGTCAACTTCCCATACGCCTGTCACGTTTGGGGCAGCATCGGAGATTACGGCGTCTGCTCGTCTTGGTAGGAAAGAGAGGATTTGCTCGGCGATATTGGGTTCGGTCAAGTCGGCGATTACAGTTCGGATGTATTCCTGTGTGAAAGGTTCAATGGGTTTGAGGTCAACACCTAAAACGAAGCCGTGTTTACCCGTCATTTTCCTGGCGGCTTGTATCCATCCACCTGGCGCCGCGCCAAGGTCGACTACGACGTCGTGAAGTTTTATGAAGCTATATTTGTTGTTGGCTTGAACAAGCTTGTATGTGCTTCGACTGCGGTAGTTCTCAGCTTTAGCTTTCTTGTAGTAAAACTCGTTTTTTCTTTCACGTATCCACTGTTTCGGCGTTGGGGTCATCCTCTGGAATAGTGATTTCGTCGGGCTCGCTTAGACCTTCAGCTACATCTTCCGGCAATGGTTCAGGTTCTTTTCCTAGATTTATTATCCACTCAGTTAATCGTACACAGCTTTTTGGGCTGATAGCGGTTGTGGGGTCACATCGTGCGTTGTCTGGGCACAGCAGGCAAGGGCAGTCAATTATTGTTTCAATTGACGCGGGCAGACGCTTCGGGTAGAGGCGATATGTCCATCTGCCTTCCTGCAGCTCTTTTTCTCTTCTAATAAGCCCTTTTTCTTCTAGCTTTATGCTGACACGGGAGCCTTCACGGCTGCTTGCGCCTAGTTCCCGCCATAAATCGGATTGAAGCACACCCTGATAGCCTGTCCCTACAACGTAATGGAGTGCTTTCTGTTCGAGGTCATTTCGCTTTGGCATCTTATGGTCAAACCCAAATAATACAGTATTATATGCCGCGGATTCACTTAAAAATATGTATCCCTAAATAACCGTGAAGTCTATGGTTAAAACCGTGGAGTTGTTTGCGGGCAAATGCTGCCTGGGCATAGAATCTTCAGCAGACGACTTTGGCGTTGGCGTCGTCACTTTTGGTGGAGAAATTTTAGCGAATAAATCTGATAGCTATATTCCAGCGGAAGGCGGCATCCACCCACGTGAAGCAGCAAGACACCACGCGGAAGTCGCCGATAAAGTCATCCAATCAGCCCTCGCAACCGCCGACGTAAAACCTCAAGAGTTGGCGTGCATCGCTTTCTCGCAGGGACCAGGGCTGGGGCCGTCGCTCCGCACAGGAGCCACAGTTGCCCGTGCACTCGCATCTTACCTAAATATTTCGCTTGTCGGCGTAAACCACTCCGTCGCCCACATAGAAATCGGCAAACTAAAAACATGTGTAACCGACCCAGTCACGCTCTATGCGTCGGGAGGTAACACCATGGTCACTGCTTACGAGTCGGGACGCTACCGGGTCTTCGGAGAAACCTTAGACATCGCATTGGGGAACTGTTTGGATGTTTTTGGCAGAGAAGCAGGGTTGAAGAGCATGAAGCGTTTGCCGGTGGGCGCTCAGATTGAACAGTTAGCGCTGAAAGGTAAGAGCTTGGTGTCGTTGCCATATGTAGTTAAGGGAATGGATTTGTCGCTTAGCGGCTTGCTGACTGCGGCATCTGCGGCACTTCAGAAAGGCGAACGACTTGAAGATGTATGTTTTAGCTTGCAGGAATACGCTTTCTCTATGGTTACCGAAGTCACCGAACGCGCCTTGGCGCATACCGAGAAGAAGGAGGTTTTATTAACTGGCGGCGTGGCGGCAAACAAGCGTCTCCAAGCCATGTTGGAAGTGATTGCTGAGGAGCATGGAGCAGAATTCAGTGTGGTACCATTGCAGTACGCGACGGATAATGGGGCAATGATTGCCTGGACAGGAACTTTAGCGTTCCGTCACGGTTTAGTCCTGCCTATCGAGGATAGCATGGTGAAGTTGCGGTGGAGAGTGGATAAGGTGGATGTACCATGGATTCAATAGACAAAACCCCCCAAATTCGGTTGATTAAGAAGGGCGCCGAAGCCAGTCTTTTCCTCACCGAATTGCACGGGCGAAAAGCCATCCTCAAAGTGCGGTTGCCGAAGCGTTACCGTCCAGCCGAGTTGGACCGTGAAATCCGCACCTACCGCACGAGCCATGAGCCTCAGTTGATGCATGAAGCCAAAGCAGCTGGAGTGGCAACTCCACTGATTTACAGAGTTAACGTGCCTGAATCCATGATTGTGATGGAGTATATTGAGGGCGAACAGATCAAAAAGCTTCTAAACAATGCCCCAAAAAACGTGCAAGAAACTATGTGCTTGGAAATCGGCAGAAAAATCGCTTACCTCCACCAGAAAGGCTTGATCCATGGCGACTTAACCACCTCCAATATGATACTGGCGAAGAGTGGCAGAATAGTGTTTGTAGATTTTGGTTTAGGCGAGAAAAACATCGAGCGGGAGGCACAGGGGGTGGATTTACATCTGCTTAAGCGGGCTTTGCAGAGTACTCATTTTAGCTGCTGGGAGCATTGCTATCAAGCGGTGTTGTGCGGTTATACGTCGGTTGTAGGGGCAGATTGTGCGGAAAAGGTTTATGAGAAAACGCTCGAGATAGAGAGGCGTGGACGCTATGTCGAAGAACGCAAACAATGAGTTCTCTTTTAAAGGAAAAGTCGTGTTTTTTGCAACTGGCAACATACACAAGTTCCAAGAAGCCCGAAGCATCCTTGGTGGCATGGGCATCTCTATTGGCATGCTCAAGTTGAAGGGCGATGAAGTTCAGAGCGAGAGCTTGCAAGAAATCGCTGAGAAAAGCGTCCAAAACGCCTACCGACGCAGTCAACTGCCAATTTTTGTTGAGGATGCGGGCTTATTCATAGATGCACTTAAGGGTTTTCCCGGGCCTTATGCCGCCTACGTATATTGTACCATAGGCAACCAAGGCATTCTTAGACTCATGACTGACACCCAAAACCGAAGTGCCACATTTCAGTCTGTAATCTCTTACTGCGATAGCGAAAATACTGTTGATCCTGTGAGTTTCTATGGCGAATCTAAAGGGACCATAACGCCAAAGCAGCACACAGAGCAGGGTAAATCAGGGTTTGGCTTTGACCCTATCTTCCAACCTGATGGCAGCAACCTGACGTTTGCAGAGATGACGGTGGAGGAAAAAAACGGTTATTCGCACCGTGCAGAGGCGATTCGCAGGTTTGCAGAATGGTATAAAGCCCAGTAGCCCTGCAGACGGGTTGGATATTCCCCTCCCAGAGCTTAGAAACAATCAATTCAATTTATCACTCGGGAACCGTTGTAAGCTGGATATTATACCCGTCTACGCCAACACGCCCTAATTTGTTTTTTTTCTCTTTTCTATGCACTAAATCGTTAAATACTAAATGCTCAAAGTAGGAAATAGGTAATACAGCCATGACCAATGGTACCTTTAAAGAGAAAGCATTAAACGAAGGCTTGATTACGGCCATTGCTATCGGTGGATTCCTCATCATTTTGGGCGTAGTGTTCGGGTTAACTCCCGGCGTTGCACAGAAAGCGTGGAACTTCGTTATGGACTTTTCTTTTCATGGATTTCCATTCGCAGATGGTACCATCATTTTGCCTGCCCCTGCACACCCCTCGGCTCATATGGACTTCTACAACGCAGTTTTAGCATTTACCCTAAGTATAGGAGGGTTGCAACTTGCCATTTTAGCTACAAGATTAGCATTGCATTCGCGTCTTGATCGTGTTGCTAAGACTATTGGGAACGCGGTGTTTTGGCTTGGCGTAGCGTTAGCTACCAGAGCGTACCTTATGTTAGGCACACTGGACGGGTGGTTCACGTACTGGGCTGTAATAATAATTGTGCTCGGCTTGTCGCTGATTGCTCGGGGCTTAATCCATTTCTTTGGGTTGCTGATAAGAAGAAATAGCCGAACCCACTAAAGCTAAACTGGCATGATAAGCCGCCGTATTCTGGGTTTTATAGGCGAGACTAGTTACTTTTAAATATAGGCGAGGTGTGGTTTAGGTGCACAATAAGGTGTAAGCATGCCGAAGCAAGAAAAAGGAAAATCACATTCAACTCGCCCAGTCAGCAGGCGCCCACCAAACTGGTGTAAGTACCAGCCCGAAGAAGTCGAAGCCTTCATCATAAAACTCTCAAAAGAAGGCCACAACATGAGCGCCATAGGCACCATTCTGCGTGACCAATACGCTATTCCACTGGTTAAGCCAATCACAGGCAAAAGCATAAGCGAAACGCTCAAAGCTTCAAACCTAGCAGCATCTATGCCTGAGGACCTTTTCAACCTAGTCAAGAAGGCACAGGGCTTAGCCGTCCACATGGACAAAAACAAGAAAGACCTTCACAACAAACGGAACATGCAAATCATCGAAGCCCGCATTCACAAGCTCAGCCGCTACTACAAACGTGAAGGTGTCGTCGATAAGAAGTGGAAGTACGAAGCTAAAATCGCTTCAATATTCTAAACTTCCCTAATTCCATTATTGTTTTATTCTTATTTGTCAAAGCGCAGCTTTAAATCCCATTTAGCCCCTTTATTTGCAGAAGTGATTCTGCATGGCGCAGCAACCAGAAGAAAACATCAAGAAATTCCTCATCCACGCTGACGAAGCAGCCAAAATCATAAAAGAAACAGCCCAAAAAGATGGTTTCATCAGTTGTTTCAGCCACCTCGACGCAGATGGTGTAGCAGCTGCAGGCGTAGTAGGCAAAATGCTGGAGCGACTGGGTGCGCGTTTCAGAATTAAGGTCATGCAGTGGGTAGACGACAAAATAATCACCGAAGTCACCGCCGACAAACCCAATTTGGTTATCATGTCGGACTTTGGCAGCGGCTACCTCGACCTCTTAAACGAGAAAATTCCAAACCTTAAAATCGTCATCTTAGACCATCACCAAATCAGCGGTGAAAATAAAAACTCCAACTTCATCGTGCTAAACCCCCATCTATATGGCATAGACGGTGCAACTGAAGTGTCAGGTTCAGGCGTGGCGTACTTCGCTGCCCGAGCAGTAGACCCAGCCAACGTGGACATGTCCCCCATCGCATTAGTCGGCGCTTTGGGGGATATGCAGGACAAGTATGAGCAGCGCAGCTTCAAGAGCTTAAACGAAATTATCGTCAAAGACGCTATTGAAACTGGGTTATTGAAAGTTGAAAAAGATTTGACATTTTTTGGCAGGGAAACTCGCCCAATCCACCGCATGCTCTCAACGACCACCAACCCCTTCATTCCCGGACTCAGCGGGCAAGAAACCGAATCACTAAACTTTGTTTCCAACCTCGGCTTCCCACTCAAAGACGGAGAAAAACTCCGCTCGCTCTGCGATTTGAATCAGATGGAACGCCGAACTCTCTGCTCTGCTCTCGCCGACTACCTACTTTCTAAAGGGCTTCATGTGGAAGTAGACAACCTAATTGGATGCGTCTACGTCTTAACAAAAGAAGAACCCAACACGGCGCTTCGTGACGGCAGAGAATTCTCGGTTTTACTCAACTCGACTGGAAGGATGGACCGCCCAGGCCTTGGCATAGCCATCTGCATGGGAGACCGCAAAGCAGCACTCGACGATGCAAACAAACTACTAGAAGACTATCGCCGAAACATCAGCAAATACATCACTTGGGTAAATGAAAAACCAGAACGGCTCCGAGAGTTTGAGAACATCTATGTGATTTACGGGGAGGATCAAGTCAACGAGAAAATCATTGGTACCGTCAGCAGCATACTTGTCTCCACACTCCCCAATAATCTAAAACCGCTGCTTGCATTTGCGAACATCAAAGATGAGAACGCAGCCAAATTCTCAGGAAGAACCACCGAAGCAGCCCTGCAGAAAGGCGTGAACTTGGGGGATGTTATGCGTATGGCGTCTGAGAAGCATGGCGGCAAGGGCGGCGGACACAACATTGCGGCTGGTTCACAAGTGCCGCTGGATCAGGTGAAAGCGTTCATCGAAACCGCCGATGAACTTGTGGGCAGGCAATTGAAGGGTGAGAAGCTTGGAAGCGAAGGTAACTCTTAGGTACTCTGACGCTATGACGGCACAGGCAGTGGCGAAAGCAGTTTCGCCCGATAATCGTGTAACGCCAATGGGATTGAAAATCGCAACAATTCAGCAAGGCACAAAAGTAGTCACCGAAATCTGTTGCGAAGGCAAACTAACAACTTTCACCGCTACCATAGACGACCTGCTATTCTGTGCATCAACAGCAGAGAAAACAATTAAAACTGTAAAGCAGTAACTGTCCGCAACTAACTTTTTCTGAGCCTATACAACCAACCTTAACCAGCAACAAATCCAAGGCACCTTCTGATGCAAAAACAGTTTGTTAGCTAAACGTCTAAGAAGATAAACAATTAAAAAGGGCATTACTGCCATTATCTTAAACAAAAATTTAAAAACTCTATTTCCCTCGCACATAGAGGAATCCAGCACAATTTGGAGGAAATTTTACCTAATCGCCACCATCGCTTGGTAGCCTCCAGTCCAAAGCTAAGCTAAAAGGTTAGCTAAAATTTCTTTTTTAGTTTGCTGTCATCCCTCTTTGCTTTTATCCTCTATTTTCTCATCTGTCTTTAGATTTATTCTCAACCTTTTGCACATCTTCTTTAACTTCGTCTTATTCAAAAGAAAATATCTCTTCTAAACTCGGCACAGAATACAGCGAGGTTTGGTTGTTTTTATAGCTGTGTAACTACAAACGAAAGCCACAAATCAAACGAATATTGAGGAATATTGCTTTGCGTATACAAAAGCATCAACAAAATATACAAAATAAAATGAAAATAGGCTGGAAAAAGCCTACTTCTTACTCATCAAGTACTCATGCATAGCTTTCGCAGCACGTTTACCTGCACCCATAGCGCTGATGACCGTTGCTGCGCCTGTTGCTACGTCTCCGCCTGCGTAGACGCCTTCGAGGCTTGTTTTGCCATCTTCGTTAACACAGATGGTGCCGTATTTGGGGTCGCTTTGTAAGCCGTCGGTGGTGCGTTGGATGATGGGGTTAGGGGTTTGCCCTATTGCGATTATGACTGTATCGGTTTCCATAACGAATTCGCTACCTGGAATAGTCTTCACACCGCGTCTGCCTCTGGCATCGGGCTCAGTTAACTCCATGGCGATGCATTTCATAGCTTTCACCCAGCCCTTCTCATCGCCATAGAACTCAAGCGGGGACGCAAGGAACTTGCAGACTAAGCCTTCTTCCTCGGCATTCTCGATTTCCTCGGAACGCGCAGGCAACTCTTCGCGACCTCGGCGGTACAAAAGACAAACCGAAGCACCCAAGCGCATGCTGCATCTGGCGCAGTCCATAGCGACGTTGCCGCCACCGATAACCACGACGTGTTTGCCGACTCTGATAGGTGTATCTGATTCGGGGAACTCGAATGCTTTCATGAGGTTGACGCGTATGAGGAACTCATTGGCGCTGTAGATGCCACCCAAGTTCTCGCCAGGGCTACCAGTGAATTGAGGCAAGCCTGCACCACTACCGATGAAAACTGCGTCATAGCCACCCTGCTTCATGAGTTCGGGTATAGTATGGATTCTGCCGATAAGGTTTCCCACCTTAAGGTGAACACCCAATTTCTGAACGTATTCAACCTCGTTTCCAACGATGGCTTTAGGCAAACGGAACTCTGGGATACCATATGAGAGCACTCCGCCTCCCAGGTGTAAAGCTTCGAAAATAGTAACGTCATGTCCCAGCTTGACAAGGTCTGCTGCAACGGTTAAGCCTGCGGGACCTGCCCCTACAACTGCTACTTTTTTACCTGTCGGTTTTGCTTTGGGCGGAAGCTGGAAACCGTTATCACGTTCCCAGTCCGCAAGGAACCGTTCTAAGCGTCCTACGCTGACGGGTTCACCCATTCTTCCAATCACACACTTAGCTTGGCACTGAGATTCCTGTGGACAAACGCGTCCGCAGACGGCTGGTAATGCGTTTTTGGATTTAATAATCCGGATGCCTTCAGCATAGTTTTTGTCTTTGATGGCTTTGATGAACTGTGGAATCGGCACTTCAACAGGGCAGCCGCCTCTACACTGCGGGTTTGGGCACTGTAGGCAGCGGTTGGCTTCTTCTTGGGCTTCTTCTTCTGTGTAGCCCAATGCGACTTCGTTGAAGTTTTTAGCGCGGACTTTGGGCTCCTGCTTTGCCATTTCAACGGCTTTTTTATTTAGTTTAGGTTTAGGCTTTGTGTCTGCCACACTTGCAACCTCCATGTTCACTGAGTTCTGCTAGCACACTGCTTAACCGTTCCTCGGGGAGCATTGTGCGTTGACGCAGAATTAACTCGTCAAAATCAACTTTGTGACCGTCAAATTCGGGTCCATCCACACAGCCGAAGAGCATTTTGCCTCCGACGGTGACACGGCAAACTCCACACATGCCCATGCCGTCAATCATAATCGGGGTGGTAGTCACAATTGTGGGTATGCCGTAGGGTTTTGTTATTTCGGAGACGTCTTTCATGAGAATGACGGGTCCCATGACGACACAGTAGTCAAACTTTTCTTTTTTTATCAACTCGTCTAGGAAATCCAAGCCCTTATAGCCTTTGGAGCCGTCGTCAGTTGAAACGATGACGTTGTGGCTGTAAGCTTTGGCTTCGTCCTCCATCATGACAAAGGGCTCAGTTCTTGCGCCGATGACAGTGGTTACGTGGTTACCGGCTTCTTTCATGGCTTTAGACTGCAAGAGAAGTGGTGCAATCATAACGCTGCCACCCACACAGAGCACCTTACCATAGTTCTTGATTTCAGAGGGGTTGCCTAAGGGTCCTGTGACGTTGTCGATTTCGTCGCCGACGTTTAGTTTGCCAAGGTCTTTGGTGCTTTTGCCCACTTCGTGGAAAGCAAACGAAACCGTACCTTTTTTGACGTCGTAGCCGCAGATGGTTAGCGGGATGCGTTCACCTTTTTTGCCATGGATAACTATTAGGAATTGGCCAGGTTTGGCTTTGGCGGCGATGTCTGGGGCTTCAACTTCGAAGATCTTGATTTTGGGGACGAGCTCGGTTTTGCTAATTATTTTGTACATTGTTCTGGTGCCTCCATTTCTGCTTTTTTAGCTAATTCTGAAATTTTCTGGTAGAACTCTTGGAATTTGGCTTTGAAGTCTCCTTCACACCGGGGTGATTCCTCGTAGAGTTGGAACCGCTCAATCAAGCCTTCTTTTTTTAGTACATCAAGCATAACTCCGAGGTTGCGTTCTGCGGTGTCTCTGCCTTCTTGGAGCTTGCAGTCTTTGGAGCTGCAAACCACCGCCATGACGCCGTCAAAGCCACAGTTCAGTGCGTTGACTACGTGGACAGGGTCAAGTGATTTGAAGCAGGGCACTTCGAGCGCCAACACGTTTTTGCCTTCAAAGGCCTCGTTTGGGTTGTCCAAAGCTGAGAACTCGGACCACTGGCAAACAAACGCCAGAATAGCAGGACCTTTTCCTTGCTCGACCAGTTTCTTGGCTGAGCCGCCATAACGGGCAAGCACATCTTCAAACTCGAAACCTTTTACTTGGATGGCGTGGTGCGGACAAACCAATTGGCAAGCGCCACAGCCAACACATTTGTCTTCGTTTAGTTTGGGTGTTGCAAATGGCTCAAATTCGAGTGCACCATAGGGGCAGATGAAGATACATTTGTCGCAGCCGACACATTCTAGCACATCGTAGACGGCTTTGCGGCTGTACTTTATGACTCGAACAACGTCCTCTGGGTAACCTAGGTCTTTGAGCACAGATTTTGCCAGAGTGAGTCTGCGGGTATTGATTTTGGTGCCTTCTTTGTAGCGACAAAACGGGTCCTCGCATTGGATAGATACGATTTTTTGGATGCCCAGGTTGAGGGCTTCGAAAATGAAGTCTGTTGGCACACGTCCAGCACAGGGCAACCTAAGGGCAAGGTAGTTTTCTACGTTTAAGCCCTGTTCTTTTAAGATGTCATGAACTTCGCCAGTGTTTGGCGAATTGCCCCGGCACATCAACACCAAAGTTTCAGTTTTAGGCTCCTTAGCCTGTGCCTCTTTTAGATATTCGGAGAGGTTATCGTAAGTGTAATACTTCATTTTTATAGCTGAAGCTGGACAAGCACTGTAACAGATGCCGCATACTTGACATTCCTCCAAGTTAACTTCCACTTTGCCGCTTTCGTCGCGTTTAATGGCTTCGTAGGGGCAAATGGATTGGCACACGTAGCATCGACTGCACAGGTCTTGGTTAATCTCAACTGCAGCCAGACATTTCTCACTCATTAGCAAACCTTCTGTGCTCTTAGCGTAATGGCTAGAAGCTTCGAAGGGTCAAAAAGGTTTTTAGCTTAATATAATTCTTACTGCTGCAAAACTGGAAATTTCTTATATAACGAGATGTTAACAAACGTATTGGTCAAAGGTTTTTAAGTAAAAACTTGTCGGCAGCAGACTTTGCACAAACCACTCTCCAAATACTTAAACAAAAAGATCAGCGTTTGTAGTAGGGACGCCGCACATAGGAGTAGGCTTCAAGAGCCGCAGTTATACCTTGCCCAACAGCAGTTCCAACTTGCTTCACCGGATGGCTGGATACGTCTCCGGCTGCGAAAACGCCCTCAAGGTTAGTGTGCTGGCGTATGTCGATTTGGACGTAGCCATGCTCGTTGATTTCCACACCACTTTCAGCAGCTATCTTACTGTTGGGCGCTTCGCCAATTTGCACAAACACAGCGTCAACAGCCATCTCACTGATTTGCCCCGTATTGTTATTTTTCAGCACCACAGTTCGTACCTGGTTATCTCCCTTGATTTCCTCAATCTCGGTGTTCCAAATGATTTTGATGTTGGCTTTTGTGGCTATGTCTTTTACAAGAAGCTCTTCTGCACGGAACATATTCCGCCTGTGTACTGCCAAGACCTCCGAGGCCAAACCTGAAAGGTATAGTGAAGTTGTGCAAGCTGAGTTGCCACCGCCCACCACCATCACACGTTTACATCTTGAAAAATGGTCCATCGCATACACCACAGTAGCTAACACCCCTGCCGCGGAACTCTTTCTCGCCTTTTGCGCCTATTTCCTTATAATGTGAGCCTGTGGCTAATATGACTGCTTTAGCTTGATAGCTACCGGAAGTGGTAGTCACGGTTTTGATGTCGTCTTTAAGGTCAAGGCCTGTTACGGCTTCGATGTCATGAACCTCTGCGCCCAGCGTTCGTGCATGGTCAGACATTTTCATTGCTAACTCGCTGCCGCTTATTTCAGCAAATCCAGGGTAGTTTACAATTTTTGGTGAGTCAGCGATTGCTCCTCCTGCAAATTTCTCATCTAAAACTAAGGTTTTTAGTCCGCTACGTACCGCGTATATTGCTGCGGCGTTGCCTGCCGAACCTGCGCCTACGATTATGACATCCCAAATATCCATAAAATGCAACCTCTCTAATAATTGGAGACAGCGGTTTATGAATTGTTCTGTTTTCAGTTCACCCATCAAAATCCAATAAGCTGATAAAGGCGAACCCGCTTAGTTCCAATTGCTTCTGAGGTGTGTTTTATGGCAAAGTACAGGTGTACGGTCTGCAACTGGATTTATAACGAGGCAAAAGAAAAAGTCAAATTCACAGAATTACCCGCTGATTGGGTTTGCCCCATCTGTGGTGCACCCAAATCTTCGTTTGTACTGTTAAGTGAGGATGGCAACGAAGAAAAAGAGGAGAAGAAACCAGAAAGCACAGTATCTGATGTTCTAATAAACCAGCTTGCATTGTGGGGCGTAAAATTCGTATTCAGCATCCCCGGCACCTCCACCTTAGGCATCGTAGACGCCATAAGAAAAGCGGAAGGAAAAATCCGCTACATCCAAGTGCGCCACGAAGAAACCGCCGCCTTTATGGCGTCTGCCTACGGCAAACTAACAGGACATGTCGCCGCTTGCCTAGGCATTTCTGGCCCGGGCACCACCAACCTTGCCACAGGACTCTACGACGCGCAACTGGATCACTCACCCGTACTGGCATTAACAGGCATGGTGCCACGCAAACTAATCGGCAGAGGCTCTCTGCAGGAAATCGATCACCAAGCCTTCTTCCAACCCATCAGCGTCTACAACAAAACCCTCATGACTGAGGACCAAACCACCACATTGGCGATTTTAGCCATAAAACATGCATTAATCGACCAGGGCGTAGCCCACATCGGCATCCCTAACGACGTGCAAAAGATACCCTACGAGGCGCCGCTGTTGCAGTTTGAGGGCAGATTGCCCAACCTTGCCTACGGGCAGGAAGAATGGGTTGTGGAGGAAGCCGCAAAAATCGTGGATTCAGCTGTGCGTCCGGTTGATTTTGATGGGCGGGGGGTGCAGAGGTCAAGGCACCAAAGTGCTCAAGTTAGCGGCAAAAATCGGCGCTCCCGTAATTTCGACTTTTAAGGGCAAAGGCTTAGTTGACGATGATGAGCCACTGTATGTGGGTTGCCAGGGCGGCATCGGTTCTACCGCAGCAGCGGCGCTCATGGAGCAAACGGATTTGATGATTGCGATGGGGGTTTCTTTTTCAGATATGTCGCAGATTCCTCGGAAACGCACTATTCAAATTGATATTAACCCCTTGATGATTGCACGCCGCTTCCCCGTTGAGGTGGGGTTACTTGGTAACAGCGCAGTCCTAATCCCCAAGCTGGCAGCAAGAGTTTCCGATAAAAACAATAGCAGCTACCGCGAAGAAATCGCCAAACTCAAAGCATCCTGGAACCAGCAGCTTGAAAGAGAAGCAGACACCTCCAAAAAACCCATCCGCCCACCCTACATAATGAAAGTACTGACCGAAAAAGTAGCCTCAGACGCAGTCATTTCGTTGGATGTGGGAGAGAACTGTTGGTGGTTTGGACGCAACTTCCGCATGAAACGCACCCAGAAGATGGTTATGAGCGGCAACTTGGCGACGATGGGTTTCGGTTTGCCGGGAGCGTTGGCGGCAGCTTTGGCTTATCCCGAGCGTCAGATAGTTTGCTTGACGGGTGACGGAGGCTTAACTATGGTACTTGGCGACTTCCTGACGGCGCACAAGTACAATTTACCTATCAAAGTCTTTGTTGTTAACAACAAGAGCTTAGGCATGATTATGCAGGAGCAGAAAGTCGAAGGCTATAGGGATTGGCAGACGGAATTACATAACTACAACTTCGCCGATTTCGCGGAGCACTCTGGCGGGTTAGGAATTAAGGTGACAGAGCCTGCGGATTTGGAGGCAGCAGTGGAAAAGGCGTTGGCGTCTGAGAAGCCGTCGATTGTTGATATTGAATCTGATCCACAACGTTTCCCTTAGATTATTTTATTTTGTAAGATGAAGGCTCATGCATCAACTTTAAAGTCAATACCTAAACCACCATTAGGGAACAGGTTCCTCTACAAGTCCAATCCATACTGCCGCCCCTACGATGCCTAAAGCGCCTAACGTGACGCCGACCGCTTGAAAACCACTGACATCAAGAAGTAAACCAGCCACGACGGAAGCCAATAGCATCCCAAAATTCATAAACGCCGCATTAAGCGAGTTCATGGTGCTGCGGAATTTTGGAAGCTGCTCAATAATCAAGGCACCGCCCGCCGTGAAAGCCATAGTGGAGAACCAGAACCGCAGAACCCCCAAACCCAAAGACCACTCAACCGTAGGCATAAACATAAACGTCAACGTCAACAAGCCAGCCATTACAAGCGTTATAGTTCCTAACCGTTTACGCCCCACTCGATTCACCATCAACCCTGAAACTGCGCCGCCAACCGCCCCGACAATGTTGCCTACTAAAACAAAGTAGGAACCATCCATTATGGAAAGGCTAAATTGGTGACGGAAAAACGATACCGAGTAGTAGCCGATGGCACTTTCACAGAGCATAAGCATGGTAACCAGTAAGGCAGCGACTGTTGATTTGTGAAGAAACGCCTGTTTGCAGCCTGCTAAAAAAGGTTCCTTCACCTTCTGTTGGTTAGTGGTTTTATTTGGCAGAAAACTTAATGATAAGAGTAGACTGACGAGGGCGAAAGGCAAAGCTAATAGCAACATGACAGACCGCCAGCCTGTTGAGCATGCTATTGCGCCGATACATGGTGCACCGACAACGTAGGCAAACGTAAATGCAGCTACAAGCACCCCAATTGCTTTCCCCCGCTTCTCTAAGGGGTAATGGTCGCCGACGATAGAGTAAGCCATAGCAGTTACAATTGCTATGCCTGCTCCGACACCAATGTTAGGAAGCAGGATAAAAAGAAAAGTCGGTGCCGCATAGAAACCCAACGCTGCCAAGCAAGTGCATCCTAAACCCGAAAGCAAAAGGAGTTTATGGCTAAAACGCACGCTTAGCACAGCCATTAAAAGTCCGAACAGTGCGCCGGAGAGTGCACCAACTGACGCCACCATGCTGGCGATGCCGATCGGAACATTAAACGTTCCAGCTATGTCGATTAAGAGAACCTGAAAAGTGACGGTTATAAGCCATGTGGACAAGACAGACAGCGCTAACACTGGAAGAAGAAGTTTGGAGTGTAACCTGTCTGCTAATACCACCCAGTGTAACCCAGCCCTGTTACAGTATAAGAAGTATAAAAAATGTACCTCAGCACTCTTAAGAAAGACACAAAAAATGTGTTTCTCTAAAAATCAGCCATTTAGTGATGCCTAAGACGCTATTTCTCAATGGAGAAAAAAAGCAAAATACGTCCAGAAACAGGCTTACACAAAAGATCTGAAGAAATCCTATACTGTAATATACAGTCAGGCCTAATGTTTTGATATGCGCACGATTAAAGCGTCAAGCAGCTACCCCAAAAAGCAAGCCAGAAAAAACCTTATCAAAGCAGCCCTCTGGCTACTTGTCTTTTTTGTGGCTGCAGCGGTTTGGGGATGGCACGCAATCACTACGTGGCAGTTTAGGTTACTGGAGCAGATTTCACTAATTGCGCTTTTCGCACCCATAGGCTTTTTCTATTTTTACCTTAACGAGTACCGTATCTACAGCGGAGGGGTAGAAGGAGAAAAAAAAGTTGCCCAGCTACTGAGCCAAACACTAAGCGACGACTACTACCTGATAAACGACTTATACCTTCAGGGAAGCCGAGGAGGAGACATTGACCATGTGATTTTAGCGCCCAACGGCATATTCGTGTTGGAAACCAAGAACTGGAGCGGAAAAATTACTGTCGTGGAAGACCTATGGCACCGAGCGGGCAAACGTAATCTCCACGGTAGCCCCAGCCGACAAGCTAAAAACAACGCAACCAAAATCAAACGCTTAGTTGAAATTTCATCTAAACTTCGAGGGCTGGAGCTCGGGGTGGCGGGCATAGTGGTTTTAACCAACAGGCATGCTTCCGTGCAGCTGAACAGTCCCACCGTTCCCATCTTGAGGCTTCACCAACTGCCTGACTACATTAAATCTCACGGAAGCCAGAAACGGTACTCGCGCGATGTGCTTGAAAGAATTGGCGAAGAAATTGTTAAGCAAAAAGCTTAGGTTTTGACTTTTCAGGCGGCTGTGATTTTAAGCCAAGCCCGTCGTTTCGCAAGTGCAAGCGACGTTATGCCCGTCGTGAAAAGTGTAGTTATGGTAAATGCGTTGGGTAGCGCCCGCGAGGGGTCTTGGAATACTGTTGAAAGCACCATGGCTATTGCGCAGTATATCGCGGCTACGCCTGCGACAATTTGAAGGTAGTGTAGTGGCCGTCGGGATTGGCAGATTTTGCATTTAACCCAGTTTAAGCTGTTCTCTATGCGTTTGGAAACGTCTGGTAAATCATCAAGAAACATAGCCAGTCCCGCCAATAGGAATACGCGTCCAGCGTTAACTGAGAGGTCGTTGGAATCCACGAGAAACAGATTATGAAGCGGCACAGGAGTAAACCATACTACAAACACTGAAGATAAAATAACAACGAATGCGCCGTAGACGTAATGGTGAAAGAGGAACCTGCCAGTGTGTAGGGCTCTGCCTATGGCTGCGGAGGGGAAAATGTTGATGAGTCCCGCTGCGAGGGCGAGCCAGAAGACGTTGCCGTTAACCAGAAAAGGATAGTACGGTTTCCAATTGGGGGAAGCCCAAAGAAAAGCGTAAATGATTCCCGCTACGGATGCAACGGTGATAAGGCAGTTGAAGATTAGGGTTATGCTGAAAGTTTTCTTAAGTACCACAAATGCAGAGTCGACGAACGTCATCCTTTCTTTTGACCTTTTTTCGAAGTTTGCTAAGATGGTTTCCGCTTGCAGTTTTTATAAGTGTCGCAAATCAAAGGTGAAATTAACGCTAAAATAATTTAGGTCCTAAAAGTGAAGCCGTACAGTTTGCTTTAGTTTTTAAGCTAGACCAAGCATCAGTTAAGTAGGAGACCACTTACTTTGAAGTTTGAAATCAAATACAAACCATCATATTCAATGCTAGTCAGCACACTTGAACAGGGCGAAACCATTACTGCCGAGTCAGGCGCCATGACATACATGACTCCAAACATTGAAGTACGTACGCGAAAAAGAGAAAAAAGCATTTGGGGAAGTTTGGGGCTAAGCCTAATCGGCGGCCAATCCTTTTGGGTAAATGACTACACTGCACAGAGCGGCCAAGGTCAAGCCGCTTTCGTTGCAGCGCCAGTCGGCGATATAAAACAACTGGACATCGCACCCAGCGCAGGCTACGTCATACAGAAATCCGCTTACATCGCCTCCACCTCAGGCATCGATTTAGACGTGAAGTGGGAAGGTTTTAGCAAAGGATTGTTCGGGCAAGGCTTGTTCATGCTTAAAGCTACAGGCGGCGGGCAAATGTTCATCAACACTTTCGGAGCAATCGACACTCATGTTTTGGCGCCAGGACAAACGCTGATTGTAGACAACTTTCACTTGGTCGGGTTTAGCGAGTCCTGTAGCTACAAAGTCACACGTTTCGGCGGCTTAAAAGAAACTCTGTTAAGCGGCGAAGGCTTAGTCACCCAAATCACTGGTCCAGGTGAAGTGCATATACAAACTAAAAACCTCCGAGAATTCACTGAGTGGCTTTGGACGCTACTTGGACCCAAAGTGCGCGCCGAACGGTCACGATAGCAACAATCTATTTATTTTCACTTTTTCTAAGCAAAGGTAAGTGGGTTGATGTTTTGGCAAGCGTTGGTTTAGGGGCATTCGTCGGGTTAATAGTCATCCTAGCCATAGGCATGATTTATCCCGTTTTAGGTCACATCTTGGGTGCCTTAATCGGCGGCTTAGTCGCAGGTCTAATAGCTAGAGGCGCAATCTGTGGAACCTTTGCAGGCATCATTGCAGGCATATTAAGCGGTATCGTGCTGGTAGTTTTAGGATTTTTCGGCTTCGTATCCTACGGTGCAGCTAACTTCGGATTTCTAGGGGCATTCATCGGAGGCATAGTCGGGACGGCACTGAGCATAATTGTGGCTGTTACAGCAGCAGTTGCGTCGGCAATCGGCGGGTTTGTAGGTGGATTTATAACCAAATAAGCCTGCCCTCGTAACTTTAAAGGTGCACCATCAAAGCATATTATCTAAACAGGTCAATCCTTGACATAGTAATAAGGCTGGTGAAAAAGAGGTTTGGGAGCATTTTGTTGGGTGCATTTGTAGGTTTTCTTTTTATTTAGCGTTGGGTTTTCTGTTTCCAGGCATCGTCCACTTAATCGGCGGTTTCATAGATGGATTCATAGCGGGATTAATCGCTAAAGGCGCAGGCAGAGGCGCAATAGCTGGATTCATGGCAGGCACATTCGGAGGCAGCATAATTGCCAGTTTGGCATAAATCGACTTAGCATTGGTTAGAGGTTTGACAACAGGCATAGGCGTTGCCTTATTTGGTGTCTTAGCAGGTTTAACAAGTGGGTTGGCCGCAATTCTGCTAGCTATTTTTGCAGGTATCGTTTCAGCCGTAGGCGGATTAATAGGCGGCGCTATAAACAGGTAAAAACCCGATTTTTCCTTTCTTATCGGTCCAGAATGAATGGCTTCTCATGCGACACCTTCTCAGGAACAGTATCCAGCACCATCCGCTCCTCGGGTTTTCGGCTAAGCACAATAGGAGACAACTGCTTAGCCAACTCCAACGCGGCAGTTAACTTACTGCTATGTTCCGAGTAAACCTCAAACAGAACCCCATCTTTGTGCACTGCGTCACCTAGTTTGGCATGCAACAGCACTCCTGCACCCTTCTCTTTAGGCGTTCCGGCAACGCGGGCAATCCTCACCAATGCGTCGGTGTTTATCCGCAACACTTTGCCTGCTTCTTTGGAGCACACCACGCCTGATTCCTGCCCAACAGGCAAATCCTCAGGTTCAACGTCAGGGTTACCGCCCTGTATCTCAATGATTTGACGCAACTTTTGCAGTGCTTTGCCAGATACAATCATGTCCTCAGCAATCACTCGAGGGTTCGCCACCCCAACCATCTCAAAGAGCATACCTGCTAAACTCACCGCCTTCTCACGCAAGTCTGAGTGGTCCTTGTCCCATGAGGGTTTGAAGCGCCTCTCGGGCTTCCAAGGCGGGACCCATGCCGCAACCCAATGGTTGGTCGCCAAATGTGATGGCGCATTGTATATTTAATCCGAGGCGTCTTCCTAAATCCAAAAAGTCAGACGCCAAAGTGTAGGCTTCCTGTCTTGTTTTGATTTTTGCTCCGACGCCTGTTGGTATGTCAATGACAACGTGGGTTGCGCCTATTGCCTTTTTCTTACTCAGGATAGATGGCAAAAGCATCGGGTCTATACCAAGGGGGTATTCAACTTGTATGAATAGGTCGTCTGCAGGTGCAAGTTCCAATGAGCCGCCCCAAACTAGGCAGCCGCCAGTTTTTTTAACCGTTTCCTTTATTTCTGCTGTTGAGAGGGTAACTGGACAGAGAGTTTCAACGCGATCCGCGGTTCCAGCGGGTGAAGTAATTGCGCGTGAAGAAGTTTTGGGGATGGTGAAGCCTGCAGCTGCCACGATGGGAACAACGATCATGCTGGTTTTGTCGCCTGGGATGCCGCCGACGCTATGCTTATCCAAAATGGGTCCTGATCCGAATTCCAAGGTTTTACCCGTAGAAATCATGGCACGTGAAAGAGCTTCAGTTTCTGATGATCTTAACCCGTAAATGCTTAAGGCTGTAAGGAAAGCTGCTATTTCAACAGTGCTAAGGTGACGCTCAACAACGTCTTTAACGATTGCTTCTATGTCTACTGCGCGTAGGCGTTCGCCTCTGAGTTTAGCGCGAATGTTGAAAAGCGATTCGGGTAGGGGTGCAAGCTCAACGTTGACTGTTTCGCCTCCGGAAACTTTTAGCACGCTGACGACTTCGCGGTAAAGCCCAATGCGGTCGTCTGGGAAGTAGTCCGCCGTATTAACTATGGCGATCATTTCCACACCGTTATGGGTGATTTTTATTCTGTCTGAACTGTGCACGCCTAGTTGACTGGCGGATTCCTCACTTAATAAGGCAATTCGACTTCCCCCAGTGGAAATCATGAGAGTCTCAACGCTTAACTCCATACGCTAACACGCCATACATAGAGTTTGGGAAATAGTTAAAGATTTTAACTCAAACAACTTCTCTTAGGACCGAGGAGCAGCAATTTGAAGTACCTTGACTTTATTGATACTAACTATGAACCTAAAGAAACCGATTTAATCTGCACATTCACCTTAGAGTCCGAGGGCATCAGCTTACAGGAGGCTGCCGGCGGCGTTGCAGCGGAAAGCTCTGTGGGTACCTGGACGGATTTGACAACTGAGAAGCCCTACGTGAAGGAACTGGCTGCGCATGTTTTCAGCATAGCGGGCAACAAAATCAAAATCGCTTACCCAGTCGAGTTGTTTGAGCCAGCAAACATGCCTAACATCCTGAGCAGCGTGGCAGGCAACGTATTCGGCTTGAAAGCGTTGAAGAATTTGCGTCTTTTGGATATAGAATTCCCCAACGTTTTGCTGGGCAGCTTTAGAGGTCCTCAATATGGCATTGGGGGCGTACGTGAACTGCTCAAAATCCCCAAACGCCCCCTAGTCGGCACAATAATCAAACCCAAGCTTGGGTTAAAAACCGCTGACCACGCTCAAGTTGCCTACGACGCTTGGTTTGGAGGATGTGACGTGGTCAAAGACGATGAGAATCTTAGCAGCCAAAAATTCAATCCCTTCACCGACCGCCTCACACAGACTTTGGAGGCACGTGACAGAGCAGAATCAGAAACAGGCGAACGTAAAGTCTACATGATAAACGTTACAGCAGAAACAGAACTCATGCTAAAACGCGCACAGGAAGTGGTTGATCAGGGCGGCAGATATGCAATGGTTGACATCCTTACGGTCGGCTGGGGGGGTTTGCAGACCCTTCGGAATCAGAACTTTAAGCTTGTTTTGCACGCGCACAGAGCTGGTCACGCTGCGTTTACCAAGAACCAGCAACATGGAATCGCCATGGAAACAATCGCCGCAGTTTCCAGAGCTATCGGAATCGACCAGCTTCATGTTGGTACCGTAGTTGGCAAAATGTCTGAGACCAAACCCGAAGTGCTCGATAACATAAAGGCCTGCAAAGGCGAAATGGGCAACCTAAAACCAGTTCTGCCTGTTGCTTCGGGCGGCTTGTATCCCCGGCTGGTACCTGATTTGTTGGCGATTTTCGGCGATAATGTGGTTTTGCAGGCGGGTGGAGGCATTCACGGACACCCAAACGGTTCAGTGGCAGGTGCAAAGGCGATGCGGCAAGCTGTTGATGCGGTTTTGGAAGGCAAAACGCTGGCGCAGTATGCTGAGTCCCACACTGAGCTTGCAGTTGCATTGAAGCACTGGAAGGCCTAGCCTTTTTTGGTTTGAGTCCAGCCAATTTTTTTTGTTTTTTAGTTTAAGATTCTGGCTTGAACCATCTTCTTGCATATTCTTCTAAGCTTAACAGAAGACTAACTTTTTTGCTGTAAGGGACTGGTCGGTTTAAGTTTTGGTTGCGTCTGGTTGTACCTGCTGAAAAACCGTAATACTTAAAGAGAGAGGTTGCAGCCAAAAAACCTAAAGAAAAACGGGGGTAACCACACTCTGGTGCAACATGAATCCTCACTCTTGCAAAATGGTGAGTGCTTTAGTTTGAGGAAGGTTGAATTGTTTGCCGTTTGCCAGTTTGAATTTACAACTCCCCGCCGCAATAGAAGCCAATGTCACGGTCATGCCTTCAGGAATCTTGCCCAAAGCTGCGTCAATTAAGTCTTGTTTTAGCCTGTACTTTTTGTTGACTGCGAATTTCATGCCTATCACCTCGCATTGAAATTTATAACCATGGCAAGCCTCGTGTTCACTGTAAAAATGTTGCTTTCCGATTTGGTGATTGTGATGGATAAAGCACATTTATGGGCACGTGCACAATAAACAAATTAATCGGGCAAGAGTTGAACAAGTTAAAATATCAAACATTTGATAAAAGCTATTTTAATTTCGGAGGAATCGCCCGTACTACTTCAATGAATTCAATGCCTTCAGTGTTTTTGGCGATTTGCTCCAAAATCAACCTTACAAAGGGCTCCTGTTTTGTCCGAGAAGGTGTTTCATACATATCTCCACTCCCCGTTTTGGCTACGTAGAGCAAATCCTCGAGGGGCAAAGCGAAATGCGCATGCTTGCCTTGCAGGGTTTGGATGTAGATATGCAGAGGGCTGCGCTTGGGCGGTTCAAGTTGGTAGCGGTTTCCGTTTGGGTTAGTGAGCACAAGGTTTTGGGCTGCAAGGGATTTCACGACTTCCCAGAGGGAGAGGCACTGCGAACCAACTGTGGCGCATTGGCGGCACCACTTATTTTTTCGGTCACCCCGCCAGTTTATGCAGAAATCGGTATCCATCTCTGGCTTAGCCGTAAAGACCACTAGAACACCCATGGGTAGCTCTTGCGCACTGTCTCCAGCAAAGTCTGCGGCGGCAAAATACCCTCCTCACAAATCAACCCATGAATGTAGCGGTTCTGAGTCACGTCAAACGCAGGGTTCTTAACCTTCAACTCCGCCGGAGCCTCTGCCCATACTTCGGCAGGGCTGCGCTGCTCAATCTTCTCGCGACCGCCACCCAACGTTTCAGCGTCAAACTTTAGCAGCTCCGACACAACGTAGAACGGTACACGAGACTCACGAGCAATCACTGCTACACCGCCGGTACCGATTTTATTAACCACGTTACCCTCGCTTGTAATGGCGTCTGCGCCAACGAAAACCACATCCACATCCGACATAAAAGTGCGTGTTGCGGAGTCGACAATAAAGGTTGTGTCGATGCCCAAGGCGACAAGCTCTTTTGCGGTGATTTTGCCTTGATATGCGGGGCGGGTTTCGGTGCAGATAACTCTAAAGTTTACGCCATCGGCTTTGGCTTTGGCTAGGAGTCGGGTTACGGTGGAGCTGTGGCAGTGCGTGAAAACGACTGAGCCGTCTTCGATACGTTTGGCTCCGATTTCGGCTGCGCGCTCTCGAGATGCATTGAGATTTTTTAAAAATCCGTCGGCGCTCTGTGAAACTACGCCTTTTAGGGTTCCGATATCTTGAGCGGGTTGGTTTTGGGTTTGAGTGATTACGTAGCGAATCGCATTTCTCATCAAGGGCTCGGTAGGGCGGGTGTTATTGAAAAGATCCTGAGCAGCTTTGAGCTCAGCTATAAGGGTTGCTTTGTCGGCGGCGGTGGTCTGCTCTGCCAGCGTTTGAAGCGCCTGTACGGCTGCTATGGCGACGTTTCGTGCACCCTGAACTTGCAGAGTCCTGATTTTCTGAGCCGTAAATTCAACAGTGTCCACCATAAAACTTCAACTCTAAATTACAGTACAGTTAGTATTTGTGGAGAAGCATATAAGCAGATTCGTAATAGAATGTGATACGAGCGCTATGTTGATTGACCAAGACGCCATAAACAGCATTCTCTTGCCATATGTTCAGCCATGGTACGATGCCATAGCGGACCCTCAGAAAGCACAGGAGCAAGTTTTGCCGGATTTGCTGAGCCGCTACGCCCAAACTGAATATGGCGAAAAATACAGGGCACAAGAAATCAGCAATATCAAAGAATACCAAGAAGGCTTTCCGATCATAAAGTACACCCAACTCTCCCCGATCCTGATGGAGGTTAGGGAACGCAGCTACAAGGCATTTCTCTCAGAACCACCGCAGACTTGGGTTATGACACGGGGGTCCACAGGCACCAACAGCAAAGTGCTGCCTGCCACACAAACGCATCTTAAACAGATTTACAGCTACGGTGCCCGAGGCATCATCAACTTCGCCGTAAAACGACGTCAATACGAAGTGTTCCTCGGAGTTATCCTAAACCTTAATTTTCCAAGTACCGTGCACACAATGACCATAGGAGGAAAAGAACACAGTTACGGATACAGTAGCGGCACCTACGCCAGATTAAACCCCATGTTCGACAAAGTCAGCCTCCTACCACGGCAAGAGGACATTGACAAACTTGGCAACGGCATAAGCAGAAAAGACTGGGAGAGCCGCTTTGACCTCGTCTACGAAATGGCAAAAGACCAGAACGTCACAGCCACCATGGGTGTTACCCCCGTCATCCTCTCGTTTGCTCGCTACATCAAACGCCGATACGGCAAGCTACCTCGAGAAATCTGGAAACCCCAAGCGCTTTTCTGTACCAGCGTAGCTAAAATCCAGTATCGCTACGGACCTATCCTAAAGAAATATTTTGGGGTCGCCCCAATCGTGGAAATGTATACAGCAACAGAAGGCGTGTTTGGTCAACAACTTGACGACCTCCCGTATATAACGCCGAACTATGACGGTTACCTCTTTGAAGTGGCCACAGGCAAAGGCGTAAAGTTACTGCATGAACTAAAACGAGGAGAATGGGGCAGATTAATCGTTTCGTCTTGCATGCTGCCACGCTACGACATCGGCGACTTAATTGAAGCAGCGGGAAAAAACTATTTCCGAGTGTTTGGCAGAAACAACTGGCAAACCCTGCTTGAGCACAGGCTTTATCGGGCAGTCTTGGGCTGGATGCTTTAAACGGGGCGGGGGTGCTGGCGGCGGGCTGTTGTGGCAACGTAGATTGCGCCGACTATGATTATGATGCCGATAATGAGTAACATAACAGCCCATGCTTGTCCGCTGTTAACTGTAAAGTAGCCACTGAGTTGCAATATGCTAAACAAGCCAAACGTGATTAGAATTAAGCCACCTATTAGGTAGCCTACAAAGCCGCGTTCGCCTTTCTCCTGCTTTTCTCGGCTTTCGTTTTTTTCGTTCTTTTCTTTCTTTTCTCCTTTCTCGTTTTTCTGACCGTAAGCCGGCGGTGGTGCAGGCGGCACAGGCGTAGATTCACGCAGCGAAGCGCCGCATCGTGGACAAAACGCCATGGATTCGTCAACTTTGTTGCCACATTTTGGACAATAGGACATGCTAAAGTCTCCCATTTTATCTAAATCAGCTCTGCCTATTTAAAATATACACTCATTTCAATTAGAGAAACATATATCAGCTATTTCCTCCATCGCTGGTAATGGAGAAGCGGTTTGTCCAGCCCCTCGGAGAATCACGGGTTAACAGAGAAAAGAAAAGAGAACCTTTTCACTGCCCTATACTTAGGCGGCATTCTAATCATATTAGCCATAATCTATGCTACACATCTCCCAATTAGCCTCTGGGAACGCTTCATAGAATTTTTCACAACCATGACTCTTTCACCCTTAGGGGGAGGCGTTGTTTTGCCAGCACCCGCAAACCCCGCGGTCCACATTGAACTTTATACCGCGGCGTTCCAGTTCGCCATAGCATTAGGCATAGTAGAAATTGGAATCCTAGTCTTACGTATCTATTTGCATTCACCTGTCAAACGCAAAAGTGAAACTATTGAAAACATCGTGTTCTGGCTCGGTACAAGCTACCTCATCAGTGCATATCTTATCAACATGACAATACCGGTTGAGTGGTTTATTTTCTGGGCAGGCGTCATCTTAGTATGGGGCTTAGCTCTATTGGCAAGGTCCTTTGTGCTCATAGCAGCAAAATACTAACTAATCATTTTTTCTTTACACGCAGCTTCCAGTACAACCTCAGTACCTGCCCAAACATGTTCCAGGAGTCTTTTGCTAAGTTGACTTTGGTGTCTTTGCCACTGTGCCACTCTACCGCAATCTCCTTAACCCGAAAACCAGCCCAGTGCGCCCTAACCATAAGTTCGGTATCCCAGAACCAATGACGTGCCTCCACTTTATCCACTAATGCAAACAGTGACTGGGGCTTAAACGCTTTGAAGCCGCATTGGTGGTCGTAGAGTTTGGAGCCAAGCAGACGGCGCACCAAGGCATTGTAGGCTTTAGAGCTAAACCCGCGGCTAAACGTGCGCTCCGCCCTGCTGTCAGGCATCATGCGAGAACCCGTGGCAAAGTCATAGCCCTCCACAGCGATTGCCTCCACCAGTGGCCTAAGATAGTTGAGGTCAGTAGCTAAATCTAAATCCATGTAAACAAAAACCGCCCCGTGGCAATGCTTAAACGCGTTATTCAACGCTGTGCCTCTGCCTAAGCGATGATCTCGGTGGATGTGACGTACGTAGGGGTATTGTTGTGCGAGTTCTTGGGAGCGTTCCGCAGTGCCGTCGGTGCTTCCATCTTCAGCTATGATGATTTCGAAGCTGTCTGTAAACTGGCGCAGGGCATATGCGGTTTTCTCCACGGCAGGTTCTATGTAGTCGACTTCGTTGTAGGCGGGAAGAACCACCGAAACCTGCACTTGACTTTTTAGTCGTGTGGTCATGGCGCAAAGAACCAGCTGGGGAACCATTTCAAAGTGTGAACATAATCAGAAGAGACTGGAGCGCCAGATATTACAGGGTAGAAGACTACAAACATCGCCACCGCCGCTATGAAGATTGCAATGGTTACGGTTTTGCCCCATTTTTTGCTCCAGACGCGATTAATCCAGTAGGCTAAAGCGAAACATAGTAGCGGCACGGAGAGGTAGAAGTGATAGATGTAGGTTGCTCTGCCTATAAACACGTAGATTAACCAGGAGAACAGGAAAACGACAGCTATGAAGACGAGTGCGGGATCCCAACACCTCATAGGTTTAGGTTCAACTGTGGGTACATCTGGGGCGGCTTGGTCATCGACGGGTTTAGGCTTTGAAACCAAGCGGGCCAAAGCTTGGTCAAGGCGGAAAGCAATAACGATGAGTCCAATCATGGCAGCGAAGCCGAGCCACCACACCGCAGGATTACCAAACGCTGAAATCGTCGAAACAGTGTTGTTGGGCAAGTAGGTTATGTCAAACCATTTCGGAACAGTGATTCCGCTGGGATTAACCATAAACGGCCAAGTCCACCATGGCGCCGACGACGAATCCACCACAGAGCCAGCATGGAAACTAAACATGGCATCTTGCAGGCGCCAAATCGTTGCAGGCGAGTCGCCCATGAGCATCTCGGGAATGTAGGTGGCGAAGTATATCGCTATGAAGACGCCGGCAAAGCCAATCAGCAGGAGGAAGGGATGATTAAATATGGCTATGTACTTTTCCCTCAAAGAGGCGTTAAGGTTTCTGACTTCCTTTAATCGGAGCGCTAAGAGTAGCGCAAGCATCCCAAGCACGCCAAACAAGGAGAACCACTTCGTTGAAAAGCCCAATGCAGCAAAAACCACTGCCAGAAACAGCGGCAGAACCGAAGTTGCCTTCCAGCCCTTCTTGATTACGCCGCCGAGATAGACGAGGAAGAACAGTTGGGTTAGAAGAGAAAAGAACACAACATACGTATCCACCGTACCTATGCGCGCCATAGTGAAATGCATAAAGTCAAAGCTGAACAGAAACGAAGCCGAAAACCCGCCAATCCAAGTGCCAAACAGCTTTTTCCCAATCAAGAACATTAATGGAACCATCAAAGTTCCAAACAGCACGCCCATGATGCGCCAGCCAAACGGGGTCTCACCAAACGCTAAAACGCCCAGCGTCTGGATTTCTTTGCCCAAAGGCGGGTGGGTGCGTTCCTTGGGGATTTCATGGTTTGCGTAGTCTTCGGCAGAGCGGGCGAAGTAGACTTCGTCAAAGTACATTTTTGACATGTATGTGGGAGGAATCTGGACAGCGTCTTGTTCGTCGGCTAAGGCTTGTATGTTACTTTGGTCACCGCTTACGGGGGTTAGGGAGGTAATGGGGATTTGGGTGTTGCCTGTGTTTTGAACGCCTATTTCTGTTACCTGTATGTAGGGGGAAGGGTCTTGGTCTCCGGGGTTTGTTATGCCCCAGCTGGAAAAGTCAGGCCTAGAATCATATGTTACTGCTTGCAGGTCGAAGCGTAGGTACTGAGTGTTCGCAGTTAAACCCAACGCGTTCTGAACGGAGTAGT
>CAWENF010000006.1:0-13200 GCA_963810275.1 uncultured archaeon
CGCATTCTGGGTAATGTCATCTAGTTTTGTGTAAGGTTTTGCTGCTTTAGTTGCATAGTGTTATAAGTTAACGTTAACTATATTTTTTTTGGGTTGGCTTTATGGCAAAAAACTAAAAAAGATATTCTAATAGCGGGTCGTACTGTTGATGAAGTTTATAGTTTTGTTCGGGATTGGTTTAATCAGAATAAAATAGGTGTCATCGAGCACACTATTAACTACATCAAGGGACGCTGGGGAACTGGCTTTTTAACTGCTCCAAAATATTTTCAGGCAACTTTAACTGAAACAGCTGGTGGTGTACTTGCTCAGACAGAAGGTTGGATATCGGTTTATGGTATATCTGATCAAGATTTTTCGCCAAAAGCTATTGGTGGAGGCCTGCCCCGTCGTGAGGGATGGAGAACTATGGAACGGCTTTGGAGTGCTCTGGAAGGTTTCTCGAAACCATTGTAATATTTTTCAGTGTGTGTGAGCATCCAAATTTACCAACATATTTGTTATTTTAAGAAACTGTTAGGATAAATGTGTGTGACACAGAGGGAAAAGCAAAGCTATGACTAAGTATAAATATAGATAATAATTACTAGTCAAATACAAAAATGGCTCTTTTAAGAAGTAAAGAATTCTTGGCTGCAACAGCAATTATCATAATTACGATTCTTCTGATGATTGCCGATAATCTTCGTTTGATTCATTTTGGATTTTTTGTCGGTCCTTTCCGCGCCAATCACTGGTTTGTATGGATTGGAACCTTATACATCGCAGTATCTGTGCCAATAATAGCTTACTTCAAAAGGCACAAACCAAAAAAGTACTTGACTCTATTTAGAGTTCACGTTTTTGGCAACTTGTTGGCTTTTCTGCTTGTCTCCCTTCATTTTGCAGGGCAAATAAGCAGACCAGCAACAGCCTATCCCGAATTAGGAACCGGACTAGCATTATACATTATCATGATTTTGCTTGTTGCAACAGGTTTTACGCATAGATTCCAGTTACTTCCTCAGATAAAATCTACAACAAGACGGTTCATTCACATAGCATTAAGTTTTTCGTTTTATATAATAATAGGCATCCATATTTTACATGGATTAGGACTACTGTAAGATCATATAGTGTGTGGGCTTAAATTTTGTCTTGTGTCTACTGGTTTCTGATGTTATAAGTCACGATAAGGAAATATTGAATGTATTCTTAAAAAAAATAGTTTTCAATAAAAGGGGTTTAGTTGCGGAATATGGGTTGGTTTGTTTAACGCCATGCCCAGCATGGACCATACCCATATCCGTAGCCGCCTTGGTATGGTGCGGGAGCTGGCTGGTTAACAGCGGCTGGGGGCGCTACGTATTGGTCTTGTGCAGTGTTGTAGCCAAAGCAGTTTCCTATCCAGCCCCAGAAGCCGTTGTTTTGGGCTTGGGTGTTTGGGGTGGTGTTTGTGTAGTATTGGTTTTGGGCTACTTGTGCTGCTGCTGCGACTCCAACCACAGCTAGTGCTAATGCCGCTATGGCGGCTATTGCGATTATGATTTTTGTGGTTGTCATTCTTTCATCACCATATTATAATATGGTAATGGTTTCTTATAGGTGTTTAGGTCAAAAAACCAAAAATACACCATCAAAAGTCCATAAAACAAAGGAAATTCGATAATCAGCCGCAAACTGCAGTTAAGATAATAAGCTAACTTATTGGAAGCAAACTTAAATTTCATAACACAATAGATTTTTCTGTGAAACAAAACCAAGTAATTACCCTATTTACTGCTGCAACCTCAATTACGCTACTACTCATAGTCGGAACTTACCTGCTACTGAATTCAACCACTACCCAAATGATGGATATGACATCAACCACCACCGACAACAGCGCCATCGCTCTTATTCTAATTTCTGCAGCAATCATCATCTCAATAGCTCTGGTTTTGTATTTCTCATTCTCCAAAAAAAAGAAATCTCCAATACCTGAAAAAGACGAAGGGAACATCAGTTGCCCTGCAAACACACAACCTATTGAGGAAAAATCCGCTCCAACAGAAATGAAACCTTTTGATGTCTTTTTGTGCTACAAGAAGAGTTCGGGAAAAGATTTTGCCGATCATTTAAAGACCGGTTTAGAAGAAGTTGGGTTTCACACATTCCAAGATTGCAAAGATATACCCCGAACGGTTAATACTCAAGAAGGCTGGGCTAATTTCCGCGATAAAGCATTAGAACAAAGCAAATATTTTGTCCTCATAATGACCCCCGGATTCCACTTGTCCTCTGAAGTAGTTAAAGAAATTGGACTAGCTAGAAAGCAACCCAGTAAAAAATTCATATTTTTTAGGCTTCGAGGGATGAAAAGAAACATTACAATAGATTTAGGAACTGAAATTTTAGATATAGGAAAGTTAGAGCAGGTGTCTTTTGAGTCCAAAGAGGAATTACTAAGACTTGCCCTAAATATTCTATCTTGAGATCGGCTTGCTTTGAGTTTGCTTAATTTAATTATTCTCTTGGAATCACTGCTAAAAATGGTTCAGGCTCCATGTCAGCGGTGGCATAAACCGCAAGTGCTATGCTCCAGAAAACGTCGTCATGGGTACCCGTCGGATGATAAAAGCCCACGTTGCCGTCTCTTCGCAGTTCATAGCGTTCAACGTTTAGTTCATTGCAGATTTCGCCATGGTAAGGTCGCTCCCAACTCAGCAATGGATAGAAGAATTGTTTTGAGAGCATACGCTGCTTTAGCAACCCAGCCATTTCGCTTTTTCTGGGTACACTAAAGTTTACGCCCTCAGCGTTATCTATGTCAGCAGCTTGCATGTCAGCGATGAAGCTGGGGCCTTCTCTTGTGAAGTCTACCCGTATTTTTTCAAAGCCGCCCCAGCGGTCCTGTAGCGCTTTTATGTAGCCTAAAACGTTGGCGTAGACGGTGGGTTGCTGGAATATTTTGATGTGTCTCAGAAGCAGCCGGTCATTTAGGCGTTCTATTACTGAGAAAACAGTGAAATCTCGGGTTTGGGCTAGATCCAACCCAGCGAAGAATTCTCCTTCTTTTTCAGTTTCGAAGTCGTATATGCGTAGTTGTTGGTTGCAGTTGGCAGCTGTGCCGATGCAGGAAGCGATTAGGCTTTGGGGCAGCCAGACATCGTCGTCTTCGGCCCAGTCCGCCTCCATTTCTCTTCGCCATCGTGAGAGGTCGTCGCCCATCTGGGTTTTGATTCGCTGGATTATGTTTGGTTTGAGTGGACCGGCTGGACTTAGAGCTTTCTGTACTGGTACATAGCTGGTTTTGAAGTCGGCGTAGTCTTTGTGGTTGAAAATCTTGAAAAATACGCTGTCTGTGTGCCATGGGGTGCTGCTGCAGACGAATTTGCCATCGGTGGTGCCCAACGTATAGAGGATGGCATCATAGAGTTCCTGGTCGTTAGCTACGAAGTTAAACTCGTCCGCATAGACCACGTGCAATGTAGGGCCTCGGATTGTGTCGGGGTTGTTTGGGTAGGCTTCAATACTGCTGCCGTTCGTGAATAGGATTTGGGTTCGTTGTGGTTTTAGGGCGTTGTCTGGTGGGAGTTTGTGTGTTAAGGTGGCTATTTGGCTTAAGATGCGTTTTGTTTGTCGCCATGATGGTCCCACTATGCCTATGGCGCTGTTCGGGTGTGTTGTAGCGTACCATAGTAGCAGTGCGCTTATGATGTAGGTTTTTCCGCTTTGCCGGCACCATCTGGCTGCGGTGAACTGGTTGTTTTGGAAAAGGTTTGCGAATTCTTTTTGGTAGCTGTATGGTTCGAAACCCATGACTTCTTTAAAGAAGTCGTTTGGGTTTGTGGAGAGCTCTTTTGTTCGTTGATTAATCTTTTGCTTAAGGTTGTTGTCAGATTGCTGGAGATTACGCCACCGTTCCAGAAGCTGGTTGGGGCGCATCGTTCTTGCTTCCTTCTTTAAGTAGTTTGGCATTTTGCTCCTCCATGTCTCTTAATTTTGCTTCGATTCCGCAATAATTGACAAAATCCGCTAAGTGATCTTTGTAAGTTTTAGCAATGTTTGCTATAACTTGGAGTCGCTGAACTTCGAGTTTGTCTAGACCTGGTTTAGTGGCGCTTTTGAGTGCTCCGGCAAGCATTCGCAAAGTTTCTTCGGGACTGGGAATGTCGTTGGGTAGGGGGATTGTTGTGTCAATGTAGCCTTTGGTTTGGACTCTTAAGCCTAGGCGTTGACATTTTAGTATTATTGCGCCGGGGGTTTTTTGGGTTATTTCGGCGATTTCTTGAAGGTTTTTGTTTGCTTCCACTAGGTTTTTTAGTTCTGTTTCTTGTTGAGGTGACCATTGTTTGCCTTTTGTCATATGTGTATTGCTTGTAGCTACGCTTATATAACAATTAATGTTAATATTTGACTGTGCATAAACATTTACTGTTAGCGGTGTTAGGATATGCTTGGCAATTCAATGAGAAAATATGTTATGAGTGAAAAGAAGAACGGCTACAGTAAAGCCGTGCAAGCCGTCTACAATAACCGAATCAAAAACTATGCAAAACAAGCCATCCAAGACTTAGCATTACTAGCAGAAAAATTGCCTGAAGACCAACAAGCTGACATCTTTAATTGTGAAAACATGAAGCCATTATTCAAAGCCATCCTAAAACCCAGCATAGAAGAAATCACACAACTTACCCAAAACAAAGAATCGGCAAAAAAGAAAACAAACCGCTTACGTCCCCTCACCTACCAGATAATAACCCTACTAAACAACTCAGACTTATCACGGTTAATTGCACCCATTGGAACAAGATACATGGTCAGAGAAGGCGGACAGTTAGCGCATTTAAAGGCGATCTATTATCGCAGCCTAGACGGCCAAGACGATGAAGAATAGCGCAATGGGCGCTGCTTCGCTTAATCTTAAACAATTAAATTCCGAATAGGCTGTTATTGCTTTCTTTTTTAATATTCAAACATTTACCTGATTTGTAGAGTTACAACCATTGATACCATAATGCCACTCAAGACAAGGAAGTGGTTGGTATACCCATATGTGGGAAAGGGTTTGCTTCAACAAACCTTTTCGGATTCAAGTGGGTCACATGCAGGCAAATCATTTTGATGGATACTTACCATAATCAAGGCTCTTTAATCTCTACAGAAGAATTCTCATCAAAAGGATTAATTCTTAATGCTAAAGAGAATAAATAAGGATAATCTCTTTTTAGGTCTCTAATATAATCCAACCACTGCAAAATAAGAAGATTATAGACTCTTTTTATGTCATCAGACAAGTGTTTGTAGTCAGACTCAGGCAACAACGAGAAATCATGCCTATTATCTAATTCATCAGTCAAATGTAAGATAGCCAAAAGCAAATTTGTAAAAGACTCATGTTCAACTAAATGTGGGTTCTCCAATAATATTAATAAGAAATGTCTTTTGCTTTTCAAAAAAGTTCTAACTTCGCCAAGGTCATATCTCTTACTATCTATGATGCCACTAAAATGGAGATTTTGCTTTAAAATTAAAAAATCTTTAGTGGACCATTCCCTTTTTACTATAAAGTTCTTTCTGAATTCGTCCACATTAGAATCAAATTTTAAGCATATATTCAACAAGTCAGTACCCACTTCGCTAAAAAAAGTGTCAATTACTATGTTAAGTTTCTTCAGAACGGATTGTTTCTCCCTGTATACAAGCAAGCGGTTTAAAACCAGTGTCACAATCATGACATCTATGAAAAGAAAGGCTATATCACCTATCAAATAGATGAAAATATGGTGCAGATCGCGAAACACTATGTAATGAAATACATAAAAGAACACTGAAAGAGTCACTAAAATTAGCGCAAGAATTATTTGCCAATTATGAGCTCTTTTCATTTTCAGTCTCCAATATCCTTCTAAAGTTTAACTTATAAATTTAGAGCATAAAGTCTTTAGCGTCCTCTAAAGTGCATGGAAATATTGGCCATGCAAAGACTGATAGGTTGTTATCAGTCCGTGTGAATTTCGAAGCTTGTGAAGCAGAATTATTATTGGCACTAACTTGGCTGTAAATCTTTTTATCAAGAAATTGCTTAATCCAATAACAGGCAAAAACTTGGAATCTTTTGAATTTGCTCTGGTCATCATAATGATTCACATCTTATATGAGCGAGTTATATCGAAGCCTCAAGAGAGTGTCCTTTTAAATCTCTATTTAATTCTGGCAGCAGCATAAAATCGTCGCTACTCACACTTTCTTAATGTATTGAAAGATTAATTGCCAGTTTTTTCATTTGTTACTTTCTTTATGTTTTCCCACATTTCTTCGTAGGTTCGGTCGCTAGTTGAATCAGGGAAAAGCTTCTTGTAAGCTAGATTGATGATGGCTGCCGTTGTCATGAGCTCAATAAATGACTCTATTGTTAGTCCTTCAGTTGCATTAGCCAATACCTCAATGTACTGCTCTTCTTCACTCAAAGCTTGAACCTCTAACGCTTTCTTGTGGTTTTTACGCTTAAGTGCTTTGCGGGTAGCCCATATGTGCCATCTATAAACTTTTTCCGTTCTTTGCCCTAAGAAAGCCCAAATTATTTCTCAATGCGTTTATACAGAGAATGATGAATGTTTGGGTTAGGCTTTAGAACATCAGCATTTTTTTGGTATATGTTATTTCTTTTGACATAGAGTTGAAGTCTTTGCTTTCGATATATTATTAAATGCAAACGTCAACTATTCAATTGGTGATTATGTTGATTAGTTTTGAATCAATGATAGGTAAACAAGTTATTGGAAAAGGCGGCTTTATTATTGGAGAAGTTAAGGGTGCAATTATTGATACCAGTTCTTGGCAGGTACCCACGCTAAATGTAAAGTTATCCGATAATGCTGCAACTGAACTTGGTTTCAAAAAGAGATTTCGCAGTTCCGTTGTTTGCATACCAACAAAAATGGTTCAAGCCGTAGGTGATGTCATAACAATTGTGCCTCCTCTAAAAGAACTCGCAGAAAGCGAAGAAGTAACTGAATGCAAAACATAAAGTTGCTTCTCTTTTATTATTCCTCTTCTTGATTATCAAATATCTTTTGGCTACAATTAAAGGAACAGAGTTTTTTTATGAAAGTACAGGGGGACTTGACCCCCTTAAAGTGGATATATCACCCGAATTTCTTATTTTTCTTTAACAAAGAACAGGAACGAAAGATCTTTTTAGCAATATTAACCTACGAGAACAAATATGAACCAGCCCCAAGATTTTCGCTGCGTAACTCTTCTTGATTTTACTTTAGCAAAACGTCAAACAATGTTTAAATAGATTTTTAAAGGAAAATTATGATAACTGGCGCTAACTATGGAATTTGAATTTATTCTTGTAGCTGTAGCCTCAACGTTAATCCTAATCGACATACTCCTACCCTTATCACCAAGTTTTTTTCGCAAACGATTAAGCAAATATACACTTGCATTCAGTACGCTGGCCTTCATCCTCATAGTCGGGGCATACATCCAACTGCTATTGGCGTTTGTTAACAATGATTTTTCTTTCTCAAACGTTTACTCGTTTAGTTCCTCAAATCTACCAATACTATCCAAAGTCTATGCAAGCTGGGCAGGAGCTGGAGGTTCAATGCTTCTACTTTCAATTACTTTGAGCTTTTTCTATTTCGGCTCAAAGTTAGCAGCGTACAAAAAGCCGGAAAAATTCCAAATCAGCTACAGCCAGATTTTAGGATTTGTAGTTTTAATTTTCTTAATAGTTACACTACTGCGAAATCCCTTTGAACTCCTTCCCACTGCGGCGGTGGAAGGCTTAGGGCTCAATCCGCAGCTCCAAAGTTTCTGGATGGCAATTCACCCGCCAATCGTGTTTTCCGCTTATGCCTTTGTGGTTTTAGCCTTTGCTTTGACCGTTGCCAGCTTACGAACCAACCAAGACCTAGAAAAGAACATTCTTTTCAAAATCTCTACATATGCCGCGTGGATTCTTCTAACAATTGGAATAGCATTGGGGGGCGTATGGGCGTATGCCGTTTTAGGGTGGGGCGGATACTGGGCCTGGGATCCAGTTGAAACCGCGTCACTTCTACCTTGGCTTCTACTTACAGGATATTTCTTAACTCGGACGCTATCAAAACACAAAACGAGTCTAACCCAAGAAACAATGATTATGCTAACTTTTGCCAGCCTTGTATTCCTCAGCGCCTTAACTCGAGGGGGCTTAACGCAGTCTGTCCACTCATACGCAACCTCCGCCATAGGCCCAGTTATGCTTTCCTTCGCAGCAATCATGGTGGGTTTATTCTTTTTCTTTGCTAGGGGCAAAAAGAAGCCTTTCTTTAAACTCGAAACTAAGAGGACCTCGCTGGTTTCCCGGTCGAGTTATGTTGCTTTTCTGGCGTTAACCCTAATATCAATCGTCTGTTTAGTGGGATTGGCTTTTAGCGATTTCCCTTACAGCTACTTAACGTATCCGTTTGTTCTGTTGTTTGTTATATCCCTGGTTGGTTTTAGCTTAGATGACAAAACCCATTATGCCAGGCAGTTCCTAATCGTTGTTGCCTCGATAATTGTAGGTGTAGGACTCTCTGTGGCAGGGGTGTTCTCGGTTAACATCTTGCTGACTTTGACTACTCCATTGTTTGCAGTGGTGTTTGCTTTGATGCTTTATCGCATTGTTAAGTCTGCGAGAAGAAAAACGATGCTTTGGCAGCGCCTCTTTGGATTGGCGGTTATAGTTATGCTGATTGGCGTGTTTGTGAGCGCAGGGGCAAAAACTTCCCAAACAATAACCGATGTAAAATCTAACATTCCCACAGAAGCACTGGATATGACTTTAGAAATAAGTAACCTCAAAGTCGTAAACGCAACCTCAGAAGTTTACAGTCCCCAAGCCCAAAGCGTGCTTCCCCAGTACTCAGCAGTCACCGCAGACATAACCATCAAGCAATCAGGCGCTACCTATGCTGGCGAAATTTCTGCCAGTTTTTACCCAAATTACGGCTTAGCATTGACACCTCTAATAATTAGCACGGCAACTGGCGACCTATATGTGCATATGGAAATCGACCAAGAACTCTACGATATCTTAACCGCTCAACTTACGGGAAATAGCACTACCCCTACCGTAGTGTCATTGACCGCCCAGAATATCCCACTGGTTTACTTAGTCTGGGTAGGTGTCACTTTGATGGTTGCTTCAATGATGATAGAGTTTGTGGTTGATTTGCGTCAAACCCGCCGTCAGCAGCTTATGGTCAGCCAAAGCTAATGTGCAAAAGATAGTACAAGATGCCCAAGGTCAAAGAGAGCAGCCAAAACGATAGGATTTTCCACATGGTCTTTTTTCTAGGGGCGCAGTAGGCGGTGCTGCTGTTCTCGTTTATCGCCCAGATCCACAAAAGCCATACGCCTAAGACAACAGCGACTACTCCGATTATTCCGTGTATAACTCCTGACAATGCTACAAAATCAAACGTTAACACTAATTCAGAGACTGCTTCAACAAACGATGGCCCCATGTGGGCAATTAATAGTAGCACTGTGATTAACATGACTACTATCATAGAGTTTCCGTGCCAAACCCATTTGCGCTTTCTCTCCAAGTACAGGCTTAAGCCAATTAGGCATAACGCAGCAACAAATAGGATGATGTTTGCCTCTGCCATCCATTCATGAACTACCTCGTAAGTAACCATGCGCTCTCCAAGTATCTAATGTAGGGAACAGGAATTTTTAAAAATTTCTAAAAAACAGGTCTCTAACGATGCCAAATTGAAAAAATTTAATAAACCCTACCTACAAGCTAGTTAGCGGAGTTAAAGGTTGTTTTTATGCCGATCGAACAAGATAGCGCTAAAGCTGATGATAAGGACAATAATTCTTTTGATTTAAAAACGGGCGACTCTGTTGTAAAATACTGGTGGTACTCAGCCATTTTATGGTTCCCAATTTTCACCATTTTCGGCATGATAATGGCTATAAAGTTTTTTTATCCAACCTTCATGATTGATGCCGCCTGGGAAACCTTTGGCCGAATACGACCTGCACACGTAAACGGTTTGCTCTTCGGATTCTTATCTTCAGGCTTAATCGGCGCAATGTACTACGTAACACCAAGGCTAAGTCATAGATCCCTTTTCCAACCTCTAATTGGCAAAATTTCTGCGGTCCTATGGAACGGCGCCGTCTTATCGGGAGTACTTCTCATCTTAAGCGGCAACACACAAGCACGTGAATACGCCGAAATGCCTTGGGTAATAGACATTTTAGTCCTGACAACCCTCATATTAATTGGCATAACAATCATTGGAACCATTCTCAAACGTCGAGAACGCAAACTCTACGTCAGCCTCTGGTTTTTCGCTGCTATATTTCTCTGGTTCCCCATCGTTTACTTCATAGGAAACGTAGTGTGGAACCCGCCGTCAGGTGCGCTTTTTGGATTAACAGACGCCATAGTCAACTGGTTCTATGGCCATAACGTTTTGGGTCTCTGGTTCACACCTTTTGGTTTAGCTCTGTGGTACTATTTCATACCTAAACTCTCAAAGAGAGCCCTCTACAGCGTTACTCTTTCGTTAATCAGCTTCTTTGCATTAGCCTTCTTTTACACTGGCGTAGGAGGACATCATCTTCTTCAGTCTTCGATTCCAGAGTGGCTTAAGACAATCGCAGTTGCAACCAGTGGACTGATGATGCTTTCAGTTTTAACCTTCGCCACAAACATTGGCATGACACTTCGTGGCGCATGGAAAGAAATCATGAGCAACGTGCCGCTAAGGTTTATCGTTTTTGGCTTCGTTTGCTACATATTCGTTTCGATACAGGGAACCTTCCAAGCCCTAAGAGACATGAACCTTTACCTACATTATTCACAATGGACCGTGATGCACTCTCACCTTTCTCTTTATGCGTCGTTTGGCATCACAATCATGGGCATGATGTTTTGGGCGCTTCCAAAAATTATTCAAAAACCTCTTTACAGCAAAAAACTCATGGATGTAACCTGGTGGGTATCTCTACTCGGCTTCGTAATCTTTATGTTAGGCATGATGCTAGCTGGTTTAGTGGCCAATGCTAACTGGTTCACTCACCAAACAATCGCCCAAGCCCTACCAACATTAGAACCCTACTTCGTGATCAGAGCGATAGGCGGAGGCATAGTTGTAGTTTCAGCCTTCCTCTTCGCAATAAACATTATTATGACCATTATTTCAAAAAGAAAAATTCCCCCTATGATTGAAGACACATCAGAGGTGCAGCAACAATGAGCAACTTCGAGAAGAAACTCGAGCATAAACTAGAAAAAATCGAAAACACAGCCAATAAACAAATTAAAACTATGAGCAAAAAAACCACGATAAGAAACCTTTTTCCTATTGCCGCTGGTGGGTTAGCAGTATTTCTGCTGATGGTCAGCATGGTTGTTGTTGCTCCTTACATGTTTCTGCTTGATGTTCCAGCGTCCGATACTGCTCACCCTTACACCACACAAGAGCAGGAAGGCAGAACGCTTTTCATGAGTTTGGGCTGCTTCTACTGTCACTCCCAGCAGGTTCGTGAAGCTGACTGGGGGTTAGGTAATGTTTCCCAAGAAGGTGATTACGTCTACGATAGTCCAAACGCTTTAGGCACAGAACGTACCGGACCGGATTTAGCCCAGATAGGTGGTATGCGGCCTTCAATTTGGCATCACCTCCATGATCGTGATCCCCGTAGTGTCAGCCCTGGCTCAATTATGCCTAACTTTAAGTTCTTAACTGACGACCAAATCGATGCATTAACTGCTTACATCCAGAATCTAGGGCAAGAAAACCTCCAAGTGCAGCAGTCAGTCACCAACGGCTCGGCATTTCACCCAGTTGTTCCTGAAAATTACCTTAATGTATCTAACCAGTTCGGCCCAATCTACATGACTGCGCTATCAGAGTACGATGCAGAAAATGACGTGTTCAACGGAAACCAGTCCCTTGCAGACCAGTGGGCAGCAATCTACAACACTGCCAAAGCAGACTATACTGCGCGTTGCCTGCCGTGTCATGGATGCTCAGGAAACGCTCAGGGACCCTACGCCCGCCATGTTGTTACTCAACCAGCTAACTTACACGAACGAATAGCAACATTCCCCGGCGACAATTACCACATCTGGCGTGTTACTGAAGGAGTACCCGGCACAGCAATGCCTGCATGGGGATTAACACTTAATGATACACAAATTCAAATGATTGCAGTTTACGAAATGAGCTTTGTTTTTGGCTCAGCCAGAACAATCGATGGCGCAATCTCTGATATGGAAGGCGACGCTTTTGCCCAGTCAACCCTAAATTCTCCACCAATTGCTGGCACGCAGCAAGAGTTCCAGAAAGGCAGTGACCTCTTTACCTTGTACTGTGCCCAATGTCACGGCACGGATGGACAAGGAGATGGTCCTGCCTCCGGCGAAGTTTCGGGGGGCTACATTGTGCCTGTTCCAGCGAACTTTACCGAATCGGGAAGTGACTTTGAAATGTATGGCAGATACGTCTGGAAAGTTAAGGAAGGTGTAGAAACAACAAATATGCCACCATGGAAAAACGCTTTGACTAACGATGAAATCTATCAGGTCGTATTCTTCATTCAGAGCTTTGCTACCCCGCAGGATTATAACGCAAAGTGGGGTCCACAATACAGCGATCCATTTGCCAAAAATCTGAAACTCAACCAGTCAAGCATATCCACAAACCCAGCTGCAGCCTTGGTTCTTTTAGCTGCAATTGTGTTGTGGGAGAAAAAGTTAAGCCGCCAAACAAACCTTTTCAAATACGTCAATAATAAGAAGCTAATCCATAAAATTGGTTTGTGGAGGTGTAATCATTGAATTTTGACTTGCTAATTTACTCCATCGGTGCTTTGATGATTACAATGATTACCGCCGGTTTTGTGATTTGGGCGTTTAAAACTAAACAGTTTGAAGCTAACGATTTTCTCCGCTACTACCCCTTAGAGGAGGATGAAGAACAATGAGTTTTGTCGTAAGAATAGTGGAGTTATCCGCCAACGACGTGTATTTAGCCTTGTTCCTTATTGCTGCTGTTATAATAGCCATTGCTTTAATTGTTAGAAGCTCAGACGAGTACTCTGTAAAAAAGACTCAGGATAACTCTGAGGAATTCGCTGGAGAAATCCGCGACTCCAAAGGTCCAGTAACTAAGTGGCTTTGGGTAGCCTACATTGTTCTGATTATTTGGGCAGTTGCGTATTTGGCCCAGC
>CAWENF010000007.1:0-26999 GCA_963810275.1 uncultured archaeon
TACAGAAAAAACTATGACAGTAGCTCAAGATGTCCGCAACCACCTAAGAAACAAACCTTACCTGTGCGAAGCCCTAGAAAAAGGCATAGTTAACTTAAGCGAGCTTAGCCGCCAGCTGCAAACGGAGCTTAAAACTGAGGACACCAGCGCCATAAAAGCGGCGTTGCGCCGCTACAGCGAGGAGCTTCAGAAGCACCGTCAAAAAAGGGAGGAAAAGGTGTTGGCGCTACTGCACCGCAGCGGCATCGCAGTTTACGACCGCAAAGCGGTCATGATTACGGGCAAGGAACTTGGGCATCAACAAGGTATGAAGGTAGATTTGCTTGACAAATTCGTGTACCTGATGGACCGAAATGATTTGCCTGAGCGGATTAGCTCGCTTGTGAAGCATGAGAACTGTACTATGATTGTAATTCATTCTCCTGAGGAGTTGGAGGCCACACCGGGTGTCGTTGCGTTTTTGGCTACGTTGCTTGCGGAGCAGAATATTAACATCGTCGAGTTCATTTCGTGTTGGACAGAAACAATTTTGGTGGTTGAGAAGAAAGATAGCTTCAAAGCCTACGAGGTCCTCTCAAACCTCGTCGGCTAAACCCCCAAACAGCATGTACAACCGATCTACAAATGCCCCTTAAATGTAGAACCCAAAAAGCAGCGAAAAACCATCCACAGCAACTAACAAAAAACACAAAACTGAATTAATCAAAACATGTCAAGCCAAACTTAGCAGCCATACCAAAATTATTTAATGCATCCTCACCATCTCTTCTGCTAATCAGCAAATTCACCAATTATTCACCTGTTTGGAGATGCGAAGTCATGGTACATCAAGAGTGCATAAACTGTAAAACAGCCTACAGCATAAATGAAATCGCTTACTTCTGCAAAAAATGCGGAGACATTCTAGAAATCAAGTTTGAGCAAGGCGAATTAGCAGCTGCAACTCAGAACACGAGAATGGAAGTCTAAGCCGCTTGGCGTCTGGCGCTACAGACCCTTCATGCCCATCCACGAAGCAACCCAACCCGTCACACTCGGCGAAGGCGGAACTGGACTTCACAGAAGCCAACACCTATGCAATGAGATAGGTATTGAAAACCTTTACGTTAAAAACGAGGGAGAAAACCCCACAGGCAGCTTCAAAGACCGCGGCATGACCGTCGGCGTAACCAAAGCCGTCGAAGTCGGGCGCACGCCACGTAATCTGCGCCTCCACAGGCAACACCTCTGCGGCTCTCGCCGCCTATGCCGCTCGAGCAGGCATCAAATGCACCGTGCTTATCCCATCAGGCAAAATCGCCTACGGCAAACTGAGCCAAGCCATGATTCACGGTGCAAAAGTTTTGCAGGTCAGAGGCAACTTTGACGAAGCACTTGAATTCGTTCTCAAATTGGCAGAGAAGCACAAGGACATTTACCTGCTTAAACTCAATCAATCCATTCCGCATCGAAGGACAAAAATCATTGGGCTATGAAATCTGCGAACAACTAAATAACGAACGTCCCCGACCGCATCGTCATCCCAGTCGGGAATGCAGGAAACATCTCAGCCGTCTGGAAGGGACTAAAAGAGTTCTATGAATTAGGGTATATCAAAAAGCTGCCCAAAATGACAGGCATTCAAGCCGCAGGTTCAGCGCCAATCGCTCAAGCAATCAAGGCAGGCAAAGACACAATCACGCCAGTTGATAACCCCGAAACAGTAGCCACAGCCATTCGCATCGGCGCACCCGTAAGCTGGAAAAAAGCCGTCAACGCCATTTATGAATCAAAAGGTACAGCAGAAACCGTCACCGATGAGGAAATCTTGGAGGCTCAAAAAACTCTGGCTCGAGTTGAGGGTATCTTTGTGGAGCCCGCATCAGCCTCATCCATTGCGGGACTTAAAAAAGCTCATCCGAAACGGCGTAATCGACAAAGACGAGCGGGTAGTTTGCATCACCACAGGACACGGATTAAAAGACCCCGACACCGCAATAAAACAATGCGAAAAACCAGTCGAAGTGGACGCAGAAATCTGGGCAATCGAGGAAGCGTTAGGGTTAAAGAAGCATAACGTAGTAATTGCTAGGTGAGTATAAAATGAGAATTATTCTGGTTGGATACGGAGTTGTGGGCAAGGGCGTCACAACGATTCTTGCCAAACGCGCCGCCGAAAGAGCGAAAGGACTTCGGGTTTAACCCAAAATCGTTGCGATAGCAGACATAGACGGCGCAGTCATCAACCCCAGAGGCTTCACCCCAGAAAAACTCGAAGCAATTAAACAACAAGGTTACCCAGTTTCAGCAGACCCCGAATACGGCGTCAAAGGCATCAAAGCCATGGAAGTCATCGAGCAAGTCGAAGCCGAGGTAGTAGTCGAAGTCACCCCAGTCAACATCCAAACCGCAGAACCCGCATTATCACACATAACCACTGCATTTAAAAACAGGCAAACACGTCGTCACAACCAACAAAGGACCCCTCGCACTCGCCATGCCCGCCCTAACCGAACTGGCAGAATACAACAACGTTTACTTCCGCTTCAGCGGCACAGTCGGCGGCGGGACCCCCATGCTGGAATTCGCTAAACGCTGCCTAGCAGGCGACCGCATACTCGGAATCAAAGGCATCTTAAACGGCACAACCAACTACATCCTCACCGAAATGGGGCAAAACCGCATCAGCTTCCACGACGCCCTTTCAACAGCCCAGAAGCTGGGCTACGCCGAACGGGAGCCATCCATGGACATCGACGGATTTGACACAGCGTGTAAAACCGTCATCCTCGCAAACTGGATACTAAACCAGAAAATCACCCTCAAAGACGTAGACCTAACAGGCATCCGAGACGTCAAATTAGACATGCTTGACGATGCCGCCAAAAGAGGCAACACCCTAAAACTCATCGGAGCCTTAGACGGAATCAGCAAACCCGTCATAAAACCAACAGAAATTCCCAAAACCAGCCCACTCTGCGTCAGCGGAGTGCTCAACGCCGTCAGCTTCCAATGCGAATTCGCGGCAGAGCAAACCATAATCGGCAGAGGCGCAGGCTCAATCGAAACAGCAGGCGCAGTTTTACGCGACCTTTTAGACATAAGACATAAGTTAGCTATCAGACTACTAACGTAGAGAAAAAGTGTGATTTATGCCATGAAAATCGTCATGAAGTTCGGTGGAACCAGCGTCGGAACAGGCGAAAGCATACGCCACGTAGCCGACTTAGTTACCAAATATGCAAACGAAGACACAAACGTAGCCGTCGTTGTTTCGGCATTGGCAGGCGTCACTAACGAGTTAATCGAAACAGGCTGCAAAGCTAAGAAAAGCGACGAAATAAACATCCAAGCCTTCACCCAGAGCTTGCTTAAAAAACACAAGGAAGCAATCTCGGCAGCAATAACCAAGCAAAACCATCCAAAAGGAAGTCACTGAGGTAACTGAGAAAACCATCGCTGAACTCGAAAAGGTTTTAACAGGCATCTGCTACGTAGGTGAACTCACACCTAAATCTAAAGATTATGTGATGTCGTTTGGTGAACGACTCTCTGCACCAATTGTTTCAGGAGCAATCCGAGACAAACATGCAGAAAGCCAAAGCTTCACAGGCAAAGACGCAGGCATAGTCACCGACAGCAACTTCGGCGACGCAGACCCCCTCATGAATTATACAACTCACTTAATCCGTGAACGCCTCGGACCCCTACTTGTAAAGGGTGTTATCCCAGTTGTTACGGGGTTCATTGCAGCTAACCAAGACGGAGTAGTCACCACTGTTGGCAGAGGCGGCTCAGACTACACCGCTACCATCCTTGGCGTCGCACTCCAGGCTGACGAAGTGTGGATTTGGACAGACGTGGACGGCATAATGACCACTGACCCCAAAATGGTGCCATCCGCCCGTATGCTGCCGCAACTCAGCTATCAGGAAGCAGCGGAAATGGCGATTTTCGGAGCTAAAGCCATGCACCCACGCGCTCTTGGTCCAGTCAGCAAAGCAGGCATACCAGTTCGCATCCGCAACACCAAAAACCCAGAAAACACAGGCACATTAATCACAAAAGAACCTGCACAGAATGAAAACAAGCCTGTTAAAGCAGTAGCCATGATAAAAGATGTGGCTATGATAAACGTGTACGGCGCCGCCATGGTCGGGGCACCAGGTAGCTACGCCAAAGTCTTGGACGTACTGGGCAAACACGGCATAAACGTCATGATGCTATCCGTAGCCGCATCGGAAGCCAACATATCCATGGTAATCAAACGGGATCTTTTGGGAAGAGCTACTAGCAACCTCGAAATCGCCCTGCAGGAAAGAGGCGGAATCTTAAGTGAAGTCACCGCTGAAGATGATGTAGCGGTAATCGCAGCTATGGGTGCCTACATGAAGGGTACCTTGGGTATTGCCTCAAAAATCTTTGAAATAGTCGCCAAAAAAGGCATCAACATTCGCATGATTGCGCAAGGCAGCTCGGAGCTTAACATCAGCTTTGTCGTGAAAGAGAAAGATGGAGCAGCAGTCGTCAAGGCGATTCATGAAGAATTCGGGTTGGATAAAGACTAAACCCATTTTTCCCACTTTCTTATTTCTATGCAGATGACATTTTATGTTGAACCTGAACTTATAAGAAACCGCACTGGAAAAGTTGAGAAAAATCTTCTGGAGTCAAAAAATCACGTTTTTAGGCTTCACATTGAACTTGGAAACCCAAGAGTTAACAGACGACTTGGGACAAGCAACAGATACTACACTAAATGGCACATCCAACTCTTAACAACCATACTCACCCACTACACCGAAAGCACCCACAAACCGCTCAAAGGCAACTTGGTAAAGTACAACAAGTTCCCAGGTGGATTTGCCTACGAAAGCGCACTGAACAAAAGGGCTCTAGAGCCAATCGCCGACTTTTTCGGGCAAAATCCATCCGACCTAACCAAAGCAGCAGAGCTACTGGGAGGAAGAAAACTTTATCACGGAGACGCCGCAGTGGAAATTGAAGCTCTCAAAGGCATCCCACTGACCTTTACGGTTTGGGCTGCAGAAGAGTACCATGCATCAGCAACCTTACTCTACGACCAAACCGCAAACAGCTACGTACCTGTTGAGGATTTAGCGGTCCTTGCAGAGCTGACCTCAGAGCGGTTAGCAGAAGCGAGGAAACTCTGAACAAAAATTAACATACGGCTAACAGCCGTTCTGCTTGTAACAACAAGCACAACCACACAGCAATACCCAGCGTAGTTTGCATTCAAAAAAAGCACGTTTCCGCAAACAGAACAGAAGGTAGTTGTGGCAGCAAACCGTCATAACCTACAACAAATAGAAAAAACAAAACTAAATACTAAACTTAGAGTGCTTTGGCTTTTTTCTCGAATTTGTAGATCAACTCCGTCTCACCCAAAACTAGCAACGTATCATTCTCCTGCAACACGAATGCAGGGTCAAAAATGTTGGTAGTGACTTTGCCATCGCGAATAACCCCGATAACTGAGCCGTACTTTGCAAGTTCCGCTAAGCCTTTGCCAATAAGTGGTGAAGAATGGAAAATCGAGAACTCTGAGATTTCTTTTGCTCCTATTTTCTCAGAAAACACAATACCCACCAACCCTTTGGTTACAGCGGAAAGCGCCAGTAAATGCCCTACCGTGACAGAATCGGGGATAACCATACTTGCCCCTACGGATTTAGCTGTATCAACCAAATTGGGATCATGCACAACCGTGATAATTCTGATGTCAGGACGCATTCTGCGGATAGTTAACAAAATCAGCATGTTCTCTGCATCATCGCTCATGTGCAATTACAACCATATCCGCGTGCTCGACTCCCGCATTTTTTAGAGCTTCCATTGGTTGAGTTTCGCATTCCAGAACTACAAACACGTCCCGCTTGACAAGATCGTTGTATGTTTCAGGGTCCTTAGTCATAATAACGTAATCAAAGCCTAGTTCATCGAGTTTTTCAGAAACATATCTACCCAAGTGACTGTAACCAAACACAATAACGTGTTTACGCAGCCGTTTCATCAGCTGTTTTTGGGCTTCACTTTTTGCAAGTTGACCATCAACTAACATGCTGACCATACTCTGAACAATCGACGCTAATGCTCCAACGGATATAAGAATTAAGACTATTAAAAGCACTGCCTCGGTAGGGTTCAACGTGAAGAGATTGCCACCGTTGGGGCTGTACATGCCTACTGTAGTTATGGTGGAGACTGAGGATAGAAAAGCGCTGATAACAGGCAGATGATCATAGTAGTAATATATTAAGGCACCAAAGAAAAACATCAACGCCAAAACAAGCACTTGACGATAAACAGCTTTGGCGAAAGCTATGGGTCCATAGAGGGCTTGGTAAAAAGCAAAGCTTAACTTGCGGGTTTGCTTGCGTTTGCGTTTGTTTTGCTTGACGTTACTAAACAAGAAATCCTCATTGACCATCAGCTTACATCCATAGGCAGACGCTTGTTTTATAAGATAGCAAAATGATTGTTTAAGAGTTTTCGTTTTACACACATGCTACTATAAACTTAGAGACCAGTTACCTCGACCAAACTTCTTTGCCGCTTCCGGATTTTCCTTTTTCAACTCCTCAATAATAGCATTCTTAATTACTCGCGTGGAAATCGGGGGATCCATTTTGTCAATTTTAGCTTGAACATTCTTCACGATTTTAAGCGCTAACTCATCGCTCACTCCAGCCCGTTTCAAACGATGCTGCATGCGCTCGAACTGGAACTCTTCAATCTCACCAGATTCCTGCTTAACACTTATGGTCAAAGCAGCCTGCATCGAGGAAGAAGGTAAAGCAACCACCAAAGAGGCGTTTACGCCACGGATTTTTTCCAAAACATTTTGCTCTGCAGCTATGGTTATGGTTCTGCGTTCTTCATCAATGCCTTTTAATTCGCAACCCGCCAGCACCTCTTCGTTTTCAAGGTAGATGGTTACGATGTCACCTGGCGAGAGGTTTGAGGGGATAATTTTGCATGCGATGGGTATGCCTAGGTAACCTTTGGGGATAATCATGCTTAACCCTCGAGTTTTTGCGGCTATTGCTAAATGGATAACTTTGAAGTCTTGATCTAATTCAAGCTCCACGTCGCCTATGCCCCAGTCAGTGATTAAGCGGCGTTTTACGCGGTTAGAAAGCTCTTCAATCGGAATGTCACCTGGCAAAGTGAACTCCCGCAAAGACAACTCCTCCTTTAAAGAGTCAGGAACCCTTGGTTGACCCGTCAAATCGTAGATTAATCTGGCGTCAGGCAACTTTATATTAGTGTATTGGGATTTGCCCCGTTTTATGCCGTCGATTATGGCGGAAGCGCTTTTCTTGGGGATTTTTTCTGCTATTTTGTTTCCTGTTGTTACACCCCAAATCGTGAAAATAGTCAGCACTACGACTTCAATCGCGCCTCCGACGCTGGGTTGATCTAAAATCGCTAGTAGACCGCCTGAAAATCCAAGGAACCCTAGACCAAAGAGGATGCCGATGAAGTAGGAGAGTTTCTCGTTTGTGAAATACGTGTAAATAATGGACAGTAACAGCACTATGAAAAACGCTGTGATTCCAGAAGATAAACCACTAACTAGCCCGGATAGTGCATCGTTGGCAACAGTCGACATTGTTGGTAATCAATACAAGACTGGTTTATTGGCTAAAAAAATGTTTTTGCCGAATCGGGGGATTAACATAAGAAAATTTGGCTTTGTTTGGTACTTGTTTTTTAGTTGTTGTGATTTTGGCTGTTTTGCGGTCACAACTTCTCCAGCGATTTGATAGGCGGTAGTGTTTTTATGTCTGCATCTGATTTGTGTTTAGAGGTGGTTGAGGTTGTTACAAGCAAATCAGCTACTTTGCCGTTTTAACGTAGATGTCAACTTTAACCTGCGAAGCTGCATCGCTGGTGAAATCTTTTAAGCTGCCGGTCCATTTTGGCGTCGAATCCGCTGTGTAACCCACAGTCTCACAAATGCCCCGCCACAAAAGAGCCTTGTCGTAGTCGCGGGCGTCTTGGGGCATAAACTCGAATATGCTGCGACTGGCAACGATAACGAGTTTTTTCTTCATTCGACTCACTGCCACATTAATTCGGTTTAGGTTTAGCAGGAAGTCGGATTCGCTCCGGACATAGTCGGGGTCACTCACGCAAGAAGAGATGACTATACAATCTGCTTCTCCGCCCTGATACCGCTCCACCGTATCCACCCTAACCCTGTCGCCGACGTCACCGATTATATTACGTAACAACCCTTTCTGAGCGTTGTGAGGCGTAATTATGCCCACGCTTTCGGCAGAGGCGTTTTTAACCAGCGCCGCCACGATTTGAGCTTCCACTAAATTAGACTGGAAACTCTCCGCCTCATCATGGACAATAAGTGCAAACACGTTATCTGGCTTCAAAGCAATCTGCAACCCCGACGTAACAGCGGGAGATGGCAACAAAACATCTGTCTGATCGCTACGGAAGTCAATCTGGTCCTTCTCATACACCCATTCCCTGAGGAACTCAGCGACTACAGAATGGCAACGATGACTCTCACAGAGGCGCACAGCAGGAATAGCGGCGGGGTTTCTGCATTTAATCCGCTCCAAACCCAACTCTTCGTTACGCAGCAAACGGAGAAAATCCATGGCGGATAGGAAAGACGCCATCTCCTCTAACGTGCGGCGATCTTCTTTTTCCCAATTATGTGCGACAATCGGCGGCAGTTGTCGGTGGTCGCCTGCCACGATTATTTGGCTGTTCGTGGAGAGAAAACTCCCGGAGAGGATGAGTTCAGGTAGACGCATCATACTGGCTTCGTCTACAACAAGCAAGTCAAAGAAACCTTCGGTCCAAGGTGGCTCTTTGTCGCCGATTTTCTTCATCAACCCATACAAGCCAGGCGGAGTGACGCAGAGCACCAACGGCGGCGAGGATGCTGAAAGCTGTGTAAGCGTGGACTGGTTCATCAAAGCGTCGGACAGCGTCAGAACTGCGGCTTCGTCCTCGTTATAGTTGATGTTCTTTACGCCCGGGATTTCGGTGCTATTGTTACTGCTTAAAACACGGTAAATCTGCAAGTCCCTCAGGTCTTTGCCACCCTGTTTGGAGTATTCTTGGTGGCACCGTGCGAGTTTGGTAACAAATTCTTGGATTGCTTTGTGTGTGGGCGCAACCATTAGGACACGGCACCGAGACTTGGCGGAGTGGGCAGCAATGTGTGCGAGCACTGCGAGTTGCAGTGTTTCGGTTTTGCCTGTTCCCGGCGGACCTTGAAGCATGATTATGGGTTCTTTGCTAAACACGCTGTCAACGAGAAGTTTCTGTTCGGGTTTGGGACGCAGCTTTCGCTCTTCAACCCAGCTCAGGAAGCCAGCCGCAGGTTCTTTTGGAATTGGCGTGCGGTTCTGCCCGCATGTTTTGCCCCCTAAGTAGTCCGCCAGCAAACCGTAGAGTACGTTGTTGGTGGCGTAGTCAAGACTCTTGGCAGCTCGGTCCGAGACTATGTCGTCGGCCAACTCATCAAGAATATAATATCTGCCAGCTTCGAAAAGTTGCATGTATTTGCTCATTGCTTTTTCATGGTCAGTTGTTGGGAGGTTGTGCCAAGCGCTGTATTTGCTGCCTTTTCCTCTCGGCCAGCTGACTACTTTGATGCGAACTTCAAGTTTAGCTACATTAACCTTGTCTACGATCGCCCGGGCTGATTTCTCCACTTCCGAGGGGGAGCGCTTCTCGGTTTCTTCAAACTGCCCCTGACTGTTACGGCGCACCTCTGTGACTACCATCCAGTCGCCGCTGCTGCTTCCATCTGAGCCTTTTACGCGGCAAGCATTGGAAATGCAGCCCTCTCTGGGTAGCCCCATGCCTTCGTAAACCAGTTTTCCACTCACAATAAATTCAGGCGGGCTCTCAAACTCCTCAACGTGAGTGCATTGGAAGATCACGGAGCGCCCCGACGCCACTCGCTGATACGGCAACATTGCGTAGTGCTGATACATTTCCTGCCGCTTGCTGAAATACTCTAAATCCAGAAACTCGCGGCAACTGCGCTCCAACGTGGATTCGCCCAAGGTGAATTCACTGATTTTAGGCACCGCAATCGGCTTTTTTCCGAGACGGCGGTTGCGGATGTTTAACGATCGCTCAATCTGCTCAAGTACCATACAGATTTTGGTGCCCATCAAGTTCAGTTCTTCATCAGTTATGCGGCGACTCTTCGTGTTATAATCGCACCATTTCCGTTTTTCAAGCAGGATTTTGGCGAGTCCCGTCACTTGATCAAAGTGGTCAAGGCGACCTTTCACACCCCAAATATATTCAATTGGCAGTTGGTCGCCGAAGCGGGCGCGGGCTGGGTAGTAGCCGTCGTTTGAGCCTTCATGGAGGAAACTGATTTTGCCATCTGATCCCCTGCGGAAAGGCAAAGAATAATTGAAAAGCCCATCGCGGAATACTAATGCCAAGTCAACGGTGGAACCGTCTTTACGTTTAACTCGCCACTGCGAGCGATCAAAGAAGCAAGCCTGCTCCAGAATCGGCAGCAAACCTGTGCTGTGGAACCGTAATGCCTTGCGGTGGGCGACTTCGTCTTGCAGAATTGAAAACATAGGCTGGTCAATGGCTTGCCTTAGCCCAAGTAGATCGCGGACTGCCCTTGCAGCGAGGACATTGGGTTGGCGGGTAACGGCTTTCATGAGCATGTCGCGTTCTTGGCGGCTGAAAAAGTATAGGTGAATTGGCGCTTCCTGTGGGCTGCCTACTTGGTTGGCGACTTTGGCGATTGCTGCGGATAGGTCTTTGAAGAAATCCTGTGAGCAGCTTTTCCTCCTCATTAATGCATTGAATGCGGTCGTCTGGGAGGCTGCCAATGACGTTGGAGACCAAGACTGGTTCGCCTCGATAGCGCGTGCAGCTCACTTTAGCGCTGAGCAATGAAACTACGTCGAGCATGTAGTCCCATTCTATAAAGAGGTAGATTCGGATTAAGCCGTTGGGGTTGTAGGTTAAGGCGGAGTCTATGCCTGCGCCGGGGCTGTCCTCGGGAAGGCTACCGTAGCCAGTTCCTGTGAGCCAGGGCATCCAGCGGCTTCTACTTGCATATTGGCTGCCCGGTCGGATACCTCCGAGCATGTACTGAGCGCGTTCCACCATCCAATCCAGTTTAGCACCGATGACTGGGTCGGCTGAGAGTTCGTTTACTTTGGTCGGGTCTTTGGAGGGCAAGATTTTGAAGTCGTAGGGTCGCAAACTTGTTGCATCTGCCACGGCTTTTATTTTAGCGAGGTCTTCAAGATAACGGATGCCATAATGTCCAAATGCTTTTTGTTCGCCTCTGCTGAGATTTAATAGAGAGATGGATTCTTTTTCGACAGCACACACTATGCAGCATTCGTTGAAGCCACAGTTGTCACAGCGCCAATTAAGCTGGTATTCTACGTCGTCGATGTCGGTTTGGTGGATGCGGTTAAGCTCTCCGTTTTTAGCAAGTAACCGTTGTACGTCTTGAATTAGAGGACTGAGCTTGAATTTTGGCATCTTATCGGGGTCAAGGCTTTCAAGGTTGGTTTCACGGTTAATGACGCCGCCCTCAACTTCTACCTTTGACGCCAAGTTGCCAAGGTCTTTCTGGAGGAGCAACACATAGATAGCAACTTGGATACGGTGAGCAGTCTGCTCCTTCCATGACGATTTCAACTCAAAAATCCGCACCCGCACCTTACCGTCTTTAAGCGGGTAAACAGCAATCAAATCGGAGATGCCCTTCACTTCCCATACCCCAATGTGCCCTTTCATGGGCACCTGATAGAGCAGAATCGGGCGCTGGTCGGCTTTTTCGTCTTGTAAGAGTTGGTGTGAGATGATGTAGTGAAGGTTGTTCATGGAGTCAACGGCTTTTTCCCAGCCTTTATGGTACTTGGTGGGATCGTAAATCGTGAAATCAACGTATTCGGCTGCTTTGGCTTTTAACTCCTCCACTTTCGTCTCTTCCAACGCTTTGCCGGTGCCGTAGAGCAGGGGGCTGATGGGTTTGAAAGCTTCTTTCCAGGTGCGTTTGCGAACTTCTTTCCCTTCGAATTTAAGTTTAAAGAAGCGGGGGCAGCAGTTGAAGCGTATGTACTCGGCAATGCCTGACGCTGTCAATCCGTAAGCACTGTCCTTTTCGTGCTCCTCAAAGATGTCCTTATCTAAGTCGCCGTCACTCAATCCGCCGCCCTCCCTTTGCCGTTTTTTGATAATCCTCTTTACTTGGTGGAGCTTATTTTATTTAGCGTTAATTCTGGGCTACCGTTTACTCAATCCAAAAAAGCACCCGACACTAAATAGGTTAGGAGCGAAGCGAAAAACGCCAATCCAGAAATGACTGAATGAAAAACTAAGCGGCAAACAGACTACCTACGATGGATTCTCCAAAGCCTAAAAGCAGAAGAAACCTAAACAAATCTCCTTAGATTATGTTCCGCAGACTATGCAGAGTCGGCTGATAAAATTCCGTCGATTAAAAGCATGCCGGCGAGAGTTGACATAGATGTAGCCACAAAAACGCAGGCGACAATACTGACAGAAATAGAGGATACCCTTAGAAAAAGAGCAGATGAGCCGAAGAGACAGCTACTAACCGAGCGGGCAGGATTACTTTTTCTTGCCTTTAGCGGGAAGCTGCGAGATCTGTTCTTTCTTTTTTGCTTCTTTTTCACGTTTAGCTTTTTTTTCTTGTTCCTTGCGGGTGTTAATGTTTTTTCTTTTCATTGTGCCCATTTTAGCCATCTCAAATAGGGAAAGATAATCCTTCGCATTCTAAAACGTTATCCCATTTAAGCACTAAAAAATCAAATAACCTGTAAGCTTTAGAGATTTTTTTCAACGTGTAAATAGAAAAAGTTTAGAAACCCTTATCAAAAAAGTTATCATACTTTCTTTCAGGTGTCAAATTGCCGACAAAGACTCTTTTATGCGGATGCATCTACGAAGAAAACGAATGGATGCTAATCAGAGTTAAAGAATGCAAAAAGCACTATAAAGAGCGACATAAAAAAGTTGAATACCGCCCCAAGGCTGAATGCAACCGAAACGACACCCGAGGCGAATAAAAAAACAGATTTTTAATAAACTCAAACGGGAGACTGTTGCCCGTTGTTTTTATTGTGCAACTCACCCAACCGCAAAATAGTCTCCTTATACACTTCAATAGCTTTTAGGTACTCTTCGATTTCAATATGCTCATCGAGCGTGTGGTCAAGATGCGAATCCCCCGGCCCATAAGTCACAATAGGCAAATTCATGTGTGTCCCCAAAATGTTCATGTCGCCTGTACCCGTCTTGTGCAACAACGTAGCAGGTTTGCCGAGCACTTTACGCACAGATGAAGCCATAACATGCACCAGTGGAGAGGACTTAGTGACTTCAAACGGCTCCACCGTATCCATCACCTGATGCTTCACAACAATTTTCGGGTTAGCTTCCTGATATTTAGTTATGATTTTTGAAAGCTGCTCATTGACTACAGATGTACTAAACTGGATGGGGATGCGTATGTCAAGGTTCATTTCCACCTCAAAAGGAATCACCGAGGTAGCTTCGCCGCCGACGAGTCGGACAAGGCAGGCAGTAACGGCTTTGTATGGACTAACCGAGGGGTCAAGCGACGGATACGAGGACTGAGAGCGAATTAACTCCCATAACCCATAAGCTTTCTCCAGTGCGTTATCGTAGAACCATGGTGTGGATGCGTGTCCGGTTTCGGTTGTTATGTTAACTTTAAGCTGGATTTGACCTTTGTAGCCGATACAGACGTTTTCGGCTCCGCTGGGTTCACCGAAAATTGCATAGTCAGCTTTGATGCCCTGAGTTATGAGATGGCGAACACCTTTGCTTGTGGCTTCTTCTTCAACCACGCTTGCGACTAAAACTTTTCCTTTGAAGCGGGGGTCTTTGCTGGCTTCCAAAGCAGCCATCACCATCGCCGCCAAGGGACCTTTAGCGTCAACTGCTCCACGGGCGTATATTTTGCCTTCCTCAATACGCAGCGGCATGTGACCAGCAACGGTGTCCATATGGCCGCATAGCAGAATCACTGGTTCACCATCGCCCACAACTCCGATTACGTTGCCTATGGCGTCTGTGCCGACTTCGAAACCAAATTTGGCCATGCGTTGTGCTATAAAACTAGCTATATTCTTCTCTTCACCACTGGGGCTGTATATGCCCAGCAGATTAGTTAGAAACCGTACGGCTACTTGCTCGCTCAATCTCTTCTTCCTCCAATACTTCATCAAGAACTGTTATGGCGCGGTCAATCTGTACCTTGTTAATAACCAAAGGCGGCAATATGCGCACGACTGTTCTGCCTGCGTCGATTAATAGAACGCCTTTTTGCAGTGTCTTTTTGATTACGCCGTAAACGTCAAACCGTAACTCCATGCCAAGCATTAAGCCTAAGCCGCGGACTTCTTTTACGATTTTGTGTTTTTCCGCCAATTGTTGCAGTTGCTGCTTGAAGTATCGTCCGTTTGAGGCGGCTTTCTCCGGGATTTTTTCTTCTACGATTGCGTCGACGGCGGCGCATCCTGCGGCGCAAACAAGGGGGCTTCCACTGAAAGTGGTCGAGTGCTCACCGATTTTAAAAGTTGACATTAGGGCTTCTTTGGCAACTGTGATGCCGATGGGTAAGCCTCCTGCAAAGGGCTTTGCAAGGCACATAATGTCCGGGGTTACTCCCCAGTTTTCTTGCCCGAACAGTTTACCTGTTCGACCGAAACTCGTTTGCACTTCGTCAAACATCAAGAGCACATTGCGGCGGTTGCAGATTTCCCGCACTTCCTGAAGGTAACCGTCTGGTGGCACACGGATGCCACCTTCACCACGGATAGGTTCGAGCAGAACTGCGGCGGTTTTATCGGAGATCGCTTCGCCTATTTTCTGGGAGTTATCTGGTGCGACGTGTTTAACGTCTGGGATAAGTGGCATAAAGGGTTCACGGTACTTTTTGTCCCAAGTCGCCGAGAGTGCACCCATGGTTTTGCCGTGATAACCGCCCATTACAGCGATGATTTCGGTTTTGCCGGTGGCTTTTCGTGCAAGTTTAAGGGCGCACTCGACGCTTTCGGCTCCGCTGTTTGAGAAAAACATTTTGTCTAAGCCGTGGGGCATGATGTTAATGAGTTTCTGGGTGTATTCGGCGCGTTTGTCATTGTAGTAGCAGCCGTGGAGCGTGATGAGTTGTTCTACCTGCATCTTAATCGCTTCGACGACTTTTGGATGGCAGTGCCCGAGTGCGGCGACGCCGTAGCTGCTTGCGCAATCCACATATTCCTTGCCGTCACTATCCCACAGAAGTGAACCTTTACCATTGGTGAAGACCACAGGCTTTTTGCTAAACACGTTAGCTAAGTAGCGGTTCTCAATATCCATTATTTCTTGGTCATTCACTGGTTATCACGGTCCCGCATTGATGATTTAATACTGATGTTATGGGTTGACAGGAAGTACCAGAGGTGACTAGAACTTCTTTGACGCCTTGATTGAGCGCTTCTAAGCCTGCATGAACTTTAGTGCTCATGCCTCCACCGATTTTGGATAGAATCTCTTTGACTTCGGTTGTTGCGATTTTAGGCACCCGTTCACCCTTGAGCATCAAGCCTTCCACATCGGTTAACATGATGAGTTTGTCGGCTTTTAATGCGCCTGCGACAACTGCGGCTGTGCGGTCACCGTCCACGTTTAGCGGCTCCCAGTCTTGGCTCAAAGCGATCGGGGTGACGACAGGTAAGTAGCCTTTATCAAGCAACAGATTGAGCAAATCAGTTTTTACTTGGGTGATTTTGCCTGTGTATCCACCGTCTATGACTTTTTTTCGTCCCCGCTCATCCACCACGATTAGACGTGTTTTGCGTTCGGCTTTGAGAATGGCGGCATCAAGCCCACTTAACCCCACGGCAGATATACCCGCAGCTTCCAAAGCAAGTACAATTTGCTTGTTCATTTTGCCCGCCATAACCATCGTGTAGATTTCGATGGTTTCTTTGTCGGTGTAGCGGCTACGAAAGCCCTCGGGGGACATTATGAATTTCTGTTCCTTGCCCAACTTTGAGGCGATTTCGGTGACTTCCGCTCCTCCACCATGAACAAGGACAACTTTGTGTTGTTTGGCAACTTCTTTGAGGTCCTCTAATAGGCTGCTGGATGCACCTTCCTTGAGAATCGACCCGCCCATTTTGATTACGAGCAACATAGCAGTCACCTATATGGGGTGGAACCCAGTGCTCTTGAGGCCTGAAGTTTCGTCTATTCCCATCATTATGTTTAGGCATTGTACGCCTTGCCCTGCGGCGCCCTTCACCATGTTGTCTAATGCACTGAACATTATAAGACGGTTGGCATGTTCGTCGATTTCAAATCCGACATCGCAGAAGTTAGTGCCCATGGTGATTTTTGGGTCTGGTAACTGATAGGGTCCTTTGAGGTATTTTACGAGTCGAATGAAGGGTTCGTTGCTGTACATGCCGCGCAGTGCTTTCCAGAGGTCTTTGTTTTGGATGGGCTCTTTTGGGAAGGTGTGAATGGTTGCGAGTATGCCGCGTATTATGTTAACTGCATGTGGTGTGAATGAGATTTTGACTTGCCCGCCGAGTGGTGCGAGTTCCTGTTCGACTTCAGCTATATGGCGGTGTCCTACAACCTTGTAGGGGCGTACACCTCCAGCTCGTTCTGGGTGGTGTCCAGCAAGTGTTGGTTTGCTGCCGCCTCCTGAAGAACCTACTTTTAAGTCAACGACTACATGGTCGGTGTCAATTAAACCTGCCTTAACTATCGGAGCCAAGCCTAAAATGGCGGCTGTTGCTTCGCATCCGGGACATGCAACAAGATTGGCGTCTTTGATTTCTTCACGATGAAGCTCTGGCAAGCCGTAGGCGGCTTTTTTTAGCATTTCTGGATGAGCGTGTTCCCAGCCGTAGTAGGTTGGGTAGTCAGCAGGATTCTTTAGTCGGAAGTCGGCGCTCATGTCAATAACCTTCAGCCCAGCCTCAAGCAGTTTAGGAACCAAGTTCACACTGCCACCGTGTGGAGTCGCAGTGAAAACTAAGTCACAGTTTTCCTTTAGTTCATCCATGCTTTGGGGGACAAATTTGAGTTGGGTCATGCCTCTGAGGTTAGGGTGCATATTGAAGACGTATTCTCCTGCGCTCTGCCGAGACGTAACCATAGTTACTTCTACTTCGGGGTGCATCAGTAAGATTCGCAGTAGTTCGCTTCCAACGTATCCTGAACCGCCGATTATTCCAATTCGCATCTTCTTTTTTCTCCTTTGCCTTATGTTATAGATTACCTAGATTAGGCTGGTTGCCATCTTGAGCAGTGGTTCTGCAACGTTTAAACCAGTTGCAAGGCGAGTGTTCTCCCAGAACTCAGGGCAACTGTTAGATTCATGGAAAACCAGCTCCCCTTGATTTTCCTCTACGCTTTTTTCAATAATATCTGTAACGCTCTGGTAAGCGGGGTTTTCCTTGTAAGTTTTGAAGACAGCTTCCAGTTTGCTGGTCCATGTGGGGAAGTCTGTGAGGCGAGTTTCGTCCTGTTTGACTTGCTGCACGTGCACCCAAGCCTGGGTCGCTAAATCTAACTTCTGTTTGACCGTGGCATCGTCGGGGTTTTTGTTGTTTCCGACATTGACCATCGCGTCTAGCGCGAATATGTAGGCATCGGTGTCTTTGCCAAGGGTTTCGCCACATTTTATCGCCAACTCCCGGATTTTCTGTGGGAGCTTAGCGTGAAACACAAGGTTACCAAGGAAGGTGTTGGTGCGGAAATCTTTAGAGCCCGCTCGTGCCATCGCTGTATGGTAACAAACGGGGCTTTTGCCTTTTTCTTTGTAAACGATGACGCGGAGGTCGTAGAACCATTTTTTAATAAGCTGCTGAGCTACCACACCAACAGGGTTAATTATACCTACTTTTGTTTCTTTGATATTTGCTTCTAGTTCATCGCGGTTTTTGGATAGCATAATCATTTTGCCATGCGTGCCTGCGTCGGCTTTAACCACGATGCCCTCATTCAGCGGAAGGTTCTGGGTAAAGAGGTCGGCGATGTCTTTTTCGTTGTGTATTTCTTTGCCGTTTTTCATGACGTCAACTGCATCACAGGGTACAAACACGGTTTTTGGAATAGGGACACCCGCCTGACTGAGCTGGATCAGGGTGCGAAGTTTGCTGTAGCAGACAAACTCTGCTTGGCTTGTGTTAAGGGTTTTTTTGCCCAGCGCTTCCATGATGTAGGATGCTTGGAGGCGACGATTTTTGCTTTGCGCCCGATTCAACACAGCTTTGACGTCGTTTAGGAGGGGTGTGTAGTCTTTGCCTTTGGTTTTAGCTGAAAAGGCATCCTGGCTTAGGGACAGGGCGATTTTTCGGAAGGGAATAAACGCCAAGTCGATTCCAAGTTGTTTGGCGGTGAGTTTGATGCCGTTTTCATCGTTTTCGGAGCGCTCATAGAGAAGTGCAATGCTCAACGCCAGATGCCTCCGTAAAGAAGTTTGTGTCCTTAAAAGGGTGGTTTAACAAAAGTTAAAGATTTAATGGTGGATACTGTTTATTCGCCCCAGTCTTCGCCTTCAATTGTTAATTCTTGAAGGTCTACGCATCCGCCTTTAACCTGTTTAACTTCGAGTTCGAGACCGCAGCCGGGGCAGCTTAGGATTTCGCCTTTCTCTGTATCTTCTGGAACGTCAAGGTCTGCTTCGCAGTCTGGACATTTCGCCTTCAATTCTTGTTTTATCATTTTTTATTCGTCACTTTATTTTTTTATTGGAAACGTCCAAGTGATTATTTCGGGAACCTTTTAAACATTGTGACTTATTTGTTACAAGATGAGTTTTATATGTCCCATTTGATGCACCCGATTCAAGTGACCAAATAAAAAAGGAAAACGTACCCCATCCGCCCCACAACAACGAAATCCGCATTTTTCAATACAGCAAAAGTATGGAAAGCGTTAAATTTGATTATGTCAAATACCACTGGGCATTCGGTATGGACGATAAAGATAAACAGATCATAAAAACACTCAAAAACGACGGCCGAGCAGGCTACGCCGACATAGGCAGCAAAATCGGCCTCTCTGAAGGCGCAGTGCGTAAACGGATCAAAACCTTAACCGACGACGGCGTAATTCGCAAGTTCACCGTTAAAGTCGGCATCACCGAGGGTGCACAAGCTATTACGCTTTTGGCAACCACTCCAGCTTTCCCCACTGTAGAGGTTTCTAAGAAAATTCAGCAGTTCCCTAACGTGGAAACCATCTACGAGGTTACAGGTGAATACGACATAGTAGCTGTGATTACAGGCATGAACGTCACTGAAGTCAACGAGTGTATAGAGAAAATCCGTCGCGTAGACGGCATAATGAAAACCAACACCATGATAGTGTTGCGTAACTGGTAGCAGCCGCTACTCTTTTTTACCCGCCTTAATTGAGGTGACTTTTATTCCGTTCTTTTTGAGCAACGCTGTGGTTACTCCGTCGCCTTCCCTGAGTTTGTCGGTGAAGGATCCGTCGAATATAGCGCCGCAACCGCAGGAAGGGCTTTTCTCAACAAGCAACGCCTCTTTGGCTCCGACTGCTTGGGCGATTTTGAGGGTTTCATAGGCGCCCACCATGAATTCGTCGGTTACGTCTATGCCCTGCAAGTTAACGACTGAGGCTTTGCCTTCTAAGACATCTTTGCCGTCGCCGTTTTGGATTTCGGATGGTACCCGTGGGATGGATAAGCCGCCGAGGACTTCGGGGCATATGGGGAATAGTTCGCCTTTTTTGAATTCTTCGAACATTTGAGGGCTTTGACAGTTTTTACCTTCAAAGTTGCAGTTGATGCCAAGCATGCATGCGCTGACGAGTTTCATGGCACATTTTTTGTTTGATCTTGCTTAATAGCTTTACATCTACGGAGGATAATTTGTTACTTGGCAGTGACCTTATTATTTGAGTGCGAGTAGTTTTGTGTGGTAATGTTTCATGTGTGAATTTAACGTGATATTAGACGGGAAAATCCAGATGAAAGAGGTAATCTACGCCAAAGCAGAAAATGGAAACGTAATAATTCGCAACATTATGGGGGAATCGAAGGAATTCAAGAACAGCCGCATCTCTGAAGTTGACGTACCAAATCAAAGGATGGTCATCGTCGAAGCATAATCAGAAAAAACCAATAAGAAAAACAAACTTAAAAAACTAAAATGGTTCAACCATATGTTAACTGACTGGCAAAATAAGCTCGTTGTATAAGGTAGAGAACTTACTAAGCTTACCCATTAATGGTGAGAACTATTCCAGATAAGTTGATACCGTTTGTGCCTCAACTTGCAATATACTAAGGGTTTTGGCGTATGCATGGACAAATATGATTGCTCTACTTATATATCCAAGCCGTTTAGTATTGATTCAGCAGAGCTAACGCCTAAAAAACTGGTGGGAACCCACAAAAATGAGTAATAGGCAAAGATTTGAAGCCGACCTCACCGTACTTCTGGAAAGATTAAGTTGCAACGTTGTCCCCCAAACAGAGAATAAACTAAACATGCTCAAAGACTGGTTAGTTAAGCTGCAGCGAGAAAACATTATAAAAATCAACCACTCTGTCATGGAGCTGGTCTGCGCCAAACACCTGCTTGAAAAAGGCTACGACGTCCAGTTGGAGTATCCCCTCAACGAGATATTAACCTGCGACTTGTACGGCATCAAAGGAATGGGCAATCTCGTCGTGGAAATAGAAACAGGGTTCATACCGCCAGAAAGCGCTTTGGCTCCCCTTACTTATACGTCAGCGCGGCTGGCAAGCAAAATCATTCGTTACAGCAGCTTCGCGGGCAAATTTGCTTTGGGTGTGCCCCAACACTACATTTTGCCGTTTCCTGAAGTGTTTGCCAAATGCCCCCGTGACCGAAGCGATAACGAACTTGAAGTCATCAAAGCACTCTGTGACGCATATTACAAGAAACCGCCCATAACCATAGAGGAAATCCGTGAAGCCCGCATCCAAGAGATCTATATAATCGACGTAGATCGCGGAAAAGTGCATGAACTTGACCCTGAAGCCTACCTCAACAGGGCAATAGAGAAAGGCATTGTCTACGACAACCTAACAGCCCAATGCTAGGAGCAGCACAACACGTGGCTTTTTTTGTTTACATACTGCAATGCTGCGACGGCACTTACTATACTGGCTACACTAAAGATCTCGACGAGCGCACAAAGCAGCATGCTAACGGAAAGGGCGCTAAGTACACGCGGAGTCATAGGCCGGACCGTGTGGCGTATGTGGAGGTTTTTAAGAGTCGCAGCAGCGCGATGAAACGGGAGAAGGAAATCAAGAAACTGGGGCATCAGGGTAAAATGAAGCTGATTTTATCGCAGGGGAAAAACGGAGAAGCAAATAGTAAATAAAAACTGTGGTTACAAACTAACTCTTTCAAAATCCCTAAAGGCATTGGTTATCGAAGGTGTTTTTAGTTACCACCCACCTACTAATGATGGGGATTAAAAATGTCAGTTATGTGTAAGAACTGTAAGAGATTTGTTGACCCAGTGTTTAATACTGATGCGGGAATAGACCAGCGGGTTTGCCCTGAATGCGGTTGCATATTAGATGCTTGTACTGATAACATTCAGGTTATCGGAAGAGACATGTAGTACAGTTTTAACGTTTGTCAAACAGCGTAATCTTGGTTAAGCACAGTCAACATCGACAGTAGACATCTATTCATACAAGCGGTAATCAAAATAATTGCTACAATAATAATCATTGGAGCCGCAATCATATTGCATCAGGGAAGAAAGAATAAGAAAGGTGAAACGCATGCAAACATTCCTTTCTTTTTTAATTGTAATTTGTAAGATATTGTTGTGTAATTTTTTTTAATTTAGGCCAACTGGTTGATTTGAACCCATGAGCTTTTGATTTTAAGTCAAGCACTTTGATGTATTAAGGTAGGGCAGATCCTAATGCTAAACACTATGGATGAATGGCATAGTAGACTCGTAAGCCGCCAAGCCAATTGTAAATATAAGGCTCCAACTTTGCAGACCAGTTAAATAACCGTTCATTGAATACTCTTTTTAATCTCCAGTACAAAAAATCTCCAATCCAGAAATTGCATTCATGCAATGTAATTAGAGCGCCTAGATTGTAGCTCGCTACTATTTTGAAACCTATTTTCTCCAGTGAATTTGCTACTTTTTTGCTGTCAAAGTATAGTTGTTCAGGGTCGATATGAAGTAGGTATTTAGTTGCTATGTTTGATTGCCAAAATGCAATGGCTAGCATTCCTTTTGGCTTAAGTAGTCGATAGTACTCTTCGAATACTTGTGTTGTTTTGTTAAATGGTATATGATCTATTGTGCTTAGATCAAGAAGCAGGTCGAAGTTGCTTGAAGCATAAGGGATATTTTGGCACGTTGCTTGGACTATGCCTACTTCATTTAACCGCTCTTTTGCTAGGCAACAGATATTTTTGGATAAGTCAAAGCTGAATGCGTCGGCTTTCCCAAATTTACCCAGTATGTCACGTGAGGTTTCGACACCTTCATTCCATAAATCTATCTTTAGTATCCTTGGTTTTTTATTTTCTTCCAATCGGCTAAGCGCCAAACTTACTAGTTGATAGTAGAATGCCTTGATATACAGGTTAATTTGTCCTTTAGAAATTTGATTATTGCTTAAATATCCTGCGCTGTAGTTGTCCCAGTATGAAGCATTGTCTAGGCAAGATGCAGCTCTATTTACAGGGGGTTTACGCTTGCTGCTAAAAAAGGATACCAAAATATCGACCTCTATTAGGAACCCCCAATTTCCTATAGATGTGTGGCTTTACTTGATTAATAACTTTTCCACTTTTGAAATTGCTTAGCGTTTGATAGTCTCAGTTTACCATATTTTTCTCGTAGTTTATAGATGCATAGTGATCTGAATTTGTTTATTTTAGCACTTAAGGTTCAAAATGATTAACATATATGATCGAGTTTAGGACTTCTAAATGGAAGTAAATTCGAGTTTGTTGTATTCTTTCTAAGATGCAAGGGATATCATTTATGAGGCTGGTTAGCTTTTTTTAAGAAGTCTAAGTAGTAAAGAGGAAATTGAATGGATAAGGTAAAAGTGAAATCGCCGCTCGTCGAAATAGACGGAGATGAAATGACTCGGGTTATGTGGAAAATGGTTAAGGAAAAACTCCTTTTGCCCTATCTTGACATAGACCTCGCCTACTATGACTTGGGGCTTAAAAATCGGGATGAAACCGAGGATAAAGTAACGCTTGAAGCTGCAGAAGCTATAAAGAAGTACGGCGTTGGAGTTAAATGTGCCACCATTACACCCAACAAGGATCGCATAAAAGAGTATAATTTGAAGCGGGAGTGGAGCAGCCCCAACGGAACGATTAGAGCGGCATTGGATGGCACTGTCTTTCGGGCGCCGATTTTAGTAAAGAATATTCCTCCTGCGGTTCGATCGTGGAAGAAGCCCATCCATATCGGAAGGCACGCTTATGGCGATGTATACAAGAACTGTGAATATCGTGCGCCTGAAGCTGGAAAAGCTGAGTTAGTTTTCACTAATGACATTGGCAAGGAACTTTGGCGCGGGACTATTCATGACTTTAAAGGTCCAGGTATCGTTCAAGGAATTTTTAACACTGACAAATCGATAGTAAGTTTTGCGAAGGCATGCTTCACATATGCCTATAATCAAAAGCTTCATCTCTGGTTTGGCACTAAGGATACCATCTCTAAAACTTATGATGCGCAATTCCGCAAGGTATTTGATGAAGAATACCAAGCTAACTGGAAGGCAAAGTTTGAGGCAGTGGGGCTTGATTACTTCTTTACGTTGATCGATGATACAGTCGCCCGAATAATGAAGACTGAAGGCGGCTTGCTTTGGGCATGCAAAAACTATGATGGCGACGTAATGAGTGACATGCTGGGCTCAGCATATGGCAGTTTGGCGATGATGACCTCGGTGCTTGTTAGCCCTGAGGGATACTACGAGTTTGAAGCATCTCACGGAACAGTCCAGAGGCACTACTACAAGTATCTTAAGGGTGAAAAGACATCAACCAACTCCATGGCTCTTATTTTTGCTTGGACAGGCGGACTTAGGAAGAGAGGTGAATTGGACGAGACTCCGGAGGTTGTGGAGTTTGCTGGGAAGCTTGAGGCTGCAGCCCTTGAAACTGTGGAGAGCGGAGTTATGACTGGTGATCTTTTGCTGGTTGCCCAGCCGAACCCAAATAATAGGAAGGTATACACGGAAGAGTTCATCGATGAAGTAGCAAAAAGTCTTCATCAAAAGATTGCATAAGTGATAGCTTGTGTCAGTCTGTAGCTAACTTTGCTTTTCTAAAGAATAGCAGGTTTTTTGTCTCTATGTGTGGGTGTTTTGCCTTTTGCACTCCACACCACACTCTGGGTTGTGTGTTTGGTTGCTTTTTTGTTTTGGGCTGTTATCCTGTTGCGGTTTTAGTGTGGGAAGTTGTCTTTGCCCACACTGCCTATGTTGGAAGTATGTTGAGATGTGTGGAAAAGAGTGTGGGAGTATGTTGGACTTTTGTTTTGTTGCGTGTTGGTTGTTGTTGCGTTGGTGTGCCGTTTGTTTGGTTGGGGGTAAGAGATGATTGTTTTCAATGGTGTTGGTTGAGTTAGCTATTTGTTTTTAGAAGTGTTGGATCGTAAAAATTGGAGTAGTCATGAGGAAAAAGAGTTTAGAGCGCTTCGGGAGGCTGACATTAAGGTCGAGGAGATATTTTCATTGAGCTTAACGTGGAAGCCTACATGAAGCCAGAACTTTTTCCTAACAAGTGTACCCTGAAGCTAAAGACAAAAAAGTGTACTGTTTGGTGAATAGTGGGTGATGGTCGATTATTGGCGATGTTAAGGCAGATAACTGTGCTGGTAGAGGTAAGTTGCTGCATATTTCTGAGTGTTAGAAACTGGTTAAGTCAGAGCCAATCCTATTTGACAGATTTTGCAGGTCGTTAAGTATATATACGAACGCATAGCCTGCCCATTTGCCCCATCGTTTTTCTGCTTCTATCTTTAAAGTAGGTATAGATTTTCTTGGGTTGCTTGGTAATTTCCCATAAAATAAAACACTAAAGATTTTGGCGCTCCATACGTCGAGTGGAAAACCCATTTCAGGCATTACGAGTTCTGCAGAGTAGTCGCCTACTCCTTTTAGTGACATCAACAAAGCCTTAGCCTCGGTTGGCTCTACGGCTGCCAGTTCGTTCATCGTTGGAAACTCTTCATCTATGGACTGGGCAATAGCGACTAGATTTTTTGCTCGGTAGCCAAGTTTAGCTTTCTGCCGCAATTCTTCAATTGGTGTTTGGGAGATTGCTTTTGTTGAGGGCCAGTATAGTACCTTTCTGTCGTCAAAGGTAGCTTCTTCTCCAAAGATGTGTAGCAGTTTATCCATCATTTGGTTGCTGCGTTTCATGGGTGCCATCTGTAAGGTTACTGCTAAGATTAAGGCTGGAAAGAGTTCAGGCCATCCTACTGAGTGCATTCCCCAAAGGTCGTGGGTAGTTTGTTTTAGGAGATCATCAGTAGCAGATAGAGCGTAGAATTTGGTGAGGTCTTCTTGAGTTCTCAGGGCTCTTTGCAGAGTTAGGGATAGTTCTTGCTTTTTTGCTTCACACAAGAGTTTACTCGAATATAGGGTGCAGTTTACAATTGTTTTCTTTTGGGTTCTGACGTTGTGAAGCTTTAATCCTACAAGTTCATCTTTAAGCCGAGTTGCAGTCCAAAGAGTATTATTCTCAAATTTCTCGTCGGGGGTACTCCACCACCAACCCGCAGGCTTATGGACTGTTAACTCGAAACTGTAGGGTTGAACTACCTCAAAGTTTAATGAGCCTGACTCCTCTAAAAACAACAAAGCCATCTGAAATTATCTAGAAAGACGAGAAATAAAATGCTTTTCTGATTTTATGTTGGCAATAGAACGGTTAACGGCTCAAGTTCGTCCAATCTCACGGGGTACATAGGAGCTTAGAATCAGTTAAGGGGACTAATGGTGGACCAGTGGGATTTGAACGCCAGACCAAACAGTAGAGATTACCCACAAAACCCATTTTTCTTCTTTGTTATCTACTGGAAAAAAGTGTAGCCTAAGCTAAGAAACTAATCAAGCCATTTTTTGGCTGAGTATCGTATTTTGAGTAAAAATAATCGAGTTAGCTGCTTTTTGTAGTTAACCCACGATTTCAACTATGTCTTTTATGATTCCTTTTTCTACTTCAATATTCCAAAGCATTTCGGGTATATCAACTATAAGAAACAGGCCTACCGTTAAGATGGCTTCAACCGATGCCACTGCCAAGTTCTGGTTGAATTTACCTATACCAATGTGAATTGTGAAATCGTTGGGTTGACCGGATATTAGGATTACAAACGCTCTTTCTGCAGTGATGATATCCCTTAGAACTCCCGTTTTCTTAGCCTGTATGATTATGCCCAGAGAATTTTTGATTGACTGTGTTTTGTAGCCTTCGGAAGATAATTTCTCAATAATTTGCCGAGATAATTCATCTAAATCCTTGCTTTTTCCCTCAAAACGGATAACCTTCTCGGATATTACATCATCATGGCCTTCAAAATGAAGTGGTAAATCGTCATTTGACAAAACTAAAAAACCTCAACATCAAATTAGTGACAGCTGCTAATTATTTGTTTCTCAAACGAACTCAAATTCAGCAATACCCTGAATCCCAGTAGTGCAGTATTTATTAATGCAATGATTTCTGGTGGACCGGGAGATTTGAAAACCATTCCAAATGCAGATTTCACCCGCATTTCGTTTTTTTTGGGTTGTAAGGATAACTAAGACTAATCCTCATTTTTAACGTCGTTGTTTCAAACAATATTGGAAAAATAAGGATAATTACTGTCTTAATGAGTGCAATAGTTTGCGGATATATTGTAGGTGTTTTGATCTACGGTTATTTGTTTACAGCAAAGAATGAATAAAAAAC
>CAWENF010000008.1:0-12181 GCA_963810275.1 uncultured archaeon
GCTGAACATCACTACGTTTAGAACATCGGCGTATTTGGCGAAATCATCAAAGTTGACGCCGTATCGCTCAAGCGAACTCACGGGGTCAGGCTGCAAACTCAGCACCAACTCACCTTTCATAACATCACGGATTTGTTCGACATAATCTGATACAACTTTGCGTCGCCATTCAACCCAGCTCAACCCACTTTTCTGATAGAGTTCTTGGCAGCGCTGACAGGTACAGTGTCCATGGTCAGCGAAATACTGGCTGTTTAGCCAGATGCCTTTTGATTGGCGGTCTACTTCGGCTATGTATTTGAGTTGGTCTTCGCAGTATTCAGGTTGAGTGGGGCAAAGCACGCTCCAGTAGAGATTGTAGTTGTTGTTGCCAAACTTTGCCTGTCCAAGTGGGGATTGGGAAATCCAGTCAGGGTGGGCTTGGCCGGTTTGTGTGTCGGCGAAGACTGCGATGTTGCTTGCCATGTCGGGTTTGGGGGTTAAGCGTAGTCCTGTTTCAGGTTTTACGCGGTAAATGTGGATGTCAAATCCTTTTGGTTTTTGAGGTTGGAAGGTCAGGGAACCGAATTTCATGTTGTTCGCCTATGGAGGGCAAAGAAGCGCCTGAGTTGTTATAAGTTTTTTGTGGCGGAGGCGGTTTTGGTTGGGTGCTTGGGTTTTTGCTGAAAATGTAGCGAAAACTTTTAACAAGTGGTTGTTTTGAAGTTTTAAGCTGTTCAATTGGGTAGTTTTAACTACAGTAGCGTTATATTTGTGCAAATGAAACAACAGCAACTTCACAATCGTATAGCGAGAACGACTACAGACCCCCATGAATCCCCGCATACGTGTTTACCGACCCACGATAGAGTGGTTGCAGAAATGGTGTATATGAGAAAAAAACTTAGCCAAAGAATTCAAATCGATGTGATGGATATACAAATTCTAAAAATGCTCCAAGTAGACTCCCATCTGAGCTACCGCAGACTAGCTGGCAAGATGAGGATCTCAGGCGTTATGGCGTCTGCCCGAATTAAAAACTTGGACCGGGGGCTGCTTAAGGGGTACACTGCGTTGCTAGATCCCGTTAAACTTGGGTATGATTTGACTGCTGTTATTTTCATTCAAATTGAGGGTGACTACCTGAGAAATTTAGCTAATGAGCTTTCTCAGATGCCTAACGTAATTGCGGTTTACGAAATTACTGGCGAGTTTGATGTTGTTGCAGTGGTGAAGCTAAAAGACCGTGAGAGCCTTAATGCTTTGATTAAGGATTTGTTGGTGACGCCGCACATCAAAAAGACTATGACTAATATTACTTTGGGTGTTGTTAAGGAAGATTTTAAGATGCTTATTTAGCGGACATTTTTGTTTTTTGGACACATGTGTGTGTAATTTTACTTTATCATTAAATTCATCCATAAAATTTAGATATTTCTGTATGTTATTCTATGTTTTTCATAAAAGTTATGAACACATCACAACTACCCTTATATTGGCTATAGCCCAACCGTTTCGTAAAAATGGTGAATTAACAGATGAAAAAACCAGAAATATTAACAAAAGCAGCAACACTCACAGAAAAAGCAATCGAAAAACACAACAAAATCTTCATGAAACGCAAATTCTACATGCTTGCAGGTATCCTTGTCGTATGCTTAGCTCTAAGCGTTGGCCAAGCCTTTGCACAAGAAGCTGATCCATTAGCAGCCATAGGCACAGGCATAAGCATTGCTTGGACGTTAACTATGGGTTGTCTTGTGTGGTTTATGCAGCTTGGCTTTGCCTTCCTAGGAGCCGGTTATATTCGGCATAAAAACCACGTAAACTACTGGACAAAAAGCTACATTGACTTAACCGTTGGTGTAATTGTCTTTGCATTAATCGGCTTTGGCTTAATGTTTGGCGGCTCAGGTGCATCCTTCCCCACGGGATTCGACGCAGCAGGCGAAGCAATCTGGACTACACTTCCAGGGCTAGACGCTGGAAACGCGATTATTGGCTGGAGTGGCTTCGGGCTGATGGGTGACGCTTACAATGGACTTACATTAGTGTACTTCTTCTGGCAGGCAGTCTTCGCAGCTACTTCAGTGACCATCGTCGCAGGAATGGTTGCAGAACGCATGAAGTTCAAGGCCTACCTGCTCTATACTGTGCTGATTAACATACTCATCTACCCAATCTACGGTCACTGGGTATGGGGTGGCGGCTGGCTATCACAATTGGGTGCAGTCGACTTCGCAGGTTCAGGTGTTGTCCACGCTGTCGGTGGCTTTACAGGTTTGGCGGCTTGTTGGCTCATTGGACCTCGGCTTGGAAAATATACTAAAGACGGCAAGGTACGCAGCTTTGGCTACACTAATGTTCCATACATTGTCATCGGTACAATGATTCTGTTCTTCGGTTGGTTCGGCTTTAACCCAGGTAGCACACTAACAACGCTAGACATACGTACGCCCATCGTAGCAGTAACCACGTATCTTGCAGGCGCCTCAGGTGGTATCATCGCAGTCGCAATCAGCTACTTCGACCGCAAACACTTTACAGGTCCAGACATTCAGGCTGTATGCGCTGGTGCATTAGCAGGCTTGGTCGCTATTACAGCATCATGTGCCTACGTTTCACCTATGACAGCAGTCGTCATCGGCTTAATCGCAGCTCCACTGGCAATTTACGGAAACCTATTCATTGAACGCAAACTCAAAATTGACGATCCAGTCGGCGCATTCGGTATTCACGGCATCGGTGGCATCTTTGGTCTGCTTACGGTTGGCTTATTCGCTGATGGTACATACGGTATATCAGGTGTCATCTTTAACGGTGCAGCAGGCGTAGACCAGTTAGTTGCGCAGATAATCAGTGCAGCAGTTTGCGCTGGCTTTGCTTTCGGCATGGCCTTGGTGATCTTTGGTATAATCAAGTACACCATCGGTCTAAGAGCTTCAGTCAAAGAAGAAATCGAAGGCTTGGACATAACTGAGCACGGTTTCAAGGCGTACCCAGAAATCGAAATGAAGCCTGAAGCAAAAGAGTGGGTTACTCCCGAATCGTAGTAGAAAAAAATCGGGTAAAACCCCCAAATCTTCCTTTTTTTATTTTTGTAATGTTTTAAATGAAACGTGTTGTACAATCGTTTAGTTTATGTATATTTTATTGAATGCTTATCCACAAATTCTTAATTGTTATGAACAAATCATAACCACCTTTATATTCAATATAGCTCATCCAGAAACAAAACATCAAGGGTTGAATAACACTGCAAATCGACGCACAAATACTAATCCTGCCAATCTTCATAGCATGTTACGCTTTGGCACTAAGCCGCAAAGTCAAACTAGCGTACGCGTCAGTAGGTTCCCTTATTGCCTTAATCCTGATTGGCATTATATCTTGGCAGGACACAATATTTGTCGCTATACAATGGGACGTGCTCGCAGTCATCTGGGGCTTCATGATGGTCTCATTTATCTTTTCAGAGAGCAAGATGCCCGAACTCATCGCAAACAAAATCTTAACCCACATCAAAGTAGAAAAATACGCGCTACTCGCAATCTGCTCGGTTGCCGCTTTCCTGTCGGCTTTCATGGCAAACGTTGCCGTTCTTTTCTTGATGGCACCTGTAGCGATTCAGATGGCACGCAAACTCGGGTCCCCTCTGTTTCCTTACATAGTCTCTGTGGGTGTCTGTTCCAACATGGTCACAACAACAACAATGATTGCTGACCCTCCAGCACTTATCTTAGCTATCCAAACTGGCTTGACCCCGCTGGACTTCTACTGGTTCCAAAGCCGACTTGGCCTAGGCGCAATCACAGCCGTGGGGGTCATTGCAGCCTTGTTAACCTTGCTTATTATGTTCCGTAAAATGAACAAACGTATCGACATTGAACCCGAAAAAATCAAAGTCTCCAAAATCCCAAGCGTTCTTTTCGTTGTTGGTGTAGTTGCATTAGCATTAGCTCCTGAACTAGGTATAAACTTGGGCATAATAGGCATAGCAGTCGGGTTAGCAGCCATATTAATCGGGTACAAAGACGCCAAACGAATGATTATCGAATTCGACTGGAACTCCCTGATATTCCTAGCCGGTATTTTTGGCGTAATCTATGCCCTGACAGCGTCGGGTTTGCTGACTTCGTTTTCTCAAGCCATCGTAGACATGGGCGTAAGCAACCCCTCAATCTTACTATTGTTCCTAGTCTGGCTATCGGTGGGCTTGTCATCATTTATTGATCCTAACGCCTACACGGTACTGATGATTCCAGTTGGCCAGCAACTGGCCGGTTTCGCTAACATGAGCGCTTGGCCCTTGCTGTTCGGTACTCTGATTGGCACTGGTAGCGGAGCTAACATCCTGCCCATGGGCGCAGCAACCAACGTGTTCGCTTGTGGCTTGCTGGAGAAGAACAACTGCTTAGTTAGCACCAAAGAATACATCAAAATCGGTTTGCCCCTTTCCGTAGTTGCTGTAGCTGTAGCTAACATATTGCTGTGGCTGTTCTGGATATGATACGGAGTGAAAATAATTAAACAACTTAAACTAAGAGGTGTATGTAGGAATGTCTGAAATGAGAGGCAAGAAAGGCAAAAACTTTAAGGAATTCATAGAAGATGAAAAAAACAAAGGCAAAACCTTCAAGGCCATGATGCGCGCCATAACCAGCTTAAACACCGAAGTAATTTACGCCTGTTTATTCCTAGCACCGTTCATTGTCCTATCCTTTGTCATATACTTTGCGTTGACGCCTAGTGTGTTTGTTTGGGCGGGGATTTTAGTGGTTGTAGCCTTAGTGAGTTCTGTTTTTGCCTCTCGAATTACTTCCATGCTTAAAAACAGCCAGTGGAAATACAAAGCTTAACTTTTTTGTTATTTATTTTTAATTTTATCTAGCGATAGCTGGGTGCGCGGCTACGGGCTGTTTTGATTATTGTTTATTTGCACTGTTTTTGTGGCTTTTTTTGAATGACTTTCAAGTTTTATGGTTTTAACCCCGATTCTGATTGAGCATATGCTTAAATATTTGGAGATTTTTGAGACATTCATCTATTAATACACGTCAATTGTTTTCAAACGGATACTTTTAAATATGGCGCAGGGCTAATTGTGCAGACAACAGATAAATATCTAAACAACTGTCAAGAGGAAAAAAGAATTTGGCATCAGGAGACATAGCTTGGGTAATAGTAGCAACCGCAATGGTCATGTTAATGACCCCCGCATTAGGCTTTTTCTATGGAGGCCTTGTCCGGAAAAAGAACCTTCTTTCAACAATAGTGCAGTGCTTTATCATATTTGCTATTATTAGCTTAGTCTGGGCTCTTTGGGGCTACAGCCTTGTATTCGGCCAATCCTTCGGAGGAATAATCGGGTTCAGCCCAGACTTGCTTGGAATGGGCAACTTAAGCATAACTCACTATAACCAAACTTTAGCGCCTGACATACCTGAACTACTCTTCTTTGCGTTTCAGCTAAAGTTCGCCGCAATCACCCCCGCACTAATTATCGGTGCTTGCGCAGAACGTATACGCTTCAAATCACTGCTAATCTTTATGGTACTCTGGTCTACAGTCATCTATATGCCCATTGCACACTGGGTCTGGAACCCAGACGGCTGGCTCAAAGGAATCGGCGCCATCGACTTCGCAGGAGGCATCGTAGTTCACGTTGCCGCAGGAATATCTGCATTGGCAGCCGCATTGGTTGTCGGCAGACGCAAAGGCGAATCCTGCCCCATCCCCAAAGAAGGCGAGGGTGGAGAAATCCCTTGGAAAGGCTATATGAAAAAACTTGACTCAACACCCCCACCAGCATTCAAACCAACTAACATTCCATACGTCTTGCTGGGCGCAGCGTTGCTGTGGTTTGGCTGGTTTGGCTTCAATGCAGGCAGTGCCTTAGCAGCAAACGACATTGCAGTTTCAGCGCTTGTAACCACCAACTTGGCGGCGGCTGGCGCAGCAGTCAGCTGGATGCTTTCAGACTGGGTTATCAAAGGCAAACCCTCAGCAGTAGGCATTGCAATTGGTGCAGTCGTTGGCTTAGTCGCTATCACACCAGCAGCGGGTTATGTTAGTGTTCCGGCAGCTATGGTAATCGGGTTAGCCGCAGGCGTTATCTCAAACTTAGTTGCAAACTGGAGAGCTGGCCGAAGCAGAATCGACGACAGCTTGGACGTTTTCGCATGCCACGGAGTCGGCGGCTTGTGGGGTTCCATTGCCACAGGTATCTTTGCGTCGGCGGCTATCGGAGGCGTTAACGGCTTAATCTTCGGTAACGTAGGCCAGTTCATCGCGCAACTGGAAGCGGTCGCTGTTGTGGTGCCGTTTGCGTTCGTCGGCTCCTATGTGTTGCTGAAGATTGTGAACGTGTTTTCACCGTTGCGTGTCAGCGAAAAAGCTGAAGATGCTGGCTTAGACTTAAGCGAGCACGGCGAAGAAGCTTACCAGCTAGATTAAGCTGGCTAAATTCTTCTAACCCCTTTTTTATTAAATGGTCTTTTGCTGTTTTGTATTGGTCACATGTGTTTTTTAAAGTAGATTTTTGGACGTTTTTGCATTTATAGCTTTTAAACCTATTGTTTGTTGTGTTATCGTGTTGAATGTTTTTAATCTGATAGACGTTTGTCTAAATTTAATTTTTTAAACGTTGCATATGGATAGTTTAAATATCTGTTTTAACAGAAAAAAAGAACAATCGACAGCTAAAAGGGGAAACAATGGAAAACGCAGCCGACATAGCATGGCTTCTCATGTCAACCGCCCTGGTGATGCTTATGACCCCAGCGTTGGCGTTCTTCTACGGTGGCCTGGTTCGTAGAAAAAATCTCGTATCCACTCTTGTGCAGTGCATAATAATCTTTGCTGTTGTCAGTTTAGTCTGGTTTTTCTGGGGTTACAGCCTCGTATTTAGCGATAGTATCGGCGGGTTAATCGGAAACCTCTCCCTTGTGGGTTTAAACAACCTATCGATAAACCACATAAACGCAGTCTATGCCCCAGCAATCCCAGAAGTACTTTTCTTTGCGTTCCAGCTGAAGTTTGCCGCTATCACTCCGGCGTTAATCATTGGTGCATGTGCTGAGCGCATCCGCTTCAAATCTCTGCTTATCTTTGTTGTTTTGTGGTCCACGCTTATCTACTCACCCATTGCACACTGGGTCTGGAACGCTGATGGTTGGCTACATGTTTTGGGCGCTTACGACTTCGCAGGAGGCATAGTAGTGCATGTGGCTGCAGGCGTATCAGCGTTGGCGGCTGCACTAATCGTAGGGCGGCGTCAAGGCTGCGTTTACTGGAAAGATCAACTCAAATCCTTAAACAAACAATCAGAAATCTCCATGCCGCCAATGGGCACTGAGTTCAAACCCACTAACATACCCTACGTCATTTTAGGCGCTGGACTACTTTGGTTTGGGTGGTTTGGCTTTAACGGCGGTTCAGCTTTGGCGGCAGACAACATTGCGGTTTCAGCGGTTATCGCCACAAACTTAGCTGCTGCAGCTGCAGCTGTTAGCTGGATGCTGCTGGATTGGGTACTAAAAGGCAAGCCATCTGCAATAGGCATAGCGGTGGGTGCTGTTTGTGGCATGGCAGCCGTTACTGCTGCAGCGGGCTACGTGAACTTTATGGCGGCAGTCATAATCGGCTTAGCGGCGGGTATAATCTCGAATTTGATTGCTAACTGGCGTGCAGGACGCTCGAGGATCGATGATACTCTTGATGTTTTTGCCTGCCATGGCGTGGGCGGCATAATCGGTGCAGTGGCAGTTGGTTTGTTTGCTACTGCCGCAGTTAACCCTGCAGTGTCTGGATTATTTGATGGCAACCCTGCACAACTTGGCATTCAAGCTTTAGCCGTTATGGTGGTTGCAGCTTTCGCTTTTGCAGGTTCTTATTTGCTACTACGGCTGGTGAATGTGTTTTCCCCATTACGTGTAACTCCAAAAGAGGAAGATGAGGGACTGGATTTGAGCCAGCACGGCGAAGAAGCCTACCACTTAACCTAGAATCAGAGTAGTTGTAGCTCTACCACATAAATCCCTTCTATTATAAATAATGGGCCACCTACTAATTAGCGCAATAAAAAAAGAGCACAAAAAAGCGCTTAACTTATTCCTTCTTCAGGTACCATTTTACGCAGGTAATCCCTAGCATACTTAGGATTATAAGCCAACAACTCTTTACTCCTATCTAACCTACGCTCTAAACGGTCCAAAGCAACTTTGAAAGTGGGCTCAACGCCCCAGCCTTCACTGGAACTAAAGAAGCTGCCCTTCACAGTTCTAAACTGCAGTCTGCAGTGCACCATCGGAGTACCGCGCATGTTAGTGTTACGGTGGGTTTTAATGTAAATAAACAGAGATCCCTGTTGGAAAGCCTCTTTGAAACGATGCGTAAAGGAATCAAATTCTGCCATCATAAACTGCTGTTGCTCAGGGTTAATTTCGATGTCTTTTACACCGAACTGCACGGAAAAGTGACGCTCTGGAGTCTCCATCTCGCTAATGGGTTCCAAGAAGTCTAGTTTAGTAACAACGCCGACAAGATTTTCGCCCTCCACAACACAGAGGCAGGAAATGTCATGTTTATGCATTAGTTTTTCACATTCAAGCAGGGACATACCTGGATTCACCGTGATTACTGGTTGGCTCATTATTCCTTTAGCAGCTACACCTAACGTGTCAATTTGCTCGCCTGCAACATCTTGGTTGCCCATGCGCTTTGGCGGGAAATACAGGTTCGATAGTATGTCTTGGATGCTAATTAAACCGACAAGTTTGCCATTTTTCATGATTGGCAGGTGGCTGATTCCGTGCTCACGCATCAATCCAAGTACTGCGCCGACGCTACGGTTTGAATCCATAGTTTGCGGAGCACGAGTCATTATCTGCGATACGAGGTTATTTCCCCATGCGCCGCCTACAACTGCGTGGATAACTGCTTCATCAGTCACAAAACCAACAATTTTACCTTTATCAAGAACAGGAAGCTGCCGTACACCGCTACCAATCATCAATTTAGCAACGCGGCTAATAGAGTCGCCCAAATCAACTTCTGGTGCAACATTCATTACGGTTTTTACCTTTATTCTGCTTAAATCCACACGGGTTCTAAGAATTGAGCGGCGACTAACCATCCCTACGTAATTATCGTGGTCGTCAAGTACTGCCAGCACAGGCGGCATTCCTTTTTTAAATCCCTCAAGACATCTTGAGGCTGCTTCGTTTTCTAATACGGTGTTGAATTGCTGGGAATAGATCTCTTTAACAGTTGTAGATAACGCCATAAAATATCCCAAAAAAGTATGCGCACAGGTGGATTTAAACGTTAAACGCCCAAACCTAAAAAGGAAATTCGTCTAAATGTTTATTAATCCACAATAAATACCCCTGGATTGAATCCCAATAATTAAATGGCTACGGTTAAATTCGCTTTTTTTTATAAAAAAGCTGTTTTTGTCTGTGTCAAATAAACCGGATATCCAGAAAAAAACCGAAAAAAATATGGAAGTACCCGCTCGATGTTAATTAAAAATAGAACAATTGATCCTCACACTTTTAAATAACTCCAAAAACTTAACTAATTGATGAGTTCTAAATCTTAACTTGTTTTAAGAGGAATTTGAACCTAACCCCTCAAGGAGCAGATTTCAAAGCTTCCGGCAGTATCTATTACAGCTTCTTCAATGAACATAAGCCCAAAAGCGCCAGCATAATGGGGTGCCCATTGGTTTCGGCTGTTGCGTCTGCACTGGCTAAATCTTCGGGTAAAACTGGGGTTCTTGGTGAAATGAAGACGTTTGCTCAGAGCACGGTTTCTGTTAAACTTCATTTTTGTGTAGGTGAATTATGTGAATTTTCCCTTTCAGTTTCTGATATCGGTCTTTGGCTTGCTATCACCGCCATTATTCTCTTAGTTGCCTCTGAGTTGCTATATGCTTCACCTAACCTTGCATCTCGAATTCCAATGGATAAGCGTCTACTTCGTTTACTGGCAGTTGGCTGCGGTTTAGGTTTCCTTGTAATGGTGATTATGCGGGCAATGGGGTTGAGTTAAAAGCAGTTTGTTTTCTTGCTACCAAGAGAGTTTGTGCACGTTAGTTTATTCCAGTTAACCAAAATGGTTGGCGGCTAGCGTTCACCTAAAATACCTGCTAAACCTATTCTTAAAAAGTTGTACAAAATAAATCAAAGTTAACTGGAAAACTCTGCTTTGTTTGCTGTTGGTCATATGTCAATCGCCTATCTTCTAGGCAAGGGCTCTTCAAAAGCTCTACATACAAACATAAACATACCTACGCTGCTGGTTCTCTCAATTCTACCTGACGTAGATATCATCTATGATTTCTTAACAGGTGTAGAAATCCACCGTGGTCCAACCCACTCCATCGTGTTTGCGCTACTTGTTTTTATCCCGTTTTTCATAGTTTACCGAAAAAAAGCTGTGCCCTACTTTTTAGCTTTGATTTCACACGCCTTCATCGGAGACTTCATAGTGGGCGGACAACTTGAGCTGCTGTGGCCTTTTACCACTCAGCAGTTTGGACTCTACGAGTTAGGTGGGCCATTTATTGACATTTTTAATAATGTAAATATTGTTTTGGAGATACTTCTTTTTCTGTGCGCCATGGTAGTCATGTATAAAACGAGTGATTGGAAAGTCTTCTTTAGAGCTGACCTGACAAATCTTGTACTCATAATCCCCATAATCACCGTGCTTTTGCCCAGCACTGTCGGATACCCCTTTAGTGAATCTTTGCTCTTCACCGAGCCAACGTTAGCGATTGCTCACATTGTCTTTCTTGTACTTTTCAGTGTAGCTGTTCTTAAAACGCTTCGGTGCCTCTTCAGAAAATGGTTTTTCACACACTCAACGCGCAATCCCACAAGGCGGACAGCCTAAAATTACAAATGTCCTTTCAGGATTCCATTGTTATTAAAAGATTAGAAGTTATCGTTCCCTACTCAAACAGCACGGTTGAAAAAGAATTCTCAGAAACAATACAAGGCTCAGAGATGACAATTCATTATTCAAAAGCACACTTGAAAAGGGTTATCGAGAAAGGATTCCAAGAAATGAAAAACGGTCTTAATGAAGCAGCGGAGTTGCTTTCTGACGCTGCGGTAGATGCGGTGTTGTTTGCTTTCATGAACCTTCAAATCTTCCCCGTTTTGGATCAACCTGAGGAGTTGGGCAAGGCAGAGGTGAGTAGTACTTTAACGTCACTTTGTTTTGCTCAATAAACCCTCAAAGTTAAGCCGGCGGTTTGTTTGGTTATAGATTGTTTAAACTTTATTTTTCGCTCCTTTTGGAATTGTGCCAAGAAAAGTTGGATGAAAGAAACAGGATCAGGTCTGAGCCTTATTGCTTAACGCAGCCCACTTGAACCCTGCTTTTGCCGCTTCAGGTTATTTCACTGCTTTTAATCTTCAGCTTTAGGTCTAAGTGTTTCAGCATTAGGCAATGGTTCAGCCCACTAAGGCAAAGTCTTTGTTACACGCCAGTTTTTCGCTGCTTTAACTGAAATGCTTCTGCGCCTTAGTGCATTGCTTCTAAAGCTTACTCCCTGTCCTGCAATAAATTTTGTAGTTCAATGTAAACTATATTTTCTGACACAATCGATACAAAATTATGGCTTTTTGCGCTATTTGAGACAAACTGCCAAGTCACAAAAAGACCAACAAAACAGCCAGCTTTGGCTAGCCAAGAACTGCTGTACCTGGTTAAGATCTCTACAAAAAGGAGCATATTTAGGTGGATGTGGCTGTTGTTTTGGCAGGATTTTGTTGTATTCACGTCAAAGAGCTGCGGGGCAGTTTACAGCTTAGACTCATGTTTTCTTATGCATTGACTGCTTTGTGAACTATGCTACAGCAGAACTACATTGCACTTTGTTCAATTACTATTCTCTCTTGTGCAAAAAAAGCACACTCAAAGTTGCCACGTTATATAACTACGTTTCCATGCAGCTTGAGTGAGAAACGCGCCAGCAACACTCCGTCAGAATCATGAAAATCACCTGTCCAAAAAGTCCAGTTTAGTTGCCTTATGATTTCTAACCTCCGCCAAATGCACATAGAGAAAATAGAAATTAGCGCAGAAAAACAAAAATATCAGGCAAGAGTTTTGGATAACAAAAAAAGTGGAAAGTAAACGGTGTCACGGCACCAATATTTTTCCACATGCTTAACGAGAGCGGTGA
>CAWENF010000009.1:0-6588 GCA_963810275.1 uncultured archaeon
AACAATGAAATCACCGCCAGCACACAAAGCGGCGCAGTCATAACAAGTGGGGCATCTTTGACGTTTTTCATTTCATCTTTTAGGGGTCCGAAGAAGATACGTACTGTCGGCCAGAACGTGTAAACCAAAGTGAGAAACGTTGCAAATATGCCTACCACTGCAACAATCAAATAGGCGGTGCCTGTAATGCCTTGCGTAAACACGCCCGTGAACAAAATCCACTCAGCTTGGAAGCCACTCAGCGGAGGTACAGCAGAAAGAATCATTGCCCCAATTACGCATAGGGTTACTGTGAGAGGCATTTTTTTAGCTAAGCCGCCCATATTTTTGATGCTGCGGGTGCCCGTTTGAACCACCAAGATACCTGCAACTGAGAAAAGTATGCATTTTCCAACAACGTGACTAAGGAAGTAGAACACTGAACCTTCAATCCCCATTGCGGTCATGCTGGCTAAGCCCAGTAGCGAGTAAGCGGTTTGTCCAATGGTAGAGCAGGCGAAAAGTCGTTTGATGTCGTCTTGCCCCATAGTGAGGTACGCAGCGTAAATCATTGTGATCACCGCCAGCGTCATTAGGGGCAAACTGAAGATTTTAAAAGACTCAAGCAACTCGCCGTAGAGCAGCCGCGCCAAAACGTAGCTGCCCAAACCCACCATACCTGCCAAAACCGCGGCGACAGAGGTTGCGTGTTCGCCGTCTACATGGGGCACCCAGACGTGGAAGCCGAAGCTACCCATTTTGATAAGAAAACCGACCAGTACGAGGAGGCAAACCCAAAAGCCCACAGCGGTGTCAGAGATACTTGATAAAGCGGTGATGTCAAAGCTTCCAACGTTAACCGCCGCTAAAACTACCCCGACTAAGTAGACTGCTGCACCTGCCTGTGTCCATATGAACGCCATTTTGGCTATGCGATGGCGGTTGTTGTAGCCGAAAAAGTCTAACAGTAAAAACAGCGGCACAAGACCCGACTCCAAAAACAGGTACAATTCGATAGTGTTGGTGGATAAGGCTACGCCGACTAAGCCGATTGGAATCAAGAGAAACAGCGCATAGTACAAGGCGTAGATTGTGGGGCGTTGTTTTCCGTATATGGCTTCAATTCGGTTTTCCATGTATTTTACGGAATACACGGCTGCGGCTGTGCACACTAAGCTTAACACGAAAGCGACGGGTAAACTTAGGCCATCAGCGAAGAATCCGAATTTAAGGCTGAAAACGATGTTGCCCCAACCGTAAACTTCGGTGATGGAGCCGCCTTGCACCCAAATTTGCGCTCCGACTACAGCTAAAAGTGCAGTGACATATGCCAACGCTGCAATGGATATCCACGCTGTTTTCCTTTTAAGTTGCTTGCCAAACGCACCACAGATTATGGCTGCAATTAGAGGTACCAGAATGGTTTGGAGCAGTATGTACGGCATTTGCATTTAGATGAGACCTCCCAGCCGCAAAGCCACCAAAATAGCCACAAACACGAAAATAAGGAAGTATATCATGTTCATTCTGAGTTTGCCCGTCTGGATTTTCCGCAGCTCAGCACTAAACGCTCTGAAGCCTTCTGGTATGCCATTATTGATCGCTCTATCCAATGGCGTCTCAATAAAGCGCTGCACCAATCCGCCTAAACGGATTGAAGGCTCCACAAACGCTTTGCGGTAGAAGGCATCTATGTACCAACGGTTCCACAAAAACTTGTAGAGCCCCCGAAGTGCACCGCTTTTAGCGATGGCTGTGTCGGGGGACGCTTTACTTTTAATATAATACCTATAGGCGGGAACGGCGCCAATAACTATCATAAGCGTGGAAGCAACTGCGACAGCGATTTCAAGCCCAAATGCACTCAAAGCTGCTGTGGATGCCCCTCCGCCGCCCATTATGTGAATGAAGCCCATGTTTGTGTAGTAGTTCTGGAACGACAAGGCAAGAAAATCGTTAAACCACGGACCCATCAAGCCGATGAGCACCGTTAACACAGCTAGAACTGCGTAGGGTGCAATCATCTGCAATGGTCCTTCTTCTCCGTGAACGTGTTCAGGATGCATTTCGCGGTCATGATACTCCTGCTCACGGTGCGCATTACCGTCTGGGGTATCTGTGTGGAAAATCAACCCCATCAGCCTCACCGAATAGAACGCCGTGAAAATCACAGAAATCAATGCCACAGCAAACACAAGATACTGCCCGCTTTCCAAGCAAGCGATTAGCACGCTGTCTTTGCTCCAGAAACCCGAAAGGGGAAAAACACCCATCAACGCCAAGGCACCTATCCACATGAACACGTAGGTGTAACGCATCTTTCTGGGGCACAAGTTCATTTCGTGAAGGTAAATGCTTCCCGAGGCGTGGATGACGACGCCTGCACAGAGGAACAATACGACTTTGAATATGCCATGGTTTATTAGGAAGAAAATCGACGATGAAGTCCCCGCCACCAACGCATCCGAGCTTAAGCCAGAGACACCCAGAGCAAGAACCATGTAGCCTATGGTACTCATAGTTGAATAAGCAAGAGATTTCTTTAGTTCCTTAGCAACCATAGCCTGTGTACCGCCTAAAAACGCAGTGAAGGCGCCTATAGCTGCAACTATTATGAAAAACGTTAGAGCTTCAGGTATCGCAGGGGACGCGACCCATGCGGCGAAGAAAAATATTGGAAGTATACGTGCTATTAGGTAAACTCCTGCTTTGACCATGGTAGCGGCGTGGATTAAAGCGGAGACGGGTGTGGGGCCAGACATGGCTTCAGGGAGCCACTCATGGAACGGAAACTGTGCAGACTTTGCAAATGGCCCCAAGAGCAGCAACACGCAGGTCAATGTCAAGATGCCGGGGGTCGCCGTCATTGTTGGGAGCCATGTACCCGCAGTTTGGATAAGCTCCAAGAAGTTGAATGTGTGCGCATAGAGGAAAAGGATGAGGATGCCAGCAAGCAAAGCTATGTCGCCAAACGTCGTAATCAACAAAGCTTTGAGTCCGTTTCTGCTGGGCTTCTGGAAAGGGAACGGGGCGGGTCCACCTATCCAATGTTCCTTCTTGTCCGTATAGTAGTAGCCGATTAAGCCAAAACTGCAAACGCTCACCAATTTCCAGCCGACAAACATCATGATGAAGTTGTCCGCCAACACCAAAAGTAGCATTGAGGCGACAAAGAGTTCCATAAAGAACCAGAAACGGGTCACGTTGTTGTCGTGCTCCATATATTTGGCTGAATATACGATAATTAAGAAGCTTAGAAACGCCACAATGTTAACAATTATTATGCTTAGCGGGTCCACAAGGACGCCTACACCGACTTGCGTACCTGCAATAGAAAACCAAAACGCTGACTGATCTACAGTCGTGAACTTGAGCATATCAGGAATCATCAGTAATGTCATAATCCAACTGAGCAGGGTCATGGCGATTACAGTGGCGCCCATGGCTTTATGCCCAGTTTTCTTTAGCGCTAAAACTGCTAAGGCGCCGATTAAGGGGAAAATCCAACACAACCACGGTGCAACATTAATGATTTCCAGTTATGTCGCACCCCCCAGCGACAGCAAAGCGTTAGCAGCCTGTTGTGCGAAACTTACAATCGAGTCAGGCCACAAACCAAATACTACAACTAGTATTGCCAAAGCCGCAATGGGCATAAGCATTAGGACGGGGGCTTCTTTGATTTGCGCAATTTTCTCCGAAGCCGCAGGCTGCACCACTGTGTACACGATGCGCAAGTAGAATCCAGCTGAAATTACGCTGTTGATTAGTAATGTAAAACCGAGCCACCACATATTCGCTTGCATTGACGAAGAAAACAATATTAACTCTCCTGGGAACCCAGCAAGCGGCGGCAAACCAATCAATGCCACAACAGACAACGTCAAGGCTGCTGCTGTTAAGGGCATTTTGCGCCCAACACCTTGCATCTCGCTTAGTTCTCTGGTGCCTAAGCGGTAAATGATTGCGCCTGCACAGAGAAAAGCCAGCCCTTTTATTATGGCGTGGTTGAAGAACTGCACGAAAGTGCCCGTTAAGCCCAGCTGCGTGCCAATGGCTAAGCCGATTAGCATGTAGCCAGCTTGTCCAATGCTTGAGTACGCTAGCATACGTTTCAAATCGGTTTGGACTAGAGCAGTGATGTTGCCTACGAACATGGTGAGTATGCAAAGGATAGCGATTACGGGTGCCCAAACCGCCTGGAAAGGCATAAACGCACTAAAGAAGACTTTGACCAAGGCGAAGACTCCTGGTCCAATGACTATGCCAGCGAGGATTGCGGATATAGGTGCAGATGCAGAAGAGTAAGCGTCGGGGAGCCAAGTGTGCAGGGGAAAAACAGCGGCTTTTACTCCGAACCCCGCAAAAACAAACATAGCGGCAAGGTAAACCCAAATGCCTGATGAAAACCCGCTGAATGCCGCTGATAGTCCTTCAAAGCTTAGTGTGCCCGCCATGCCATATAGTAGCGAAATCCCAAACAGTGCCGTCGCCGAGCCAGCAGCGCTCATCACCAAGAATTTGAAGCCAGCTTCAATTGAGTAGTCTTCCTTAAAGAATGCGACCAAAGCATAGGAGGATACAGACATGAGTTCCCAGAACACGTATAGCGTGAGTAGGTCTCCTGCGAATACTATTCCCATCATGCCGCTGATAAGTGTCATAATAAGAGTGTAATAAAATGGGGTTTTGTCGCTGTTTTTGACGTAGGCAATGGAGTAGAGGGTTGCGGCGAACCCCACAATTAAAAACGCCGTTGCCATAAAAATGCTCAGAGCATCTATTCTGAGTGTGGCAAAAATTAGACTATTGTTTGGAACGAACACGACGCCGTTGCCTGCAGATTCGAAGTACAAATTAGCCAAAGCCAACCCGACCACTGCCAGCGCAACCGCAGCATAGGTACCCAAAACTCTACTGCGGTACCTCTCAGGGGTTGCCCAGCCTAAAACAGGCGAAATAACGGTGAACAGTAGCAGTAAATCAAACGGCAACGTAAACATAGCCCCTTTGCTACCCCCTCAGTTTCCTCAGCTCGTCGGAATCTAATGTTCCATAATGCCGATAAATCAATACCGCAACCGCCAACGCCACCGCGCTAACTGCCCCCGCCAACCCGATAGATATGCTAGCGAACGAATGCCCCATGGAGTCGACATAGCCAGGGTAAGCATATGCTGCGAAAGTGATGAAATTTATGTTGGCGGCGTTAATGAGCAACTCAATGCCCAGTAGCAGGCGGATTAGGTTACGCTTTGTTGCTAAGCAATAGATACCCAGTATGTAAAGAGCGAAGGAGAATACAATGAACGCGGAGATGTCAAGCATGTTTTTCTCCTCCATACTTCAATAAACCCAGCGTGGCAGTCGCCGCAGCAAACAACACAAATGCCTGGGCGATTAATGCTAAACTGTCATTGTTCCACATAAAACGGCTGTCTTCTGCCCCAACATCACCATTCACGTCTACAAACGTGCTGTTCTGGCTTGAGGCATGGAAAACAGGGAAATGCTGCTGGAACTCCGCAGCCGAAAACGTCGCCACCGCCAAAACGACAAGGATGATACAGGCTACAAACGCAAGGTTTAGCTTCACTTGATTGCCTCCTTGCTGGTCGTCAACATAACTGCTGCGAGAAAAATGGCGACGACTGCGCCCGCGTATATGAGAATTTGGAAAACCGCCACGTAAGGGGCGTTTAGCATCCAGAATAATCCGCCTACGCAGATGCTGACGCCGCAAAAGCCAATTACTGCGTGGAGGATTTTTTTTACTTCAATTGTGAAAATGGCGAGAAGTATGGTTGCAATCATTAGTGCAACCTGTAATACTTCTTCTATCGCTTACCCCATCTCCTATTGCAGTTAGAAACAAAAACTTAATAGGAACCTTTAAACTTTTTCGAAGCAGGCGTCCATGATGACAGAGAGTGTTGTATACATTTTGCCGCTTGTCTTTTCTGTTTCGCTAATCACTGCTCTTTCGTTATACTTCATCAGCGGCAAGTTGTCCCCTAAAAGTGATAAGTCATCTGAGAAAACCGAATCCTACAGCTGCGGCGAACAAGCACCTTCACGGGAGGTTAAACTGGACTTGGAACGGTTCCTAACTTTTGCAGTTTACTTTCTAATCTTCGACGTTTTGGCGTTTGTCACGATGACTTCATTTTACGCTCAAAACTTCATGCCTGTGGTATACTCTTTAATTGTGTTGATGGCAGTGGGCATGCTGATTTTTGCTCGAAAAAACCTCTAACAACCCTTTCCATTATCATCTTTTAATCATAAATTGTCGTTTTTTGCGCCCGAATCAATCGATACTAATAATAGCTTGCGGCGATTTATTTTAGTTTCTGAAGGTGCTTAGCAACGATTGCACTTGACATCGTAAGCATCATCGTCTTTCCTGGTATAGTGTTTCTGCTTCTGCTGGCGTTTTTCTACGAGTGGATAGATAGGAAAACCTACGCTAAAATCCAGAACCGCTACGGACCGCTAAAAGCTGGTCCAGCGGGCCTTCTCCAACCCGTCGCCGATTTCCTCAAACTTCTAAGCAAGGAAGACATCGCACCTGCAGCATGCGACCGACTTCTTTTCACTGTAACGCCT
>CAWENF010000010.1:0-65614 GCA_963810275.1 uncultured archaeon
AATTCACAAACATCTTGGAATTAAGTTATGAATTACCTCAATTCTTATTAGTCGTGTTGGATACTCAGCTTTGTTTAAGATGTTATATGATCATTTTATTTGTACAATCTGTAAGAAAGATTGCCAAGACCCGAAACATTTAAGGGAGCACCGAATGAAAGAACATAAAGGGCAATCTACAAAGAAAGCATCGATATAATCAGAGTATAGTAAAACTTTAACAAGAAAATGATACACCCTTAACTTATTAACAGTAACTTAGTTATAGCTGTTCCAACAAAAGTTTTTTAATCAGTTACCTGGCTGTAACAGCCTCTTGTTATGCAAAATAGCATTTACAAAATTTGTATCTAAGCAAATCACACAATTAAATAGTTAAGCAGTTAGCGATGTATACTCGTCAATAATTTTCATTATCCGTAAACTTTTTTAGCAGTTCTTTTGCACGTTCAGTGTAGCAATTGATAAACGCTTCGTTTTCAAGTTTGTTGCCTTCACTGAAAAAATCATCAACACCCTTACCCAAAGCTTTACCCCGCGCCGTATGTTTATCCAAAGCAAAATCTGGGATGGGCAGAAACTTTTTTTCCTTTTCTCGTTCTGTGTAAACAACTTTTAAGAGGTCTTCGGTGATGCGGCTTTTCTGGCTAAAACAGAGGCATACGACTGCATTGGTGAAGTATAGGGCAGAGTTGTTTTCACCCAACTTTGATTTTTCAGCAAGGTAATTCTTCAGCAAAACGTCAACTAGCACGGGCATTTGGGGGTTTGCTGGCCCGATGTCTTCGGCGGCGATGACTTTTAGGCGGTTCCAAAGCATTGTCGGATTAAACTCTTCAAGTTCCACAGCGAAGTGTACTGCTTCGTACTCCATGCCGCGTCGGATACATTTCTGAAGAGCACTTAGTAGTTCATAGTGGTCGTAGCCGTGTTTAGTGTTAGCCAAGAGGTTCACGTTCAATGAGATTTTTTTAAGTGTCGATTTTCTTTTTGGATTTAAAGTGGGGGCAGGCGGTTTCGTCTGCTTTAAGATTGGTGAAGTGCGCCACTTTGCAGGTTCCGTTATCAAAGTTTTGGCATTCGCCATGCTTGTGCTTGTAGAAGTTAAGCTTGTTTTTTATTTTATCTCCAAATGGGCTCATCACTCTTCGCTTCCCGTGGAAGTTAAATACTTTATTTATTGGCTGTAATTCCTTTTAAGGATAAACCTAAGTTTTTTGGCAAAAAACGAAGGGGACTGCAGCTTATTCTATTACTTCTTTAAAGTATGCGCCTGCAAGCACCACAAAAACGAACCCGACAAACGGGGCCACTTAGGCTTGGAGAACAAATCTGAAACCTAACTGAAAGATTTGGGAATACTGCTTTTTAGTGCTTCTTATGCTTTTTCTTTGTCTGAATGATCTGGTATTTGTCAAAAAATCGTTTTATTAATGCCTCGAAAACGGGTTTTAGATCAGCTACGGACACTTCTGCATTTGCGTTTTTACCCCTGTACTGAATGCCGTAAAGAGCGTTTTCTCTTAAGGGTGGCAACTGGGCGTCGTAGATGTATCGGTTGCGCCATTCGTAGATGGTTTTTATGGTGTCTTTGAAGCATTTGTCAAGTTTTGCCTCATCCGCAATTATTGTGCAACGGGATTTATCGTCGTAGTACCCTGGCTCTGAGAGGCATTTTTCTGGTTTTCTTGAGTCAAAACATATCGGCATTGCTACATCGCATGTTTTGTCTGCCTCATCCTCAGATGTTACATCGATTTGCTGCCTGTAGCGGATTGAGCGAACTAGCTCCAATTTTTCGTCTGTACTCATAACTCCCCTAAGAAAATTAGTAACCTTAACCAAACCCCCAAATTCTTTACTCCATTTCCCCTTCAAGCTATCCATAAGAGCCCCGAAATCTCTGAAAAGCCCTTTACGGAGCACCTGCTTGTACTCGGCGTCTACGTCTTTTCGGCTTACCCAATCGTAAAAGTCCACCCAGTCCTCAACGCCGCTCGTCTCAACAGAAGCCAACTTTTCTATAACTGAGAGGAACATGATTAGCGTGTTAAACGGCGAGGGTTGTAAGAGTGTGTTGCAGTTTTGGCAGGTCTGGGTTGTTTGGGGAGGCTTGCAGTTGGGGCAGGTGTAGAGTATGGCGGCGTTGTAGTAGTTGCAGACGTTTAGGAATAGCAGGGCAGATTTGGGGTCTCTGAAGTTGTTTACATATTGGATTACGTTGTCGGTAGTTGAAAAAGCTGTAGGGAGGGCTTCTTGTGTGCGCCTTATTAGTGCGGTTAAGTGATTTTGGGTTTCTGGAGTGCATAGGTCTGGGCGGATTTGCATGGATTGTTTAGGCAAACTATAGGTTATGTATGTTTCCCAAATAAAAATATAGAACTATGTCTAGCCCAGACTTAGTAAAGTAGAAAAAATGATGTATCATATTTGCTTTCTTTCCGGTTAAAGTCATTTGAAGACTATAAAGTTTCAATATAAAAGGAAGGTGATGGACAAAATAGTTTCAAATTAAATATTAACAGTCATATATTAACACTTAATATTTATAAGTAATTAGAATAATCTTCTTGCAGTGAAAAAAAATGGTTTCTGTAACAGCATACCACATTTTAATATACGGAAGCGCCCAAGGATACCAAACAAACAGAGCACAAATAGCTCTATACAATGGAAACAAAACCGTAGCCTACGTCAGATTCAATGACCCCGGCATGGCTTTTGAAAACGATAGCGAAACCAACGGAATAATTCGCATGCACTTGCCATCTACTATGTTCCAAAGCATAATTGACATCCTACGAAACGAAAAACCAATAAACATTTACTTCGCACAGGGTCGCGGCTTCTTCGGTACAGGCAGCCTGGAACAAGTAGGCGAAGGAGAACAATAAACACTTTCTTAATGAAGGCCTTCAAGCCTTTTTTTTTAAAAAAAATGGATAGATTTTCTAAAACTTCTTATACAGATCCCTCCATGAAGCAGTTTTAATCTATTTGTTTAAGTGTTGAAGTGTTTTTAAACAAAAAAATCGCAAATTTCGTTACTTTGTAAACTTGGGTTTCAAACTCAATTTTCCACTTCAGCACATCTAGGAACGGTTTCCAAGTGCCTTAATTCCTTATCTACTCGCTTGATTGTTTCATAAACTTCTTGTTTTATCCACACTAACGTTTGGGATATTTAGTTTTCCGAGTCTTGGGGCTGATTGTTTACTTCTTGTTTGGGTTCTATGGCTTGTTTTCTTCATTATTTCAGCTCCTTTGAACCCAAGGCTTTTTAGTCGGGGACGGTGCGTTAATCGTTGGGGGATGATGTCGCCGTCCCAGTCTGATTGGGAAAGATGAAGAGTGAAAAACGGCAGACCCCAAAAAAATTTAATGCAACAGCTAAACAAATGGGTTAAGTTTTAAAAAATTTATAAAAAAACAGATTTTTTGTTTTAAGGCTACTTTTTGCCTTTAGCTGCGTGTTTAGCGGGAAGTGCAACTTGTTTTCTTGCTTTGCGTTTCTGCTCTTTTTCACGTAGTATTTTCTTGTGTTGTTCTAATCCTTCTGCTTTCTTTGCTTTCTTAGACAAAACATTACATCCTTGCATTGCAAAAATGAATGTGCGCACTCAAAAAGGTATCTCTAAAAAATTTCAAAATACAGATTCAACCCGTTCCACAATAAGAACAGTCTGTTCTTTGGGGAGAGTAATATCAAGGTGTAACGTCTAAATCTACAGGCGACATACATGAATCAAAACGCCAAAAAAGCACTAACATTAACGTTGATTTTGATTTTTTCACTCTGGATAATAAACCTGCAAACAGGAATCTCTGAGCAAACCCTCATTGTTCCCAATGAATTTCCAACCATAACTGCCGCATTGGCCGTGGCACATGACGGAGACACCATCAAAGTGTACAGCGGCGTTTATGAGGAAAACATTGTTGTGGACAAAGCCGTGCAAATCGTGGGCGAAAACCCTGCGACGACCGTTTTGATTGGCGAAGGTGGAGTGGACCGAGGCGCACGTCCCGTAGTCGCCTTAGCAGCAAACGGTGCAAGCCTTACGGGTTTGACGGTGGAGAGCCAAAACTACAGTGAAAGCGGCCTCCACGCGATGGGCGTGTATGTGCAGGCGGACAACTGCAAAATCAGCGACTGCACAATCCGCAACTGCTACCTAGGCATATTTAGCTCCGCACAAGCAGACCTCACCGTCGAGGGCAACACCGTTGAGAGTTGCCTAAAAGATGGCATGCGCTTCTATGGCGCTGTATCTTATACTATACAGGGCAACCTAATCAAAGACAACGCTGTGTCAGGCATCGCACTTCAGGGCTACTTTGACAAGGTCATCAACAACACGTTTGTAGGCAACGAACGCTCACTAGGTTTAGGCAGCTCGTACTCGGTGGTTTACGGTAATCAGATGCTTCAAAATGCCGAATCCGCCATCTTCCTTGCGGGCTCAAACAATACCATCGCCGCAAACCAAATAGAAGACAACAAATGGGGCGTATTTGTCACCCCACAGCTTGCAGCGCCACATGACAACACGTTTTACCACAACAATTTTGTGGATAACACCTATGGGGTGTTTGTGAATGAGTCGTCGCCAGTGGAGTTCTGGGATGGCGGCGCAGACTTGGGCGGCAATTACTGGAGTGACTACACCGCCAAATATCCACAGGCAGGACAATCAGGCGGAATCTATGATACACCCTACAAAGTTTACGAGGGCGCACAGGACAACCTACCCTTAACCGAGCCATTCAACATCAAAGCTGATTTTAACCCGCCAGCCCACCCCCAAGCACCAGAAATCCAAAACGGCTTAGTAGCATACTGGAAATTTGACCAAATTAACGCAAACGGCATAAGCCCAGACCAAACAGGCAAAAACCCAGCCATTCTAGGATCCGAAGGACGCACCAGATCCTACCTGCCCCAAGTCGTGCCGGGCGAAGTCGGCGAAGCCTTAGCCTTTGACGGGCAACAATATGTAAATGTCCTCTTGTCGCCAAGCATGGAAATCTCAGGAGAAGTCACCGTGGACGTGTGGGTTAACGTACAGGACTACAAAGATATCCCATACAACAACATCATCGTAGAAGCACGGAGAGGACCTGAATCTCTGCCTAACCGCACTTTTGGCGTCGCCCTAAACGGCGAACCCCCACAGAACAGTAGCAGCCCCGAAATTGGGTCAGTCCGCGGCTACGTCCTCACGAGCGAGGGCTTAAACGAAATCATAACCACCAAATCCGCCATTGAACCAAACACTTGGACACACATTATTTTCACCCGCAGCTTCGACACAGGTATGCACATCTACGTAAACGGACAAGAGCAAGAAGTCACCGTCACAAGCGGCATTCAAAACCCGCAGGGAGCAACGCTTCGGCAAACTGAAACCTACATCGGACATGACGCAATTTGCACCATTGATGAACTAAAACTAAACAACACTGTAGACTCGGCTGCCGTTCCGCTTTGGATGCAGTGGGGGATTTGGGCGGCCATCGCCTCAGGTATCATCGCAGCGGGCTTTTTGCTGTTTACATTGCGGCGCAATAAAGCCGCCAAGCCCCCAGTTTTGGGGAATGTTTAACTGGTTCAGCGGCTGCCTTTCAGTGATAAAAATGTCTGCAGACCTTCGGTGCCCTAAATGCGGTTCAGTCAGCGTGGAACGAGTGCGCAATCAGGAAGTTAAGTGCCTAAAGTGTGGATTTGTTTTTTATTTTGTTACGCCTGATACTGGTTCAGGCATGGATTTTGGTCGCTACGAGTTGTAGGTTGGTTAACCGACAAGTTTATATGAAATATTATTCATATGAATAATTATTCATACAATATGGGCGAATAACATGAAAAAAAACCTTACCCAAATCTGCCATCGCTTCTTCACAAACCTCGCCAACCCCACCCGCCTCGCCGCAATCGAACAACTCCTAAACCAACCCATGAGCACAACCGAACTCGCAGCCAAACTCAATCAAGAACAAAGCATGATATCTCATAACCTAAAACCCCTCGTCGAATGCAACATTATAACCCCACACAAAGAAGGCAAAAAACACATCTACACCGTCAACGCAGAGACCATCACCCCAATCTTCGCAGCCATAGAGAACCACGCCCAAAAATTCTGCCCCACAGGCGGAAAATGTCTAAAAGAGATGGATAAAACGTGAAGAGAAAAATCGTAAACATAGACGAATCTAAATGTAACGGATGCGGGCAATGCATCCCAAACTGCGTCGAAGGCGCACTCCAAATCATCGATGGAAAAGCCAAGCTCGTCAAGGACACGTACTGCGACGGTTTGGGCGCCTGCCTTGGGCATTGTCCACAAGACGCAATTACCGTTACCGAGCGGGAAGCTGACGCGTTTAGCCAGGAAGAAGTTCACGAATACCTAAAAAGCCAGGTAAAAAACAAACCATCAACAGTAGCGGATGCCGCTACACCACAAAAAACTCAGTGGCCAGTAAAACTAGACCTGGTACCGCCTAAAGCGCCGTTCTTCGAAAACGCCACCCTTCTGCTAACAGCTGACTGCGCCCCAGTAGTTATCAAAGACTTTCAGGAGTGGATGACAAACAGGCGGGTTATAATTGGCTGCCCCAAATTCAATGACGCCCGCGCCTACGCAGCTAAACTCACCGAGATATTGCGTCTAAACAACATTGCAGAAGTAGACGTGTTGCACATGGAAGTGCCTTGCTGCTCTGGGCTCAAATGGGCAATTAACAAGGCGCTGGAGGGTTCCGGCAAACAAGTGCCAGTTAAAGAGTATGAAGTCAAAGTTGGAGGTGAAATCGTTGAGCTCTAAAGACAAAATCGAAAAAAACCCCGAGACATGCCCTGGACTACGTGATTTACTGCAGCCTAAACCCGCATACATAAACTGTCACGTGTGTGGCGGGGAGTTGGAAATCTGGAGCGACGAAGACAAAACCACATGCCCCAGTTGCGGCGCAGAATGGAAACGCCCCGACGAAAACGCTGTATGTTTGCAGTACTGCCAGTTTGCGGATAAATGCAGAGGAATCATAGAATCTAGAAAACACTAAATCTTCACTTTATTTGTTTTTATTATATATTTGTAATTCATCTTAGATATCCGTAAACCTCAAAAGGCATCGCGACTAAGTCTATTTTAGCTTCCGTTTAGTGTCGTTTGGAATGCACGCATAAAGCCCCTTACAGGTACCCTATCCGTAGTCTCTATGTGAACTCGGGAGGCCCAACTTTGACTCTAAGTGGGTGGCGTGGACAAACGCCAACGGAAGCTCATATCCTTCACATATGTATTCTCTTCGTGGACCCTTCACCCCATAAAGGACCAAATAAGTTGGCACGTTAAGCGAGTTTTTTGTATGTCAGAGTCACCAAGAAAAACATTACAAGTACAAAAACAATCATGCCTGCCGGGACAAGGTTAAATGTAGCTGAAAACACCACACCTAACACTGTACTTACTATGCTGAAACCAACTGAAGTAAACAAGGTTTTTCTAAACGAAAGATTGAGCTTCAAAGCGCAAAGCCCTGGAATCACCAGAAGTGCCACAACTAAAATGGTGCCGATAACCTTAATTGACAACACAATAGTCACAGCAACAAGCAAATCGAAAACCACAGATAACTTCTTGGTGGGAATTCCCATTATTCGGGAATCGTCCTCGTCAAACACCATCGAAAGAAGTTCCCGTCTAAAAAACGTAATAAACAATATAACTGCGGCTCCAAGAAGCGACACCAACGTCAAATCCATTAAGTCAATGGTTAAGATGGAGCCAAACAGGTAACTAAATAGCTCAACATTAAATCCACCCGCTAAGCTGATGACGATTAATCCTGTTGAGAAACCTAAGGCTAGCATGATGGCTATGCCTGAGTCTGATGGTGCAATCTTCTTTCGACGCATATACGAAATACCCAAAACTGCGAGTATAGACACCGCCAACGCCGTTAATAACGGGTTTATGCCCGCGAGCAATCCGATTGCTATGCCTCCAAACGCAGTGTGTGAGAGACCGTCGCCAATCATAGCTTCCTTTTTTAGCACCAAGAACAGCCCCACTAATCCGCATGCTACGGCAGCTATCACACCACCAATGAGGGCGTACTGAAAAAATTGGTAATTAAACAGCTCAATTAGGTTACTCATTGTGAAATGCTCCGCTGCAGGTGTGTTTGTGAAAGACGAAGTGAAAGTGCTCACCGTAAGCCCGCTTAAGCAGCGTGTTGTGATCTAATTCGTCTGTTATATTTGCAACCTCTACTTTTTTGTTAACACAAAGCACCTTAGACATTCGGCAGAAAACAGACGCTAAGTCGTGTGTGACGATCAGAATTGTGGTTTGACGTTCACTGTTGAGGTCGCTTAATTTCTTGTAAAACCGCTCCTGTGCATCAGAGTCAACGCCTACTATGGGTTCGTCAAGAAAAATAAGCTCCGGCTTTCGGGCTAAGGCTTTAGCAACAAATACCCGTTGCTTCTGCCCGCCGGACAACTGCCCAATTCGCCGCTCCGATATATCGGTTAAGCCCATGAATTTTATACTCTCATCCACCGCTGCCCAGTCGTCGCGGTGAAACATTCTACCAATGTTACCTTTGCGTATGCATCCAAGCGAAACTAGCTCCCGTACAGTTAAGGGAAACTGACTCTCAAAGTTGGTTGCCTGCTGCGAAATGTATGCGATTTTCTCCCAAGAATTAAACTTGCCTATGTCAACGCCAAATAACCGTATTTTTCCGCTGGTTAAGGGCAGAAAATTTAGTATAGCACTAAGCAGCGTGGTTTTTCCGCCGCCGTTGGGTCCAACTATACCAACATAGTCACCTCTCTCGATTGAGAAGGAGGCGTTTTGAACTGCTACTTCACTGCTACGGATTACGGTAGCATCATTGACTTCTATAATAGGCGAGTTGGCGGACATTAGTAATTCCTTGTCCGTCATTTAGCTTCTAAACCTAATTTTAAATTATCTAGGTTAACTTGCATCTGATGCAGATAATCTAGGTTTCCCTGTGAACCCAACATCAAGTACAATTCAAGGATAGTAACGGAATGTCCTGTTTGAGCTTGGACTTCGGATTTGATTGTCTCGACGTAGGATGTTGAGTAGACTGGGTCCACGTAAACCACATAGATATGGTTTTGCTCCATTTCATCAACCAAATTAGCTATTGTGGTGGCGGTGGGCTGCTCGTCTGCGGATAGCCCGATTACGCCGTGCTGCTCAAACCCATATCGTTCAGCCAAGTACCCGTATGCTTCGTGCGAAACAAAAATCTGTGAAACAGCGGCACCTTGAAGGTTCTCTTGGTATTCGGTATCTATTTGTGTTAGTTCTTTTTGTAGGGTTTGCCAGTTCTCTGTGTAATACTCTTGGTTTTCTGTATCAGCTTGGATTAATGCGCTATAGATTTTTTCTGCCTGCTGCAGTGCCATGTAGGGGCTAATCCACGTGTGGGGGTCGTTTGCGCCGTGATCGTGTTCTTCTTCGCCTGCCTCGTGTTCGTCGTGTTCTTGGTTGGCTATAAGGGGTAATCCTTGGGTGCTTTCAACTACAACGCGGGTGCTGGACTGCGAAAGGGAAGGTAGGATGTCAGCCTCCATCCAGTGATCTGCGCCTCCACCGTTATAGACGATTATATCTGCATCTTGGGCGGCTGCGATGTGCGAGGCTGATGGTTCCCATGTGTGGATTTCGGTGTTGCTTGGAACTAGTTGTGTTACAGCTACGTGGTCGCCGCCGATTCGCTCAGTAAGGTAGGCTAAGGGGTAGAATGTGGCAACCACGGATAGTTTGCCGGTTTCTTGTGTCGAAGTTGTTAGGCCGACTGCTGTTACTGTGATTATAATTATTAGAGCTACGCTTAGCAGGAAGGCTTTTTGTTTGCTGTTCATGTTTGACGGATGACCCGCCAAGTTATTAAATATTTTTGATATATTAATAATTAATCGTAGATTAACGGTAAAAATTAATAAAACTTAATAAAATACACAATCACATTAACAATCCGACCAGCATGACAATAATCAGCCTATCCATACCCGAAACCCTCATAGAAAAAATCGACCAAAAAATCCATGAAAAAGGATACGCCAGCCGCTCAGAAATCGCCCGCCAAGCCCTAAGACACTTCCTAATCGAAGACCTAAAAATCCAAGACATAGAAGGTGACGCAGTAGCCACTATAACTGTCATCTACCGCGAAAACGCCGATCGTCGAAGAATAATGGAAAGCCAACATCGCTATAGTGGCTTAGTCTCCACGTTCCTACACACCCACATCCAAGAAGGCACATGCCTAGAAGTCATCATACTAAAAGGACAAGCTTATCTGATTGAAAAATTCGTTGATGCCCTAAAACAAAATGAGGACATTATGCAGATAAAAACCTGCCTTCTGGGGCAAAAATAACCCCATGGTCCAACTATACTTTCTTGGCTATACAAATGAAGTAGTCTTCATCATCTCTTTCGAAAGTAACTTCAAGCCCATGCTCAGTCATTAGCTGTTTGAGTTTTTCCATTCGGGGCAGAAAATCGTTTTTGATTTCTATGCCGCCACTCATGTGAACGCCGTTGATTTTGTCTGCGGAGTTTGAGTGTGCTACCGCTAAACGTCCACCTTTCTTCAGAGCCTTAGTTAATATTTCGATGGCTAAGGGTTTGTCAACGAAGTGCGGAAAACAGGAGTAGCAAACAACCAAATCGAACTCTGAATCGTATTTTAGGTCGTAAACATCAGCTACTTGAAAAGTAACTTGAGGGTGCTCTTTTTCTGGAAACTTTGAGCGGGCTACCTCAATCATTTTCTCCGAATAATCAACCGCAACAACACAGCCAGCCCCCAATTTTTTTTCGTAGAAAGGAATCATAACGCCTGTACCTGTGCCAATGTCCAGAATCTTATCGCCACCTTGTATTTCTAGTAAGTTGGTGATGTACTGCACTTTTTCAGGGTCATGGATGGTGATTGTGTCCCATTCGTGGGCTTTTTGGTTGAAAAACTTTTTTTGTTTTGGATTAAGCATATTTCGATTTCACTTCTCCATTAATGTGGTATTACTACGGGTATACCGCGCACTCTCTCAACATAGGCGTCAATGTTGTAAACGACCTTGATGTTCTCAGGAGTGATGACTTCATGTCCACCCGCGGCGTAAACCATGCCTTGCTTCATCAAGACGAATTTGTCTGAGTGACGGATTGCCAAGTTGAGGTCGTGAATTATCATAATCGCCGCCATATGGTTCTTTTTAACGATGTTACGGATGAGGTGCATAATCATGTGCTGGTTAGAGAGGTCAAGGCTGCTGGTGGGTTCATCAAGTAGGATTACTCGGGGTTGCTGAACAAGCACGCGGGCTATTTGCACCAGTTGATATTCGCCTCCGCTAATCTCATCAACATACTTTAGTGCTAAATCATCCAAACCCAGCAGATGAATCACTCTGCCTGCCAGCCGCACGTCGTTTTGGGTTATATCCCATTCAAAATGCGGACGCCTGCCCAATAGTACAGAATCAAAAACAGTCGTTTTGGATGTCTCGCTTTTTTGGGCTACGTATCCGATGTTTTTGGCGATGTCTCGTTTACTCATCTGAAACAGGTCTACGCCATCCATGAAGACAGCACCAGAGGCGGGGGTAAGAACTTTACTTATGCACTTGATGAGCGTAGTTTTTCCAACGCCGTTAGGTCCCAAAATGGAAACCACATCATCTTTTTCTACGGTGAAGGAGATGTCAGTTAATACTTTTTTGTTGCGGTAAGCGAAGCTGATATTTTCTACGGCGAAGAAGGTCATTTGCGGTATCTCCTAACGAGCAGATAGATGAATAAGGGTCCGCCAAGCATTGAGGTGATGATGCCTACGGGTATGACTGAGGGATAAAGGATGACTTGTCCAACTCCGTCAGCTACAAGCAGGATTATTGCGCCTAAGATGACTGAGAGGGGAATGAGGTAGCGGTGGTCGCTGCCGATTATCATTCGTGCAATGTGGGGTCCAAGCAAACCGATAAACGCAATTATACCGAAGAAGGAAACTATGACCGCGGACAAAACAGACGTTAAGAGCATGCCAACGATTCGCTCCTGTGAGGTGTTGACTCCTAAGCCTTTTGCGGTGTCCTCTCCTGCATCAAGAGCATTGTAGTCCCAGCGTTTATAGAAGAAGTACAGCACCACTGGGAGAAACACGAAGAGAATTGTAGTGTTCCAGGACCATGTTGCTTTGCCCAAGTCACCAAACGTCCAGGCGACAATATTACCCAACTGAGAGTCAGTGGCTATGTATTGCATAAAGGATAAGCCTGCTGAGAACATGACGCTGATGGCTACACCTGCTAGTATCATGGTTTCGGGGCTAACTCGGGTTATTTTGGTAAGTAATAGTATCAGCCCTGTTGCCAAAAGGGAAAACGCAAAGGCACATACCGTGGTAATGTAGGGGTTGTTGATTGATACTACGTTGGTTAAGCTGCTGCCTGCGCCCAAGAAGATAATGGCAAAAGAAGCCCCAAATGCGGATGCACTGGAAATACCTAAAGTGAAGGGAGACGCTAGTGGGTTGCGCAGTATGCACTGCATCACGGTTCCTGCGACTGATAGGCCTGCCCCGGCGATTAGTGCTCCGAAGATTCGGACCATACGGATATTCCAAATCGTACCGCCTACACCCGACGTATCAAACGTAAAAAGGTGCTTGACGACGTCACCAAACGGGATGTTGATAGGGCCGTTTTGGGCAGCGATGATTACACCAACAACCAGCAGCACCAACCCGACAATTAAAAACAGACGTTTTCGTTTAACAAAGTTTTTGTAGACTTTTGAGATTTGAGTGCTGTCCGCTTCGTCGTCTTCGTATATGTCAAAGGCTTCTTTTTCGTCTGGATGATGATGGTTGACTTGCTCGTTTGCCGTTGCCGCTACACCGCCAATGAGGTAAAAAAGTTAGAAAGAGGTTTATTAACGAATCACAGCTAAAGTGTGACTTCGCTGCATCCGTTGCCTGTTTGTCCTGCTGCGATGTCTTGGTAGGTCATTGAGGTTCCTGGGAAGAATAGTTGTATGATTTCGTTTGCTTTGTCTTTGAAGTTCCACGAGTACTGGTCGCCGTTCATCACGGAAGCGACATAATACACGTTGATTAGCTGGTTGTCCCAGTTGGTTCCGTAGCATTTGTAGACCATGGTTGAGTAGATGTTGCCGTCTTTAATTGCTGAAACATCCTGCAAGCCTGTGTTGTCATGTATGTAGCCGTTGATTGTGTCGATGCAGGTGCTTAAGCCAATACTGTCTATGAATATGTAGTCGGGGTTAGCGTGGATTAGGGTTTCAAGTGTGATGGTGTATGGTTGACCGTTTGCGGCTGGCTCAATAGCGTTTGGTATGTTGGAGTATTCAAAGGGCAGATAGTTGCCAGAGCCTTTAAGGAATGATGCTCCACCATAATAGAACATGCCGCACGCGTATGCGCTTTTGCTGCTTTCGGCTGGTGCTGTGGATGTGATATCACTAATCATGTTAGCGACGCCTTCGTTTAGTTCTGTGGCTCTTGCTGATTCACCAAACAAAGCACCCAGCGAGGTGATTTGGTCGTAGAAGCTTTGTCCGAATTCAACGTTTGTGTCTATAACGTAGACGGGGATGTTTGTTTGAGTTTGGAGGTTGTCTGCTGTTGCTATTTCCTCTGCTAGTGAGGTAATGATTAAGCTTGGATTAAGGTCTAATATGGCTTCGGGAGTTGTTGCTACTTCGGGTAGCGAGGCGAATTTGGCTTTATTAATAAGGTAGTAGGTTTGGTCGTCTCTGGTGTTGAATGTGCCGGCGGGTTCGACAGCTTGTACTTTGTCAACTACGTCAAAGTATGATACTAATCGTAGCGAGCCCGCACCCATACAATAGACAGAGTCTATTTGTTCAGGGATGTCTACTGTTCTGCCCAGAGCATCGGTAACTGTAGTTGCCGATGGTTCAGCAGGGGTTTGGTTTTGGGTAAGAGCGTAAACTGCGCCTACTGCGGCGACTATTATTATGGCTATTGCAACTATGGCGAATAAATTTTTTTTTCCCATATGTACACTTCCAAAAGCAATTGTGTATTACTTTTCTTTACATTAGTAACACACAATTGTTTTCTGCTAATAAATATTTCTAAACAAAAAATATAATCAAGTTAAACTAGGTATCTACAAGGTGGGCACCTAAAGTTTGATTATGTAAGTGCTGGGCGCTGTTTTCAAAGTTAAATCGGAAAGTGGTTGGCACCAAAATTTTGAAGAAAAGTTGCAAAAACGCATTCAACGTGTTAGCTTTATCGATTCCTGCCTCCCATTACAGCCCTTTCCAGAAGAACCAACTTTCTTAGGAACCTCTTTACACACATCATCATTTGATGGTTATTTCAATTTCATATCTTTATTGCAGCACACATGAAGGCAATGATTACAAGACACACCTTTAGGATGGTTGCCATCTTCAGAGCAGATCTTTTCAACTTTTAGTTCAAGTCCACATTCTTCACAAAAATAAACCTGACCTATTTCCATATCGTGACAGTGTACCAAAAGAATATCTCCAAATAGAATAAAAGATTACTCGCTTAGAGTTTTTACTATAACGCTAATTTCAAACACTGGACTGAGGATCAAGCAGTAAATAAAGTCATGATTTCCGATGCCTCTTGTGTGCCTTTCGGTACGAATGAAAATGCCGACCAAGAGCAATATTACGTTATAGCTAAACAAGGCTTAAGTAGATAAATCCAAAGATCTTGGCTTTAACCTCCGTCACATATTTGAAAGCCACTTAAAACAATTAATTAACGGAAATTCATCATTATTACAGCAAAACAATAGCTATTCAATAAGTAATAAGGATAAGTGGTGGGCCGAACCGGATTCGGACCGGCGACCTTCTGGACGTCGAGCCTTGACTTTAAAACTAGATTGGGACGAATATAAAAACTGAGTCCATTTTTTTAGTCGCGATTTGTAAGAAGCTAAATAGACTCAAAAGACTTTTGTTCAATTCCTCAAAAAGGGGAGGGCTGTTAGAAATTTTTTTAGGCTACTTGTTTTCTTTTTTAGCGTTTAACTCGGCGAGTCTAGCTTTGACGCCTTCCATTTCCTGTTCAAGGTCTGCTTTCTCTGCTGCTAAATTTTTTTGGTAGTTTTCTAGAGTTGCGACTTCCTGCTCTGGAAGTTGTGGTTGTGTTATTGGTATGTTGTTTTGAGGGTTGATGGCTGGAGCGATTATGACTTGGGGGTAACCGTACCCGCGTCTTCCGAAACATCTTCCTCTGCCTCTACCGTATCCTCGTCCGCCTCTGTAGAAGCCTCTGCCGTATCCTAGGTTAGCGTATCCTGGAGCTGAGTTGCCTGCGCAGTATCCTGCTGCTCTTCCGGTCATTGGTCCAGAACCTACTGGGCCTGTTTTGTCTCCTCCTGGCATATTTTTTTTCACCTCTATTTTGTGTTTATGCACACATTACATTTATGTGATAGTGCACATAAATATATAAAAGTTCCGAAAAACAGTAATATCTCAACCGAAACCAAGAAGGACCCGAATTCAAATGTGGAGAGGAAGACACCGATGTGGCCAAAGAGGCAGACTGCCAAAACCCATAAACCTAACCATAACACCAGCCATAACCACCTTTACTCCAAACCCGCCAAGAAACCCGCAGCCAGTAACAATTGAATTTGCAGAAGTGGAAGCATTAAGGCTAGTAGACATGGACGGTTTATCGCAGGAAGATGCAGGCAAAAAAATGAGTATTTCAAGAGGAACCATCTGGAGGCTACTGCAAAGCGCAAGAAAAAAAGTCGCCCTTGCCCTCAGCGAAGGAAGACCAATATACATTGTAGCATCCAATCGAAAAGAAGATACAGCAAACTCTGAAAAACATTAAGAAATGGATAATTAGCGAAATATCTTTTCTGAATTCAAGAGCTAAAAAAACAACGCCACCGCCACCGAATACTTCAACATGGATAGCCTATAATCTAAAGAACACGACGTTAACCTCAACTGAATTTTTGAAAATTACGTAAACAATTGATTCTGCAACTACAAATAGCCAAAGTACACGAAAACAGTTACTAAATCAAGTTACTGAGAAGTGGTGGGCCGAACCGGATTCGGACCGGCGACCTTCTGCACGTCAAGCAGATGTCCTAACCAGGCTAGACGACCGGCCCACACGTTTGCAGCTATTTCAACGCAGCTTTCCTATATAGGAGATTCGCTGAAACAGAGCATTGCAATAATTCATTTCGAGGCAACTATTAAACCATTGCGCCTGCACGCCACCGTGATGATATAAGTTTTAAGCATCTTCAAACATAATTTATGTTCGGATAAAGCGCTATGAAAGCAACCGACGAAGTGCCTTCCCTACTGGTAGAATTCATAAACAAAAACTCCGACGTCGCCGATGTACAGTGGGACCGCCGCATGAGCCCACGGTTGCTCTTCAATCCCTATTCAGATAAGTATGAGGAACGAAAAATCGTCGCCCACTACTTTTTGCTTGCCGCGGCCATACTTGACGACACCATCGTTAGGTACCCTGAAAACGCTCGAATGCTACTGGCATATTTGCATATGGCTTTAGGCAACTCGTTTTTCGAAATAAAAAAGGCTCATATATTTGAGGAAGAAATCGTTAAGGCTAATTTTTATAACGATTTAGGCCCAAACAAAAAAGCCGCCTCAGAAAACCTCGCCGCCGTCAACCTCTTTATACGCATTAACGCCGAACGAAACCTCCTCAAATACTCCCAGAAATTCACTAAACCAAAAGACTTCATTGAAGACCTCTCCAAAAACATCCCTGCCTTAGGTGGATCCCACATAGACAGAGCGTGGATTTACATGCGATGGATGGTTCGCCCTGAACCTGACCTGCAAATCTACGATCACTTTTTACCCGAGGATCTCTTTGTACCTTTGACTAAAGAAAATGCCAACGTTGCTGCCAGCTTAGGCATAATCTCTTATGCTTTACCTTCGCTTTGGCGTGACGAGCAAATATCCATGCAAGCGCGCCAAAAATTGACTTGGTTCGCTAAACGCCTCTACCCTCAAGACCCTGCCAAAGTTGATCACCCATTTTTCTTACTGGGTAGGTGGCTTAAGCAAAAAACGTTAAACCTCTACACTCTGAGGTCAGCACTGGATTTTTTAAATCAAATGCAGAAAATTACGGGGCAACCTCAGGCGTATTACCAGAAGATGAGCCGCTACAAAAGCGGTTGGGAAAAGAAAACTGCCCTTACTTTGCTAAAGCTGCATATTCCTTATGGGTATGAAACTATTAGTTTTCCGTTGCCAAATGAGGTTTATACACCGGACTTTATTCTGGAAAAAAAACTTGCAGGTAGAAAAATCATCCTTGAACCGCACTTTGAAATGACCAAGCGACAGGCACGAAAATACGCCCAATTCAAACGCATCTATGGACACGAATTCTTGCTTATATTACTGCTTAAAAACGACCTTATCCCATTGTATCATCAACGTAAAATCTTAACTGACGACGTTGCGGACGATGTGTGGCCTATTGAGTACATTCATTTGTTGGCAGAAAAAATTCGAAGGGGCACTTACGGAGAGTAAAGCAACGGTTTGAATTAAAAGAACAAAGAGATTTTCATGAGTGAAATAAATTTTAAAGTAAAGACAGTTTGGTTGATTCTTACCGGCAAAACCGAAGAGGCACTAGAATTCCTCGCCCAAACCTACGGAGTGTCAACGCCTCATCTTAAAGTCGGGCTGCCAAAAAAACATAAAACCACCGCATACGGAACCTATACTGCCAACAATCAAACCATCGCAGTACTCAACAGCGACGTTATCACCAACCCATTTGTAATCATTCACGAATTCTACCATCATTTAAGAAGCAAAAATGTAGACCGAATACATCGGGGCACAGAAGGTAACGCCGACAAATTCGCCTTAGACTTTATAGTGCAGTATCAAGCTGCTGTTAAGCGGTTTGAGGGTCAGTAGAACTCTTCGTCGTTGCATTTAATTGGTGCGGTGATTTCTATAGGTATATGGTCTCCGTTGGAGTCGAAAGCGGCGATGCTGTTTTTACCTTCAAATGGTGGCCCCACAATCATGAGTACACGTCCAAAGAAGTAGTTGAGGTCAACGTCGCTGGGTCGGATGTAGCCTGATGGATGCGAGTGCACTGTGCCGACTAATGATAGGTCGCCTGCAAACATGTGACTGTTGAAGTGGACTTCGCCTTCGCCGTGAATAGCAAAGGGTGCCAAAATCAGGTCGTTTATGCTTATGATACCTTTGCGTTTGTCTTTTTTACCTCGTAGCAGCAGGAAGCTTTCACGAGGGTATAGTTCTTTTGCACCTGCGTATATTGCATCAAGAATATTACTTGGAATCTGCACCAACAGAGGATGGTTCATAGTATCGAAGTTTACTGTGGCGGGATATTTACTTTGCCCAAAACAAGGTTGGGTTGTTGGGCGATGGTTTTGGTTTTCGGTAAACATTTAAGGTACAGTGGATTATGAGTGTTGAATTGTCGGTGTGCCGAGATGGCAGAGTGGTTAACGCGCGGGCCTTGAGAGCCCGTGGACTTCGGTCCGCATGGGTTCGAATCCCATTCTCGGCGCTTCATTATCACTTTTTACGTATTTTAATGAATTATGTCGCTATAAAATTTTGATTTTTTTACTAATTTTTTTCCATATTTGTTGTCGTCAGTGACCACTTACCACATCCGCTTATAAACTAACAGAGTTAGATAAGACCTGGTAACAAGATTGTTCATCTTGTTAAAAACTGAAAAATAAAGGAGTAATGAAATGAGAGCAAATACAAAAAGAGTATTATCAACCCTTCTAGTGTTAGCGTTTGTTTGTTCAATTATACCCATAATGACAACTGAAGCAGCAGACAATACGAAACCAACATATGCATTCTGTAACGCTACACCCAACCCCGTTGGTGTAGGCCAAGAAACACTCATTCACTTAGGCATTTCAGAACCTACTAACGGCACTTATTGGCAATGGAAAGACCTAACTGTCACTGTCACAGCACCAGACGGTCATGAAACAACTTTAGGACCATTTAACACTGACTCAACCGGTGGAACTGGAACAGTCCTCGTTCCTGACCAAGTAGGAACTTGGGAACTACAAACACACTTTCCAGAGCAGAAAATGGTCCCAGGCATGAGCTTTATGCCAAACACCCCTGAAACAACCTACCAAGCAAGCGACAGCCCAGTGTGTAACCTAGTCGTACAAGAAGACCCCATCCCATACTTCCCAGCATTCCCACTACCAACAGAATACTGGAACAGACCAATCAATGCACAATTCTATGAGTGGGTTCCAATAACCGGTGACTGGTTAAGACCCACAGGAAGCTATAGCATGCCACCAATCGAAAAGTTCCATGAAGGAAACGGTGATGCACCCGAAACAGCTCACATCCTCTGGAACACCGAGTATGCTATGGGCGGTATGGCCGGGGGCGAACTAGGAGATTTTGCCTATGAAATGGGCGATGCATATGTCGGCAAATTTGCAGGTACAGTCGTAATCAACGGTATCATGTACTACAATCAATTCCAATCAACAGGTGGCACTGCAGTCGAGCAAAACGTTGTTGCAGTCAACTTGAAGACAGGAGAAGAACTCTGGTCTAGAAACTGGAACAATACACGACTATCTCTTGGTCAAAAAATGGCATTTAAAGGCTTTAACTACTACGGTACATTCGCATACTTATGGAGCATTAACGGAAATACGTGGGATGCATACGATGCACAAACCGGACGATGGGTTTACCGCATTGAAAACGTACCATCAGCAAGCCCCAACTATAACTACTTTGGCCCAAATGGCGAAATCATCCGATACACTGTTGACACAAGAAATGGCTGGATGGCCATGTGGAACTCAACTAGAGCATCAAATCCACAAGCTGCACATGCCGTTGCTGACGGCAGCTGGGACATGCCTGGAAAAGTAATCAATGGCTTGGACGGTATACAGTGGAACGTAACAATTCCCACAGGTTTACCGGGATCAGTTTGCCACGCCGAAGTTGACGATTGCGTACTCGGATCTCAGTCTTCAGCTTTCCCAAGTTTCAGCGGTCCAACAATTACCTCTTGGGCAATTAGCACCAAACCAGAAACGGCAGGGCAGCTTATCTTCAATAAAACGTGGAGTGTACCTTCAGGTTTAGATAAAGCAACCTGGGTCTGGAGTGACGTAAGCTTTGAAGATCGCGTCTTTATCATATCCTGCAAAGAAAACATCAGATTCTACGGATTCAACCTAGATACTGGCAACTATATGTGGACAACTGAACCAGAGTCTTATCTACAATACTACGACAAATGGTATGGTCCAATGCACGCATACGGTTTATTCTTCAGTGAACGTATGAGCGGCCAAACCATAGCATATGACATGCAAACAGGACAACAAGTCTGGAACTACAACTGCTCTGATCCATACGCCGAAATTCTCTGGAGCGAAAACTTCCCGACGATGTTCCACTTTGCAACAGACGGTAAACTCTACTTATCCTACGGAGAACACTCACCTAACCTTAGTTCAAGAGGTGCACCAATGGTTTGCCTCAACGCTACTACAGGTGAAGAAATCTGGAGGATAAGCTGGTTTGGTGTTTGGTGGGGAGGAACAAATGTAATCGGCGACAGCATAATGGCAGGATTAAACGCAGGCTACGACAACCGCATCTACTCTTTCGGTAAAGGCCCAACAGCCATCACAATGTCAGCATCACCAAAAACATCAACCAACGGCGACAAAGTCATTGTAGAAGGCTACGTAACCGACATTGCACCTGGAACAGCACAATACGATGTTGCAGCAAGATTCCCAAGCGGAGTACCAGCAGTCTCAGACGCAAGCATGACACAACATATGCAGTATGTCTACATGCAATACCCACGTCCAACAAACACCACAGGCGTCGAAGTCACCATAAGCGTTCTTGACCCCAACAACAACTACTACAAAGTTGCAACAACAACCAGCGATGCAGACGGCTTCTATAGCTGCTCATTTGTACCTGAAGTAGCAGGCGACTACAAAGTTATGGCAACATTCGACGGTTCCAAAGCTTATTGGAGCTCCCACGTACAAACTTCAATATCAGTAGATGACCCACCGCAACCCACAGAAGCCCCAGCTAATCAAACATTGCAAGTCGAACAATACTTTATACCTGCAATAATAGGCATAATCGTTGCAATCGTCTTAGTGGGTGCTGTAATTATCGTTGCATTAAGAAGACCATAAGAACCACAAAACATCCTTTCTTTTTTTTCTTTTTTGCAAAAAAACGCTCATTGATCAAATATTTAATAAAATTTTATACGAATTAAATCAATTGTGAATTAAAACCAATCAAAAGCAATTATCATATAAAATTGTTTAAAGATTAATTTCAAAGCTTTAATTGCAAAAAACAGTTTTATGCAAGAAATTTCTCCAAGCAAAAACAGACTCAACAACAAGCTGGTACTCTTTTTTGAGTAAGCCATAGTTCTCGCTGAATCTTAGGGAACAGTTTGATTCCAATAGTAAACCTTATCAAAGCAACTTAACTGTACCGCCGCAATAGGCTCATCATAGTAAATGTTTAAGTGCGTATCGTATCGTTCGATGAGAGCTTCCACATCGCCATAGATTTTAGCAGACAATGCATCGGCAGGAAATAAACCCCAGATTGAGTCATTTGCGCTACGGAAGCCAAACCCGTAGTCCGCTGGAACTACATAAGCAACTTCAGGCTGATTTAACCCGAAAGACTCAGGGTCTGTATGAAGGTTATTCCAGAAACTTTGCAGTGCTTCAAAATGTTCTTCCGTTAAGGTGCCATAACCGGTGATGTCGGGGTAACTGAAAACTACTGCATATTTTGCGCCGGAACTATACGCCAAGGTAAGATCACTATAGAGTTCGTCGCCGCTCTCTAGGTAAGGCGCTTGGCTGTATTTCCATGTGATTATTGTGCCCCAGTCTTTGCCAAACGTTTCCGCTGCTGCTCGGCATAGAGCTATGTGACGGCTACGGCTTTCGTTACCAACAAACTCTGCGAATACTGTTGTATAGTTTGCTTTGTAGTCAAACCAGTATAGTGCATAGTCGGATGTATAGATTCTGGGCGCATAGTTTAGGTAGTACTTGGGAAAAACACTGAGGTTCCCCACGTAGCTGTTTGCAACGTACTCATAGCCTGCGCCTGGGGGAACCACGGTGTTGTTTACGATTTGGTTGGGACCATTGTCTACTTGATTCCCGCCAGGTTCGTCGTAACGGTATATGCCAAGGAACTGGCTACCATAGCGTTGCTGTGCCTCAAGCATCCAATCAAAAACTGTGTAGTTAAACACGCCGGGCATAGAGTAATCATAGTCGATGCTGCTTGTGAAAAACACTATGAGGTTGAGGTTATTATCGACGATGTAGTCACAGGTTTCGGTTAAGGCAGTTCTATTAAAAGACAACTCCACTGAGCCTAAAATGAACAGGTTAGTGTAGTCTTTGACTTTGTCCACTAACGCTTTAACTTGATTTGGTTGATCACCGTACGCATATTCAACGCCCACGTAGAACTCACGGGGCTCAGCTTGGCTGTTACCAGGCCAGTATAGGGCGACAAAAACAGATAGCAAAATTATGGTTGTGAGTGAGGCGGCTACAACTATGACTAGGGGACGCTTCAAATATGTTCAACCAAGCAATATAATGTGGCAAACTCTTTATTGAATATTTCAATACATTAGCCTTTGCTAAACAGCCCGATTAAACTGGTTTGGGCTAAAATGTGGTTTTTTTGGCTGTTTTCCACTTCGCTTTTTGTCGCACCAGCTTTTAAAGGTAGAGTTATGTTTAGGGCAAAGAGTTTGAAGTGGTAATGATGAGTTCCGCTAGGCGGACAGGGACCCACGTAGCCAATTGAGCCGGCGCCGTTTTGACCTTCCACACCAGGAGCACTGTGTTCATCAATTGTTAACTGCTCGGGTGAAATGTTGAAGAGTACCCAATGGGTGAAGCCGCCGTTTGGTGCGTCAGGATCTTCTACGATTAGTGTAAAACTTTTAGTTTCGGCGGGGGGGTTTTGAATGTTTAGCGGCGGGTTTATGCTTTGACCGACGCAACTGTATTTTTGAGGTATAGGTTGGTTGGGTTCAAAAACTGGGCTGGATAAGTTAAATCCGCTCATAAAAATCATCAATTTACTGATGTATAAGCATATATAAATGGTAAATGGCGAGTTATTACTCGATATCTTGAGGGGGTTTTTTTTCTTTGTCGCTCCATTTTTCGACGATTAGCCTGCCGTCATTTGGGCTGAAGCAGACTTTTACGGGCATGGAACCGTCACATTTAAGGGGAAACATGCTGTCATCGACTATGCGAACAGGCAAGTAAAGGAGGTACCTGTCGTCTTTTCGTTTAAAGATTGTTCCTTTGCCCTCGGTTCCCATCCTGATTCACTGGAATATCGATTTGTTGACTTTTAAATTTGTCTGTTAGAAGCCGAAGAAGAGGTATCTCAAAAGTTCAAACATACATCCACTTAGAGTCTAATAATGGACTTAGGAGAAAAAGCCTAAATTAAAAAAGAAAAAAGATGTGTTTACAGCTTCCACCCAAAAAGATGGTTAGGTTTCTGCTTTTCGGATAAGCTCCGCAGCACTGTTGAGATTTATTTTATAGAAGACACCTGAAATCACCGTTGCAATTACACCACTTACTACAAGCAAAATCACCAGCAACGTGTTGTCAGGCGCTGGGAAAAATGAGGGAACACCTAACGCAGCGAATTTAGCGAGCACATAGGGCACAAGCGGAGCCAAGATAGCTAGCCCTGCAAGCCCGCAGGCTACTATGCTGATGAGGGACCATTCTTGGCGTATCATGCGTGCCCTTCTTGTTGAAGTGAAGTCCGCACCTTTGAAGCCGAAATATAAGCCCATAGAGCCCAATGCGAACAGCAAAAAGAAGCCTTCCAGCACCGCGATGACGGCTAAATCAATTGATGGTCGGAAGTAGACGAAGCCAACAATAGAGGTTATGATTTGCACGGCAATCGCAAACAGCAACAGGAAGGAGTATTTTGCTTTGACAAGATTTTTGGGTGATATAGGTGACGCATAGATTCGCCATACCGCTTGTCCTTCTTCACCGATAAGCATGTTACCAAGCAGCATCGCCATGAAAGCGGACGGAAGTATGAATAGCATGCCTGCAAAAACTATGTCTATCACTTCGGGTGCTCCTTGGTTTACAGCGTTTAAGCTGTTGAATATTGATACAATTGCAAAGACAATTGGCACGATGAATATGCCAAGTAGCTCTCTTCTACGAGTAAAAGAGCGTGTGTCTTTTTGAATTAGAGCGGCTTCACCTGATGTGAACCCGAGTTTACCCAGTATACCTACTCTAGGTGAATAGACGCCGCTTGTTTGGACACGGATGGCTGGGGGCTCGTAGAGTCCGTAGCGCTGATTTAGTAGAACTGCTATGTAATATAGACCAACCATGAAAAAGACAGCGGCAACAGTAAACGCAACGCCTAAGAGGTATTGATTGCCAATCAGCAAGTAGAACATTCCAATGCCAGGCCATACAAAGGGTACAAACCAGAGGTTACTTTGGAAACTAGCTATGCTCTGGATGAATACTAGGCCACCGGAGCCTGTAAATATGTAGAAGTAAGCCACATAGAACAGTATGAAGAAGAGCAAAGAGCCGATGAGCCGTACATATATGGCGGCGCGACCGCTGGATTTGTAGACGGCACCTGTGAAGCGTGTTTGGAGAATGCGGAGAATTTCTGTGGTTGCACTGCCCATAAACGCAGCGGCGGCCATTGCGAGGATTGTGACAATTATTGATATGAATAAAATGGGGTTGAAGGCTGGAGAAGACTATCAGACCTGCGGATACACCCACTACAATAGCTATGGGAAAGCCAAGTAGGTTTGATAGAACGGACGCTAAGGTGTGTTCCTGCCATGTTACGGGCAACCAATACATAATTTGCGATGTTTTTCTGAGCCCTGCCAGCTGAATTTGCTGGAGCATAGTAAAGACTATGGACATTATGAGAATTAGGGTGGGAACGGTTACTAGAAAACCATTTGCGGCTTCAGGCAACGGAGGTAAATTTAAGCCTTCTACGCTTACGCCTGACCCGTAAACTGACTCGACAACTACATTTGCGATAAACCCCCCAATTATACCGATTATTGCAGCGACCCAATAGGGCCAGTACGCCAATACACCGTGTTCTCGGTAATGAGTGGCTTTTATGCCTCGAACTAGTCTACCTGACTTGCGTTCTACACGCAGCAGGTACAGTACGTTTTTCCAGTTCATTTGAGAAGTTCCTCAACAACAGCCTTAAGGTCTCCCGTTCCAGTTAACTTGAGGAATATATCTTCTAAGCGGCTGCTTGGCAGACTGGCTTCTTGGCGCAACTCAGCCATGTTGCCCAACGCTAACATGTTGCCATTATACATTATGGCGATTCGGTCGCACACTGCTTCCGCTATTTCAAGCACATGAGTAGACAGGATTGTGGTTACACCTTGGGCTTTGAGACTTTGAATGTAGTCTTTGACGATTCGGGCACTTCGGGGGTCTAAAGCGTTTAGCGGTTCGTCAAGTATAAGTAACTTGGGTCTATGCAAAAAAGCGGATATGAGGCTGATTTTCTTTTTCATACCGTCAGAGTAGCTGTTTATCATGTCCCCTTCACGGCCTTCCAGCTGAAGCGCCTTGAGGTATTCTGTGACACGCTGCTTCTTTTCAGCTGCAGTTACATTATAGATATCGCCAATGAAGTCTAGATATTCGATGCCTGTTAGAAATTCGTATACGTCTGGGGATTCGGGTACGTAGCCGACTTGGCGTTTGACGCCAACGGGGTCGTTGGCAACTGGGATTCCCATCACTTTGATGTCGCCAGCTGTTGGCTGAACCAAGCCGAGCAACATTTTGAGGGTTGTGGATTTTCCTGAGCCGTTGGGGCCCAGCAGTGCGAAGACTTCGCCCTGCGGAATGGTTAAGTTGATGTTGTTTACAGCCACTATTTCGTTAAAGCGTTTAGTTACTCCTCTTAATTCAACGGCGTTGACGCTCATCAGTCCACCCAGTACTGGATTAGGAATGCCTCAATATTTAAGTTTGATGTGTATATCCTTAAAAAAATTAACAAAAAAAGCCCTCATAAAAGCGGAATAGATTAATTCAGACTTGGAATAAAGCTTTAGGTGAATTTTAACTCGAAATCAATCGGTACTGCTTCGCCCCATGACTGACGAATTGGACAAATCTTCTGCGCCATGCCATAAATCATCTCGCCTTTTTTTCGTTCATGCTCAGTGTCGTTTTCCAAAGCGACATTCATGGCGAAGTGGACGTTGGTGAAAATCAGCTTCTCCATACCCTCCACATGCATGGTTACGGTGGCTTTTGTTTCAAGATTTTTGAGCCTCAACTGGCTGTTTTTAGCTATCAGCAGATACAATGTGTTGATGCAGGACGCTAACGCAGCGGCGAAAATATCTTCGGGGGTACAGTAGCCTTCTTTGCCTCCAAACGATGGCGGAGGGGAAACAGATGCAAGTTGTTTGCCCCTTGCGGATAAGGTACATTCGGTTTGGCCGCTCCACGTGGCGGTTCCTTCAAAATTTAATTCTGGCATAGAAATGTCTCCACGTGGCTAACGAAGTGGTAGAATTTAACAATTGTGCGACCAGTTTTGAAGTTGGGCAATAAATTTAATTAACGATTCAAAGTAAATGAATAATAAAACACATCCCTGAGCCCTCGCAATGAGAACTGTCCTAAAAAGTCTACTTTCTAAACGCATAATCGCCATCGTCCTAGTAGCTGTACTTGCTCTCTCAATCGTAAACACGTACCTGATCTTAGAAGGCAACCGCCAAACTATGAGCACCAACCCAGTCAACTACGATTATGTCCTATCAGTTGATGGTAACTACAAGCTAAAAAACATGCATAACAGTTATGTTTTCGACTACGACACAGTTTCGGATGCGCTTTCCAGCGTTTTTTCGGAAGGCAAGTCCGTTTTCTTAACCGCAGGAACATATACCCTTACTGAGAACGTTACAATTAAAAACAAGTCCAACGCTAAAATTGTTGGCAACGATGCAGTCATCCAGGGGCAAGGGCACAAAATCCTTCTCTTTGGTGACAACTACACAGCCTCAAAAGACGCTTATATCTCGGGCCTGTACTTTGTTAACTGCACTGTGCGGATAGAAAATTCTTTTGGGGCGACAATCGAGGATTGCAAATTCGCAAACTCAACAGCTGCCTTGGAGTTCGCCAACACAAACACTTGGAGCGAATATAGCAAAGTGGAGAACTGCCAGTTCTTCAATAATACAGAAGGTATCGTTTTTCGAACTCCCGTAAATGGCACACAGATCGGCTACGATAATGGTAACGCAACTGGCTCCTATGCCAGTTCAGTTATTGACCGTTGTACCTTCAACTTGGTTGACTTTTCCATTGGAATAAGCGTAGAATACCTCGCAGAGTTTTCCGACAGCCAGATACTAAACACACGATTCTGGATGGGAGAAAACGAAGTACGAAGCAACCAAACAGGCCTCTTTGTAGATGGTTCGATGTACCAGACCGTTTTACAAAGTGTCGTATTCGAGTCATTCGCCAATAACCCAATTTACATGTTCGGCGTTGATATCGGACCTAATTGTGACCCAGCCCCGATTTTTGGTGGGGGCGTCAGCTTCCTAGGGAACTGGACGGCAAGAGTCCACAATCAAGGTGCAACCTGGCTCTCAGCGGAAGGCACCATCTTTAACCGTATAAACGAAGATGTACCAGTTGGAACAAATGGACAATATGGAAGCAACATAAGCATAAATTGCAAGCCACTTCGCATCTCGGAGTTTAAGCCCAAAATTACCGTTGACGGCAGCTTTAGCCATAATGAAACAGTAACAGTGAGGGTGCGCATAGAGTTCATTGACAACTCGGTATCTGGGGGGATTACAAAGATCTTTACATCTGCAGACTCACAGTGGCTAACAGATGACGATGTTTTGACGCTTTTTCCGTCGCAGAGCGTAATCTGGCAGGTTCTAATTGACGCAAAAGCCAGTTCGAGCAACACAGATGCGTCTGTTAGGGTAAGCGGTTACGGCATATCCGCTTAGTTGGGCTTTTAGATACAAGCAAAACTCCATAAAACAGCAATAATAGCTTAGTATAAACCAGTAGGTGGCTCACAGTTGCCAATACATCAGCAAAAGTGGTTAAAAAAAGAATGATGCACTAACATCTCTTTTCTCCAACCCACTGTATAAACTATTAGCTGTCGCTTATGACTGTGCCCACGTTTTCTCCTCGCACAGCCGCCAAAAAATTCTCGGGTTCAAATCCACTCACAACCACAGTTTTTATGTGACTGCGCTTTAGCACTTTTACGGCTTCAGGGTCGATTATTTGATGAATTCCAGCCTCATGAGTGTTCTGCCCAAAAACCTCGGATAATTCGTTAAAGGTTAAGCGATCTATCTTTATGGCATCAGGATTTTTTCTTGGATCTTTGTTATATACACCTTTTTGGTCAGAAGCCTTTAGCAGCATGTCTGCGGCGATTTTCTCTGCAACCAATGTGGCAACCGTGTCGGTTGTAATGCCTGGTTTAAGTCCCCCCATAACCGCTATTTTGCCTCCAGCCAGATACTCGGCTGCCTCTTCAGGAGTCACCGCTACTTTGCTTGCGGCTATGTCACCAAGGCATTTAAGGAATAACTGTGCGAAAAGTCGAGAGCAGCTTATGGCTACCTCATCTTGTGCGTCAATTCCCAAACCAAGCTCTTTTGCCAATCCAATAAACTGGCGAGCTAAGGCTCCACCGCCTAAAATCACTACCATATCATGGCCTTGCTCACGAATTTGTCTAATAATATCAGAGTATTTTCCCAACAACACGGTGTTTATTGGGTTTGCTACGACGCTGCCCCCTATCCTGACTACAATGCGCATGACTGTGCCTCTTTGGGGATGATATAGCTGATGAAAGTTAAAAATAGTTTTGTCAACAATAAATTAAATAATTTCTACTGACAAACGATTCTCAAGAAGAGTAGCGTTAAGTGGTTACCAATCAACAGATCCTATTATATGGTTGAGTTGCAAAAAAATGTTGGGAGAGATATCATCCGCAAAACCCTTTTATATTAAAAAAATGGTTTTTTCAACGAAATACTAAATCAATCAAAAATAAAAATCGCATTAAAACAATCAGCAAATAAAAATAATTGAATAGAAAATATGCTATTGAGGCGAGAAAAAATGAGCGTAACCATGTATGACACCATTTTTAAAAGAAAGTCTATTAGAAATTATGATCCGGCACCTCTTGATTCCACTCTACTTGAAGAGATTTTAAAGAATCTCAACTCCTTAAAACCTATGTTGAATGAAATTAAGACAGAGTTTAAGATAATAACCCCCGAACAAGTTTCTAAAAAATTCAACAACAAAGCGCCCCATTTTATTGCAGCATTCGCAGAAACCAAGAACGCGTCCAAAGTTAACGTCGGTTTTATGCTTCAACAAATGGATCTTTATTTTTCATCAAACGGGTTAGGCAGTTGCTGGTTAGGCCTTCCTCAACCAACAAGAGAGGTAATTGAATCTTCAAATCTTGAATTCATAATTTTGATGTCATTTGGCAAATCAAAGGAAAATCTACACAGGACAAATATTTCGGAATTTAAGAGAAAAATACTTTCAGAAATAACAGACATTAAGGGTGAGGAAGAATTGTTGGAACCAGTTCGGCTTGCTCCGTCAGCAGTGAATATGCAAAATTGGTATTTTACAGGTGATCAAACTGCAGTTCATGCTTATTCTGCCAAGCCAAATTTTTTTAGAAGTATTGTCGGTGGGAGTTTTTATCCTGTTAACATGGGTATTGCTCTTTGCCATTTGCAGCTTGCAGCGGAACATCTTGGCAGAAAGACTAAATTAATAATTGATAGTTCAAGGGATAAGAATCCGCCTAAGAATAGAGAGTATGTTGCCACTTTAGAGATGTAAGTATTCAATCAAAGGTAAATTCTGCCAGGATCATTCCTTTTTTAAACGATAAAAGACTGAAAATTAAAAACAAACCTGCTTGCAGTCTTCACATAAAGATTTTTTCGAACACACAGGATAGTTTGGATATTATCCAAGCTATAGTAGAAAGAATGATCGAGAAAACAAAAGCCGAAATTACTTAAACTGGTCATCCTTTTGCATCCCCCAAAAATATTCTTTTTCTTATTCTAGTTAGCGGTTTTTCCGATATCTACTAAAAAAATATTTAATATTTGACAATAACAAGGAAGGGTGTTTGAGGCAACTTGGATGGCTTTCAGCGAAAAATTCCTATTGAACCCAACTTCGCCATTTAATTTTGATTTAACGTGCGACATCTTTGCTGACGGAGACCCACAAATTCGATGTTTTCGCGACCACAAATTCCGCACAACACTGCACACCAATAATGGCCTAGTTTTAGCCGACATATCCTCAAACGGTACAGTCGAAGCTCCAAAGCTGACGGTGGAAATCACTAGCGCCAAACCGCTCACCAAAAAAGCGGTCTCGGAAGCCAAAGAAGCAATAATATACGTTTTCAACATCAACTTCCCACTAAAAGAGTTCCACAACGAAATCCAAAGCGACACTATTATGACCAAAATCGCCACGCAACTCTATGGACTCAAAAACCCAACCACACCCACAGTGTTTGAGGCACTTATAAATTCGATTGTGGAGCAACAGATCAGCATCAAAGTTGCCCGCATCATAGAGGAGCGACTATGCCGAAAGTTCGGCGACCAAATAACCATAAATGAAACAACATACTACGCCTACCCATCCCCACAAAACATTATCTCAGCGACCGTCGAAACCCTTAAAGAATGTGGTCTGAGCCAGCGCAAAGCTGAATACATCTATGGAGCTGCGGAACTAATAGACTCGGGTAAGCTGGATTTGGAAAGTATGAAAAACCAGTCAGACCCAGAAGCCATAATCCGTGAACTGGACGAAATCAAGGGTATCGGAATCTGGACTGCGGAGTTAACGATGCTACGGGGTATGCAGCGGTTGGATGCACTACCAGCGGATGATTTTGGTATTCAACGCGTGATTTCCACGTACTACTCCGGGGGGGTTAGGATTAAAGCGACAGAGGTTCGCGAAATTGCCAAAGCTTGGGGCAGATTTAGCGGGTTAGCAGCATTTTACCTTATCATAGCCGAAGTTAAGGGTATCAAAATTTAACCCGTTAACCGCTTCTTCATCAGGTTAATGGCTAAGATAAAGAACAGCGTTGTAACAACTGAAAGCCAAACCAAACTAACAGCAATCAAAGCTCCCGAGTCTAAACCCAACATCGGCGCCACAGTTCCCGTGATTGCACCCCTTGTCAAATTCACAACCTGCGTTAAGGGTAAAACAATCAAAGCCAAACCCTGAACAGCGTCAGGCAGTGATGAGAGCGGGAAAAAAGTTCCAGATAGGAACAGCATTGGTGTTATGAACAGAAACGCAGGATAATTGAAGAAGTCAATTGAAGGAGCTATAGCAGTAAAGCACATAGCGATGGACGAGAATAGTAAGCCGCCAAAAAACGCGATGAGCGGCACAAGCAGAAAAAGTGGCGAAGCAATTATGGGCTCAGCTGTGAATAATCCTGCGACGCCGATCACAGCAAGAACTATCGTGGTATTTATGGTGGCACGTGTGGCACCCCACAACAGTTCACCCGCAACAACCTCTTCCACGCTAACAGGGGTGGCAACAATAGCGTCAAAAGTCTTTTGGAAATACATGCGAACAAACGACGCAAAAGTGCACTCAAAAAACGAGCCATTCATAATAGCAATCGCCACCAACGCAGGCGCTATAAAGTTAACGTAGGGCATTCCCTGTATACTTGGTATAAAGCCGCCAAGTCCGAAGCCGAATGCTACCAAATATATGATGGGCTCCAAAAGCGAAGGTACAAAGTTGACTTGAATGGTTTTTAGGAACACGTCAACGTTTCGACGCCAGACTTTCCAGACGCGATAACTGAGTCTGGGTATACTGAATTTGGCCGGCGACTTACGCAGGTGAACCTCAGTCATTCACCACGCAACCCCCGCCCAGTTAATTTGAGAAAAACATCTTCAATATTAGCATGTCTTATTGTGACATTTTGCAGTTTATGCGCCATCAAAAAATTTTCAAACGCACCATGCGGCTGGTCCGTGAAAACCTGCATGCGATCGCCCACCTTCTCGAGCCTTGCATCGGGAAAAGCCGCCTTGATTTCAGGTAGAATTATTTCGTCGTAGTCAGCTTCAAGCACTTCTTTCCCCACATGGCGCCTAATGAGTTCGGTTGGTGTACCCTGTTCGATTATTTTACCTTGATCCACTATGAGTATTCGATCGCAAAGAATTTCAGCTTCATCCATGTAGTGAGTTGTTAAGATGATAGTAACTCCTTGTTTTTTGAGATGCCTCACTTCATCCCACACCAGATGCCTCGCCTGAGGATCAAGACCAACCGTAGGTTCATCCAAAAGCAAAATCGGTGGTTTATTAATCAAGGCACGAGCAAAGATAAGTCTGCGCTTCATGCCTGTGGAAAGCGCCATTATAGGAACATCACGTTTTTCTTCCAACTGAAAAAACCGAAGTTGCTCCTCCGCTCGCCTGTAAGCTTCATCTTTTGGAATGTCAAAATATCGAGAGTAGACTGTAAGATTTTTTATTACCGAAAAGTCAGGGTCAAGATTGTCTTCCTGAGGTGCAACACCCACCATAGCTTTGATTTCTCGGCAGTTTGTTGTCACGCTTTTGCCTCCGAGCGTAAGTTCTCCTGATGTAGGAAGCAAAAAACAGTACATCATACGAACAGTGGTTGTTTTTCCTGCCCCGTTAGGCCCAAGAAAGCCAACACATTCTCCGCGGTACACTTCAAAGTCTATGTTGTCAACCGCTGTAAAGTTTTCGAATTTCTTAGTGAGCGCCTTTGCTTTGATCAGCACCTCTTTGGAACTCATGAGTAATCAACAAAAAATGTCAGAGTGGCGCATAAAAAGTTGCTGTCACTATTTTCCCAAAAGAAACTAGGTAACTATAACAATTGAGGCTTGTTTTCAAATTCACAAAGAGACTTTATTGCATTGGAAGCAGCACCCAACAAATTGATAACAACAGGTTACCTAATCAACATATCAACTCATTCGAATCCTCGCATATCTCACAAAGATTCCGGATAAATACTTTAAAATTTTCTTATTAAGTTCATAGCAAACAAAAATCCAAACTCCAACATACCCCCACACACTTTTCCACACATCTCAACATACTTTCAACATAGGCAGTGTGGGCAAAAACCACTCCCCACACTAAAACACAACCAGATTAACAACCCAAAACAAAAAACAAGCTTAAACCAAACCCCAGAGTGTGGTGTGAATCTTCGCGGGCTCCACACCCACACAAAAAGAAAATCCGCATGTTTAAGAACCAACGGTTATCGTACAGCAGCTTATAGTATTTTTGGAACGCTAAGTTGTTGCCTACATGCAGTCACAACATTATTTATTTTTGTATAGCTCTCAATGATAACAAGTGGCTGTATCGGTGATATACCCATAATGCTGGAAGCAAATCACCGGTTAAGCATAAAACAAGCGTTTACAAATTCGGAGATGAAAATATGGAGTTTTGTAGAGAATGCGGTTCCCGTCTAAAACCAGTTAAAGTAAACAGTGGAAACCAAGCTATGATTATGTTAGCTTGCCTGAAATGCGGGCACAAAACAGATGAAGTCGAACCTAACGCTAAATTCAACGAAAAATACATAATACATGACCCCAAACAATTCGTTGCTGTCATAGGCAAGGAAGAGCAGCAGCTAACCACTATGCCCACAATTAGGTGGGAGTGCCCCAGCTGTGGCAATAACACCGCCAACGTCTGGCAGGTACAGACACGGGGTTCAGACGAATCATCCACACAATTCATGCGTTGTTTACGTTGTGGTTTCACTTTTAGAGAAAACACATAATATTTTTTCTAATGTTGCCATTCTGAAATAATTAAAGAGGAAAATAACGATAAGTAAATTCGTTACCTTTTATGTCTATGGCTTTAGATCCAGTTGGCAACATTATTCTTTCCCTCTAAACCATCAGCCTATTTCTTTTGATCATAGGTTTGCCTATCCTCAAGAAAAATCCAAACAAAAAAACTGGTTCTTTCATGGTTACTCGACAATTGCGGTGTTATTGCTGCATTCGATGCTTATTTTCCTGATTATGGTTCCCTCTTTCTCAAAGGAAATTAGCAAACTAAATGAGTTGGGGTTACTTAGTTCTTTCAATGTTTGGCCTCATATAGTGCTGGCAACACTAGCTGAAAGTTGTCGGCATAATTACAGTAGCACTTTGTCTTGACAAAGGCCCTCAAAACAATCGTGTGTAAAATACAAAAAAAGTCATGATACCTCTATTTATAATCTGGATAATTTTAATATTAAATGGCGCGATAATCCACATTTTAGGTCTGCTATAAGATGGAACATAAAAGCACGAATATGGAAGGCATGCACCATAAGATGCCTATGTCAACCCATAGCATGCACACTAAATCTTTGAAAAACCGCTTCTGGGTCTGCCTTGCTCTCACGGCACCTGTACTAATTTTTTCTCAAACCATCCAGACCTGGTTCAACTACAATTTGACCTTCCCCTACCAGCAATTTGTGCTTCTATCTCTAGCCACAGTCATCTACATTTACGGCGGCTGGCCATTTCTAACAGGACTTGTTGGAGAGATAAAGCAGCGGCAGCCGGGCATGATGACACTCATAGCAACGGCAATATCTGTCGCCTTCTTTTTCTCAGGCGCAACCGTTTTCGCTCCAATTGGCACTGACTTTTTCTGGGAACTTGCTACGCTTATTGACGTGATGCTTTTGGGACACTGGGTTGAAGCCCGAAGCATCATGGGTGCATCTCGGGCGCTTGAGGAGTTGGTCAAAGTCATGCCCACCACAGCCCACGTAATTATGGAAGACCACATTATGGATATGCCAACTGAGCAGCTCCATCCCGGCAACATAGTTTTGGTGCGTCCTGGAGAAAAAATCCCGTCCGATGGCATTGTAACCGAAGGTGAATCAACCGTTAACGAGGCCCTGCTCACAGGTGAATCCAGCCCAGTTCCCAAGCAAGCTAAGGACAAGGTCATAGGTGGCTCAATAAACGGTGAAGGCGCCTTACGCGTAAGGATTGAGAAAGCAGGCAAAGACACATTCATATCTCAAGTTATGAGTCTGGTACAGAAAGCGCAGCAAACTAAATCCCATACACAAGATCTCGCAAACAGAGCGGCTGCGCTACTTTTTTACATTGCCATCACCGCTGGCGTAGCAACCTTTGTTGTTTGGGCGGTTCTTGGCACCACTCAGTTTGCTCTGACGCGGACGGTAACAGTTCTAGTGATTGCCTGTCCTCATGCTTTGGGGTTAGCGATTCCGCTTGTAGTTGCGCTATCTACCTCGTTGACGGCTAACCGGGGAATTCTAATTCGAAATCGAAAGGCCTTTGAGCAAGCCAGAAACGTGGACGCAGTGGTTTTTGATAAGACGGGTACGTTGACATTGGGGCAGTTCGGCGTCACCGACATTTATGCAGAAGGAAGCAAAGAGGAGTTGCTGGGGCTTACAGCAGCCGTAGAGCAAAACTCCGAGCATGTAATCGCCAAAGCCATAGTCGAATACTCTAAAAATAAAGGCATATCGATTCCTAAAAGCAACAATTTTCAGGGTATTCCAGGTAAAGGCGCAAAAGCAACTGTCGCGGGCAAGACTGTTCAGATAGGCAACAGAAGCCTGTTATCTGATCTCAATATCGAAGTCTCCAAAAATATTATGTCACTAGAAAAAAATGGAAAAACAGTGGTTTACGCCGTGATCGAAGAGAAACTAGCTGGCGCTTTCGCTTTAGCGGATAAGGTTAGGGCTGAATCTTTGGAGGCTGTAGAGGGATTAAAAGCGATGGGTATCAAAGTCTTCATGTTAACAGGCGACTCAAAGAGTGTAGCTGAAGATGTCGCCTCAGAGTTAGGAATTGAGGGTGTGTTCGCAGAAGTTTTGCCTGACAAAAAAGCACAAAAAATCTCGGAATTAAAAAAGCAAGGAATGCGTGTGGCAATGGTTGGCGACGGCATAAACGATGCTCCAGCGTTAGCCACCGCCGATGTAGGAATAGCGATTGGAGCAGGAACAGATGTAGCGATGGAGAGCGCTGACATAATCTTAGTCAAAAACAACCCAAAAGACGCAGCAGCCGCCATCAATTATTCTAAACGAACCTACTCAAAAATGGTCCAGAACCTCTGGTGGGCTGCAGGCTACAACATTTTTGCTATTCCTCTAGCGGCAGGTGTCTTTGCCGGGGTAGGCATTGTAATCGACCCCGCAATCGGGGCAATCTTAATGTCTGCCAGCACAGTTATTGTCGCAATCAATAGCCAGACAATGCGCAGATATAAACCGGAAAGTTGAGCTAAACGAAGTATAAGCGATTGACGAATCGTTTATAAAATGTGACATAAGCTATTTTCTATGTGATTTTACTATGCAAAAAAAATTTTTCTACTTATTGCCGCTTTCTTTGCTGATTTTTATGCTTGCTCCTTTTTTTGTTGGTTTTGAACCCGTAAAAGCACAAAGTACGTTCGGTTCAGGTGTTAATGTTGTGAACACCGGGGATTGGTGGCAAATGAACACTTCAAAAGTCACAGTTCTTTTTCCTCAAGATGGACAGAAACCCATGTTTCTTTGGTACTATAACAACAATTCTCAAGATATCTATAGTGTAAAATATCGTGGGCTAATAGAATATCTTCCCTTAGATGGCTATTATACACCTGACTGCGAAGCTAATCCGCAGACAATGCAATCTCTAATGCTTTCACATTATGGTATGGGTGGAGGCATGCACATGAACCAAATTAGAGGCGACATTAACACTGCATACCAAAACTGGCAATCAGACTTCCACCCTTCCTATTTACCTTTTAGCGCTTGCAGTTGGCAACTAGATGGTCCAAACCAAGGCATAGATGCAGACGGTAACAGCTATGTTTCATTCAATTTAACGCTTAACGGAGCTCCTTCGGAGTTTGGATTTGCTCAAAACAACGTTAGCTTCAACTGTTGGCTATATGAAAACCAAACCATTCAGAATCCCTACGGAAATTACATGTATAATCTTGGCGCAGGAGAATTAGCAATGGATTTTTCTATAGATAACTGGCAATGGAACAGCAACTATATGACAAACTTCTTTGGCTCTATGCATCATAACTATGGCCTAACTGTTCCAGAACAAACCGATAGCTTAACTTTATGGTGCGACTTTGCAACAATAAAAATGCAAGACTTAACCATTGCCTTAAATGATGCAAATAAACCAGAAACAAGTGTTCCTGCTAACAGCACTCTTGCCCCACCTGGACTGATTGAGGGAAACTCCATCATGACAGATATAATTGCAGGAGGACACCAGATTCACATGCAAAACATGGCGCAATCTACTGCGTCTCCTCTGGGAATCCCTTCGGGACAACAGGAGACTTACCGGATGCAGTTTGCACAAGGCGACAAGACCCTGCCTGGATACGTTAACTTCGCAAACAACGTCGCATCCATAGACAAAACAACTGGTGCAGTCTCGATGCAGAATGTCTCCGCCAGCTACAGAACGACTGATAATTATATGCAACTCTACATCTGCTACCCATATTTTGGCGATAGCCTCTTAGTACATGACCCTTCAGTAGGCATCGATACCACAGCTCAGTTGATTCCTGAAAACCTATCCTTATTCGCTATTGCAGTTGCGTTAACCGCAGTAGCGCTTATGCTGGCAGTAGTTAAGCGCAAAAGAACCTAATCCAACCTTTTTCTTTTTTTAACTGAAGGGTTAAATCGGCGGCTTTAGAATTTTTTTCTCATTTAGCGTTTTAGTCCATTGCATGAACTCTTTTGATGGAGGCTGCAAAGAGTAAAGTTCTCTGCGTTTGGATTCTAAGAAGATGTTGTCTTTTCCCGCATACTCCGCTGCCGTCATCACAAGGTGACCCTTCTCTTCGGCTTTCTTAAAAACACCTACAAGCTTTTGGCGCCACAATTCATCCCGCAGGGTATGATGTTCCACAACTACCGTGGGCACTACCGTTACAATACGTTCAAGATTTAGAAGCGCCTGATAGATTTTGCGAACATCCACCCTTGTGCCCTCAAGGTAGGTCGGTGGACCACCCACCATGAGCAAGTCGGGTTTAGCCGCCAAAATCAACTCGGCTGTGTACATTGAGATTGGACCCTGCACGTCTGGGGCGAACATGAACTTCTCCTCACCCACAGTTATTGTGCACATGGTTACCCAGCCTAAATGGTAGTCGTCGCTGCCATGCGCGACCGCTTCCGAAAAAGACAACGCTGTGTCGCCGAATTTGAAGCTTTTACCATCTGCTGCCTCAAAAGATTCAGCATGTTTTGCTGTGGTTTTTTGAAACATCCATGCGCGCTGTCGTTGACTTGCATTGATGTTTTCTTTGGGGTTTTTTGCGAGCACCAATTTATCTCGGTAAATTTGTTTGGCTGTCTCGCTGCCCTCGGTCCAGTTTACGACCCAGTCCTCGAAGCTGGGCGTGTGGTGGTCATAGTGATAGTGGCTAATCGTGGTTACGGATGCTTTGTCCGCAGCTTCAGCAATGACATGGCGAAGACGGGCTATTGCTTGGAACTCAACGGGGTGTGGAGGCAGACTGAAGCGGTATGGGGCAAGCGCAACTCCAGCGTCAAGTAACACCGCCAAGTCAGGGGTTTCTACAAGTGTGCATAGCGAGCGGACACCAAGGCTTTCTGCGGCTAAAGGGGTAACTTTGATTTTCTGCAACGGGTTGTTTGGTTTTTCTTTTTCCGTCTGCAACGTATGCACCTTCATAAGGACTAACAAGAGGAGAATGTAAAATGAATTTTGCTTCTCATAAGCATCTCTATTCTTAAATAGAGTGTTCATCTTCTTTTTAATTGGATAATCATGTCAATCAAGCTACTTTTTGATGTCCCCCAAAACGACCCTCATAAACTCCAAAAAGAAGCAGCAGTCAAATTCTTAAGCTATATTGCTGCCGGAAACCCCAAAGGAGGATTAAAGTTTTTTTCTTCGGACTGCAAAACGCACAATCCCTTCACGCTTGGCGGCATGGAGGAAGTAACTAATGCAATGATTGCAGTACAAAAAAAGGGGTCTGCGGGGATTATAACTGGCTCAACAGCCGACTTTAAACTAAAAATCCACCAGGTCATAGCTGAAGTCGATTTAGTTGCTGTTTATACAGTTCTTTCAGGTGCTCAGCCTACTGACGGGGGCTTACGGCAAGTGCATCTGTTCCGTTTCAGCGGCGACAAAGTCATTGAGTACTGGGACATCACTCAAGTGGTTCCCGAAAATGCGCCGAATGTTGCCGCAGCTTTTACTTAAACTCAAAGATGGGATAAGTATAAAATTATGTGGTCCCACAGTTCTTTAGGTTATTTTGAGGCGTTAACATGAATAATAATGGCGAAAAGAATTTGGAAGTTGCCACTTTAGCAGCCGGCTGTTTCTGGTGCACCGAAGCGGCATATAGCATCATAAAAGGTGTGGAGCGGATTGAGCCGGGTTACACTGGCGGCAATGTTGAGAATCCGACTTACGAGCAGGTTTCGTCTGGCAAAACGGGGCATGCTGAGGCGGCGCAAATTCACTTCGACCCCAAAATCATTGATTTGCGAACGATTCTGGAAGTGTTTTTTACGATGCATGATCCAACTTCGCTTAACAGGCAAGGCGCAGATGTAGGCACCCAGTACCGTAGCGCCATCTTCTACAATTCAGTCGAGCAGAAGAAAACTGCTGAGGACTTAATCGCCGAGTTGAACCGCGAAGGCATCTGGAACCGTCCCATAGTCACAGAGGTCGTGCCCCTCACAAAATTCTATCCTGCTGAAACCTACCACAAAGACTACTACAAACTGCACCCAAAAGAACCCTACTGCCAAGCTGTCATAGCACCCAAAATCGCCAAGCTGCAGGCGCGTTTTATAGACAAAATAAAAGTGCCCCTATAACTGGGTTTAGGCGAAGGTGCGTTCGTTACGTATATACTGCTTACGCTTAGGTTTGCGTAATCGTTCCCCGCATTTGGGGCAAAACGGCTTGCCCTTGGACAGCGGAAGCTGCTTGCCTTCCCCGAAGAAGTGTCCACGGACACATTTGAGGTTGAAATCAAAATCTTGGGTTTCGTAGTCATGTGGGTTGGCAGCGTAGTCGTCGCTTAGCGATACATCACTTTTTTTAATTTCAATTTTTGGATAAACCACGACTGGGTTTACAGATTTTGGTGGAACGGCTGCAGTTGGTTTAGTTACAGAGAAAGGTTTTTTGGAGGCAACAGGCTTTGGAGGCATTATGGGTTTTGCTGGTTTAACGGTTTTTAGGGGTGCAACCTCCTTAACCGAGATGGTGGATACAAACGGGATCGAGGCTTTCGCTACCTTCTTTAGCCCCCCACTGGTTTTATTAGAAACGAGGCAGGAGAGTTTTTGTTTAGTTTCTTCACTTTGATGATTGGACTGGTTGTTGACGTACCACAGTCTGTGCAGTGCTCGCTGTATTCTACTAGGCGGCGTCCACATTTTCGGCAAAACGGCATATAGTCACACTGAATTTTTTTAGTAAAGTATTGGCATAGAAGGCTTTAAACTTTAACGCAAAAGCATAACCTAAAACGCCGTTTTAGAGCACCTGAACGTTTAAAGGCTGACACTGCAAGTTTTGTGGTGGGTGGGCGATGACGAGTCTGGCCCCGCAGACATTGGATGATGTGGATCTTGAGTGTGAGGTAGCATTAATGATAAGTTTCAGGTTTACCTGAGCTATACAGATGAGGTGCTCCCTAAGAGCCCACCTATTTTTTTCAAAAGATAAGTCCAGCTATTCGTTGAATTCTTCTAATAAGTAGAACAGACCATTTCTTATTGCAAGTTTTTTTTCCACGGTTATATGATTACAATGTTGTACGCTTAAGTCGTGGTCGATGCTTTCCAAGTAGCGGTCCTATCATCAATGTAAGAATTCGGATGTGCTAGATGGAATAACTTGATAGATTGCTTTGTCTTTTTCTTTTTTTGCAGCACCACATTTTTGTAGGGTTCCGATATATAATAAACACATGAAATAATCTCAAACCTCCGTTATCGCAAATTTTGGTGTTTATCTACACCTATACTCAATGATTTCCAGTAGTTTTCAATAGGACCTAAAAATTTTGTTTACGAAAATACAAAGCCGATGACAAAGCCAACGATGAGTCCTAAGCCTAGTGGCAGCATACCCATTAGAAGTACCCCATATTGTACTGCTATAGGACCATATGTGGCTGCAATATTACTTAATGATCCAAGACTTAAACCGAAAAACCCAAAGTAAGCAACCACGACCAGTATAATAGCAGCTATAATAGCGATCTTTAGCATTTTATGAACCAAATAACCCACAATCAATCCAATTGCAAATGGAATGATCATTATAACCAATGGTGGAATACCGCCGATGCTTCCAGAAGTAATAAAATTAATAACTTGATCTATCGCACTCAAAAATTCACAACTCCAAACAAGTTACTTAGCGGTTCAAATTGGCTTATAAGCTTGTGTTGTTGTGGACCTACAATCACACAGCCACGTCTAAAACGGTTCAATATTCATGTAAGCCCAGCTATTTGATGATTTTGTCTAATAAATAGAACAGGATAAGCAATGTTCACTCGCAGCACAAACTTTTACAAATAATAAAATTAGTTCACACTAGAGTGTGACGTAGTATTAATGAAAAGTTTCAGGTACGTCTTGAGCTAAACAGATGAGATGCTACCTAAGAGCCCGCCTATTTTTCCCAACTAATGAATTCAAATTAGTAGAACAGCAGCAGTAGATTCCTGCAAAGTATCATGAACAATAAACAAGTAAATCGCGTTCTTACCATTTGTCAAAATGAAATATTTCATCTATTGGTTTCTTTTTTGGCGGGCGTGGACTCTCATTTGGCACGCCGAAAGCAATCGCACCAACTATTGTTGAATCAACAGGCAAATTTAAGGTCTCTTTGAGCTTCGCATCATCAAATGCACCAATCCAACAAGAACCAACCCCTTGAACCCATCCTGCAATAACCATGTTCTGGAGAGCTATTGTAACATCCATTAAACTCAATTTCTTAATAATTACCTCAGATTGCCGATAAAAACCAACAATAACAAAATCTGCTGCAATTACCCACCTATTAAAACCTTGAAAATCACAAGAAGCCTTTCCTTTGTTATCTCTCACAACAACAAAATGCCAAGGCTGACTGTTAGTAGCTGAAGGCGCTTGCCGTCCAGCTTCAAGAACATTATTAATGATCTCAACACTTACTGGAGCATCTTTGAATTTTCTGACGCTTCTTCGAGATAGCATTTTTTCAATAGAACTCATGTTGCTCACCTAAATCTTGTAGTTTCTCTCTCAATTGGTCAATATAAATGGAACATGACAAAAACTTGAGTGCGGACGACGCAGATGATAACAGCTTTCAAGGTTTGACTTGAATGTTGAGTTTGCTCCATAAGAGCTCACTTACAACCACTTTTTTGAAGCCCAAATCTATCAGAACAAAAGCCGCCTCAACCTGTCAGTAATTTCAGTTAAACGCCGATTCACAAATCAAAGCTGAACTACTTTTTGGGTTTGCCACCCTCAACAAATTTGAAATCAATATGAGTCTCCCAAAACTCCTTAAAACAACGACGGTATTTAGGCAACTTAGACCTACCCCGCCAGGTTGATTTGTTAGCGAACTTTTTGATTTCCGCAGACGGCCTAAAATACGCAACCGCATTATCCGTGCTAAGCACAAACGGAGGACGGCCATAATACATGCTTATCCAACTGGCTATGAGACTACCCGTGCGGTGGTTACCCTCTATGAATAGCTGAGGTTGTCCGAGTATGGCAACATATATTTCTGCGGCGACTTTTATGGGGCGAGGCTGATTTTTCATATGTTTTTTGTACCATTTTTGTATGGGTTCAATTTGACTATAATATTTGTCGGAGGTTGCCAAAATCGCTTTGTGGTATTGTAACCGTAGGTCCCAGTCGCGCCCAAAATGCACAAGGTTGTTTAATTCAAGCATTGCCGGTATGCTGTCCAAAGAGAAGGGTTCTACGCCAACCCGCAGCAAGGCGTCAAGGTGTATGTAAGCACTCATCATGCGCGTTCGGACTACAGAGTCAAAGGGTGTGTCGCGTCGTCCAATCTTCTCATATGCTAAGCTGTCATCTATTTTGGTCCAGTTCTGCTCCACGTTAAGAAGCGATTCCTCAACTGCTGGAATGTTGAATTTTAGTATTTTTGTTTGACTCAATGACTAATCTCGAATGTTTTTGTGCATCTTAGGATAAAAAATATCCGCTAAACCAAGCGTCTTCTCACCTGGAGATGAAGCTATTAAATAAAAATAGAGAAAAGAAAAAGCTATTTGCGCGGTTTCTCCCAAAGCTGCATCTTCTCTTTCTTGAGCTCAGTGCGTTTGCGTTGTAGATATCTGTAGACTGTGTGATGCTGGCAACCCTCAATAATCATCTGAACCGCGTTGTGCGCAGTATCAGCTTGCTCAAAGCTGCCAATTATGCCCACTGTGTGCCCATAAACCACCACATCTGCTTCAGAAAGTTCCTCAATTAACTTGCGGGTTTTACCATCCGAACCGATTATTCGGCTTTTAACGCGCCTTATATCGGATTCACTTCTACCAAAAACCAAACGCAAATCAACTAAATCAAAAATGTCATCTTCATTTCGGATAAGACGAAAAGCAGTTTCAGGATTAAAGCCTCTGCCAATTGCCATCACAACATCTTTGGCTTTAAGCAGCATACTGGGATCTCGAGCTTTCTCAGTTAACGTTATGGCGATGCTGCCTTCAGTGTCAACATCTAGTTTTGCGCCGAGTCGGGATTCTATTTCAGCCTTAACTTTGCCTTCAGGGCCGATTAGTGTGCCGACGCGGTCTTTGGGGATACGTACAAAGGTGTCTAAACCGGACATTATTTTCCAACTACCAACTTATGTAACTCTTCTACTGGAGTGATTTTAACGTTTAGGCGATTAAAGAAATGGTTAAGATTAGTTAAGTCGCGATTAAGCATAAAATCCGCCATCGGATGCTCGATGGAAACCGACTGGGAAAGGTCAAAAATCACCGGTTTACCTTTCCACATCATAATATTATACTCACTCAAGTCGCCATGCACCAGTTTGGCTTTTCTGTAGAGCCGTTTAACATAGGTAACCAGCAGCTTGTATACCCGTTCAGGGTTCTCTGGTGGCTGCTCCTTAAGCGACGAAGCAGGAGACCCAGCTACGCCAATAAAATCCATAACAACGACGTTGCTTTTGACTGCGACAGGGTTAGGCACAGGCACCTTAGCTTCGGCTGCTTCTCGCAGGTTTCGGAATTCTTTCTGTGCCCAGATTGACATAAGCGAGCGGGTGTCCTTTTTAATATTTTGAAACCTTGGGTCACCCTCTATGTATTTGACCATACCTTTCTTGAATTCGGCTGAGCTGGTTAGATAAATTTTGACTGCGAGGTCTTTGCCCTCTTTGGTGGTTGCCCAGTACACTTTTGCTTCTTTGCCACTAGACACCGCACCGTTGACTTCGTAAATTATGCCGCTGTTGAGCAAATCGAAAACTACGAGGCGGGTGGTTTGGTCAAAAACCTCCTCCACAGTGGCGCGTTCATCAGTGCGGTTGTGAATACGGATTTTATCGCGGCGCTCAATGAAGCGTTCCCTTCGGCCAAGGCGTTCGCGAGCGCGGTTAGACATAGAAAATCACCGAAATCTTGTAAACAATAATGTTTGGCTCCGATAAACAAGTTAATTTTTGCATAATAGACAACAAAATATGGTTAAATATTTAGGAGGCCTTTGCGGCGCAGGTTCTCTGCTTGTGCGTGAGTGTAACGCCATGTAACGTCTCCGCGAGTATCTGTTTGGAAGTCCCATGGGGCAACAATGACGATGTCGCCTTCGCGTATCCAGACGCGGCGCTTCATTTTACCCCGTATGCGGCATAGGCGTTCTGCACCGTCTTGGCATTTAACCATAATGCGGTCAAAGCCCAGCAGTTTTGTAACTATTCCGAGAACTTCCCCTTCTCTGGGAACAACTGCTTCGTTTATTGAGCCTTCGCTTAAGACTTTTTTCTTTCCCAAACACTTATGCCTCGATTATCAGATTTGTTTACAATAGTTTTTACTTGCTTAAAAGGGTTTAATCGATGACAAAAGGTTAACAAGAAAAGGTAAATTCGCTCAGCTCCTGTGACCAACTCTCCAAGCAACATCATTTTGAGAGTTGGAATTTCTTTTTTATTTGTTGTTGGCGTTTTTTGTTTGCACAACAACTTCTCGAGATTTTTGTGGTGGATGCTTTTTTAGTCTTGCAACTGATGGCTTGCTACTGGTTGAGCAAAAAATAACAACAAGAAAGCAAAATGAACTACTGTAAAAAGGGTCTGTTGAAGACAGTCATTGCTCGTTTAGAAGGTTTTTGCGGCTTAAAACTTGTTCCAGCTCCTCTTTTGATATGCCTTTCTCAATGGCTACGTCTTTGACGGTGCGGTTCTCTGCCTGCGCTTGTTTAGCAATTTTTGCTGCCTCTAAATAGCCGATTTTGGGCGCCAGAAGCGTAGCAAGCGAGGGATTTTTTTCGAGAAATTGTTCGCAGCGTTTCTCATGCACCGTTATACCCATAACACAACGTTTGGTGAACACTGGCAGATAGTTGCCAAGAATTTGTATGCTAAATAACATATTATAGGCAATTGAAGGCATCATAACATTTAGTTCCATCTGCCCCGCTTGCACAGCCAACCCGACAGCCACATCGCAGGCAACAACTTGGAAAGCAACCATGTCAAGGCACTCCGCCATGACGGGGTTAACTTTGCCAGGCATAATCGAGCTTCCAGGCTGCACCGGCGGCAAGGTAATTTCGTTGAGACCTGTCGTTGGGCCGCTTGAGAGAAGCCGCAGGTCATTTGCGATTCTGATAAGTTCCAAAGCAAGTTCTTTTAAGCCGCTGGAAACAGTTTGTGCAGCCCTCTGACTCTGCAGTGCTTCAAAGTTGTTTACGGCAGGTTTAAGCGGAAAACCGGTGAGTTTGGCAAGCTCGGCTACTGCGAGTTGCTTGTATTTTGGGTGACTGTTTGCGCCTGTTCCGGTAGCGGTGCCGCCTAAAGCGACAGAATAGAGATTTTCTTTTCTGCGACGAAGCTCATAAGCACAGTTCCGTATTGATGAGGCGTATGCACCGAATTCCTGTCCAACCGTAACTGGCACTGCGTCTTGAAGGTGGGTTCTGCCCGACTTGAGTACACCCTCGTTTTTCTTAGCCAATTTCTCAAAAGCTCCTGCGAGGTCATCTAGTGCCTCCAACAATTGTGGAAGAGCCATCAAAACTGAGACATGCAACGCCGTAGGGTAAGTGTCATTAGTAGATTGCGCCATATTGACATGGTCGTTTGGGCCAACAGACTTGTAATCGCCCTTTTCTTTACCTAACAATTCCAGCGCACGGTTAGCTAAAACTTCGTTAGTGTTCATGTTGAAACTGGTTCCTGCGCCAGCTTGGAAAACATCTACAACGAACTGATCAACGAGTTTGCCTGCGAGAACTTCGTCGGCGGCTTTGATTATGGCTTTGCCGATTTTTTTGTCTAGGCACCCAACCTCCATGTTGGCAGTTGCAGCGGATTTCTTAATCAAAACATACGCCTTGATGATTTGAATCGGCGCTTTAAGCCCGCTAACAGGGAAATTCTCTACTGCCCTGTCGGTTTGAATGCCATAGTAAGCGTTTTTTGGAATAAACCTCTCGCCAAGCGGATCAACTTCTCTTCTGGTTTCCATGCGCAATTCTCGTCCTTGCTACTGAGTTTGGGTTTACTGGGTAGATATAATTTTCTTTTTAGTACGCAAAATAGCTTCTGTTACTCGGATTTTTTTGGGACAAACAAGGGTGCAGACGTAGTAGCTTTTGCAACCCCAGATGCCATGCGGCTTCTTCAGGATATCTAATCGGGCTTCTACATCAGGAGTTCTTGAGTCAAAGATGTAGCGGTGCTCACGCAACACAGCTGCTGGACCCAGAAATTTATCGTCTTGCTCAGTCATAACTGGGCATCCACTGTAGCAGCAGCCGCAGAGAATACATTTGATTGCATCATCAAACTGCGCTCTCTCCTCTGGAGTTTGCAGCCGTTCCCGCTCCACCTCCACCGCTGCTATTGAGTTTACGAGGTTTGGCGGGTTTGGCATTATTGATTTTATTCGCACAAAAAATGGCTCCAAATCAACAATCAGATCCTTAACCACCTCGAAATACCGCAGCGGCTCAACAACAATTTCTTGCTTTGTATCAAATTCTTTAACGAGTTTCTGGCATGCCAACGCTGCTGTGCCGTTTATGGTTAAGCCGTCGCTGCCACATATTCCATGCGCACAAGACATCCGAAAAGCCAACGTCGAATCCTGAGTCCAGCGAACGCGGTTAAGGCAGTCCAGCAGCCGCTCCGACGCATCAGCCTCCACATTAAACGTGTCGTAATGCGGTTCAGCGTCGGTTATTGGATTGAAGCGGTATATGCGTAGTTTGATTTGTATTTTAGTACCTCCTCTTCTGCGGCACAAATCGAGTAACCGAAACCGCCTTGTAAGTTAAGTCCAAGCCAAAAGGGGTCTGTTTAGCAAGCGTGTGCCTGAACCACTCTTTGTCGTTGCGTTCGAGGTAGTCACTTCGGAAGTGAGCCCCACGGCTTTCTTTGCGTGCCAACGCTGAGGTGACGATGACTTCAGCTAGGCTAAGCATGTTACCCAACTCAAAAGCGTCCTGTAACTCCATGTTAAAAATGTGGCTTTTGTTGGTTAATCCAATGTTTTTGAAGTGCCGCTTTAATGTTTGAAGCTCTCCTAGTGCCTGAGTGAGGGAGGCTTCATCTCGGAAGACACTAACTTTCTCTGTCATCAACCGCTGCATACAATCCCGCAGTTTAGCAACACAGCAAGTGCCGCTTGATTCAAGCAAACCTGCAATTTTGGCTGCTATAACACTTTCAGCCTGCTGGGGCACCAGCGGAAAAACTTTGCCTACAACGTCGCGCATGACACTTTCACCTACCCGTTTACCGTAAACAACAAGGTCAATTAGCGAGTTACAGCCTAACCTGTTAGCGCCGTGCACACTGACGCAGGCGCATTCTCCAACCGCATACAAACTCGGCACAACAGCACCAGCAGAGTTAGCTAAAACGTGTCCAACAGTGTCGGTTGGGATTCCGCCCATCATGTAGTGGCAAGTGGGTGCAACAGGAATCAAAGCATCTGAGGGGTCAATGCCTAAGTAGGTTTTAACAAACTCAGTGATTTCAGGGAGTTTGGCGTATAGGCGATCTTTGCCAAGCGGCGTTAGGTCGAGGTGGACGTAGTCTTTGCCGTCAATGCCTCTACCCTCTTTGATTTCCTGCATGATAGCCCGCGACACGATGTCACGCGGCGCTAAATCCTTCAATGTGGGAGCATAGCGTTCCATAAATCGCTCGCCTGAACTGTTACGCAGGACGCCGCCTTCGGCCCTTGCGGCTTCGCTAATTAGTATGCCTAAACCATAGATCCCTGTGGGGTGAAACTGTACAAACTCCATATCTTCTAGTGATAGAAAAGAATCAAACGCCACCGCAAAGCCATCGCCGGTGGAGGCGAAGCCGTTGCTGGTTATTTTGTAGATTTTTCCACAGCCACCTGTCGCCAACACTATTGCTTTAGCCTCAAAAACTTGGGGCGTAGTGTTTTTTAGGTCATAACCGGCGACGCCACAGCAAGAGTCAGAAGCAAACAGCAGTTGTTGGATGAAAACCTCATTGTAGAAGTCTACACCATAGCGGTTGCACTGATCATAAACTGCATCGAAAATGGTTCTGCCTGTCCTATCCGAAGCGTAGCAGGCACGACGTACGGGTGCTTCACCAAAGTTTCTTGTGTGACCGCCAAAGCGGCGTTGATTGATTTTACCTGATTTATTGCGGCTAAACGGTGTACCCATGTGTTCAAGCTCGTAAATGGCGCGGGGGGCCTCCTTGGCGAGGATTTCACAGGCGTCTTGGTCGCTTAAGTAGTCGCCGCCTTTTACTGTGTCATAGAAGTGCCACTCCCAACTGTCCTCTTCCTCATTGCCAAGCGACGCTGCGATGCCGCCCTGTGCGGCCACAGAATGACTGCGGGTTACGTGGACTTTGCTTACGACTGCTACTTTGCAGTTATTTTTGGCTGCTGTCAAGGCAGCGTATAAGCCGCTTATTCCGCCGCCGACAATTACAATATCATACTGATAAATCACTTCTCGTTTTACCTCATGAAGCTAAATCTCGAATTTTTCGATAATGCGGTTCTCTCTTTCGCCGGTAATCATCGCTACAACATGGAAGAACTGTTCTAAGCCTGACTTTTGGATGCGGGGTTTGAGAAGTTCGTCTATTTGGAAGATGCCTGCAGAGTTCGACATTTTGATTAGGATATTAATGGGTTTAGTTTGATTTTCAACTACTTCAACCTCGACTTTTTCGATACTTAATGCAGAGACGGCGTGGATATCAACTTTACCACTTTGGAAAGGTATTCGAGCTCTGCCAGCCTCCATATCCAGTGCATCTGCAATGCACACTATTCCGGCCTCTTTGGTTAAGATACGGTTAACGGGTTCTTGGCTGGGGGGCTGTTCGTGGGTGATGATAGCGTGAAGTACCTCAGAGGTTACGATGGCTTTCTGCTCTTCAGTATAAGTGGGAGCTAAGATGGATTGGAGTATGTCGTACGCTAATATAGCGCTGTATTTCTCGTGGTCTCGACGCTGAACACACATACCCAAATCATGCATAACTGAACCTAGAACGATTACGACTTCGGCGTCGTCATTTTCTAACCCATAGTTTTCAACTATACTTGGCTTGATAAGGTTCTTTTCTATCAGAATTCTAAGGAGTTTAAGAGCAATGTTAGCAACGATTTTAACGTGTGTGGGACCGTGGTCTGTGTAGCCCATGCGTTCAATAGCCATGACGTTGCAGCATCGCCAGTAAGCTTGCAGTTCTTTGTCTCCGCGGATTCTTTCAACTATTGTTTTTAGTTTGATGTTGTTTCGAACTGGGATGTTAAATGTATATGACAATTAGCGCGGTAGCTCCTGTAAATTAATATGTAGTGGTAGGTGCATTTTCCGCTATATTAGTTTGGGCTGTGTAAGTTTTTAGTGTTGAGTTTTAAGAAAGATATGATTTATTTGAAATTTCAAGGATTTCAGTGTTGCTCCAATCGCTTTTTTCCTCATAAAAGCATTTGCAATGCACCTACGAGCAGTAATCTGGAAGACCCATGGAAGCCCACATAGATGTTAATAGCCTATTATTGCTTGGACTTGGAAGTCGATTTACATTAAGCAGAGCATGGATTACGGTAGTCCCCACCCCAATACTTAATGATATGGTGTATCTGAATTTGAAGCAGGGTAAATTTTGTATGCTGGCTAGTTTTTTCCAGTCAATGCCCTTGCCAAACTGTCCTTTTACTATAATATTATAGTAAATGCCTATGTTGTTCTCGCTGCCATCGTTGATTAGGAAAGGGTTGGTTTTTGATAATGAGATCGATTATTTTGTTTTCTTAGGTTTATCCTTGATGTATATTATGCTTTCTCGGCGTATTTGTCAGTTGTATAAGTTGTTTCTATGTCATAAGAGTTGTCGCTTATTTGTACTTCGCATGTTGGGGTTTTGAATTTGATTAATTGAACGGAGGCAAATAGAATTATGATTAGGATTAATACGGCTATGGCGATAGGAAACAGTGTACGACCTATTTGGTTGGATGTATTCGTGGTTTGGGTTCACCGGATTTTTTAATTTATTCTTCTTGGTTAGGTTTCTTGATAAGCGTCTTTTTTTATTTCGTTGGGTTTTTTTGGGCTAATTTTCAAAAACTTGCCGCCCCTTCTTTTTTTGGATTAGACTAGCACTTATATCTCAGATTAATTTCATTTGACCATGAAGAAGAGGTATTTTTATGTCAATAACAACTGTGCCAGTTGTAGAAGCATTTAACGTCAAAAAAACATATATGCTCGGTAAAGTTCCGGTGGAGGCACTCCGTGGTGTAAACTTCCGAGTTGAAAACGGAGATTTTGTCTCAATTCTTGGTCCGTCAGGAAGCGGGAAATCAACCATGCTTAACCTCATAGGCGCATTGGACAAGCCAACAGCTGGAACTCTTTTAATCGATGGTGTAGACATCAGCAAACTAAACGACAACCAACTAGCAGACCTACGCTTGCGTATCGGCTTTGTTTTCCAGTTTTTCAACCTAATTCCAAGGTTAACTGCCCGCGACAACGTAGAACTCGCTATGTCCATCGCAAACACCAGCAAAAGTCAACGAAGAAAACACGCAATTGAACTCCTGGAGACCGTGGGATTAAAAGAACGCATCAACCATAAACCCTCAGAACTCAGCGGCGGACAGCAGCAAAGAGTTGCCATCGCCCGCGCTCTTGCGAACAGCCCTAAGTTTTTGCTACTTGACGAACCTACTGGAAACGTAGACTCAAAAACCGCAAGCGATGTTATGGGACTAATTTACAAATTGAACAAGGAAAACGGAGTCAGCATCATAATGGTAACGCACGACGAGAAACTCGCCCATGAAGCAAAACGCACTACGCAGATGTTTGACGGTAAAATTCTGGAGGAAAAAGTGACCTAAAATGCGGGCTTTTGACATTTTTAGTTACTCTTTTAGTGCTATTAAACTTCGTAAACTTCGAGCTGCTCTTACAACACTTGGTGTTATTATTGGTATAGCTGCAATTGTAGCTTTGCTTTCGATAACACAGGGCCTACAGGCGACTATAACAACTCAGCTTAACCAGGGTCTATCCGCAAATACTTTAATTGTGACTGCTAGCAGTGGCGGAGCTGGAGGATTTGGCGGTTTCGGTGGAAGCGGCAATGCAGGTGACCCTTTTGGAGGTGGAGGAGGCGACAGTTCAGGTTTTAGTCTCTATGCAAACTATACTGATGAAATCAATGCCCTATCACCGGATATAAAGTCCTCAGTCGCTATCATGAGCCATGGCGGCTACATCTCAAGTGAGAACCTAAACCGTACAGTCACCATCTACGGCGTCAAGTTTAATGACTACGCAAATGTCTACGAAACCACGTTTGTTGCACAGTCAGGCGCCATCCCCAGCAACCCAGCATTAGATGACGCTATAGTTGGTTCCCGAGTCAATCAGCCGGGACAAAATGGAACTATATTCTTCAATCCAGGCGACCAAATCAACGTAACATGGACAAACGCCACCATCCTTCCCCCAGTGAACGAGACCTACACAGCCAATGTGGTGGGTGTATTAGAGAAAATCGGTGGATTCGGTATCGGTGGACCCTCAGACACAGGTGTATACATCCCCATTGAGAAAGCTCAGAGCTTCCTCGGAACAGATCAAGTCGACATGATCATCGTCAAATTGAGAAACAGCGACAACGCAACCATCAGCACCGTCTCCAAAATCATTACAAACCACTTCAGCGACCAAGTAAGCGTCATCTCATCAACCGCAGTTCTAAGCCTGCTCTCAACCGTGTTCGGAACTATACAGCTGTTTCTGGGGGGGATTGCTGCGATTTCACTGCTCGTTGCAGGCATAGGCATAATGAATATCATGATTGTATCACTGATTGAGCGTACCCGCGAAATCGGGATCCTTAAGGCGTTGGGCATGAAGAGTCGAACTGTGCTTACTATTTTCCTTGGCGAATCAGTCATCATCGGCTTTATGGGTGCAATAGTCGGCATAGTGCTGGGATGGGGATTGGCAAACGTTACAGCTACCCTTCTTGGCAGCGGCGCCCTAATGGGAGGCAGCTCAGCTTTTGCCATCACCCCACTACTAACTCCCGACGTCATCATAGGGGCTTTTGGCTTTGGCATCGGCGTTTCAGTGATCTTTGCTTTGTACCCAGCGTGGCGAGCCTCAAAACTTAAGCCAGTAGACGCATTGCGCTATGAGTAAAACTTTTTTCTTTTCTTTTTTTGATATTTCTTTAGGGGCTTATCCAGAGAGGTTTTAAGGCAGAATCAACATAACCCAATTGTGTTCTAAATGAAACGACTCTACCCTGACCAGCCAGTCGTAGGCATAGGCGTGATCGTAGTTAAAGAGGGTAAACTCGCGCTTATCAAGCGGGGCAACGACCCCGGAAGAGGTAAGTGGAGCATCCCCGGCGGCTTGGTGGAGTTGGGTGAACACCTTGAAGCAACCGTTATCCGAGAAGCCAAAGAGGAAACAGGTTTAACTGTTCAGAATCCCAGACTTGTTGATGTTGTGGATAATGTCGAAGTGGATACTGAGGGGATTGTGAAGTACCACTACGTGATAATAGACTTCCTTGTTGAGGTCTTGGAGGGTGAGGCGGCTGCGGCGAGCGACGCTGAAGTTTTGCGCTGGGTGCCACTTGATGAAGTAGAGAACTACGTTTTGACGGCATCGTTTAGGGAATTTTTCAAAAAGAACCGTCAAAAACTCGGCAACGTCAATTCCTATCCTTAATCATCTGAATTTACCATTGATTAACAAAATTGGACGTGATTTAGTATTTTCTCTTTTTAAGGATAAAGCACCCCAAAAACAGCCAAAAACATATATTATATAACTAAACCTGTTTCTTTTCACCACTCTGAACTGGGCGAAAAGATGGAGTATACACATAAAATACTAGAGCTCAAAAAACAGAAAAAAGCTATCATACTTGCACATAACTATCAACGCCCGGAAATCCAAGACATCGCCGACTACGTAGGTGACAGCATCGAGCTTGCAAAAAAAGCTATGCAGGAAAAAAATGCAGACATAATCGTTTTCTGCGCCGTGGACTTCATGGCTGAATCCGCAGTTTTACTTAACCCTAAAAAGAAAGTTCTCTTACCTTGTATAGGTGCACGTTGCCCAATGGCGCAGATGCTTACAGTCGACGAGATTAGAAGCGCCAAAAAACAGTACCCAAATGCGCCTGTAGTGCTCTACGTTAACACTTTAGCCAGCTGTAAAGCCGAAGCCGACGTTTGCTGCACAAGCGCCAATGCCGTTGAAGTCGTCAAATCACTGGATTCCGAAACCATCCTGTTCGGCCCCGACAGCAATCTCGCGGAATATGTCGCTGAAAAAACAGGCAAAACAGTAATCCCGATCCCAGCAGATGGTTTTTGCCCTACCCACTTGCTTTTCCAACCCGAAGACGTAGAAGCAATCAAACTGCAGCATCCGGAGGCCATAGTGATGGTGCATCCTGAATGCAGCAAAGAAATGCGTGATGCGGCAGACTTTGTAGGTAGCACATCAAAAATGTGCCGCTACGCAAAAGAATCTACCGCTAAAGAATTCATCGTTGGCACCGAAGGTGGAATCCTGCATAGACTAATCAAGGAGAACCCGAGCAAAAAGTTCTATTTAGCTTACGACGGAGCAGTTTGTCCAAACATGAAGTTAACAACTCTTGAACGCGTTTATGAAGCGCTCAAAGACGAAAAGAATGAAGTAAAAGTGCCCGATGAAGTGGCTAAAAAAGCTAAGGCTTCATTGGAAAAGATGTTTGCCGTTAATTCTTAGACGTTTACTATCATGGCTTTTAGGATTTTTACTCCTCGCCGCGTCGTCAATTCGTTGCTTAGATGGCGGATTTCTGAGCCTTTGCCGCTTACGGCTATGACTTCGAGGCAGTCTGTTTGGTTTAAGTGAATATGCATAGTTGAGGAGATAATGTTGTGATGGTGGTGCTGGTGCTCGGTCAAGTCGCTTTCTAATCCTCGAACTTCATGGTCGTATACCATCAAAATAACGCCTGTCTGAATGGCGGCTTCCTCTTGGAGCCATTTACGTTCGGAAACATAGAGGCGCACGGCGTCTTGGATGGCTTTGCTTCGGCTTTCATACCCCATTTTCTGAGTGATTTCATCAAAGTCTTTTAGTAGTTCAGGTGGGAAAGTTACGCCTACACGAACAATTTTAGACATAGAGACCAATTGTATAGTTCGCTTTTCTCACAGAAAAGCTTTGTCACAGTCCCAAAATGCTTTGGAGCTTGAAAAGCTTTTATGATTGCAAAACACGTTTTCCTCTGATGTCGGGAAAAGAATTCTTCACAGACCGCTACCGCCAACTCGGCTGGCAGCATCGCGAAGTTCAACTGCGGCAAGCAATCCGTGTTAACAGCACAAACAGCAAAGGCAAAAACATAGTGGAACGCCTCTCAAAGTTGGGGGTACAGCTCGAAAAAATTTCATTTCTACCGAACGGTTACTGGGTGGCAAACTCTAAGGTCTCCCCGGGTGCAACAGCCGAGTACCTCCTTGGGTTGTACTCGATTCAGGAAGCCGCCGCACAACTACCCGTCACCGTATTCTGCGCTCTGAAGGGCAAAAAAGTGCTTGACTGCGCCGCCGCACCTGGAGGAAAAACCATCCAAATTGCCGATGCCATGGAAAACACTGGTGTGATCGTTGCACTTGATGTTGATAAACGTCGACTTTTAGCATTGGGGAACCAACTTGAACGGTGCCGGGTCGCCAACACCGCGGCATACCTCCTTGATGCACGCCAAGCCGCCAAACTTAGCTTAACATTTGACCGCATTCTCCTTGACGCACCATGCTCGGGCAACTATGCAGCGGATAAGGCCTGGTTTAGGAACCGCACAATAAGAGATGTGGAAAGAAACGCAGCTCTTCAAAGGGAACTTTTGACCAAAGCATTGGATTGCCTCTCTGAACGCGGCGAATTTGTATACTCGACATGTTCACTTGAGCCCGAAGAGAACGAGCTCAACATGGATTGGGCCGTCAAAAACTTGGATGTAGAGATTCAAGAAATAAACTGCTATGGTACACCAGGGTTAACAAACGTTTTCGGCAAAGATCTTGACAGTTCAGTTGCACATTGCAGACGGGTTTGGCCAGCCCAAACACAGGGCTTTTTTGTTTGCAAATTAAAACGGAGCCAGCAACGATGAAATCTAAAACCATCACTGACTTTGCGCAAAGATTCGGCGTTAAAATCGCATTAAACCCCGAGTTAACGGTTGAAAAGAACGGACGCTACTTCCTTCTAAACGAATCCCTGAAAAAGGTTTTGCTATCAGACTTTTATGTTGCAGGCATCTATCTGGGAAAGGCAAAAGAAGGAAAGTTTTTTCCAAGCTTTAACCTGCTTTCTATGCTATCTAAGCATGCGGCTAACCGTGTGGTGGTGGACCAGAAAGCAGCGTGGCTGTTTATTTGCGGAAGAGACATCTTGACAAAAGGTATTCTGCGAACTTTTGGAGTCACAAAGAAGGGTACGGCAACAATAGTTATGAATGAATTCGGTGAATGCTTGGGTTTTGGGACATTTCGGAGTGGTACTATCGATTCAAATGCGAGTGTTGCGGTTAGGCATGTTTTGGATTTAGGTGATTTTCTGCGTCGTGAACGGTAGCGTTATAGTTCTTTTGTAAAGATTCAATTTTTTTGGTTAATGATCGATAATTTGAAGATAAAAAATACTAAACTATCTCTGTCCCTAGTGTAAGCTGGTTGGAAAAAACAATAATATTTAAATAAAATCGCGTTCAGGCGGCTGGACAAACGCGTGTGAAAAGCTAAGAAAACATCACTTTTGCACATTTTTCTTATTCTTATTTTACCCATGAACTGCATTCTTGTATAAAAAAAAGGCGTTTTATTGATTAAATTTTCAATGCTTAACCTGTGAGGTGAATACTTATGCAGTTTTCATAACTTCTCGCACTAAAACTTAAATACATTCAAACATAAATGCTATCAAATCAAATGTCCAGTATGAGAGTGAGGCATGGAAAGAAATGAAAAATTTCAAAAACCAAACCTGGAAAGAACAGGTAACAAAAGTTATTCAACAAATCCAGCAACAAGACATAAAGTTTGTTAGGCTACAATTCACCGACATCAACGGCTTCCTCAAAAACTTGGCAGTGAGCTCCAAGAATATTGAAAGCATCTTTGAAAACGGGCAATCCTTCGACGGTTCTTCAATTACCGGTTACAGGCCGATTGAAGAATCCGACATGGTTCTCTATCCAGACCCGTCCACTTTTGCGGTTCTGCCTTGGAGGCCAAAAGAGAGGTCCAGTGCGAGATTAATCTGCGATGTTTACACTCCGCAAAACAAACGTTTCGAAGGCGATCCCCGCTACATCCTTGAACGCGCACTTGAGAAAGCCGATAAAGCAGGTTACACATTCATTTGTGCTCCTGAACTTGAATTTTTCATCGTCAAAGAAAGCGAAACCGGCGGCTTACCAACACCAATTGACTTAGCAGGCTATTTTGATTTCCACCCCGGGGACTTAACCGACGACTTGCGTCGCGAAATCGCTGACACAGCAGAGGCTTTCGGTATTGAAATTGAAATTAGCCACCACGAGGTTGCTTTGGGTCAAAACGAAATCGACTTCAAATACGGCGAAGCGCTGGACACTGCTGACCGTGCAATCACCATGAAGATGTGCGGAAAAGTTGTCGCAGCACGCAACGGCTACATAGCAACGTACATGCCTAAACCATTCCAGGGCATAAACGGAAGTGGCATGCACACTCACCAGAGCCTCTGGAACAGAGACATGACTCAGAACATGTTCTATGCTGAAGACGCAGCTAAAGGCTACCTGTCTGATCTTGCACGCAACTATATCGGCGGTCAACTGGCTCACGGACGCAAAATGGCCGCTGTACTAAACAGCTGGCCAAACAGCTACAAACGACTCGTACCAGGCTACGAAGCACCCGTCTATTTGGCTTGGGCACATAAAAACCGAAGCCCACTTATCCGTGTACCTAACTTTGGCGGAAGAAAGAATGCGGCAAGAATGGAAATCCGCTGCCCAGACGGTGCAGGCAATCCATACCTCCAGTTCGCTGTTCTGCTGGCTGCAGGTCTTGACGGCATTAAAAACAAGATTGACCCCGGAGATGCTGTAGAGCTAAACGTTTACCACATGACCTACGAAGAACGACGCCAACGCGGCATTGTTTCGTTGCCTGAGAACCTCAAGGAATCCCTTGATGAGCTTGAAAGCAGCGAGTTAATGAAGGAAACCCTCGGCCCAGTTGCCTTTGAGAACTTCCTCAAAGAGAAACGCTATGAATGGGACCTTTATCGCACCCAGGTCACCGAATGGGAAGTAAACCGTTACATAAAACGGCTCTAAATCTCTGTTTAAGTAAGCCTTTTGGCTTACACCAAAATTTTTCTTTTATTTTGCGGATAATTTTTTCAGTTTCTCTCGTAAATAAGACCTTCTTATAAATTTTTCAGCCAACCACTTTGCGGGCTAATAGGGGTTGATTGACTTTCTTTTTATATAAAATAATGAAGAAAAAACAAGCTTTCAAATCCATGAATCAAAGAACGTGAGGCTGTTGGGACCGAAAGCTTAAATTTGTTAGTATACGACTGTTTGCGGCTGAATGGGCCGGTAGATCAGTCTGGTATGATCGCCGCGTTCGCAACGCGGAAGCCGCGGGTTCAAATCCCGCTCGGTCCACTTTTGCCCCTGCCAACTCATATTTTGAAGAAAGATAAGCGATATTTTTAACCTAAAAACAAATGTATTTTTGCTAAAGATACAGTTGAGAGATATTGCAGAAGACAAGATTTTTAGCAAAAAACACAGACTCTATAAAAGACGTCAAAACTTCATTTCAGCCATTTCATCATTGAAAGTCTAGGTTTCGCATTGTTTCCGCCGAGTCAAACGACATGCAACGATTCTTTTTTTCATTTTAATGGAGAAATTCTCGAAAAAAAGCTGAATATGAATTTACAATTCATAAAGATATTATATAATGTAGATATATTCAACAGCAACCCCCCATAAGTGAAGGAAAATGAAACAAAACAGAAAATCCCTTAAAGCAAAGATGTACAGAAGTCTTTCTAATGAAATTAAAGGACTTCCAAAACCGACCCAGAAAATCTTGATAGACGATTTAGTTACGGCATTTGAAAATAGACTTCTAGTCTTCAATAAAAAAAATCCCTTTGAGCTTGAAGTAATTACTGGATTGGAAGTATCACAGGAAGTGCCACAATGAGACGCTCAAAATTAGAGATTTATCTGGATATACTTGATATTTTATCGATTAAGGGACCACTCAAACTGACTCATATAATGTACAAATCGAATGTTAATTGTAGCGTTCTCAAAGAGCAGCTTGATTTTCTCATAAAGAATAATCTTGTGGAAGAGCGTTTATTGGCGAAAGAGAGAGTTGTTTACGCTATTTCACAAAGAGGGCTAAACGTGCTAAAGGCGTTTAGAGAAGTAAAAAAAGTCCTGCAAATAGAAGAGGAAAAGCATATACCACAACTTCTTTTCTAAATGGAGCGCAGGCATAATCCCTTACTTATTATTGAAAATTAATCAACTAAAAAATATCTAATTTTTCTTTATCCTCATTTCGCTTGCAACTTTAGTCTGTGAGATGACAACAATTAATTTATGTTAGCTAAAAAATCAGTGTTATTGATCGTGAAGGATAAAATAAACATCACCATACAGCGCAGGTTGTCAACGTATTAATAAAAAAGTTTTTATCGCGTTGTGAAGATTGATCTGACTAAACAACTACTGTACCAGCTGATCCACGACTCTCTCGACTTAGCTAAACCCTGAATATTCTTAATTCAGCAGTTGATATGTCTGGCGGGGTTCAATGGAGGCGACTTCCTGAATAAGTTGCCAGATTTAAAAGATTATATTTTTGTTTGTTAGTTGCGGTCCAGCGTTTTTTTGTTTTCCGGTCTGAGAGTTTGGATTGCTTTCTGCGCCCATTCAGGGTCATGCCAGATAGCACGACCAACGGCAACTAAATCCGCTTTCCCATCACGAACTAAACCATCAGCATAGACAGCGTCGGTTATGCCTCCGACTCCCACCACAGGCACTCTAACCGCCGCCTTAACCGCTTCCGCCTGAGAAACAAAATAACCAACTACCTTGCCATCCAACTGCTTAGGGTTACTGCCACACATACCCCCCGAGACATCCAAAAGATCGATGCCGGCTGCTTGGAGTCGCTTAGCAAACTCAACACCAGCGTCTATTTGGTTGCCTCTGGGCGATAAATCATACGAACCCAAACGGTATAGAAGCAATAAATCGCTACTGAGGCGCTTGCGCACTTTTTCCACCACCATCAACGGGAAACGCATGCGGTTCTCCAAGGAGCCTCCGAATTCGTCCTCTCGCTTGTTAAGCAGCGGGGTGAAGAACTGGTTTAGCAGGTAGCCGTGGGCTCCATGGAGTTCCACGCCATCAAACCCAGCGCTGACTGCCCGCTCAGCAGCCAACGCGTAATCCTCTGCTAACTCGTAGAGCTCGGTTTTTTCTAGCATACGGTTCTTATCGCGCTCCGAGGGACCCACCGGCTTTTCTCCTATGACTTTTTGGATCGCTATCGCCCCTGCATGGCTGATTTGCACAACCGCTGGCGCCTCAACAGAGTGCAACCTTTCTGCAAGCTTTTCAAAGCCAGGAATGAGTTTATCGCTATAGATTCCAAGCTGTTTAGGTCCGATTTTGCCTAAGGGAGAAATGTACGCGTGCTCCACAATGGGTAGCCCTACGGATTGACAGCGGCGACCGTAAAAATTGATGAGTCTTTCGGTAACTTCGCCTTGGAAACTGGCTCGCCCAGTCTGCATCGGCGGGTAAACTATGCGGTTGCGCAGCGTCAAGCCCTTGATACAGAGTGGTGTGAGTAGGTCAGTCAAAGTTGGCACCGATGCAGATATCGCGTTAAGCGGGTATAAAGAAGTTATTTTTTCAAACGGTCAACAAGCAAAATTAAAGGTTTTCATCTATGACATGACTTACTATGGTTTCTTCTTGTATTGCTTGAGCCATTAGGCACCGCACAGCGGCATTCAGGTTACCGCCGAAATAAGGCTTAACGATTTTCAGTGCAAATTCGCGAAGCATTTCTGCTGAAAAGTTATGAAGATTCAAAGATAGAAGGAGATCATCTTGTGCTGCTTTATGGGTCTGCTTCATGCCAGTTCACGAATGCAGATACAACGGTTATTCTTTAAAGACCGAGGCTGAAGCGACCATGCAAAGGCGGGGAGGGGTCACTAAAAGTATTAAGGGCCACAGGCATCAACATTTTATCCCACTACCTCAATTAGTTTAGGTGGCGTTTATTTGTGCAAACTCAGTTTTACCTCGGGTGCTCAGGTTTTTACTATAAACACTGGATAGGCAAATTCTACCCCGAAGAATTATCCAAAAAAGACTGGCTAAACTATTATACCCAGCAGTTCCGCACAGTGGAAATAAACAACACCTTCTACCGCTACCCCACCAAAAAACTCCTAAACAACTGGCACCAAAAAACACCTGACGATTTCAAATTCACCCTAAAAGCCAATCGCACCATAACACACCTCCACAAGTTCAACCAAACCAAACAGCAAACCCAAAATTTTTACAAACTTGCCCATCTACTAAAAGAAAAACTACTATGCGTCCTGTTTCAGCTGCCGCCGACCGTGCAAAAAGACATGACGCTACTGGAAGTCGCCGCTGAACAGATGGAAACGAATTTGCTCAATGTTTTTGAGTTTCGCCACCCGAGTTGGTGGGATAGCGAAGTTTACGATTTTTTGGAGCGACACGATATGGTTTTTTGCAGTGTTTCGGCATCGGAGTTACCGGACGATGTTGTTAAAACCGGAAACTCTGTTTATATGCGGTTTCATGGAAGAGAAGGTGGGTATATACAGGACTATTCTTATAAAGAGTTGGAGAAGTGGGCGGCAGAAAATCAGGCGCCAAAACGCTGGGCAGGTGCTGTGCTACTTTAACAATGATTATAACGCCAATGCACCGCGTAACTGTTTGACGCTAAGAGAACTACTTGAAGCATGATAGTTCTAAGCGTCAAACTCTATGGCGTGAAAGCGTTAGGCCAGATCGGTCCCTTATTGAACTCTTGTTTTTTTCTATGGATTGCCGCCATGGTTGCAGCGACGTTTTTCTCTTCTACCACAAGAATGATTTGGCTTGTGTGTGGAGCGAAGATGCCACGTTTAATATTTATGCCAGAAATTGCACCTATTGCCAGCGAAGCGACGCCGGGGCTGTTTTTCATGCGGTCACCAATCAAGGTTACAACGCCTAATCCATATTCGACTTTGAGTTTTTCGTCAAAGCCCCTTAGTTTTTCTTCGTTTTTCTTGAGGAAATCACTGTCGAGAAATAGAAAGTCGCGAATGTGCTCGCCTGTCTCCATTGTTTCGGCTCCTAGGTCGATAAAGTCGTTTCTACGTTCCCAAATCCGCAGCGTGTCCTCAAGGGAGCGGCTTTTCTCATCTTTAATGCTAAGTATTGCGCAGCCTGATTTGCCTGTTAAGCATTTGACAACTTCATTTCCGCTTTCCGCAGCTTCAATTGTTGAGGTCAAAGCTGGATCGTCTATTGGCACCACAGTTAAGGGCTGGCTGTAGTGGCGTGCCACAGCAATTGCGGGGCTCATAACGATTTTCATACCCATAAGTGAGGCTTTGTGGGCTTCATTGTAGGTTAACCCTTTGACGTGACTGGTGGTTTGTCCCACTACAACTTTGGGGTCAGCACTCTGCACAGGCACGTCTTTGTAGAGCAAGGTCTTGGTTTGATAGTTGTTTTTAAGCAGAGATGAAATGAACACGGCAGTTAAGTCTGAGCCGCCTCGCCCTAACACGGTCTCGAGTCCATCGGGGGTTACGCCAAAAAAGCCTGCAACGCAAAGCACTTTACCTGCGTCAAGCGCGTTAGTAAGACTGTGGAGGCGTTTTTTACTTTGTTCAAAGTTGGGGGCAGCGTCTTCAAAGGTGTCATCAGTGACAATGGGCCAGTTTTCGAGAGGAAGGCGGTAAGAGTCTATGCCACTACTTTTAAAGATGTAATCCATAAGAGTAGCCATAGTAACTTCACCACCCAAAGTAAGCACACGGGCTTTGATGTTACCGCTAAATCGCTTGTTAACTGATTCAAGTGTGGCTTGGGTGAGGGTTTTGTTTTCTGCTATATCATCAAGCGCTTTCTTCAGCCACTCTCCCTTGACATATTGGCATACTAGACGCTCATAAACATCAAAAACATTCTGCAGAGGTAAGCCACAGCCCTGTGCATAGGATTCGCCAACTCTTATAAGAGCATCAGTGCAGCCCATAGGAGCAGAGAACACAGCTACGGGTCCAAGTTGGTCTTTTTCTTTTATGGCTTTGATTTGCCCAACAATTTTTGGAATTCCTTTGCCTTCCACGTCTAGGAGACTGCCGCCAAACTTAGCCACAGATAAGGTTTTGAAAGCACATACCACCCTTTTTCCTGGCATCATGGATTTGACTTGTGGTTTAATAATTTTTCTAGTTAAGAAATGCTGCCAAGGTCGATCTCGTCTTTAGCTGTGGATTTTTGGCTTTTCTTAATGAAAAACGTAACTGAAACGACTACGGATGTAGTTGCAGCTGCGCTTACACCTGCTTTGAATAATTTGTTGATTAATTTCGTTAGGGTCGAGAGAGACTGTTTGATTTAATCGGTATTATTGGTTGGAGATGGATTTGGGGAGAGGTACTTGTTGGAGTGACATTAGTGGTGGTTGCTGGTTTAGGGGCTGGTGTGCTATTGGGCTGTTGGTTGTTACAAGAGATTTGGGTTGACTGTGCTGTAGGGGCAGGGGTTGGTTGTGAAGTTGGCGCAGACGTAGGGGAGTTGTTGACGTAACTGAAGTAAAGTTTGCAAAAGGCGTTGATTCTGGCTTTTGTGCAGGCGTTGCTATGGGGATTGAGTAAGTATTGGTATTGGAGTTAATGTAGGTGCGGAGTAGAACCTGTGTTGGCTTGGACTGGGTGAAGCAGTTGGCGTAGGTGAAGGTGTTGCAGTAGTCGTGGTTGTTGGTGTAGGTGTCTGTGTTGGCTGGGGCTTGGAGAAGAAGTAGAAATGAGTTTCGGAGATCCTGCTTCTGAGGTGAACGCAATTGCATAGTTTGCTGTGACGTTCACAGAAGTGTAAGAAAAAGTCGCTGCGACTACGGAGCGGTTAACGGTTACTGAGGCAATATTGTAGCCTGTACGGCTGAGAAAACAAAGCTCTTGTACGTGATTTCTTCCACGTTAACTTGTTTGGTGTAATCTGGGAGTGTGCGTCCGATAAGGCAGTTATAGTATATGTGACTGCGCTACTTGCTAACTAAGGTATCGTAATTATTGAGAAAATGTCTACAGCAAGCGCTAAAATTAACGTAAACGCTAAATGAACCTTTTTTTAATAATAAGTGCACCCCCCAGAAAACGGGATAACTAAGACAGTAAAACATGCCAGAAGAATACTTGCTTCTGAGTAGGATACGATTGTATTTAATAGGAACAGTTGTGAATTCAGCAGCAAACTACAGGAGCATCAAAGTAGCACAAAGCAAATAAGCGCCATTTACCCACCTTTAATTAAAGAGGATTTTTACAATGTATGATGGATACGTTTTTCTCTGTAACAAAACAGAACAGCAACAATGTTTAAGTCGCAAAAAATACACCTGCCAAGAAAAACAGAACCGACCATCCGAACCAGTAAAAGAGGGCGCTGTAATTTTTTTGTACAACCCAGACCAGAAAACTCTTCTCGGACCATTTACAGCGTTAACTGAGGGAGGAGAAGAGTTGGATTCAGGGGCTTGGGCAGAAAGTATAGAAGAAAACATTCCCTCTCAAGATCTCAAAGTCACCTGGGAACAATTGCACCTGTTAAAAGATGCTGATGAAAAGTTGCCTCTATTAAAAAATCCTAAAGGTTGCAGGTTAACCTCGCTTGAAACTCAAAACGTTTTGGATACATTGTCTCAAGGCGAGGTTTATTCTGTAGAAAACGCCAAGGAACCAATTTAGAGCCCGGGGTTTTGGGCTTTTAACTTCCTATTTTCTGGCAAAACTTTGTATTGGTGGTAATCGTACCTCAAAGCGTCTAAAATGTCAAATTTCTTTTGAGTTTAAATCGTGCTTTTTAGTGGATATGATTAGTTGATTATTGGAAATTTTAATATTTTTAGCATCGTATCCTATAGTGATACCTTAGATGCCGTTGGAGTCTCGGGACCGATTTAAAAAATCTTTAATGGAATATGGTTTTACTCAGGACCAAGCAGCTTATTGCGC
>CAWENF010000011.1:0-38801 GCA_963810275.1 uncultured archaeon
CTAAAAAAGGTAAACTCCGTCAAAAGCATATTTGCATTCATTTCTTAACAGGTGAAATCGATTAATGTTGAAAATAGAAAGCAAATCAACCATTACCATTACCATAACAAGTAACAATAGTATTGTAAGCCTTCATAGCAATCAAACCAATCACGAATCCTGTCAAATTATGAAGTACTCAGTCAGCGCCAAAAAAGTCATAAAACAAAGAACCACCTACCAGCACCTGAAGCATCAAAAAGGAATCCAATCACACAAACGATCTAATCATCCGGATCATTGCTAAGTCAGCTGCCATCGTGAATGCTGTTATAGTAGTGCAACTGTTCTTGTTAAAAAGGCAAAAAAGTCAATTGAAAGCCAAAGACTGTGTTAATCTACAGAACTGCTTTGTCATCGTGTAGCCAGTCACGAGACTTAACCAGCGTTTTGCCTGCAAACTTAATCTCCAAAGCACCTTGATAGGGGCAGATTTCTACGCATCGAGCACAAAGCATGCATCGGGATTCGGTTACATCGCCGCCTTTCTGTTCATACATAGCCGTGGCTTGTGTGGGACAAACGCGTTTGCATACACCGCATTTGGTGCATTTCTCCTCGCTCTTTACAAGCTTAGTAAGCGCTATTTGCTTGAAAGGTGTGAAACTGCTAAACAGCGCAGTTATGGCGCCGAGTGGGCAGATACGGCACCAGAATCTACGGTACCCAAGCGAGAGCAGGGTGACGATAATTAGGATTGTTAAGTTTATGGAGGTTATATAGAATCCCGCAATCCAGAAGGGTCCATACGCGATTTGTGAGATGTAGTTCCAGTTCAAAGCACCCAGGCCAGTCTCGGCTAGAATGCACAGCGGACGAGCAGGGCAGACGAGGCAGAAGGGCTCGTTAATGTAGCTGACTATACCTGCTTCGGTGCCTTCGGGTCCGCCAGGTATGGTTCCGGGGATAAGTTCGTAGCCGAAAATGGCGTATGAAGCGAAAATCACACATAAAATCAGAACTACAGCGATTATGATGTAGCGTGACTGCCCAAGTTGCTGACTCGTTTTCTCTGAGAAGCTGAAGTGTTTAATACGGGCAGCTTTGCGAATGCGTGTAAGTAGGTCTTGGTATAAACCGAATGGGCAGAGCCAGCCGCAGAAGCTGCGCCCCAAAAGAATGGAAGCTGCTACGAGCAGCCCCAGTACGACGCCGATTTTTTCAAGCCCAGACGTGGAATAGTTTACTTGGTAGCCACGAGGGTAATCCCAGAAGGGGAAAATATAAGCTTGCAGCTGCCAAAGAGCGCAGGTAACGGTCCGCCCGTTAGGATAATAGCAAGCCAATATTGGAAATGTGATGCCGTCGGGCAGTTGGTTGCCTAGCAAGTCGGCAGCTAAGAGGTGGTCTCTGGGGGATGGGCCAAGCGGTTCAAAGAGGGGAACATTAAATGGTCCAATTAATAACCCCATGAAGATAGCGAATACCGCAGCGATTTGAATGAAGAGACGTAGACTACTGATTTTGCGTGTTTTGTCTTTGCTTAACCTGAGTATGAGTATGATACCAATTGCAACTATGATGCAGAAAATTGCCAACACAAGATAGGGGTTGTTTTCAGTTACCACCATTACTTCGCCTCTTGTTGTACAATGCTAATACAGATGTAAAGGCAACTATGGCGGCTAAGGCACCGATTGTTGCAAGCGCAACGGAGTGTTGCTCCACCCAAGGCTTGTTGGCGTCGTTGGCGATGTTGAAGCGATATCCATAGTATGCTATAGTGAGGTTTCCTTCTATGCCCTCAACTGTGACTGTGTTGTCACTTCTAAGATGCCATGCTTTACCTTCAGCTAGAAACTCTTGACCGGCAAGCACCATCCACTCGCTCTGGTGTGTGGAGCGAGTTACGTTTAAGCCAAAATCAAAGGTTTGCTCTCCGCTTCCTTCAGCGTTGTAAGTAATTCTGCTGGATCTGCCGAATAGGTTGGAGTATTGTGAGCCGTAAAAAGTGTAAATGGTTATTTGTGAGTCCTTTGCGGACATTGTGAGGTTTCCCAGCGGAAAGGTTTCGTTTATTGCTAAATTTTTGAATATTAAAGTGCCGTTTTGAAGTGGTACATCTTCGTAGGAGGCGTTGAAAGCAAATCGTACAGACGCGTTTTGGCTGGGGATAGCAAACTCTGTGTCGCCGGTGAATCGAATATCGGTTTGAGCCTGCAAAACCGGGGCGGTTTCGGCTAAAACCAAAATTGAAAGAGACACCGCCAATAAGACTGGTAATGATAGGTTACGGTGGGTCGCCTTCAAAGATACACCAATAAAAGAAAAGAGTGTATTATTGGGCTATAAGGCTTTTTGAGCCCTGCCCAAACAGTTTGAGTTTAGATGTCAAAGTTTTCTAAATCAGGCTTCGTTTCTGGCTTTCGCTCATCAGGTTCACCCTGTGGTTCAGGTTCAGCCTCAGGCTCTTGGGGCGGAGGCTTACTTTCAGGTTTTGGTTGAACACGACTGCTTCGGCGTCTAAGCGTCAAAATCACCAGAAATACCAAAATTAGCATTGCAGCTATTGCGATAATAGCCACATACATTAGGAGGTCAGTGGAGGATAAATCACCGTTTCCATCTGCTCCACCGGTACTGTTGGGACCTGTAGTCGGAGTAGTGTTGCCTGCAGCGACAACTTGGAAAGCTGAGCTTTGAGAGTTCCATGAGTAGTATTGACCTGAGGAGTCTTGAGCGTCAACACCTATGTAATAGTTCTGAGTACCTAGCGCTGTGCCTACGGGCACCTCAACTATAAAGGACACTGAGTAAGGTGACGAACCTAACGTTGCGCTCTCAAGGCTTGGGGGTCCCCGAAACCTGTCATAGCCGTTACTGTCTTGCCCCATATAGTCGGCGTGCATACCTACACGGAGGAGAGTAAATTGAGTGGCAACGTTGTTTTGGATTGTTACTGTTACAATTATGCTTCCACCAGGAGATACATTGTACGTGGATAAAGTTGCAGTGACGGTTGCCTCGTTGGTTGTTTGAGCATTAGCTGCGCCAACAGAAATGTAGGCAACCATTAATAACGTAACTAGACATACGAGCTTTAGGTTTTTCAATTCAATCGCACTCTGATCACATCTTTCACCTTTATAAGATATATATAATTTTTCCAGAATCACACCAGACAGCCTAAACACAGGAAGACCAATCTAAGCTGTATTATCTTGGTCAACCAAGTGAGCGGTTCCGTCAGGGCAAAAACGTTCCCGCCGACTCCAACTTCGTTATACCGTCTAAGGCAAGTTTCTGCAAAGGACAGCCATCACAATCACGCGAAATCATTTACTTGACCTCTCCTTCTCCGGAGAAAACATACGGTGTGAACAACGGATTTAAGCTAATTTACAACTCATGGTTTAAGCACGGGTAAGCTTAATTGTGGGAAAAACTTTCAACCAGTAGGAAACCAACTAAAAATGGACACATTTGCCTTCGCTAACCTGCTGCTAGATTTTGCCAGTGCAGTGAACTTCATTGCGTTACTTTGGATGCTTAGGGCAGTTATAAAAGACCGAAACGTACTGAGAGGCTTTAGCACTGTCGGAGCGTTTTTAACTTTCGTCTCAATTACGGGATTCGAGTTAGCGTATCACCTGCTGGGTAACGTTGTGGGTTTTTGGCTGGGATGGGGAACAGTGTCTTTCTGGTTTTTGGTTTTCGTCTATACATTACGGCTCAAACTCAAAAAACACAAAGCGGAATGCACCACGGTTTAGTCTACTGGAAACAGGATTGTGAATTTTGTACCTTTCCCCGCAGTGCTTTCAAAACGGATGGCACCGCCGTGGGCTTCCATTACGCGTTTACATACTGCTAATCCGAAGCCTTGCCCGCGGGGTTTAGTGGTGAATAATGGTGTGAAAATCTGGCTTTTTATGTCTTCTGAAATACCTACACCTGTATCACGAACCGTTAAAGAAATCTGGCGGGTACCGTTAAAGCTCATTTTCAAGCTCAAGTTTCCGCCCTCGGGCATGGCTTGCACGGCGTTTGTAACTAAATTGATAAGAACGCGCTTAAGCAGATGCGGATCAGCTTTCACCGCTGGGAACCCTTCAGGGCAATCCATGCTAACAGGTATGTTTGGAGGTATAGCAATTGAGGTTAAAACCTCTTTTGCCAAACTGCAAATGTCGATTGGTTTTTTGTCTATTTGTATTGGCTGAACAAACGCCTGCAGATCCGAGACGATTTTGTCCATGTAGACAACTTGGTCTTCAATAACAGTGATACTTTCTTGCAGGCTATCTTTTACTTGACCATCTGGAAGGGTATCCACCTCTGCCTTTGCCAAATACAACTCTCCTGTCAAAGTCTGCAAAGGATTACGCAAGTCATGCCCCACCATGCCCGCTGTTTGCCCGATAGCGATAAGGCGTTCGCTGTCTTTCAGCTGTTTTGTTCGTTCCGCCACGATTTTCTCCAAGTTGTCAGCGTGCATTTCAAGATTGTGTTGCAGCCGCTTCTGCTCACTGATATCCCGCACAATTGACCAGAGACCCACTACTTTGCCTTTGCCATCGGTTAACCGCCAAGTGCGCACCGAAGCAGGAAAAGTGGAGCCGTCTTTGCGGAGGTATTCACGTTCAAAGACTAAGGAGCGTCCAGTTTGCAGCACTTTTTGGATTATTTGTTCTCTTTGTTCATGCCACTTCGGGAGCAAAAGGTGTTTAACTGAGATTTTTTTAAGTTCTTTTCTTGTGTAGCCCAGCATTTCGGCGTAGGCGGAGTTGCAGGCAATCATTTTCCCGTGCAGGTCACGTGCCATTATGCCGTCTTGGGTGGTTTCGTAGAGGCGGCGAAAACGTTTCTCGGCAAGCATCAGGTGATTTTGAGTTTTTTTGCGTTCAGTTATGTCGTGCACAGCCAGCAAAACGTCAACGGGCTTGTTTAAGCGATTAATAACTTGAATATCCAGCACACAGTATATGCCACGGCCGTCTTTTGTTTTACAATGAAACTCTTGTGATTCAACAATTTTTTTTCGGTCGGTAGCTCTAGCGATTTCCTCTTGAAAGCGCATAATGCTATCTGGGTATAGTAAATCAAAAGGGCTGAGGGTTAGCAATTCAGGTTCAGAGTATCCAAGAATCTCGGTCATGGCTATGTTTGCGCTTTTAAACTTTAAAGTTTCATAGTCAACTTCACATATAGCCACAGGACATTGCTTGAGGAGCCTACGGTACCGCTCCAAACCTCCTTGTAGGATGGCTTCAATTTTTTGTTGACGACTAAGTTTGTTATCGAATTCAAGTTTCTTTGTAGTTATATCCATAAAAGATGTTAAGCAGTAGCCTTTCTTTGGGCTACAGAGCGTCACATTGAAATAGCTGCATTTGTCGCTTATTTCGAATTCTTCCGTGTTGCCGTTTTGAGCGACTTTTACGATGATGTCTGACCAATCGTTTTTTTCAAGGGTTATGTTGGGGTAAAAATCTTGGACTTTACGGTTGACGATTTGGAATTTCTTGAATATTAACTTCTCGTTTTGAAGTTTCTCATAAGCCCCATTAAAAGCTAATGTCACAAAGTCAACGGGAACATTTGACTTGTTAAATTTCAGTTTATACAAAGCCACAGCTATGGGTAATTTATCAAAGAGAAAACGGAACTGTTCAGAGCCCAAACCTAAAGAAGTTAATAATTCGTCGGTAGGTTCAATTTCGGGTAGAGTTGATATGCTGACTTTCAAGGGAGTTAGCTTCTTTTTTGATGAACAGCGGTCATGTTCAATAGAAGTCACTACCTGTCCCATGCAATATTAAAAAAGAAAACATAAAAAAGTTTCCTAAAACAACAACCAAAGACCAAAAAAGATTTGTTTCACTATAAAAAAGAAAATGATAGAATAAAAAAGCTGAAACAGAAAAAAAGGAAATTAGCTGGTTAAAACTGGGCATCTTAGAGATTTAACTTTACCCAGCGCAACCGCCAAAAAGCCAACAGTCATCAAAAACAAAACTGCAACCACCGATAGTTCAGGCACCCATTCTATGCCGTTGAAAGCCACGATTTTGCCTTCGTCACCCACTGCCCAAGCCTGCAATGCACCATTAGTTGCTGCATGAATCATTGAGACACCATTGAGGTTGACGTCTGCAACTTTAATATCACAAGTCCACATTGACCCGTCCCAATACATGACAAAGCCGTCACTACCTACGCCCCAGCCTGAAGTTGCATTAGAGAAGTCCATGTCGTAGATTGTTGAATTAATCCTAGATGAGGTTCCCTCCATTCCAAAATTAAAGTTGGTCACTTCATTCCATGTGTCACCATTACGCATCAGAACCACTCCGTTGCCAGTTGAGCCCCCAGCAGCCATTGCGCTGGTGTCGTTGAGAACTTGAATGGTATAGAGAGGCAATACTGTTTGGCTTGTCATAGTGCTAAAACTGCTTCCATCCCAATGGAGTATAGTACCACTGTCACCAACTATCCATGCATCGTTTGACCCATGTACCATAGCGACATCGCGCAGGGTACTTTGAGATACGCCAGTAAAGCCGTACCATGTACTTGAGGCTTCGTCCCAGCTGAGCACTATTCCGTTTGAACCTACTGCCCAACCAACTGAGCCGTCGGTGAGCATTGTGATGCCGTATAGAGTTGCGTTAACTGTATCTGTTTCATCTGGGTAGCCGCTAAAGCTAATATGAGTCCAGACTGCCCATGTGCCGTTATAGTGGAGAATAATACCTGTGTCGTCGTTTCCGCCTACTGCCCAGCCGTTGTTAGCTTCTGTGAATATCACTGAGTAAAGATTAAGTGATGTAGGGCTGCTCTGCGTGTTCCAGTTGGCGCCGTCCCAAGAAACTATGGTTCCACTATCACCTACGGCCCAAGCATTTAGCATGTCTATGCCGTTGTCGGTGGCGGTTTGATTGTTCACAATGCAGACGGAGTTTAGTTTAACGTTTGTTGGGCTGTCGACTGAGTTAATATCGGTGGTTTGCGCTGCTGATCCTGAAACGGCGAGAAATAGAGACAACAAACATACTATCGATATAGATTTTGAAAATTTCACCTGCCTTTGCACCTGCCAAAAATTTTTTTATCAGATCAAGTTCAGCCAAACCTCACAAATATAGGTTTGTGACTGGCACTACATAGCAACTAGAACAATGACTGTTTACTTGACGGTTTGATAATTGCGGAACTTCTCAATCAATTCTACGCCTTCAGGCGTTTTGAGGAACTCCACAAACAGCGATAGCTTCTGCAATGTCGGAGCACGCAAAATATGCTCGATTGCACATGCATCCCGCTCCGCAAATGTACCATCTACACCTAACAATTCCAGAAGCATCTCTAACGATGTCTGGCGTTTCTTCAGAAAACCAGCTAAGTCATTGCCTTTCTGTGTGAGAACCACGCTACGGTAGGGCGTATATTTCACGAATCCCAGGGTGTCGAGTTTTTTAAGCATACTTGTGACGCTGGGGGACTTTACGTTGAGCTGTTTGGCTATGTCGGTGACGACAGCGTAGCCGTGTTCTCTTATCAGAGCATCTATGGTTTCAAGGTATGTTTCTTCGGTACTATTAAGCCTCGCCACGGATTCAGATTCAGCCACTACGGGTACCCAAACTATCTTGATTCTTTTACGTTAATAAAATGATTGCCTAAGAAATCGGATTAAAACATAATAGGCAGTTTTTAAGTAAAGACCATTTCTTTGGCCCTAAAAATCAGCCTGTAATGACACCAAATCCTTAGAAACAAACATAAACCCGAAAACACGTATTAAAAACGAACTCTATATGCCGACCAACCTTCCCCCAGAAGCCTTAGACAAATGGGAACTAATCGAAGCAGCCCACACACCAAAAGAAAAAATGGATGCCATGATAGAGTTCCTTAGATACGTCCCACACCACAAAGGCACTTTAAAACTCCGAGGAGAAATGAAACGCAAAATCGCCCTTATCCGAGAAGACTTAGACAAAAAGAAGCGTATGGGCACAGGCAAGAGCAGCGGGGGACCCAAACTTTTCATAGAAAAAGCAGCCGCCGCACAGATTGCATTGGTCGGTATGACTAATGTAGGTAAAAGCAGCCTCATGAACGCAACCACCAACAGCAAAGTCCAAGCCACTCCCACGCCTTTTAGCACACATGAACCCATACCTGGCATCATGAATTACATGGACGTGCAGTTTCAGATGGTCGAAGCACCTGCAGTTATGGAGGGCGCAGCTGAGGGCAAAGCCGGAGGGAACGTGACGCTAGGTCTGTCTCGCAACGCCGACGGATTGGTTTTGATGGTCGATTTAGGCTATGATCCTGTTGAGCAATATGAGTTGATTTTGGCTGAGCTGGAGAAGACCAGGGTGCTAGTTAACAAGCCTAGCGGTGGCCGCGTGGAGATTGAGCGCAGGCCTGCGGGTTCGCGGCTCCGAATCATCATTGTAGGTAGGTTAAAGGATTGTAGTATGCGGGATGTGGAGGAGTTGCTGCGTGGCTACCGAATAAACGATGCCAATGTGCGCATAACTGGTACAGTCTCTTTAGAGGACGTGGAAGATGCCATCTACGAAAATACCGTCTATAAGCCTGCGGTGGTCGTTGCTAATAAAGCAGACCTTCCGGGGACAGCGGCTAACATGAAAAAACTCGTAGCCCATGTTAACGGGGCGCTACCGATTGTACCTATATCCTGCGAACGTAAAGTTGGCATGACGGAGCTGGGCAAAGCAATCTTTGACTCTTTGGGCATAATTCGCATATACACCAAGGAGCCCGGCAGCAAAGCCCAAAGCGACCACCCCTTCGCTCTTCGTAAAGGTGCCACCGTCAATGATCTGACAAAAAACATCCACAAAGAGCTTCTGGAAAACTTTATTTTCGCTATGGTTTGGGGCAAGCGTCTGCCTTTTAGCCCCAAGAAGGTTGGGTTGAATTTTAAGCTTGAAGACGGCGATATTGTAGAAATTCACGCAAAGACTATATAAAGTATATTTTTTCACAACTCAAAAGGCTATTTGATTGACAAAAATTTCATGTACCAAACGCGCGTAAGTGACGCTTTTGGAGAGATTTGGTAGTCGATTCTTCAGTAAGAAGACTTGTTCGAAGTGGAATTGCAAGAAAATGTATCGTGAAAGGGCACCAGTCTAAAAACACATAAGATATTTGTTAGAGTCGGTACGCGTCGGTGGAATATCAGCGAGAGCGAGATTCTTCGTATCAATCATATGAATATGAATTAGGTCAATGAATTATGTTTAATCAAAGAGCGTAGACACCTAAAACAAGCGGCATTAACAAAAAAATAGATAAAATTAAAAGAAGAAAAGGAAAGGTTTGTTTATCTGCTGCTCTGCGCAACACGTTCGATTTCGTTGCGTTTTGCCACGCCAGCGGATTTTATGTCTTTGTTTGCCGCCAGGATGAGTTCATCTGCGACTGTTTCTTGGATACTACGTGAGTTGTTGATTGAGGCTGTTCTTGCGCCTGCGGTAATGTGACGGATTGCCAAGTCAATGCGGCGTTGTGGTGCAACGTCCACGGAGAGATGGTAAACGACGCCACCGTAGCTGATGCGTGTAGTGTCTTCTGCTGGTGCGCTGTTGACGACTGCTTGGACCAAGACGTCAATTGGGTTTTTGCCGGTTTTTACGTTGATGATTTCGAATGCTTCTTTGACAAAGTTGGTTGCTTTGGCTTTTTTGCCTGCGTTCTTGCCGCTACGCATTAGACCATTGATTAGGCGTTCGACTATGTTAACTTTGGCTTTTCTGAAACGTTGGTGTTCGTGGCGACCCATGCTGTGTGGGGCAACCATTGGGGTGAGGTTCAGGTATCGTTGCAGTCCAATGTCATCTACTGTAATGTCTTTGAAGCTCCATTTCTGGAAAAGCATGATTTCTTGAGGTTGAGAAACTTGGGACATAATATTTACCTCGCTGGTTTTTGTTTGCGGCCGTACACGAGTTCGTTAAGGCTTGTGCCGTTTACTTTTACGACTTTCCAGCGGACACCAGGAATGTCGCCCATAGCACCACCACGGGTGCCTCCGATGCCTTCAACAACTACTTCGTCGTGTTCGTCGACAACGTTTAAGGCGCCGTCTCCAGGCAGGAAAGCAGATATGGTGCGGCCGTTTTTGATTAATTGCGTTCTGACACATTTACGAATGGCGCTGTTTGGCTGCTTAGACTCAATACCCACCTTCTCAAGAACAATGCCTCGAGCCTGTGGTGCGCCCTGCATAGGATCGACTTTTTCGTCAAGCATCAACATACGTCTGTTAAAGTATCTATCGTGCCAACGGAAATTCTTCCGTTTCTTAGCTAACTGCCTTGCGGCGAATTCGCCTCTTGGAGACTTGGAACCCATATCTAAGATATTCCTTCTTTTTGCAACATGCATAGTCAACAGTCTCATATTTAAAGGAAACGAAGTAAACAACAACAACAGGCATTAAAAGTCGACACAATTAGCGATATGGATTATCTGAATAAGTAATCAATTTGTAACTCAAGAATTATCTTAATGAGTCAACAAATTCACTCATCTTTACCGGAGGTGTTCTTTCACAAGATTATGGCTTAAGGTCAAGAGATAGTTTGTCTGGATTGCAAATAATTTCAAGTAATTTCGCCCACACCTAGTCAGACAAAAAAACGATACAAACACAAAAAGCACCGCGTTCAGTTGCCATCTTTTAGTGCCTTAGAAACCAACACAAATAAATAAAGAAAAAAAAGTTCAATATCAACCAGAAAAACACGTTTTTACCTAAGAACCATTTAACTAAAACGAATTATTACGGGGCGTATGAATTCAAAGTTGCTCTTCCACTTTTTATGGCTGGAAGTAAAACGAATCGCATTCAAGAAACAATACTTCGCTGAAATCGACATAACAGACAACTGCAACCTCAGATGCAGACATTGCTACCATTTCCACGGAAAAACAGACCTCAAAACCAAAGAGATACCACTTAAGGTCTGGGAAAAAAGATTCCAAAACCTGCACATAGCGGGTGTAAGAGCGGTTCTGCTGGTAGGCGGAGAACCAGCATTAAGACCGGACGTTTTGATGCTTGCTGACAAAACATTTCCCGTAGTTTATGTCATAACAAACGGAACCGTCAAGGTACCAGACAATTTTCACCATAGACTATTTGTTTCAGTAGACGGGTCACCAAAAACAAATGATATTATTCGAGGAGAAAACTCATTCAATAAACTAATGGATAACTACCAGAAAGATAAACGCGTCATAATTAACATGACCCTCACAGCAAACAACTACAAAGAACTCGAACAGGTCGTAAGCATCGCAGAGGAAAACGGTTTTGACGGCGTAGTCTGCAACATATGCTCAGGAGCAATCGACTGCGATACCAACATGATAGTAGGCGACAGAGCACAAATAATCCAAGAAATGAAACGAGTAAAATCACTTCACTCAAAAAGTTTTCTTATGAGCGAAGGCATGATCCGATGGTATGCCCAACCAGACCACACAGATTCATGCGCATGGGGGAGCCAAACGCTCCATCTGGATGTATGGTGGAAAAAACGAAAATGCTTCACCAACAACGCTGACTGTGCCAACTGCGGCTGCTTTGCAGGTTCGCTTCAGACACCGCTTAAAATGATCAAAAATCTGGGAACTATGATCAAAATTGCCGCACCCAACGGCTACAGACTATAAAAAACGCATCCAAAAACCACGCAAGGAAAGGGGTATAAACCTCTTAACTTCAACTTATTGTAGGAAGCGGTTTTTATGAAACATGACGAGCGGACACTTGAGCGCATCTACGAAAAAGACCCATCAGGCGGATTCATCATAAGCATCGCACTAGACCGCTACGTTGACGTCTTCAACGAACTCGACTCTGCACCCTGGCGACGCCGCGATCTCGACCATGACCTACGCATGTTCCTTGAGGAATGCTCAACCGACATACCTTTAAAATACGAGATTATTTTGCAGTTTAACGTGGAGCAAGAAAAACAAGACCGAGCCAAAGAAGAACGCCTTAAAATCGGCTTAAAAACATACTTCACATTTATTCGCTCCTCACTTCAAAAAGAAATATGGAAAAGCTACCAACTCAGCATCCTTTACACAGTAGGCTCTCTTTTTTTGCTATTCACCTTCTACTCGCTAAGCGTCTTCTCAACTGACCCGCTATTTTCAACAGTTTTTGATGTTGTGTCGATTGGCGGCTGGGTTTTCCTCTGGGAAGCTATCTCCACATTGGCATTTAGCGGCAGGGAGGCGCGTGGCAGGTTTAAGATGTATGTGCGTTTCAGCATGGCGCAGGTCCGCTTTACCTATGTGCAGGGGAGTTAGGAGCTGAAAATAAATAAACGAAGCGCCAAAACAGGCAAAACAACAATAACACCAAACAAAGCAGCACTAATAGTCATTACCTTAAGCGCTCTGCCGATATCTTTGTAGCTAATCATGCCATGGTCGTCACCTAAGCAGTAATTGCCTTTCTTCTCCAGCTGAATGTTAAGTGCCCCAGCCATCGCACTGATTGTAAAGCCTGCGTTTGGGCTTGCAGTTTTGTGTTTGTCCCGCTCCAAAATCCGAAGTGACTCCTTACTATCGAGACGCAGCAATGCAGAAGCAGCCACCATTAGGTAGGCTGTAATGCGAGAGGGCAACCAGTTGGTCAGGGTATCCATTTTGGCGCTAAACCAGCCGATATTTCGGAACTCTGCGTTCTTGTAACCAACCATCGAGTCGAGCGTGTTTATGACACGATAAGCAAAGGCGCCGGGTACCCCGAAAATTGCGAAATAGAAAAACGGTGAAGTTATGCCATCTGTTGTACTTTCAGCGATGGATTCCACAGTTGCAGATATGATTTGACGTTCGTTCAGTGTATGGGGGTCTCTTCGAACGATATAGGGGAGCCACTTGCGTGCACCTTCCAAATCACGGTTTTTCAGAGCTACTGCGATTGGTTTGGTGTATTGCCCCATGCCCGAAATCGCAAACGTCGCTTTAAACAACAATGCCCCCACAACTATATACAGGATCTCACCGTAGGGAAACGGCAGCAGCCGCAGAAAGTACATCAACATAAACACGGGTAAAGCAAACGCAAGCATTACAGCAACGGCCATCAGAACACCATTGGCTTTCTCAATGTTGGAGTTAGGGTGTTTGACACGTCTCTTGAAAAACAGTATCATTTTTCCGATGCCAATAGTCGGATGGATGCGGTCAGGGTACTCGCCCAACACAAGGTCAATCAAAAATGCCAAGCCTAAAATGCACGCCGAATCCACAAACCAAAAGACGTCAAACGCAAACATGCCCACATCAAACCTTAAGGGACTTCTTAAACGCCTCGATTAAGTGAACGTTTTCCTGATGAGTTTTAACGGCGACTCGAATGTAAAACTCGTTTAAGCCGACAAAGCTGCTGCAGTCACGGATGAGGATGCCTTGTTTTAGCATACGGTGTTTAAGGGCGTTAGCGGTTAAGCCGGTTTGTTCGATATTTATGAAAAAGAAGTTTGCGCTAGGAACTTCGAATCGGAAACCCCTTAGCTGTGTGAGTTCTCTTTGCAGCCACGCCTTCTCGTTTTTAATAAGGTCTACTGTGACTTTGAGATGTTCAATGTCTTCGATGGCGGCAACGGCTGCGGCTTGCCCCAGACAGTTTATGTTCCATGGGATTTTGCTGCACAATAACAAGTTAGCTATTTCCTTTGAGGTTATTCCATAGCCGATACGCAGACCAGTTAAGCCAAAGATTTTGGTGAAGCTGCGCAGAATGAACAGGTTCGGGTACATATCGAGTTTCCCAATCATAGTCAACGTTTTTTCGTCGTCGACAAATTCAAGGAAGTCTTCGTCTAAGAAAACCAGAATATCCTGCGCCAACGCTGCATCCAAAATTTCGGTTAAAGTTTTCGTGGGAATTAGTTTGCTCGTGGGGTTGTTTGGGTTGCAAAGAAAAACCAGTTTACACCCAGCCATCGCACTGCGAAATGCTTCTGCCTCAATTTTAAAGTCACCAGCAAGCCTGACGAACTTGACGGATTCGCCAGTTTTGCGCACTGCGGCTTCATACTCGCCAAACGTCGGCGCCGGCATCAATGCTTTTTCGCCTTTTTTGAGGAAAGCGTCGGCGAATAGGTACATGAGTTCGGTTGATCCGTTGCCCACCACTATGTTGTCTTTAGTTATGCCCGGGTGATGGCTTGCGATAACTTCGCGTAGAATATTGGAGTATGAATCGGGATATGCAGCGACAGAGGAAAAAGCGTTTTTCGCAGCTTCCAGAGCCTTATCTGACGGCCCCAACGGGTTTACGCTTGAGCTGAAATCCAAAATCTCAGAAGGCAAAATGCCGTATTGCGCAGCGGCACCATAAACCTCTGCTCCGTGTGGACAAGGTTTAAGGTTTTTAACATTGTCTTTGGCAAGGTTTTGGATGGCTTTCATGGTTTACGTTCTTCTGTGCCGCTGAATTCAAGGGTTTCTCTTTTATGTAAATCATATAAAGGTTTGGTTGGATGTTCCATCCGTAATTATTTGCAGTAAAAGCCTAATTATACTACCGTCTATTAATGATTCATTAATAGTTTTTGGGTGAAATAAGCATTGAGCAAGAAACTTGTTGACGAAAAACACTCGCTTATGGCGTTAAAGGAAATGTTAAGAGACCGAAACAAAAACGAACCCGTAGGGGAAGTACTCACCGTCTTTTGCGAACGCTATGGGTTAAGCATAGATGAGTGCCGCCGCTTCTACGACATGCTGGTTGAGAAGGGCGAAATCAAAGAATAAAAACTTTAAGCGTCAAGGGCAAATCTTCTTTTTAGGGCTGAATTTGAAGGAACTTATATTCGTTGGGTTAGGATTAAACGACGATAAAGGAATCACAGTAAAAGGCTTAGAGGAAGCTATATCTGCAGACACGGTTTTCATGGAAACTTATACCAGCCGCATGCCTGATTTTAATATGCAACGGTTTGAAGCCGCAATAGGAAAAAAAGTCCAACTTATTGCGCGCCGTGACTTGGAGGAAGAAAACGGTAAACGCCTCATAGACCACGCCAAAGCAGGGAAAGCGGTGTTTCTGGTGCCCGGCGACCCCTTCATAGCCACCACCCACGTGACGCTTCGCATAGAGGCAGAAAAACTTGGCGTAAAAACCAGGGTGGTGCACGGCATCTCGATTATGTCTGCTATAATGTCGCTCTCTGGGCTGCATAACTACAAGTTTGGTAAAACCGTTACGGTACCTTTCCCCGACAATTTTTCTGAAACCCCTTACAAAGTTATATCGCAGAACAAGAAGCTAGGGTTACATACTTTATGTCTACTGGATTTAAGAGCAGCCCAAAACCTCTACCTCACAATCAACGAGGGGCTGATACAGCTGTTGGAGGTCGAGAAAAGAAAGAAGCATGGCGTAGTTACATCCCAGACGGCGGCGTTGGGTATTGCCAGAGCAGGAAGCAACAACCCTATTTTGAAAGCAGATTTTGTTGAGAACCTTTTAGGTTTTGATTTCGGCGAACCACCATATAGCCTAATCATACCTGGCGATCTGCACTTCATGGAAGTTGATGCCCTCATAGCGTTTGCTGCAGCGCCTAAAGATTTTAAGAGATTATTGAAATGAATAGTGAGCAGTTAGCGGCTAAATACATTGGTTCCGCCGAGTATGTCCTCGCTAAACTCAAATGCACCCCCACCCCAATCGCTGTCAGTGAGGCAACGGTGGCTGAGGTGTTACAGTGGGCGAGGGATTATTTGGCTGATGCAAAGTATTATAAGCAGCAGAATAAGTTTGAAACCAGTTTAACGTCGGTGGCCTACTGTGAAGGGCTGCTAGACAGCTTACGATTGATGGGCGCAGTGAACTTTGAATGGCCAATAAAAAAAGAAAAGTAGTGCTGGCGACAGGCGTTTTTGACTTGCTCCATTTGGGGCATGTGCGCTTCTTGGAGGATGCCAAAAAGGCAGGAGGAGAAGGCGCCGTGCTGGTTGTTGTTGTCGCCAGAGACAGCACTGCCGAGAAACTTAAAGGCAAAAAACCCATCATGAACGAGGAGCAGCGGTGCGCCCTCGTCGAGTCCCTCAAAATCGTTGACAGGGCAGTTTTGGGGTATGAGGGCTTAGACATCGGTGAAGTCCTCTCAGAAATCAAACCCGACGTTATAGCGTTAGGGTGGGACCAAGCCGACATACAGCAAAAAGTGGCAGCCTACCTCAAAGAACATGAACGACCTATTTCTGTTGTGCAAGTTGGCAAATTTGGAGAGAACTCTTTAGATAGTTCCTCAAAGATTAAACAAGAAATAATCGACAAATTCGCCACGCAATGATGCAACCATGAACACCGCCAAGTACAAACCCACCTACATCCTAATCGCCATAAACGTATCTATCTACATTGCAGGCGCAGTTATCGGTGGAGACGCTTTAACCACAAGCAACAACGTTACAGTTTTTTGGGGACAATATAATCTCTTAGTGTTTTCAGGTGCATACTGGCAGCTTTTCACATCCATGTTTATTCATGCTTCAATTTTTCATCTTGTTGGCAACATGCTGTTCCTGCTGATTTTCGGGTTGCGCGGGGAAGAGATGTTCTCGTTACCTGAATATCTCCTAATATATTTAGGCGGTGGTTTAATGGGTAACTTGCTCTCGCTGGTGTTTGGACCAAATTTCCTCTCAGTGGGGGCTTCAGGAGCGATATTTGCCATGTTTGGCGCATGCGTCATCTACGACAGACGAAGCGTCCGCCAATCAATAATGGGCGCATTGGTGTACGCGTTCTTTTTGTTCTTCATAAACATCGGGGCAAACGTCAACATCCTAGCACATCTAGGCGGTTTAGCTTTCGGCTTAATAGTGGGCTATATAATAGCGTCACGTCGCAAACACACCCAAGAAGACCTAACAAGGCAGTTTAAGTATCGGAACTCGCCGTTTTAAAACTGCGTTAGAATTTCGACTTTGACTTTGCTTCCATCCTTTAAATTCAATTGTTTACGGAGGCAAACGGGCGCTATGATTTCAAGAACGGATGTGTCATAGTGGCTACGTGTTGCTGTGAGAAGAGCACCTCTGATTTTGCCGCCGATTAAGGCTGGGTAGCATTTGACAAGTCCGAAGCTCCGGTCTTGGTTTTGGAAGCCCACAACGTTTATTGCCGGGTATGCTTCGAGGTCTTGGCGTGTTTTGATCTCGTAGTCCTGTGTTAACTTGACGTTTAAGGTGCCAGGGTAGGGTTCGAAGCCAAGTTTTGTCATTATCTGTTTTTTGTAGTCGGGTTTGTTAACATAATAAGCGCCTTCGCCTAATCCTGTAAAAACGGTGCCTTGAAGTGTGACTGAGGGCGGGTAAGATTTTTCCATAAGTATCTTTAGGTTGGCGTAGAGCTTCTGAAGTTCAACTGCGCCTGCTTCCTCGATTTTTATGAGGCTGCCCTCCGGGGTGACTTTGCGATCTATCCAGCCTTTGCGTTCCAACTCGATAAGATAACGGCTGGCAGTCTGCTGAGATATCCACAGCTTATTTGACAAATACTCGGTGCTGATTTTGGCTGTTCTGCGGTATGCTCCAATCTCTGCGAGTTTAAGCAACATAAACACGTGTTGCCAGTTCTGCTTCTCAGTCACCTTTTACTATGCCCTCCAGTGGCTAAACTGAATGATAATTTGGATATTTAAGCAACCCGCCAAACCGGCATAGTTAGACAACATATTTGAGCCGCCTCATCAACAGTTACTTGATCAATAGTGGGCAACGTTTTTGACGCCATGGGTCAGTTCTGGGCCGAAATTGCCAGCCAAAACCACACCCAAGAACAAATAAGTTTTCTAAAAACCCAGCTTAAACCTGACAGCACCGTTTTAGACCTTGCATGCGGTACAGGGCGACACTTAATTCCACTTTCACATGAGGGTTTCTACGTAGTGGGTTTGGATGTTTCGAGGCGACTACTAAAAATCGCTCATCAACAGGGCGCTAAATTTCTTGTTTTGGGGGACTTGAGGTTTCTACCCTTCAAAGAGGGCGCTTTCGTTGCTGCGGTGAGTATGGACACTAGTTTCGGATACCTTGCCAGTGAAGGGGACGACGCAAATAATATAGCCGAAACAAAAAGGGTACTTAATCAAGGAGGCATTTTAGTTCTTGATGTATTCAACCGCGAACAACTAACCAGAAAGTACCGAGGCAAACCGTCGGAGCCGAAAACGCTGGAGTATTCCAGTTTTGTTTTGACTCAGAAACGGAGCATAAGCATCAGCGGTGATCAGCTCTGCGACGAGTGGATTTTAAAAAAGAAATTCAGTGGAGAAAAGGCGGTTTTTGAGCACACCGTCCGCCTCTATTTGCACAGCGATTTGGAGCGGATGCTTGCGACGACAGGTTTTAGGGTGGACAATGTCTTTGGGGACTACGAAGCGCAGCCCTACAGCGGTGATTCTTCGAGGCTGATTTTAGTTGCTTCTGCGCTATAACTGTGCCCGAAAAGTGGGATGTTCTTCTAAGAAAGGTTATAAGTTGCCTCAAAGAACTCCTAAAATAGGGATATTACATTGAACTCTTGGAAGCTTCGTTTCTCAATGCTTGCCACTTTAGCGGCTATTTTCGGTTTAACCACACTGGTTTTCTCAGCCGTCCTACTATACGTAGGCTACTTTAGCATAGTCACCGTTGGATTGTTGGTGGTAGTGTTAAACATTGCTCAATGGCTGTTTGCACCCTACCTCGTCGGCGCCATATACAAAGTCAAAGAAATGAAGTCCGATGAAAACCCCAAACTTCACCAAATGGTTGAGTCGCTAAGCAGAAAAAGCGGCATATCCACCCCAAAACTAATGCTTTCCAAAATCCCCATGCCAAACGCCTTCGCCTATGGCTCACCCCTAACAGGCAGCAGAGTCGCCGTAACCGAAGGACTGCTAAAATCTTTGGATGAGGGCGAAGTCGAAGCAGTGCTGGGGCACGAGTTAGGACATCTAAAACACCGCGACGTACAAGTCATGATGGTTGTTTCCTTTTTGCCAGCATTGTTCTACTACATTGGTTGGTCGCTTATGTGGTCAGGCATGTTTGGCGGCGGACGCAGAAACGACAACGGTAACGGCGCACTGTTAGGTATAGGTTTTATGGCGTTCTCTTGGATACTCACCTTATTCACGCTCTACTTGAGTCGGTTACGGGAGTATTACGCTGACCGCCACAGCGCCCAAATCGTAGAAAACGGCGCCTACAAACTGCAAACAGGCTTAGTCACGATTGTGGAAGAGAGCCGACGCAACATCCGACCGCCTCGACCAGGAGAAAAAACCAAAAGCAACACATCCTACAAGGCACTGTTCATAGCTGACCCCGACCGAGCTAATGTTGACTCTGAGGAACTCCACAAAAACAACGTTACAAGCAAATATGACTTGCTCCGTGAAAAACTTAGCCAGAAACCCACCCAAGCAGACGCACTAATGGAAATCCTCTCAACCCATCCAAACATAATCAAGCGCCTACGCGCACTACAGGAGCTGCAAGAACAACCAGTAAGTGTCTAAAACAGCAAGTCTGGGCTGCGGTTACTCAGAAACGGATTAACCCTTTTTTCTTCACCCATGATGGAGGTTTCGCCGTGCCCGGGGTAAATGAGCATGTTTATGGGTAGGGCTTCGAGTTTTTTGAGTGAGCGGTTCATGTCGGTCATAGAGCCTTCGGGGAAGTCTGTTCTGCCGATGCCTCCTGCGAAGAGGGTATCGCCTGTGAAGACGAGGTGTTCACCGACTAGACATATGCTGCCCTTGGTGTGTCCGGGAGTGTGGAGTACTTTTAGTGTTTCCGTGCCGAATTTGATTTCGTTGCCTTCTTCAAGCAGGACGTTTGCGGGGGCGTTGAGGGTTTTTATTGATTCGATGAAGTATGCGTCTAGACGGTGGATGCAGATGGGGAGAAGGTATTTTTCTTGGAAAACCATGTCGCCTTTGATGTGGTCGCTGTGTCCATGGGTATTTATGATGAATTTGATTTTCAGTTGCGCCTGCTCGATATAGTCGATGATTTGCTGGGCTTCAGACTCATAGTCTAAGCCGGGGTCGATGATGACTGCTTCTTTGGTGTCGTGGCAACTGGCTACATAACAGTTGGTTGATAACATCCCGACGTTAAAGGTTTCAATTAGCAAACAAATCAACACTTTACATACATGACTAAACTATGGTACAATATAGTATTTTTGTTTTTACAAAACTCCATAAAAAAACAGTTCAGGTCGAAAATTTGTTCAACACATATATTATAGTTGCAAAAGCAAACTGTTCAAGTTTAATGTTTTAAGGAGACAAGGAAAACTTGATTTTTTGTTTTGCTTGAACTAAAACCTGCCCACAATCAAACTGCAACGTTCCGCTCAACCTGACGCAGAAACACTTTGTATTGCTTACGCCTTCAAGTTGATAGTGAATAAGGCAGCAAGTTTTCTTCTTCTTATTACTTAAAAAAACTGTTTAGGGTCGGTAGCCCTTTAGCGTGCAAAGCGCTATAGCTGCTGCTGTTAAGTCAGCGGTTGTGCCTGGGTTAGTCGTGTTTCCTTTTCTACGCAGCTTTAAATCAAGGTGTTTAAGCGCAGCCTTGCCAGCAACGGTTTCGGGTCCGCCTAGTTCAACCACTTTTTTTGCTTCAGTTTGGATTTTTTGAGCTTTTGCTTTGCCGATTTTGCGTGCTATAAATGTGTCTGGGCGCTCCGAAAGGATTTTGAGGAAAACGTTTGTAGCTGCAACGTCGAAGGGTTTTGAGTTCAACGCCTTCGTCAGATATGGACATGTTGAGTCGAAGGTTATAGGGAAATTGTTTACCCACTCAAAGCATATGTCGTCGTAGGTTGAGGCTATTTCAAAAACCTTAAACAACGTTATGTTCTTTTTGAGGAGCTTGTGTTTTGAGCGGGGGTCGTTTAAGTCAAGTTCAGGCGATTTACCTAATCCACTGGGGACAGCGATGTCTATTGCTTCGTATAGGTGCACCGCATCCAATGCTGTCGTCGCATGCACGACAGAGTTTAGGTTTCTGCGAAGCGCACCCATATCCATTGTGCCGTCGCTTCTTATGTGTGTCATGCCTGCTGCAGCCGCCAAAGGCACAAACAGCATCACTGTACCCAAAATCGTGTTGCCGCCATGCTGCCATGCCATCACATCCGACATGGTGGACTTGATTAACTCACCGACGCCCAACTGTTCCAACTCAAGCTTACAATCAGATGCCGCCGAACCGCGATACGCTGCAGCTTCAAAGCTGGGACCCGCCGCAATTGCTGAAGCTAGAAAATGCGTGACATTTGTAACCTCAAAACTACTGCGAAAGCTCACGTTGCCAGGTTTAGACACACTCACTTCTAAGGCAATTGCGAGTTGGAGGCATCTGCTGATGTGTTGGGCTTTCTGCTGAGCGCTCATACAGGTAACACAAGGGATAGTGCGCCAAAAAAGGTTTATTAAAGTATCCAAAACTTAGCCTCAACCGAGACGAACAGGCATGAAGGCACGTGAAGGAGACTTAATCCGCACACAAGCAAACGTTGTTTTCGACGTGAAAGGCGTCACGCATCCAGAAGGCAAAATCATCGCTTTCCCACGCTTTATACCCCAAGCAGACGGTGCAAGGAAAAGCGGAAGGGGCAACTATGGCAAAGTCTATAGCCTAACAGACCGTTTTCGTTATTTGCAGCAAAATCATCCTGATCTTATCGTTTTTGACCCAGTGTATGACGAAACGCTTTGCGAGGTGCCAGTAGAGCAAATCGCAGAAGTCTATCGCCCACAAGACAAGCTGGCGCAATTACGTGAAGCCAAAACGTTGACGCCGCTGGAGCAGAAAGCGCTTAGCCTAGCCGTTGAGCTCAAGGAGCAATCGGGCATTCCGTGGAATGCTGTTGGCGTTTCAGGCTCCATCATGGCGGGTTTAACCACATCCACCTCAGATATCGACCCCCTCGTGTATGGCGTTGAGAACAGCCAAAAAGCCTACCGTGCCCTTCAGGAACTACGACAAAAACCGAGTTCAGGCTACAAACCATACACCAAAGCAGAGCTTAAGGCCCTGTACGATTTCCGAGTAAAAGACACCCGCATGAGCTTTGACGACTTTAAGCAGGTGGAGTCTAGGAAGGCCTTTCAGGGCATGTATTTAGGGGTGGATTACTTTATTCGGTTCCTAAAGGATTGGAACGAAACCGCTGAGCAGTATGGCGAGGTAATCTACCATAATAGTGGGTACCTAAAAATTCAAGCTACTGTCAAAGACGCCGCTGATGCGCTTTTTACACCCTGCACCTACCAGTTGGAGGACATCAGAGTGCTGGATGGACCAGACTTAACGCCGATAACTGAGATTTCATCTTTCCGCGGCAGATTCTGCATGCAAGCAAAAGCAGGCGAACAAATCCAAGCGCAGGGTAAAGCCGAATTAGTAACAAACAAAAAAACAGGCAGCAAACACATCCGCCTCATATTGGGCAATAAACCTGATGACTACATGATTCTACAGTGTTAATGCAGCGCTTTTAGAACTTGTTCGTAATACCGTTTACAGTAAGTCAACGTCACCTGCAAATAGCTGCCGGAGGGTGCTTGGACTTCCTCAAGGTTACCCTCTACAAGCACCGTTTCGTCGCGCTGAACTTGTTGCCGGAACTCTTCCATGTAGCTGAAAACCCGCACTGCTTCGACGGCTTCTTTTGGTCCTGATAGGACTTCTAAGGGTTCGATGCCGTATATTGAGGGTATGAACGGTCCGTCGTCGTCTGCGGTTATTCTGGCTTTTAGCTTAACCCAGCCCTTCTGGATTATGCGAGCTTCGGGGTTGTATTCGTTTCTGATATCATCCCAAGCTTTTACGGGCTCGAATTCAGCTTTAATGATTCTGCCGCTGTGCTTTCGGTCGTCGTAAAGCCCATAGATGTATTTGCGGCGTTGGTGCCAAACAAAGTCGGGTACGGTGAAGTTTTGGTATAGCCATGTTTTGCCCTTCATTGCATCTTCCGAGGCGAACTCGTTGGTTAAACCCGATGTGGGGTCGCTGTAGAGTTGCTGGTTGGCTTTGACGATACGACGGTTTTCGGCTTTGCCGTAAATTGTGAAATCGATGTCGCTGTATTTTGGGTGATGGAAGCCGTGTAGCATGGAACCGAAAACGCCAAAGCTTGATTTGGATACGCCGGATTTGGCGGAGACAATTTCGAGAGTGCTCTCCATTGCTGATAGCAGTGGGTCTGTTGGTCCCTGCTTAAGTAGCTCTTGGAGTCTGGGCTGAGGTTGGCGGGTTTCTACTATTAGGTTTTTTGGGACGCCTACTAGTTTTGATCCAAGCATCTTGTGCTCAACTATGTATTGAGGATATTGTTCGGCGACGAGTTTCATGCCCTCGTCGTTGTAAAATTTGTAGTAGAGTTCACTTCTGCCTTCCCGTGGAGCGCGTGGGTCATTTGAGTTGAAAACTTTACTGCTCGCGTATTCCGCATCGCACAGGTAAGCACTTGGCGGGTGGCTGTAGCCGAAAACCCGGAAAAGTATGCCTTCCACAGATTGGATGGCATCTCTGTCTCTGAGATTTAGGTTGGCCATATATATTCCTCTTCCGAGGTGGCAGTTCCCACAACAACTTGGTAAAACGTGTTCCCATCCTTGGTTGAGGTGGCTTTTTCTAGGGTGCCTGCAACTTTGATGGTTTGTCCTGCGCGTGCAACGTTTCTGTAGCAACCAATGTTAGAAGTGACCACTGTTGGTATTTGTTCTAAGTCGAGTTCGGATTGGGGGTCAAGGGGTTTGTAGTTTCCGATTGTGTAGATTGCTGGGCGATACATGGTTTGAGTGTCGTTGCAGACTGTGGCGGTAAAGCGGACAGCGGCTAGCGGAATGTAGGTGTAGTCGCCGTACTCTCCGCTGATTTCCTCTGCTTTTCTGGTGGCATTGTACATCCAGATTTTGCCTTTGTATTTGCCTACAAAGTGGCGGGCGGCTTCTATGCGGTTACCCGAGATGTAGGTTAGTTTGCCTTGGTTGACGAGTCGCTGGAGTGTTTCCTCTACGCAGCGGAAGTTTCTAGCTCCGTAAACAACGAAATCGATGTCACTTTCTTGTGAGTGCATCTCAAGCGCAGTGGAACCGTGGAGTCCCAAGTCGGTGTAAGGTACGCCTGATTCGTTGTGGACTAAATCAATGATTTCCAGGGCCATCTCCTGGAATGGGTCTGGTTTTTCTAGGTTTTGTAGCCAGACGAGGCGGTCTTTGGGAACAAAAACCTGCTGGATTTTGTTTAGTGGCGTGGTGATGAGTTCTTTGCCTCTGGTTTTGTCGTAGAAGAGGTAGTCAGGGAAGTTTTTTCGAAATGCCTCAATAAAGGTTTGATAGTTTTTAGCTGTGTAGAGTTTTTCGGCGCGGAACAGTTGTGATGTGAGGGGGGCTGTGCCGAATTTCCATGTGCGTGTAAGCATTTGTACGTCGAAGAGCTCGCGGTATTTGGCGGGTATGTATTTGAGGAATGCAAACACTCGGTCTTCGGGATGTTCGTAGCCGAATGTGTTCATAATGAAGCCGTCGGATGTGACAAATGTGTCGCCGTCAGCTGGTATCCAAACAGAATATTCGTCTGCCGTAAACTTTGCACCGCCACAAATAGATTTAGAGAACACTAAAAAACATATTGCCAACAGTAAAGATTTATCTGGATTTTATTTTTCTTTAAATATTTAAATAAGATTTTTAAGAAAAGACAATTTCGCCAAAGGAAAAAAGCCCCAAATTCATTCTCTTAAGCGAATATTAAGGCAAAAAAGCCTTTTCCACGCTATACCCTAATATAGTTCAACGACCTAGTTTGTGCATGTTGGAATTCTTTAGAGGAAGAAGCAACAAGAAACAGGCTTCCTTTTCTCCAAGTTATTCTAAGATGGCTATAGAGGCTTCAAAATTTGGGCAAACGGAAAATAACAAACGAAAACAAATCAGACATGATTTTACCAACTTCAAATGATGTCTTAGGGATAGCGGTAAAAATGTTGGGAGCTGATAGAATCATGGTAAAATGCCAAGATGGCAAGGAACGGCTCTGTAGAGTCAGAGGCAAACTCAAAAGGCGCGTTTGGATACGCGACGGCGACATCGTTCTAGTTTCCCCATGGGATTTCCAAAGTGACAGCCGAGGTGACATATTCTGGCGTTACAGAAAAAACCAGTGTGACTGGCTTAGAACCCACAATTACCTCACAACATAGGAGGAAAAGAACAGATTATAATAAAATGTATTGAGTGCAAAAACACGTTCACAATGGAAAACCCAAAAAACGGAGAATCAGTGTGCTGCCCAATCTGTGAAGCCCAATACAAAGCGGTGATTTCGGAAGGCAAACTGCGTTTAGAAGAATCGTTATGGGGTGAAAATGACCCTGGGGAGCTCTAAAGGGTACAGTAGGTAAGACGGAAAAATGAGTGAAAACAGAATAAATTTTGTAATAGCTGTCCGTGGCTACAAAAACGTAAAAAAACAGAAAAACGAAAAATTCACAGATATAACCGCAATAGACTGTCTAAACAACAATGTCTTGCTGAGGGTTATAGAGCCCTTAGGGAATGAACTAATTGGCATCAACGAAGTCAAAGCCTTTTCTGAATTCATGAAACAAGAAAACTGCGATTCAGCGGTTCTGTTTAGTAAAGACTTCACACAAGACGCAATAAAAGAAATGAGAAAAAGCAAAATTGACTACGTTTCTGAAAACTACATGCCACCATTTGAAATTAAACAATTATATTCAGCAATCATAGCTTATGCCAGCAATCAATGTCAAAAAAAATGCGACAAAACCTTACAAGAAATTCCTAACTGTGAAGAAAAAAAGGGCGACTACTGCCAAATAAAAAAATTGGCAATAAACGTTAAAAAGCATTTTGAAGATGGTTCAGTTGGATTGCTGAAAAACGATTTAAAAATTGTTTTAGCACTAAACCGCTAAAGCGCTTTCAAAATAACACAAAGATGGAAAGAAAAGAATGTCTGAACAAAACATAGAAGAATGGCCTGAAACCGGCGACTTAGTCATCGCAACAATAAAAAGTGTGATGGATTACGGAGCATACGCTAACCTTGACGAATACAACAAAAAGGGTTTTCTGCACATCTCGGAGATTTCAAGCTCACGCATACGAAATATTCGCGTTTTTGTCCGTGAAAACCAAAAAATGGTTCTTAAAGTTCTTCGAGTAAACGTAGAAAAAGGCCACATTGACTTATCCCTAAGGCGGGTTACAAAAAGAGAAAGAATTGAAAAAATCAAATCTTGGAAACAAGACCGCAAAGGAGACACTTTACTCTACGTAGTTGGTGAACGTGCAGGTTTATCAAAAGAAGAAATCTATCAGAAATTAGGAGCTATTTTGGAGGAACAAACCGGCGGCCTATATGAGGGCTTTGAAAAAGCCTTAAAAGACGGCCCAGAAAGTCTTGTAAAACTCGGAATACCTGAAGATTTAGCAACGCTAACGGCGCAAGTTGCAGATGAACGGATAAAAGTTAAAATGGTTCAATTAACGGGTGTCCTTGAAGTGCGCTGCATGAAACCCAACGGAGTCAAATGCATACAAGATGCATTCCGCAACGCAAAAAAAGCAAGCGGTTCAAGAAGCGCTAAAGTCGAGTTCAGTGTAATCGCAGCGCCAAAATACCGTGTTGAAGTTTCAGCGGATAACTGGAAAACTGCGGAAGCCGTTCTCAAGAAAGTAACGCAAAATGTTGTTGATAACATCACAAGCTCAGGTGGACATGGCGAGTTTAGAGCGACGAAATAACGGGCGGTTTTGAAAGAAGGTTATGAAAACGTTTAAGTCATATGGAAATGCTATTGCTAAAGTTAATTCGTTCGCTATTTTTCGTAGCTTAAAATTAACAGGAATGACAAGTCGATGCCTCAAGGAACTGTAACCGAAGTAACATGTTCAGACTGCGGGAAAACCACAAAGGTTCCCTTCAAACCTACAGCGGGTAAACCCGTTTATTGCCGAGAATGTTTAAATAAACACAGAACACCTCGAAATGATGAAACAAGAAATCGGGAACCAACAAAATCGCAGGCTTCAGAAAACGAGAAGCATGCATGGTCAAGGCACAGCGGAAACTGGAAGTAATTCGGGCTTCTTTTTGCCCCTTTTCATGGGCTAACCTTTCTGCATATCGAACAGATATTTTTTGGCGGTACCTTTAATATTGGAAAGTTCAATCCCTCTGATGCAAGTAAAGGTGCAGTTTCATGGTTAGTGCATTAAGCGTAAACCAACTATCATGGGAAATAGCCCAGAAATTCCTTGAAAAACCAGAATTTTATGGCGTATTAGTCTCCAAATCCACTGCGGGAGCCACAATCATCGATGCGGGTGTTAAAGCGCATGGTGGTTTCGAAGCAGGCAAAATCTTAACCGAGCTCTGCTTAGGGGGCGCAGGCAAATGCAATTTAGGATACAAAGCCTACGGAGACATTAACTTTCCATCAGTCACAATTACCTCCGACCACCCTGCAATCGCAATGCTGGGAAGCCAGTTCGCTGGTTGGCGCATAAAAGACGGCGACAACATCGCTATCGGCAGTGGCCCAGTTCGAGCAATAGCGCATAAACCCAAAGAGACGTACGAGGAAATTGGCTACACAGACAAATGCGATAAAGCAGTTATCTGCCTAGAAAGTAACGTGCTCCCATCTGACGTTCTGTTTGAAAAAGTTATCAAAAACACCAACTTGCCAGCAGAAAATATCATCGCCGTCGTCGCCCCAACCGCCTCTGTTGCGGGCTTAACACAGGTTGCAGGCCGTGTAGTCGAAGTAGGCATTCACAAACTCCACACCTTGGGCTTAGAGCCAAAATGCATCCGCTATGCCATGGGCTACGCACCAATCCCTCCAGTGGGACCAGATTTTGAAGTTGCCATGGCAAGAACTAACGACGTTATCCTCTACGGCGGCACGGTCTACCTAACAGTGTACTACGAGGATGAAGCAAAACTGCAAAAACTCGTCAACGACGCTCCCTCAATCAACTCCAAAGATTACGGTAAACCGTTTTTGCAAATCTTCCTTAACGCAGAAAAAGATTTCTATAAAATCGACACTGGCTTATTCGCGCCTGCTGTGCTCATGATTAACAACGCCAAAACGGGTAAAACATTCAAGGCGGGAAAAATAAATCCAGAAATTTTAGCCCAAGCCTTGGGCTTCTAAAATTCTTTTTTTATTTTTGTATTTTTACTCTTGATTCTATAGCCAGTGTTATACCAAGAGCAATTGCGGTATTGAATGTAAGCTACGATGATGGCGTTGAAGATTGCGATTACGGGAATAATTGCTATTGTTGCGGGTTCAGTGAATTCAAAGCCGAACGGATTAGGGCTGTTGCAACAGCGAAATAATTCACGATTGACATGGCCTAATACACGCAAGGTTATACCAAGTGGCGGTTGCAGAGTATGACTATGACTTTTATATTTTTTTTAAGGTAGACGCCAATATTTTCTGATTTACAGCGTCGTCGGGCTAACAGGTAGGGTAAGTAGAGACCGACAACTGCTGCCAACACTGCCACAAAGGGGTAAAGATTGGACCTGATGGGAGTGGACCTGGGAAGACGGCAAATAAAATTAAGGTGTTTATTGCTGCAGACTGCTAAGACCTGTTCTGGGTCCGATTAGTAGAAAGGCTATAACTATGGGGATTTCCCAGAACTGAAAGTAGAGAAAAGGTGCAAGGGGGAAGGGAATTTTAGGATCCATAGATGTTTAGTGCAATAGCTAGGGCTGCGAAGATTATGATTAGGGCAAGGGTTTTTGTGTTGTGTTTGTTGCTCAAATCAGATGCCCTTTAGGTGTCAACACTTGCTACCTATTTAAGAGTAGCTACCCACAACTAAGTAGCAATTTTGAGTAGAAATAGCTAAAATTGATAAGTTACCAAATCAAACAGTAAGCAGGGTGAAGCATTTTGGCGGAAGCAACCACTCTCTTCTCAACCTCAGATGAAGCCAAACTCTGGCTAGAAAACCAAACAAGCACAGTCTTAACCCCGGTCCACGAGCAAGCAAAAAAACTGTGCGACGACATGGACAGCCAAATCCAAGCCTTAAGTGACGTCAGTAAACTCCTCTTTGACACCAGCCAAAAAGAAATCGAAAAACGAAACATGAGACTCTACAACCGCGCCAGAGCTCTAAATAAACTCGCCCGCGTATTCATGGACAGATATAAAAAACTCGTCCCGCCAGAAGAGGTTTCCTACGACTCCATCAATCAATATGCACAGGAAACCCAAAAAAGCCTCATGGTCACCGAAATAGACATCAAAAACTGGTTCCCCCGCATATCCCCCTTCTTCATCATGGACCGCCGCAAATTCCTCCAAACCTACGAAAAAACCAAACAAGCCTCCGTCAACCTAAACGATTATGTCACAAAAGAATATGTCAAAACCAAAACCCTCGAAGAAGCCCTTAGGCAACTAAGCGACCTTCAAAACATAGAAAAACACCTCGCTTCGCTTCAAGAAGACAAAGAGAACATAAAAAGCGAACGTGAGCCCATAGAAGATGAAATCAGCGAGATAGAACAAAAAATTACAGAGTTAACCACCGCAGGTCCCTTAGACAAACTAAACCTTGTCAATGCCGAAATCGAAAACCTCACTAACGAAGTCAAAAACGAACTGCGACATCTACAGAAACCCTTCATCAAGATGCAGGCGTTAGCGACTTCAGGCGGAGGCGGCGGCATAACGCCCGATGAGTTACAGAAAATCAACCAGTACTTAGATAACCCGTTTGAAGCGTTGGTTTCAGAAAAACCTGGCTACCCTGAGCTGAAAGAGATTTTAGAAAAGATGCAGGGCATGCTGAAAAAGGATACCCTTAAACTGAAGCCAGATAAGCAGCGCAAAGCTGAACAGTTAGCGCACGAGCTTTTGAAGGGGGATATGCTTATGAAAATGCAGGTGCGATGCACTGAGATGGCAACGAGGCGGAACCAACTTGTAGAGTCCGCAAAGATGGATGAGATTAAACAAAACATTGCCGCATATCAGGACCAGCTTGAGCAACTGCGGGTGCGTAAAACCAGTGTGGAAACCCATGAAACCGTCAAAACAAACAGCTACAACTCAACCGTTGATAAAGTCAGCAACCTAAAGCGCACTATTGAACGTAACGTGGCGGAAGCACTGGATAAAAGAATCGTAATCGCCTAACTCTGCTTTTTTACATCATACACTATTAGCACATTGCCTCGCACGGTTTCCACCCGTCGAAGCTCCAACTTTACAGCCAGGTTTAATTGGCGGAACAGGTGCACAGCTTTTTCGCCCACGAGTTCAGGCGCCACAAGCAGCTCAATTTCATCCACTAAACCCTGCTCCAGGAGCACAGAAGCCAACACACCACCAGAATCCACAACCACCCTTGAGATGCCAAAACGGTTGTTCAGCTCCTCTAAAGCGGCTTTATAGTCAACGTGATCATCCCCCGTCATGATGTATTCGTAGTTGCGAGCCGCCAAATAGTCAAGGTAGCGCTTTGGAGTGCGTTTGGAAACCAGCACAATTACGTCTTTGGCGTAGCCAGATTTTCGGTGCACATGCAAAAGCCCCCTCAAGCGGCCTCGGCTGTCGGGTATAACCCACCAAACGGCGTCTTTGTCTGGGTCGCTGAGGGGTTGGAAATCACTTTCCTCCTCAGGAGGCACTGCAGCGACAAACGTTTCGACGCCTGTTTTGGCGGTATTAGAGCAGCAAGTAGAGCGTCTAACCCAATTTTTGCAAGCACTTCGTAATGCAAAGCGACATCAACTTGGAAGTCTTTTATCGCTCCGTCTAAGCTAACGGAGTTAAACACAATTACTTTAGGCAGCATACGCATAGGTTGTCATTGATGAGTATTTAGGGCTTTTTTTGCTGGGTAAACGCAAAAACTTGATTGACACCATGTAAGGAAATGTCGGCTGTGCACACACAGCTGCTAAAACTCTTCTTAGAGGGGTTTCGCCAAAAAGAATTAAGCCTAACGAACCGCAACATCTAGTGGAGAAGGATAAAATGTACTCAAAATGTCCATCCTGCCATGCGGAAACAAACAAGTTTGCCGCCGAAGTCTACGTTTGTAAAAACCCCAACTGCAAATACGTAGATGCTCACCAACTCATAGCAGTGCTTCAAGCCGTGGGGTTGGATGAAACAGTAATCGGGGAAGTTAGAACAAACCTGAAGCTCAGAGAATTTTAGACTACTGCTGCTTCTTGAGGTCGTCTAATAAGGCTTGAAAGTTTAGTTCAAACGCCGCAGCAGGGTTCTCTAGTTTCCACGCTTCCAGCACAGCCGGGTTAACTTCGCCGACCACGCCAACCTCTTGGTCGCTAACACGGATTTTTCCTACTCTGCCCTCGATGAAGCTCGGATGGGCTGTTTCTTTGATTTGCCAGTCCACGCCCAAATTCATCATAAGCGAGTCCAAGGCGGATTTGATTTCTGTGAAGCTGGCGTTGGGGTGCGATGTAACTGATGCTAACCAGTTTTCGTCTATAGTTCGTGTTTCGGCTGTTGCATTTGGCATGGTGACTTTACCCAACTCAAAGATTTTCTGGGGAAACTCTACAGATTGGTTGACGCTGAGGAACTCAATGAGGCTAGGGAGAAGCCAACTGCGCAGGCAGGTCATGGTGTTGACTTTGGGGTTAACAAGCTCGATGTGTGGCGTCGGTTCAATGTTCATTTTTTTGAAAAGAGCGTCTTGGTTGGTTAGTGTAGTGTTTAAGACTTCTTGGTAGCCCAGTCCCGCCATTAAGTCGCGGGCTACATTGATGAAGTACTGGTCAGTTTTAGCTTTGCCAGTTGTAGGTAGCTCACGCCACTGCGGTATAATGTTATTGTAGCCGTAGGCGATGGCGACGTCCTCGATTAGGTCCACTTGATGCATAACATCGACCCGATAGCACGGAACCAACACAGTAAGTGCGTCGCCTACGTTTTTGTCGACGTCTAAGCCTGCTGTGTCCAGCAAACCTGCGATTTCCGTCGCCGACAACTGCAAGCCTAAGAGGCGGTTGGTTTCGGCTACGCTTAACTGCATCTTGCGGTTGCTAAAGTCAGGCGTCACAAGCGTGTCCACCGTGTACTTGCTGTCTTTGGGGTAATGAATTGTAGCTTTGTGGGCTTGTCCGCCTCGGTCAATTAACGCTAAAGTAACCAAATTTAGTGCGTTCAAAACGGTTTTGTAAAGTGTTCCCGTGACTTCCACAAGCAGGTTGCGGCTGTCCTCGGTTATTTTGCCCAAGTCATTGCTGTTGATGATGGGCGGGAAAGAAAGCACTTTGCCTTCGCGGTCAAACAACATTGGGTATTTGGCGTTGCGTTTGACTATGTGGCCGTATTCTTGACCTTTGGGATGCTTCTCTAAGATTTCGTCAAGCCCCATTTTTTCTGTGAAACCCAACGGTACAAACGCCACTTCGCTTGGGTCTACAGCTTTGTACTGGACAGGGGGCTTTATGAGGTCGAGGTTGTAGATACCAATGCTGGTTTTCTGTCGGTTCCTGCCCTGTGTCCCGTCGAGTTTGTCTTGAAGGTGCATGATGCCTTTGATGACTTCGTCGCAGAGATGCACGTTTTTAACTACAGCACAGCAGATGTAGGGGCGAACTGGGTAGAGGTCTGCATCAACGTAAACGTCTATGGCAGGTGCAGCCGCCGAATAGGGTTTGATGCCTTTTTCCTGCCCGATGTAGCCTCGAAGTGCACGTGCTAAACCCTCCACGCTCCATAAATCCGAGCGGGCAGTATCCTTCATTTCAACTCTCACAGAAGCCTCTTTTTGGTCGTATGCTTTGACTTCGGCTTTAACGTATGAAAGCACATCGTCAAGTTTATCCATGTCACCTTTGAAATCAATGTTCAGTAAACGTTGAAGTTCGTTGAAATTCACATCGATTGTGGGCATTTTTATGTCACCTGTTTTTTGCGTAGCCAATCAAGGTCTTGACTAAAGATTTGGCGGATATCGGTTATGCCGCTTTTCATCATGAACAAGCGGTCGACGCCCAAGCCCCATGCGATTACAGGCACTTTTACGCCCAAGGGTTGGGTGACTTCGGGGCGGAATATGCCTGAGCCGCCGAATTCTATCCAGCCGTAGCCCTCCTTGTACGCGGAGAGCTCAACGCTGGGTTCGGTGAAGGGGAAGTAGTCTGGCTTGAAGCGGACTTTGTCGGCGCCTGCGATTTCCCGAGCGAACTTGCCTAAAACTCCGAGGAGGTCTTTTAGGGTTAGTTTTTCGTCGATGATTATGCCTTCTACTTGGTTGAATTCGGAGAGGTGGGTGCGGTCGGTTATTTCGGGGCGGTATACGCGTGCGATGCTGAAGTGGCGACTTGGGACTTCATACTTACCTGCTTCGAGTGTGCGTGCGCTTAGGCATGTGCCTTGGCTGCGAAGAATTAGTCGCTTCGCGGCTTCAGGGGAGTACTTGTAACCCCAGCCTGTGGAGCCCGTTATCCAGCCTGTTTCATGAGTCTGCCCAACCTGTTCAGCTGCTTTCATGTGGGCGTCTAAACTGCCAAAGCACGGGTCTTTTACGTAGTAAACGTCAGATTCCTCTCTTGCAGGGTGGTCTTGTGGGACGTTTAAGGCATCAAAATTGTAGAAGCCCAACTCCACCTGTGGGCCAGTCATTTCTTGGAACCCCAGCTCAACGAGTTTGTCGCGGACTTCATCAAAGAAACACAAGTAAGGATGCTTTTTGCCAGCCCAAGTTTTGGCGACGGGCGCTTCAATATTGTATTTTTGGATTTTGACTTCGCGCCATTTTCCTGTGATTATGAGTTCGGGTGTGAGTTTGGTAACTTCAGGCGCTGTAGTTGCAGCTTCGGAAACCGCTTTTTGACCGTCCTCAGTGATTGTGAGTTTACGGGTGGTTTTCGATTCGATGGTTGCAAGTTTACGTTTTTTGAGCCCTTCCGCAGCGTCTTTTAACTGGGGGCTCAAGTCATCAACGGCTGTCTGCTCTTTCTCGCCGAGGTGCTTGAGCAACGTTTCGTCGCAGGCTTCAGGAACCGACATCTGATGCAGCATGGCGTCGTTTATGGTGAGTGTATTGGTTTTTGAATCGTAGAACGCCCATTTTTTGCGGATAACCCATCCCTGAGCTATCCCAACAAACTGCTGCTCCAAACCCGCTTTTGCCGCTGCCTGTTTTAGGTCTGCTTTGCCGCCTAACTCGGCGATGGCGTGGATGAGTTTGCGTTCGGGCAAGCCGTTTTGGCTGTAGGTTTTGCCTTCTGCAGTGAGTTTTATGATGTTTTGAGTCTGTGCGTGTATGGTTAGGAGGTTTTTTTCCTGTAGGGTGAGTGCGGAGCGCATGACTGCTGCGTCTGGGAAACCGCAGGACTCGACGATATTCTCTACGCTGGCGGTTCCGTCGAGTTTCTGTAGCGCCAAGAGGAGTTGTTGTTCTTGAAGTCGAAGTTCAACCATACAGCATACCTGCAGTGCCGAGTTTTTGTTTTGTTACAGTAGTTCTTGGGCGTCAAATAAAAGCATGCTGATTTCCTTCAGATCGCCCACAGCACTAGGGATGCCTCTGAGTTTTGAGTGGACGAAGTGAGGATGTACCGCGGCTTCAGAAGAATCCTGAAGAATACTTTTGACACCATGCAAGGCGGTGGCAAAATGTCTGTTCAAAGTCAAATAGGGAAGAGAGGATGGTGTTTATGTTTAAGGACTCGGGCTTTGGTTTGTCTGAGTAGACTATAAGGAGTTTGGACGTCTCTGTTTACAACAACGGCAAAAAGCATGGGTTTTGAGATGGTAATTACTAAACGAAGCATCAAAGCCAACAAGGCAAAATTGCCCTGCAAGGAAACACCATAACAGTGGATCTATCCACAAACCTTAGACCTTAAAGGTCAAAACCTTTTTAAAATTTGTAAGATGAAAAGGGTGGCGCCTTTATTCAGCATCTTCTTGAGCTTATGGCAGAACAAACTATTTGTGGTTTGCATCTGTTTTGGGCTACAGGTTGGTTGTGCCAGAACATTGAAACCGTTGTTTCCTTAGATATTCTTAAAGCTTATGAAACTTCGAAATTTTGATATGTGTTTGTTACCATCAGTGAGTTTGGTCCGTGAATCTATGATACTGTCTGCGGTTGATCTTAAGAAAGCTATGGAGGAAAGGGCGATAACAATTGAACCATTGAGTAATGACACTGTTAGGGAGAATGGGGTTGATTTGCGTTTTTCTGAGGAAATCCTCCGTTTACAGCCTACCGATAAGGTCTTGGATATACAGGCACCAACCAGTGATGGACTGTATTTCAAGGAAAAAGTCACTGAATCATTCGTTTTGGGCAAGTACGAAAAAGTGCTGGTAGCAACATTAGAGAAGGTAAAGTTAAGCAATAACCTCATGGCTTTTTGCCAACTCAGAAGCACATTTGCAAGGGCAGGCGTCTCCATCCCCCCAACCGTTGTTGACGCAGGTTTTGAGGGTATTCTCACCATTCTATTATCAGGCGGACCGTTCCCAGTTAAAATCCCTGTAAAAACACGGTTCCTGCATCTGGTGTTTGCAGAACTAAAGACGCCTCTTGTAAGTGGTTATGATGGGAAGTATAAGCATGATAATTGTGTGGCGACTCCAAAAAAAGACCGCTAACCACATTACCTTTTTATTCGTATTTGCGGAGTCTGGGTTGAGTAAACTTGGACTTTGAGTATCCTGAAGGTATATGCTTTGAATGTAACTTCTGCGGCTTGTGCTGTGGTGACACCGACCACAAACTACGTCACATCCTGCTGCTTGAAAGCGAAGCTGAAGCGGTTTCTGCAGCCACAGGGATACCCATCGAGGATTTCTCGGTTGAAACTAAGGGTAAACCACCTTACCTCTATGAGATGAAGAAAAAAGAGGGTGACTGCTTTTTCCTAAAAGACAACAAATGCATGATCTACGCTGAACGTCCGCTGATTTGCTGCTTCTACCCCTTTGAGTTAAAATTTGACGAAGAGAAAGGGGTGCATGTTTTTCGGTTTACCAAAGAGTGCCCCACCATCAATATGAGCGGCAAATTGATGCCAAAACAGGATTTTGAAGCTCTCTTCAAGCTTGCTGAGGATCGGCTTCGTTAAAACTACTGACCCAGCACGTCGGCTTGCTCAATGGTTATGCCGCAGTAGTGGCACTTAAGAAGCAGGGGCTCCTCGCTTTTAACATGGAACTTTGAGGTTATGGGTTCGTTTCTGTTGCAAACGCACATGGGATTGACGCATTTTATGATACCCTCAATCACCTGCGGCAGCTTAACCTCCAACTTTTTGGTCACAACATAGTTCTTAATAATGTTAATGGAGGCATGCGGCGCAACCAAAGCGATTCGGTTAACCTCCTGCGCACTGAGTGCTTTGCCCTCGATTTTTATTATGTCCTTAACTCCAAAACGCCTACTTGGGACGTTAACAGCGATGGTCATGACGCGGTTCTCCTTGCCCGTTATACCCAGTATGTTAACTACATCTAGAGCATAGCCACCTCGGATGTGATCAATTACGGTGCCGTCCTTGATTTTTGATACCCGAAGCTCCCGTTCACTCATGTTAGTCCCATAAAGGGGTAACACAGAGAGGCAAATAAGACTTCCCCAGGTTGGCTAGGAGGTGCGCAAGTCGATGACGGTAGTGCCTGCGAACTTGTCAAAGTACCGCAGAAATGCGTGGTTCTTAATTCGCCAGCCAAACAACAAATCAAACGGCAACACAGGCAAAAGCTTTCCAAAGTTACGAACCGCAGCGTGGTCGTAGCTCATTTTTTTACCATCAGTCCGTACCACTTTAAGCCCGAGTACCCGTTTGCCAAGGCTTTGCCCGTTAAAGCCCTCCAGCAACGTAGAGTACAACCATAGCAAACCAATGGTTATGAAGAGTACTGTGCTGATTTGATTGCCCCAGCTGCCTGCTTGAAATATAAGTAGCTGGGGTAGAAAAGTAATCACAAATGTAAGACCGAAAATTAACGCGAAATCTATGAGAAACGCAGATGTCCGTTTCCTAAATGAGGAAATTGGCAGCGAAGTAGCTCTGCCCTGCACGTCGGCGGCTTCAGCCCAGCTCTCTACATCCTGGATGACGCGCACTGCGTTTTCGCCTGCTCTGCTGAGGCGGTATTTACCGCTTTGAGTCTGCTCTATGAATGGAGCAAGCGCTCGCAAGTGAAAACTGAGTTTACCAGTATCTACCTTAAGCAGATTAAGCAAATCCGTGAAGGAGGATTCGCCGTTATCGCTTAAGTCTAACAGTATTTCTCGTCTCAGCGGATGAGAGAGAACTGAAAGAACTTTGGATACGTTCTCGTTGTTTACAGCCATTTTCTTTAGAACCGTACATCCTTGATTAATGGCGCTGTTTAGGAGTGGCTATATGCCAACAGAATAAAGGTCTCCCATATAAGCAGCACTCAAAAACTCTAATAAACAGAGGCCATTTCACTAATATAGAAACAACCATTTAAACGATTGTATATGTCAAGTGCCGATGTAGCTGTCCAAGTTTTCCGGGAACTAGAAGCAGAGGATTTCCGAGTGTTGCAAATAATCGAAGCAGCCATGCAAAGCCGCGAGTTCGTTCCTACCGAGCAAATTCACAAATTCTCCAAAGTCCCACTTGAACGCGTGGAATTCACGCTGGGCAAGCTTAACCGGCTGGGTTTAATCTACCAGACACGTACCGCCTACATCGGACACACTCTAAACTTCGCAGGTTACGACTGCCTTGCCATAAACGCCCTCGTAAAAGCCGAAGTAATCGCATCTTTCGGTAAAACCATAGGCGTGGGTAAGGAAGCCGATATTTACGATGCTCTGAATCCCGATCGCAAATGTATAGCAGTCAAATTCCATAGGCTGGGTAGAATCAGCTTCCGCCAGACTCGACGAAAACGCGGTTACATCCGTGAGCACTCAAGCTGGCTCTACCAGTCCCACCTTGCAGCAGATCGTGAATACCATGCCATGAAGCAAGCATACGAAAACGGTGTCGCTGTCCCAGAACCGATTATGCAAAACCGCCACGTTATAGCCATGGGCATGATTGAAGGCGGCGAACTATCCAAATACAAAGATGTGGGAGACCCCAAATTGGTACTACGTGAAATCCTGCATAACATCAAAGCAACCTACCAGAAGGCGCATTTAATTCACGCTGACTTAAGCGAATATAACATCATCCTACAGCCCGACGGACACATTTTGATTATTGATTGGCCGCAAGCCGTGAAAATAGACCACACAAACGCAAAAGAACTACTGGAGCGAGACCTGCATAATGTTTTGGTGTACTTTAACAGAAAATTTTCTGTCCACTTGACAGTTGAGAAGGCTTACTCTTATGTTGTTGGGAAAGATAAACGGTTGCCCGTTTAGTGTATATTACTGTTTAAAACGATGTAGAGTATGTTGTTGCCGCGTAGGAGCACGTTGCCGTAGTTAGTCATGAGTTGGTCTTCTTTGATTTCGGTTGCTCCTTCCAAGAGCAGGTTCATGTGTCCGTCACAACGGATCATTTTGCCTTTGTATTCGTAGCCATTTTTAAGAACTACTTCAATGTTGCCGTGCAACTGTTTTATGAGAACGTTTAATGGTTTTTTACTTGGTTCCATCATCATGCCAATGTCACTGTCCATGCATTTAATATCCATGAACCCCCAACCAGCTATAAAAGCCTTATGAAAA
>CAWENF010000012.1:0-15357 GCA_963810275.1 uncultured archaeon
ACCTACACAAAAAGGTGCACAAACAAGCCAAATAGAAGAAAAAAGGAAAAAGGCTACAACTTGGAGAGAAACGACAACAACGCCACTACCAAAAATGCTAGGCCCGCCCAGAACAAGTCGCCGCCAGTCAAGAAGTAAACAACTATAGCAGCGAGAATGGCAGGTATTAACACCAAAAACAACTTAACCAATAAAATAACGACCAAGCCGATGATGACCAGCACCAAAAGAAACACCCAGTCGACGCTCCCTAAGCCTATGCTTTCCAGAACCGAATAAACTATACCTAAGAGTAACGCTGAAAAATTCATCAAGAGTCCCTAAAAGGAACTCTGCTTAAGAGTAAAAAAGGGTTTTGGGATTATGGTCTAGCTCATTTTGCCCCTTATTTTACTTATTACTTCATCTTCCACCCACTTCTCGCCTTGCAAGGTCAGCTTGAAGTCAGGCTTGCTGGGGTCTGGTTTAAAGACGTGACCGCGTTTTGTCATTTCGTTTAGACGAGCAGGCACCATAATTTTAAGCCCGCTGGATTCCAGCAGTTTCTGAACTTGTGCAGCGGTGTTTTTGCGGTCATTCGACGAGTACAATATTAAACCGACCGATTCGTAGTGGGTGAGGTTCTCTCGGGTGACAATCACGGGGCCTTCAGTTGTGATTTCTACTATGCCTTTAAGCACTGCGCCTGAAGGCACAAGGCGGTTAGTCACAAAATCCGACAGTTTCTCAGTAAAGTCCTCAGGCATGTCGGATAGAATGTCGAGGATTTCCTGCGGGGTGTCGGCTTGGATGACGACTTCGCCAAAACCTGTTTTGATGCGGGCTTCTATATGCTTCACTGGTTGCACCTCAGTCTGGCTATATGGCTGCAATGCTTTTTAGGATTTGTGACAGGTTTTACGGCAAACCCTGCGAGTGTTTGCGTTTAACTCGCCAAAAAATTGTCGCTATGATAGTTATGCAGACTGCCGCAGCCAAAGTGGCAACAGCCGCCGCGTCAAGAGAGTACATCTGTACCCTTTCCGCTGACGGTTGGGCTTCGTATTGCAACTGATGAGGTTGGCTGCCAGTGGTGAAGACAAACCAAGACAGCTCCTCCGCCACAAACGCGGACATGTTATAAGTTGTGTTGGGCTCAAACAACCCAGTAGAGTAAACAGATATTTTTGCACCTAAAGGAGTCTGATTCTCCGTGACAATCTTAGCTATCTCCACAAACGGAGTAAACGTGATGTTCTCAACTTTAACTGGTCTTGGCTCAGAAATAACTAACGCCATATCACGTGCAACATCTTCTAAACCCGGCGCTGGAGCCACAAACAACATCTGCTGCTCCCAAGCGCCCGCTGCACTTGACGAGTTAGAAACAAAATCGCCCTGTGGCAAAGAATAGACACGCACTAAATCAACAGGGTACAAATCAATAGTCCCATAATAGGTTGAGAAAAAAGCCGCAATTAATATGGCAGTTACCAACGCCGCTTTAGTTGTAGTACTCAAAGCTTGATTCCCACAGCCCTGCTTTGGCACTCTACCTATTTAACAATAGGCGATAAAACAAAAAAAGAAAAGTGGGGTTACTTGAGGCGCTCACGTAGCAGTTTGCCGACCAGTTCAGGGTTAGCTTTGCCACGCACTTCCTTCATTGCGGCGCCCATAAGCATAGCAAACACGTTCTTGCTCATCTTCTCAATCTGCACCTTGTTAGCTGCAACGATGCGGTCAATTATGGGCACAAGGTCGGCTTCAGTGTACATCTTCAAGCCCAAGGCGGCGGTTGCGTCCAGCACAGTTTTCTCCTCGTTTTTGCTAAGCCACGTGAAAACGTCTGCAACTGCCTCTTTAGCAAGTTCGCCAGCGCCGACAGCTTTGAAGATGCCGCCGATTTGCTCGTCAGTGACGTTTTCAGCTGCGACACCATCGCGTCTAAGGGCTTTAACGGTCTCTGTCAGGAACGCCGCTATGGTAGATGCTGCGACTTGGCAACTTTTGGCGGTTTCCTCAAACAGTGCGTTGTATTCGCAGTCGATGAGTTGCCTTGCGAGTTTTTCATTTAAGCTGTACTGCTTGATTAGCCGAGCTAGTTTTTTGTCGGCTGGTTCGGGAAGGTTAGCTTTGATTTCTGCAACAAGCTCTTCGGTGATGGGTTGTGGGGGTATGTCGGTTTCGGGGTACATGCGGGCTGCGCCGGGTCGGGGGCGCATGTAGCGGGTGGTGCCGTCGTCTTTGGCTGTTCGGGTCTCCTGCGGGATAAATTTGCAGGCTACTTGGGCTCGTTCAACCACTGCTTTAAGTGCGTCATGGGTGTTTTCGGCGGTGTCAGCTACGAAGACCACTGCGTCAGCTTCTGCTGCGCGGACTGCTTCTCTTAATGCCTTGACCTCTTCGGCGGTTATGCCGTAGTTTGCCAAGTTTTCGTCGGTGTGGAATATACCGCCCACTCTGCCCCAGAACTTCGCATAATCCGACAACTCACTGCCTAAACGGAAGCCAGGCATCAATTCCCGACCTGTCAAGCCGTTGAAGCCCATGAGTTTGACGGCAAGCACCGTCTGTTTTTTGTCCACTGCCTTTCGGATAATCTTGCTCTCGGATGCTTGGAATATGCCTGTTACGTCCACGAATTCAGGTTTTAGTTGGTCGGGGGTGATACCTCTTTTTGCCATTTCCTCTTTAATTGCGACCAGGTTTAGTTGGCGCTGGACCTCGTAGTCGACGACGGTTGAGATTAGCTCGAGTTCCTGTACACCTTTGATTTCGATTAGGGTACCGTTTGGGATTGAGACATTGAGGTCTTGGCGGATGGTGCCCAAGCCGCGCATGACTTTACCTGTGTCTCGGAGGATTCTTCCGATGGCAAAGGCTACTTCTTGTGCCTCCTGCGGTGAGTAAATCACAGGGGCCGTTGCAACTTCGATAAGTGGGATGCCGAGACGGTCAATGCGGTACCGTATTGTTTTACCCTCATGCATAGTACCAGTTTTGCGTGCGGCGTCCTCTTCAAGAAAGGCGGCCTGCATTGGGATGATTTTGTCGTTTACCTTTATCCAACCGTCCAACGCTAAGGTGCAGGTGCGCTGAAAGCCCGTGGTGTTGGAGCCGTCGATAACGGTTTTGCGCATCACGTGCACTTCGTCAACTGTGTGCATATTCATCATAAGAGAAGCAGTTAAAACGACTTTAACGGCATCCAAATTAATCGGATGTGGAGGTTCCTCATCCATCTCCACAAGGCAGGCGCTTTCGCGGTTAGCTTCATAGAGAATTCTCACCCCTTTTTGGAATTCAAAGTACGCTGCAGGATCCACCTGCCCCAATTCACTTTGCGTCGGGCGCAATCTACGGAGGAAAGTGATTTCGGGTTCTTCCTTGAATAAGATCGGGGGACAGCTGCAGAAGAGTTTACTGTTAACGTTGAGTTGCTGGTGGATTTCTAAGCCGACTTTTAAGCCGACTTTCTGATAATCGATGGTCATTTTATTGTTCTACTTCCTTGACTGTATCCTGCGGCTGGGTACGGGGTGAGTATTCACCGGCAATATTGGTTTTAAGCAGCTTTTTGGCTTCCTTCGGGTCTTCTGTTTGCCCAAGCGCCCACATCAACTTGACTAAGCCCGTTTCTGGGAACATGTCGTCTAAGGGGATAACACCGAAGCTTTGCAGGTCTCGACCCGTATCGTAAACGTCCATGTCAACGCGCCCCCAGATGCACTGTGAGGCAAGTGCGATTACTACGCCTTTTTGGGTGGCTCGTTTGATGGCTTCGAAGCAGAATTTGCTCACGTGCCCCAAACCTGAGCCCTCCAAGAGGATTCCTCGGAAGCCCCGTTCGGCGTAGAAGTCAATTACTGCTGAGTCAAGTCCGGGGTGGAACTTGACAAGCGCTACTGTCTCGCAGAAATTAGGCTTCAAAACAAGTTTGTGGGTTGGGTCGCGCTTCTGATAATTGCCTGGAAGCATAGTGACTTGCTGGTTTTGTACTCGAGCGAGTGGGAAACCGTTGATGGGTTTGAAGGTGTCTCTTCGGCTGGTGTGGCATTTGCGGACTTTGGTACCTCTGTGTACGACGGTTGCCATGTCTGAGGTGGTTTCGTGCATAGCTAGGCCGACTTCTGCGAAGGGTGCTTCACCTGCGACTTTGACTGCACCAATGAGGTTGGTTGCGGCGTCACTGCTGGGTCGGTCGGAAGAACGCTGGGCGCCTACAAGGATTACTGGAACAGGGAGGTTTTGGAGAGCGAAACTGAGGGCGGCGGCGGTGTAGCCCATAGTGTCCGTACCATGTGCGATAACTATGCCATCTACGCCTTTTTCTATACGTTGCGCCACCGTCTCAGCCAGTGCTGTCCAGTCTTGCGGGCGCAAGTTCTCGCTGTAAATGCTAAATACAATTTCCGTGTCCACCCGTGCGATGTCAGCGAGTTCAGGCACGACACCGTAGAGGTCGCTTGCAGACATTGCAGAACGCACGGCACCTGTGCGGTAGTCTACTCGGCTGGCGATGGTTCCGCCTGTGCTCATAATCACCACGTGGGGCAAGGATGGGTTTTGTTTGGGCAGTGGGGGGACCTCGAATTTGGGTGCGGTGCCTTTGCCGACTCTTTCGACTTGAACGTCTTGGGTGGCGTTGATGCCGATGTTGTAGCCGCTCTTCATCTTGATGATAATAGCGGTGCCTTCGCCAAAGCGCGGAATCAGGATGCCCTCGTAGGTTTTGTCTTTACTGGTGATTTTTAGAATATCGCCTACGTTGCAGTCTGCTGCCTTGAGCAGTTGCAGTGAGGCGCCTTTGTAGCCGTAGCTTTCAAGTTCACTCATTAAATTAGCCTCTTTGAAACATAAACTCCATCACGTCTATAACCCAAGCGCACGTAGTACCGCCTTGTTCCTAAGGCACTGATAACTAAAAGCTTTTTGACCCTGAATTCGTCGCGGGCAACTCGTTCGGCTTCGGCGAGCAGGTCTTTTCCGAAACCCTGATGCTGCCAAGCACCTTCTGTGCGTTTGCCGACTGGGACAAGAGGTCCGTATACGTGGAGTTCACGCACGATTGCGGAAGGCGCTTTGGTGATTTCTGGGCGGTGTGCTTTGGCTGAGGGAATACGGAGTCGCAGATAGCCTAAAAGTACGTCATTTTTGTGGTCTTCAACGGATATGAACAGTTCAGTGCCCTCCGAAGCCGAGTATCGTTCGGTCTGGATTTTGATGTTTTCCAAATCAGGTTTTATGTGATCAACCTGTAAGCGGTGTCCCACCTCTCGACATCGAATACAATTACAACTCAATCCCTGAGCGTGGAGCCGCTGCTGTGCGAGTTCACGCAGGTTGCTTTTCTTAACGCCGGCCAAAATTAAGCCGGAGGGGATGTCGCGCTGGATACGCATAACGCGTACCCATTTGGGTATGAACTTTTTGATTTCCGAGATTACTTCGGTTGCCTGCTCGGTGATGTAGGGGGTGTATGTTCCTTCTTTTTGCCACTGGTTGGCTTTGGTGCCCTCTATGGCGAGACACGGATATATTTTGAGCATGTCGGGTTTGAAGGTGGACTCAGTGAATATGCGCTTAAACGCCTCGATGTCTTTTTGCGGGCTGCTGCCGGGCATGCCTGGCATCATATGATAAACAATCTTTAAACCAGCGTCTTTGGCGATTTGGGTTGCTTCGACCACATCCGCTACTGTGTGTATACGTCCATTGAGACGATAAATTTCGTCGTCGGGATTCTGCACACCCAACTCAATGCGAGTCACGCCCATGTCAAGCATAGCGTTGATGTGGGGCTGCTTTGCCCAGTCAGGCCGTGTCTCCACAGTTATGCCCACGTTGCGTACAATGCTTAATTCAGCGTTTGCCTTTGCCTCCTCAAGACTCCGGGAGGTTTTGCCTGTGATGGCATCAAGTGACCGCTGAATAAATCTCGTCTGATACTCGGGGGGTGTAGCGGGGAAGGTTCCACCCATCACTATGAGCTCGATTTTATCTACCTTGTGCCCGATTTGTGTTAGCTGCTCGACCCTACTTCTGACCTGCTGGTAAGGGTCAAAGCTGTTCTGGGACCCACGCATGGCTGCTGGCTCATGACCTGTATAGCTCTGTGGCGAGCCGGCGGTCGGTCCTCCTGGGCAGTATGCGCAGGGCTCCGGCTGAGGGCAAGGATAGGGTTTGGTCATGACGGCAACGACTGTTACTCCGCTTATGGTGCGGGTGGTTTTGCGCCTTAATAGTGGGAGAAGCAGCTTTGATTCCTCAGGCGTTAACTGACTAATGATGTCGGCGCTTGATGGCACCTTCTCCAGATGGAACTTTCCTGCCGTTTTGATCTTGAGCTTGTTAACGTCGTTACGCGTAGGAGACTGCATTGAAAGAAGCGTTTTGATGATTTCACGAAGTGCCTTTTCCATCAAGTTGAAAGCCGAAATAGACTTGAATTTACAGATAAATAAAGTGAACTAGCTAAAAAACGCTAAAACAAGAAGAATAGAGCAGTTTACTGCATCCAGTTTTGGCCCGCTTTGCGCTGCAGAACCACACGCTTGGCGAAGTTACGTCTGTTGCGGTTCTTGGGGCTTGGGGAGGTTCTTTCTTGAGCTGCGACTTTTGGGGTTTGTGACCTTACCTTACCAGCTTTTGAGAGTGATCCGTGAGTTGGCATATCTTACACCTTTTGCATATGAAGCATAGATGTTGCACTTAAACCTTTAGTTACAGCTGAACCTTTCTGGCGCCGAAAGGCAGCTTTGTCTGTTTTGAGTTTTCACATTGGAATATGCGTTTCTTCGGGGAATATTTATTACTTTAACGCAGTATTCTCTTGGTTAATTCCTTTAGGTGATCATAAAATTTTTAGAAAGGACGCAGTGGAGGGCAAAAAGTTCAGATGCCGTTTAAGAAAAACAAAAAAGACTCTCAAGAAGCTTTGGAGCTTGAATGGAGCCTACAAGTCAAAAACTACAAGTTATGCTTGGACCGCAAACGCTGCGTCGGATGCGAAATCTGCACCTTAGCCTGCCCCAAACAGGCGATTTCCACCGCAAAGCAGACTAAAGTTGATGGAAAAGCGCAGAAAGCGAAAATCGACATCGACATCGAAAAATGCAACTTTTGCGGCGTATGTGAAATCACATGCCCCTACGGCGCAGTTAAAGTGTCCCAAAACGGCAGTAGCGACCTCGCTGTGCTGAAGAAGGAAAGTTACCCGAAACTTATCCGAGACATAACGGTGAACCCTAAGAAGTGCGATAAGACCTGCAATGACTGTAAAACCATCTGCCCCTTAGACCTAATCAAAATATCAAAGGTGGGTTTTGACAACAAACCTATCGAGGACTTCTCCAAACTCTCCGAGCTGGGCAAAAAACGAGTCCAAGTCACCGTAAACATAGATAAACAACATTGCCCAACATGCCGAGTTTGCGAGTTCAAATGTAGCCCCGGCGCCATCCGAGTTACCAAAACATTCGAAGGGAAAATCGCCATCGACCAAGAAAAATGTCATGAAGGCTGCAATGACTGTTTTGACGTGTGTCCTATTACTGGAGCATTAGTTTTGGGGGCGAACGGCAAAGTGTACACTAACGAACTGTTCTGCACTTACTGTGGCGCCTGCCTAAACGTGTGTCCAAAACCCGAAGCCCTCACTCTTAAACGTACAAAGATTCATCATGAACCGGTGCATTCGGGTGCTTGGAATAAAACCTTAGAGCGCTTAACCAGCTCAGAAAACGCAGTAAAAGAGCTAAAAGCTAACGCCTCTAAAGCTCGGCTACAGCTGGTTGAGGACCGCTTCAGAGTTGAGGAGCTGAAAAAGAAATGACCACACCGCAAAATAAACCTGAACCTCTCCGAGTGGGCGTCTTTGTATGCCATTGCGGGTTGAACATAGCAGGCACTGTAGACGTCCACGCCGTCGCGAAATACGCAAAAACCATCCCAGACGTCATTTTCGTCAAGGAGAACCGCTACACATGCGCCGACCCGGGGCAAGAAGAAATTCGCAATGCCATTAAAGACCACAACCTTAACCGCGTCGTCATCGCTGCCTGCTCTCCGCGAATGCATGAGGCGACCTTCCGCCGAACCGTCTCCGAAGCAGGGCTTAACCCGTTTCTCTACGAGATGGCTAACATCCGCGAGTTCGCTTCTTGGTGTCACCAAAGCGACCCCGCCGCGGCTACGGAACGCGCTAAAGACACCTTGAAAATGGCGGTCGCCAAAGTCCGACTCGCCCAGCCTCTGCAAAGCATCAATGTACCAGTGACTAACAAAGCGCTGGTCGTAGGCGGAGGCATCGCAGGCATAAACGCCGCTTTGGATCTGGCAGAGCAAGGCTTCAAAGTCTACATTGTCGAGAATAGCCAAAGCATCGGCGGACACATGGCTGCATTGGACAAAACCTTCCCAACCTTGGACTGTAGTATCTGTATTGAAGGACCAAAGATGGTGGATTGCGCACGTCACCCAAACATTACGATTTTCACAAACAGTGACTTGGTGAGCTGTGATGGATACATCGGCAACTTTAAGGTTAAAATTCGCAAAAACCCCCGCTATGTTATCACTGACAAGTGCACGGGCTGTGGAGAATGCAAAGATGCTTGCCCGATCGAGTATCCAAACGAGTGGGATATGAACTTAGGCACAAGAAAGGCCATCTCTGTACCGTTTGATCAGTCTGTGCCCCTAATTTACGGAATTAACCGCGATTACTGTATTGAGTGCTTCAAGTGTGTTGATGTCTGTGGGGAGCGTGACGCCATTGACTTTGAACAGCAACCTCAGGAGGTAGAAATAGATGTGGGTGCCATCGTGGTCTCCACTGGCTTTGACATATACTTGCCATACGACATGCCCCTTATGGGCTACGGCAAATACCCCAACGTCTTAACCAGCATGGAGTTCGAGCGTCTTATCTTAGCGGCTGGCCCGACGGGAGGCAAAGTTATCCGTCAATCTGATGGCAAAAGACCCAAACGCATAGCCTTCATACAATGCGTAGGAAGCCGAGACAAACAGCACTACGCATACTGCTGCAACTTCGGCTGCATGTACACCCTAAAACACACAGTGCAACTTAAAGAGAAATACAAAGAAGAAGTGGAGGTCTACGTTTTCTACATTGACATCCGCAGTTCTGGCAAAGGCTACGAGGAGTTCTATGACCGAGCACGGGTGGATGGAGTGAACTTTATCCGAGGGCGGGTAAGCCGAATCGATGAAGACCCCGAAACTCATAACATCACGGTGCATAGCGAAGATAGTTTGCTTGGGCAGCCGATTGAGGTGGAAGCGGACATGGTTGTGCTCGCAACCGCAGCCATACCCAAAAAAGGCAGCGAAGAAATCGCCCGCATCCTTAATCTCAGTCGTGACGCCGATGGCTTCTTTATGGAGGCACACCCCAAACTCAAACCGCTCGATGCACCAACGGACGGCATCTTTTTCGCAGGCGCATGCGCAGGCTTAAAAGATATTCCTTACAGTGTATCACAGGGTTCAGGTGCAGCGGCAAGGGCTGCAACAATCATCAGCAAGGACACATGGAAAATCGAGCCAATAATCAGCGTCGTGGACGCGGAGAAATGCAAGAAATGTGGCATATGCGTGGATAAGTGCCCTTATGGCGCCATAAAACTGGAGCCCGGAAAACCAGCAAGCATCATAACTGCCAGCTGTCATGGCTGCGGAACATGCGTTGCCGAATGCCCCCACGGAGCTATCACGCAGCGGCACTTCACGGACGCCCAAATTCACGCACAAATAAAAGCGGCGCTTGAAACTAACCCGGAAGACAAAATCCTTGCGATTTTGTGCAATTGGTGCAGCTATGCAGGCGCTGATCTTGCGGGTGTCAGCCGATGTGAATATCCAGCAAGCGTTAGAGCAATACGCGTTATGTGTAGCGGCAGAGTGGCAAAAGAATTCGTGCTTGAAGCCCTTCGCCTGGGCGCTGGAGCGGTGCTGGTTGGTGCATGCCATCTACCTTACGATTGCCACTACATAAGCGGCAACTACAAAATGAAGGAACGCACAGACGCACTCAAAGCAACGCTAACTAAACTCGGCATGAGCCCAGAGCGCTTCCGAGTCGAATACGTCTCAGCCGCAGAAGGCATCCACTACGCAGAGGTTATCAAAGAAATGGACTCTAGCCGTAAAGCCCTTGGAAAAGAGAGAATTAAAGCGGAAACCAAGAAGCTTAAGCCGTATTTGGATAGGCTACTCAAAAACAGATAGCTTTGCTTCTCTTTCGGACCTTTCATTTATTTATTTTTTGGAAGCAATGAGTCCACATACACCAAACTCGTTCATTTAATCAGATGATAACTCGCCTGTTTAGCCTTAACAGCTACAAGTTCACTCGGTAGCATCTAGCACTCGCCCACAAATCGGGAAGATTATGTAATAGGGCTAACTGGCCACCTCTAAATACTAAAAACAGAATATGGGGTTAGCGGAGGGTGGCGTTGTTGGGGTAGCCCCTTTCGGGCGGCAGCACCAACCCATTCATCTTGTAGGCTATTAGGATGTTACTGTTGTTAATGTAGTCCAGCGGAAGCTCAGTGGAATAACCGTCATATGCATAGAAAATGACACCTACGGCAGAGGGATCAACGCCTGCATCCTTGAGCAGATCGCTAACCAAAAAGCTCTCCCAAAAAATTGTAACTGACCAACCCTCGACACAGTGAAGTACTGTCACTTTCCGGTAATTTTGAAATTTCTCTAAAATATTAGCATAAGTGTATTCAATGATTCAATTCACCAATCCCGTTATCTGCAGACGATAATTGGATTCGTTGACATATTGGGGGCCTTTAATAGAATTTTCTCTGAAGTCAGCGATGGAAGATAGGTCTTGTCCATGGTAATCACGGATTTCTTCAGGATAAGCTATCCAAGCTGGTTTGTCTGATAATTGTAGGCGGCAATTCCGATGATCATTAGAAACATAATGATAACAGAAGCCGCAATAATCTGCACAGCAATCTTTCTTTTTTTATTCTCCATTATCCTCAAAAAGGAACGAAAAAAGTAGGTTTTAAAGATGCTATTAAGAATAGAGCAGCTGCCTGAAAATATTGCAGCAGAAATACTCAGCGGTAAGTTAACATTAAAGTCTAAGTCTAACCTTCTGTTGAACCGTAGCCAAATACGCGGGTAAACTCTCTATGCACTGAACATCATGTCCAACCAGACCATACAACTCACGCCAAAACAAAACATTCACCTTAACTTTGGCACGCTCCAAATTCCGCTGCAAACGCTTAGTCCCCTCCCTGCCCCTCCGATCATAATCTAGAAGCAAAACAACCCCACCAACGCCAAGCGCCTCTATCTGCGATGCAGCTTCAAAGAAAGATTTGCCTCCTGTCTTAAGCGTTAAAACAGTTCCATTGACGCCAAGTTCGGCGAGGGCTTGGGCATCTTTTTTGCCCTCTACTACTACAGGTTTGCCTTTGGCGGCTTCTTGCGCTATTTTGGCTATGAGTTCTTGGATCTTCTCTAAGCGGTCTTTTAGATGCGTGGACAAGGCGGTTACCTTGTGATTTTAGCCTGGCGAACTGTCTCAAGGCAGTCTTTGGCTTCCATATTGTTAGCAAAGTAGCGGCGCACTGGCTCAAGAATATCGGCAAGCTGGGCGGCAACGCCGTTTTTAAGATCCATAGGATGGAGTTTACCCTCAACATATGTTTCTTCAAGCTGCTGCTGACTTTCAAACGATAAGTTGCCGCCGAACTTAGCGGGTCGCTCAATATTAAAGACCGGTTTCTCTCTGAAAATGATGTAGCGACAAATGTCCATAATTGGGTTGTGCGTCACTGTTTTCTCTGGACAGAAGGCTTTGGACATTTTCATCTTTATCGCCTCAGGTGTGTCATATATGAAGATGCAAGTGTCAGGTTTACTTTTAGACATCTTGGCAGAAGCGATAGCTTCTCGTTCCTGTCCCTCGGGAATAGGCCAAATCGAGGGTTTCGCCAACCCCTGCAAAAGGTGATGGTGGATACAAACAGGCTTCCAGTAGCCGATTTTTTGACCGATTTCGCGCCCAACCATATTGGCCTTGCGCTGGTCTAAGCCAAGCTGGCAGATCTTGACGTTTAGCTGAAAGATGTCGGCGACCTGCATGGGTGTATAGAGGTAATCGGATACGTAGTGGGCTTCCCCTTCCTTGCGACCCGCTATTTCCAGCGTGCGGGTGGTGCGGGCAATGGTGAGTTCTTTAGCGATGCGCACGGTTTTAGCCCAGTAGTCGATGTCTTGGTAGACCTCGTCAGAGTAGATGAATTCGACTTTATCGCCGGGCACCCCAAGCGCAAGCCAGCTATGCTTGAAGAGATCGGCGGCTTTTCTAATTAATTCGCGGTCGCCTCCGAGCTTGTTGTTTAGCCAGGCATGCCAAGTTGCCAAAAATGCCTTGTAGCGGATGCCTGCTTCGGCAAAGTCCTTCATCTTGTAAGCGCAGATAACACCAGTTCCAAGATGCGCCAATCCTGAGGGTTCCCAGCCATTGTAGGCAATTGGATGCTTTTCAGATTCAAGTAGAGCGCGTAGATCATCTTTTGTAACGACTTCTTCGGTTGGTGGTCTGCAAATAAGCTCAATTTTACGTTCAATATCCAAGTTAGTTCCAGCTCTTTACAGTAGCCTAATGATTGTTGGGAATTTAAAAATTTACTCGGTAAAGAGATGCTATCCTTCTTAATATTCAACAAATCTCGTTTAAAGGAATTTTTCCTAAAATTAAGTGTTTAGAGTTAACCAGCTATCTTGTTGAGTATCCGCTGGTCATTGAACTGTACGGGTTTTGTTTCTCTCTGTTTTCAGCTATCTCCTTCATTTCTTCAACCGCTTGAACTATACCTCTATCTGCCAACAAACTACCTAAAACAATCGAACGAGATAACAATTCAACTTTCCCGTTACCAACATTATTTTTAATCTCTGAAAGAGTCATTTCGTTTGCAGTGGAATAAAGTTCTATTATGCAAGTTTTCGGGCGATCTTCAGGAATCCCCCGAGTGACTATAACATAATAATCAGTTTTTCCCCTTGAATAAATGCTTGCATCTGAGTCGAATTTTGACCAATTCAACATTACAGGTGACCTTGTCTCTCTGTATTTAGATCAGGACTTAAAGATATATTTCTTTGCACGACTTTTGTTTACCTTTAAGTGAGTAGTTAAGTGCAAAATTAAATCAAGATAATTAACAGTGATTGCTAAGGAAAGAAGCAACAGATAGCCGCAAATTTCGCGGGCAGTTTGTCTCCCGACGTAACCTAACACTTAACTTCACAGTAGGACTCTGTCCATCTAAGCTAAGTTCTCTCGGCGCGGGAATTTAGGCCCGGCCCACTGTGTCCCTTGTTTGGGTGAACCCGCCTTCACGGCGGCGCAAGCGTATTGGGTCTTGCAGCTCTGTTGGGTCCGTCGTCAAGGGTGGAATTACCAGTGGGGAAATGTATTAAAATTGATAACCAAATTAAGTGTTCCTATCCTGAAGTCGAAACAACATTCTGGGGCTGCCCCGCGCTGAACTGCTTGATGTTTTCGATCGTCATTTGGGTAAGACGTTCCAAGGATTCCTTGCTGTTAAACGCACAGTGCGGTGTAATAATGACATTGTTTAGGCGCAGCAATATGTGGGCCCGAAGCATCGTTGCCAACTGCTCCCGAGGCAAATTGTCTAGCAGCAACTGGGCCTCTTCGCGTATAAGCATCTCCTCCTCCAGCACATCCAAACCAGCGCCTCGAAGCCTGTTCTCAACCAGCGCCTCGGTAAGCGACTCCGAATCCACCAATCCGCCCCGAGCAGTGTTGATGACAATTGCAGACGGTTTCATCAGGCGAATTGAGTCTTGATTTAGGAAATGGTGAGTTTCATCGTTAAGTGGCAAATGAAACGTAACCACATCAGATTCACGCAGAAGCCGTTTCCAATCCACATACTCAAACCCCAATTTTTCTGCTAAGTCGCTTTTGGGGAACTTGTCAAATGCCAGAATCTTCATGCTAAAGCCTTTGGCGATACCGATGACGTGAGCGCCTATGCGCCCCGTGCCCAGCACACCCAAGGTTTTGCCGTTTAAGTCAAAGCCCTGCACGCTTTCGCAGTTGAAGTCTCCGCGGCGGCTACGCTCGTAAGAGTCATGGATGCCCCGCGAGAGAGACAGGATAAGAGCAAAGGTGTGTTCTGCAACGGTGATTTCGCCGTAAATGGGCACGTTGCAGACGAGTATTCCTTTTTGTTTGGCAGCGGCGGTGTCGATGTGGTCAAAGCCGGTTGAGCGGGTGGATATGAGTTTGGTTTTGGACAGTTTACCGATGAGTTCGGCGGTTAGGTCTGAGTATATGAAAACCGAAACCACCTCGGCGTCTGCTGCCTTTGAAATATTGTCCTCGTCCAGTGGCTCATGATACATCTCCATGTCAAAGCCAGTTAAGCCGTCTTTGAGTAGTTGTTCCTCCCATGGTTGAACCTCAAAAAATACTATCTTCAAAAAATCACCACAAACAACAAAGAATAGCACGCTGTTAAAGTTAAGTCATTTGGCAACTTAACAATAATCCAGAAGCGCTTTTGATGGTAAAATAGAATGGAGATTGGCAAGACAGTTTACTTTGCTGACCGCCAAAGCTGGTGCGCATGGCTAAAAGAAAACTTATAAACTAAAAGAAATCTGGCTGATCTATCCCAAAGCGGGGACAGGCAAACCCTAGCATACTCTACAACGACGCCGTGGAAGAGACACTTTGTTTTGGGTGGATAGATAGTACAGCAAAACGCATTGACTAGGTCAGCTATGCACAGCGGTTTTCGCCTCGAAACCCAAAAACGCCCTACTCGGAAGCTAACAAGCAGCGCTTAAGAAAACTCGCTGCAGAGGGCAAAGTAATCCCATTCGTCAAAACCGCCATCAAAGGCTGGTTGCACGAAGAATTCACAATGCCAGCTGACATCTTGGAAACAATAAAAGCCAATCCGGGAGCATGGGAGCATGGAGCAACTTTCAAAGTTTCTCTGACTCTTACAAACGCATACGAATCGCCTACATAGAAGGAGCAAGAAACCGCCCCCAAGAGTTCCAGAAGCGCCTGCGTCACTTCGTTGCGATGACGGCGAAGAACAAGCAGTTTGGGTTTGGAGGATTATAAAAACACTATTAAGTTTGGTGGGGCCGGGGCCGAGATTTGAACTCGGGCGAAAGGCTCCACAGGCCTCTATGCTACCAAGCTACATCACCCCGGCCACTTTTTCATGAAAAAGTGCACCTCAGCCGGTTTAGTTGTTTCCAGCCGAGATTAGCTTGGCTTCGTTATTGTCATGTCAAACACCTTTATTTGCGTTT
>CAWENF010000013.1:0-12952 GCA_963810275.1 uncultured archaeon
CTACATATTTCGCTAATGATGTGTATTGGCGTCGTTGTATGTTTGTCCTATGCATGGTGTCATTTTGAGCGTCCAGTAGGTTCGCCCATTCACCGCTTCACTCCACATCGTGTTCTGGTGTGGAGTTGCATTTTGTTTGTGTAACCCATGTTACTGGGATTGCATAAGAAGCATACTCGGCTAATATAAGTGTATCGTTACACTTTTTTAGCTTGGTCAAGACTGTCTTTACAGCGCTTCCTATGCTTTTTTACTTGATGAGCCCACTTTTTTGGGTGTCAAGCCCATAACGATAGGGAAACAAACTAAACGACAGTCCATAATAAAAAGATGTCGCACCAGATAGGACAACCCTGTAAATTTTTGTTCTACATAGAACCCGCCAGAAGTGTAGTTTCAAGCGTTTTATGTACTGATTTGAATTTTTTTTAGTAGTAGTCGTGACAAATGCACTCCTATGCATTTGAACAAAAGGTAGACGCACAAAAAAAACCCAATTCAAAGCTGTTTGTTGTTGACCGCACCATTTTGTTTGTTCAAGAAGTACTTCTGCCCATCAAAACGGCTTGCCCACACAAAAAAGGACATGTCACCACAAGGGCCAACTGTTTTTTGTATTTGTGTGGGTGTGGCGAAGCCCACAGACCCATAATACTGCAATTGACGTTAGCTGGATTTTCAATCAGAGGTCGTGTACATGCAACATAGAATCGCTTAATTTTGCGTGTAAAAATAGAGTTCACTTAAGAACAAAACAAAGCCGGCAAATCTTTTTCTATTTTAACTATGCTATACATCTCTCACTTGCGGATATTTTCGAAATTTATATATTTAAAATTAATTTACAGAATGGAAACGCCAAGAAACTGCATTTTTTACTACCCCAAGTAAGAGACGTTTGCCATGCTTTACAGTAAACGCTGTCGAGCACGTTCGACGTAATCGCTATTTATATCAAAACAAACGTAGTGTCGCCCTGCTTTTTTCGCCGCCACCGCTGTCGATGCTAATCCGCCAAACGGGTCTAGCACCACTTCATTTTTGAAAGTATAAAGCTGAATACATCGATACGGTAACTCTATAGGGAATGGGGCTGGGTGCCCTACTTTTTTGGCTGATTCAGGGGGGAAATTCCAGATAGATTTGGTGTATTCAAGGAATTCGTCCCGCGAGATCGTGTTCTCTCCCTTCTTTTGGCGAGAAAACTTGCTCTTAGAAAAAATCAAAATATATTCGTGAATATCCCTTAGCGTCGGATTTGAGGCGGATTGCCAGCTCCCCCAAGCGCAGTTGCCATTGGCTCCCGCTGCCTTCTGCCAGATGATTTCGCCTCGCATCAGGAAGCCAACTTCGGTCATGGCGTCAATGATGAATTTATGATAGGGGATGTAGGGTTTTCTTCCTACGTTGGCAATGTTTATGCATGCGCGGCCGCCAGTAACAAGTACGCGGTGGGTTTCAGCAAATACTGCTTTTAAAATATCAAAGTACTCGGTTAAGTCTAAGTCGTCGTCGTAGTCTTTACCTACATTATAGGGGGGAGAAGTAACCATTAGATGCACGCAGGAGTCGGGCAAGCTTGTTTCTCGGCTGTCCCCCAAAATAATTTTGTCTAGTAAGTCGACTGGAAAAGTGTTTTCTATTTCGGCTGCTTTTTCTTCGGTTGTGTTTTGGGCGTAAAGTTTGCTTGCATAGAATGCAGTGCTGTCATGGTTTTCTCGTTTGCTCACTCCGAAACTGCGAGTCTTAGTGCTTTTTTTAATCGCCAATTCGCCTACTCTCAATGATATGACATATTTAGAGTGCGCGATTTAAGGGTAACTAATCAAACAGCCAAACAACATGATCTAACAAAATGAGAGGTATTAAAAATCGTGAAAAAGAAGGGTTAGTCGTCTTCTGCATCTTCTTTAGCCAGCTCATCGGCGATTTCGTCGGTGTGGCTGACTGCATTTTTGAGGGTCGCCTTCTTGCTTGGCGCCTCCTGCGTGTAGCCCTCCATGAAACCGGCTTCGGCTGCGGTCAACTCATCATCTTCAAGCAGTTCCTCCCGCTCATCTGCGTTGTAGAGGTCATCGGATTCATCCACACGTTCCTCTTTGTCTGGGGGTGGGCCATCATAGAGGTAAGGCGGAGCCTTTTTAGGTTTAGAATTTTTAGCCATTTTAGTTTCCTCGAGGTTTAAGTTGAGTAGAGAATGACAGGCTACGGCTTTTAACGGTTTGTGACTGTAGGGAAGTTACAACAAAAAGAAACAAAAAGTAAAAGAAAAGAGTTTAGTGAGAAAAGAGCTTCGCATACGGTCTGCTGGAGACGGGCAAAATCTTTTTCCACTTAGCGTCCAAGATTGCTTTTGCATCACCACCAAAATAGCGGCAGTACTGCTCGACAAGCTTAGTGATGGTCCCCATGTCGCGTTTGCCAACGTCTTGGACTTTGGTACCCTCCACTGGGCAGAGAAATTCACCGCGCTCATAGATGACACCGCCGTGCATACCTGTGCCGACAAAGCGCGAATTGCATTGCTCACCCTCTTTGAGGTTAAGCCCAAGGATGCAGATTACGCCGCCCGCCATGTACTCCGCAAGAAAGTCGCCGGCTGTTTCTCCAATCACGATGGTTGGCACTTTTTGTTGGTACTCTTTCATGTGGATGCCGACGCGATAGCCCACGTAGTCTTTTACGAATATTCTTCCTCCTCGCATACTGTGTCCGGTAACGTCTCCTGCGTGTCCGTGGATGACGATTTCGCCTTCGTTCATGGTATTGCCTGCGCCATCCTGAGCGTTGCCATAAACGGTGACGGCGGGGCCGTTCATGAAGGCTGCCAAGTCGTTGCCTGCAGTACCGTAGATGTCTACGGGGATAGTGGTTTCCAAGTCCGTGCCGATGTAGCGTTGCCCACACACGTTGCTAACTACTAAGCGTTCGATTTCGGGGGTTTGGATAACAGCACGTAGGATACAGTTGAGGTCGCGATAATAGAGATCGCATGCGTCAACTTTTACGGTGTTACCTTCTCTGGTGACTCGGTTTAGGTATTTTTGATCCACTATTTTGTTATTTTCACGTTTAGGAACCTGCATTGTCTTATTCTCCTGCCAGTTTTATACCCAATATTTTCTGTTCTGTCGCATTCAAACCCACACCGCGAAGCGCCAAGCGGTTGCCGCGCAGCGATTCAATGGCGTTGATCCCCATGCCGCCCATCATGTCCTTTATTTCGTGACTCCAGCTACTTAGCAGATTCACGAGGCGTCTGGTGGCGATGTCGGGGTTAACACGTTTGCCAATCCAAGGATCAGGAGTAGTGATGCCCCAGGGGCATTTGCCTGTATAGCAACGTTGACACAAAGTACAACCCAATGCTACAAGGGCGGCGGTGCCGATGTAGATGGCGTCTGCACCCAAAGCGATGGCTTTGAATACGTCTGCGGAGTTTCGGAAGCCGCCTGCCACGACAACTGAGGCATGGTTACGAATACCCTCGTCGCGCAGTCTTTGGTCGACTTGGGCTAAAGCAAACTCGATTGGTATGCCCACGTTGTCACGGATAACCTTTGGAGCAGCGCCAGTTGCCCCGCGCACGCCGTCGATAGCGACTATATCTGCGCCTGCGCGCACGATGCCACTTGCAATGGCTGCGATGTTGTGGACTGCGGAGACTTTGACAGAGATTGGTCGAGTGTAGTTTGTGGCTTCCTTAAGGGCATAGATGAGTTGACGCAGGTCCTCGATCGAGTAGATGTCATGTTGCGGATACGGCGACAAGGCATCGGTGCCTTTGGGAATCATACGTGTCTTCGCTACGTGATCAGTTACTTTTTCGCCTGGCAAGTGTCCGCCGATGCCTGGTTTAGCACCCTGCCCAATCTTGATCTCCACAGCCGCACCCGAGTTAAGATACTTAGGGTGCACACCGAACCGCCCAGATGCAACCTGCACGATGGTATGGTCTCCATACTGGTATAGGCTCTGGTCTAATCCGCCCTCACCAGTGTTATAGTAGGTGCCAGACTCAGATGCAGCGCGTGCTAAGCCTGCGTGAACATTGAGGCTGATGGCGCCATACGACATGGCGGAGAACATTATGGGCGTGTCAAGCTGCATCTGCGGAGCAAGCTCTGTTTTAAGCTCAATTTCGCCGTCTTTGTACTCGACTTCAAGGCTGTCGGGTTTTGTGCCAAGGTAAGTGCGTATTTCCATGGGTTCACGCAATGGGTCAATGCTCGGGTTGGTTACTTGACTTGCGTTAAGCAATATGCGGTCCCAGTAAGTTAACGCTGGTTTGTCGTTGCCCATGCCCACGATTTGTACGGCACCGGACTCTGCAGCTTTTTTGAGATCACGAATAGCTTCCACGGTCCAGTTAGCGTTTTCACGGTTAGCGTTGGGGTTTCTGCGGACAGTAATGGCGTTGGTGGGGCACATAGTGACACAACGCTGGCAGTTAACGCAGCTAGCGTCTTTGCTTACTATGGCATCAGCTTCAGCTTCATAACAGTGGGTTTCGTAGGTGCATTGGTTGACGCATACTTTGCAGCGGATACAGCGGCGTGGATCGCGCTCAACGAGGTATTCGGGTATAACATAGCTCTTCATTATGATTCACCTGCTGTCTTGTAGTTTTTTAATCGACACACAACAGGGTCTCCGCCCTCGAGGCGCCCAGAACTTGTCAAGCTGAGGCGAGACGAGCCGTATGGCGGCTTCTTCGGAGGATATAAATTGAAGGTCGCCTCGAGCGCCTGCAACCATGGGACGTAGCTTGATGCGATCACCTAGGCCGATCATTTCCCCGTGATGAGCGATAACGACACCGAAGGGTCCGTTCATGAGTAAGCTGCCGTATGTCTGACGCAGCGCAGTTATGAGTGCACGCTGTTTGGGCGGCATAACGTCGATTTCTTCCCACATTGGAGCAGCAAGAACTTTGGTAACTAACTCAATTGGCAGATGCTGGCGGCGCATTAGCAAATCAACAGCATAAGCGAGCACTTCCGTGTCGGTTTGCATGGTGCATTTGTAGCCGTACATTTCGAGGTAGCGGCGGTTAATGCCATATGATGAAAGTTCGCCGTTGTGGACAACAGTCCAGTCCAGGATGTTGAATGGGTGTGCTCCTCCCCACCAGCCCGGTGTGTTGGTTGGGAACCGGCTGTGGCAGCTCCAGAGATAGCCCTCGTAGTCCTCTAGACAGAAGAAGTCAGCGATGCCTTCAGGGAAGCCGACGCCTTTGAAGACGCCCATGTCTTTGCCGCTGCTAAACACAAAGGCTTTTCCTGTTTCTGTGTTAATACGCATGACCGCTTCTATCACGTAATCCTCTTCAGATTGGTTAACGGCGGGTTGACCCTTCTTGGGATGGACAAAGTATCGCCAAACCAGCGGTGGGTCATGTACATCTGCAGGTTTAGTTTGCATTTCTTCATCGTAGACTATATCGAATTTTGAGGCTAAGATGCGGTCAGTTCTGTCTTTTGCATCCTTGCTCAGGTACATGACGTGAAGGGCATAGTATTCTTTGAATTGGGGGTATATGCCGTATACTGCGAAGCCACCGCCTAAACCGTTGCCACGGTCATGCATGTTTACCATGGCACGCACGGGGTCTTTGCTGTTAAAGCGGCCGCCAGCAGTGTTCATCATAGCAAATATGCCGCAGGCTGAGAAGTCCTTGTCGTCACCGTAAGGGTTAATTATTTTCTGATCGAATTGGTCCATTATTGTATCACACTCATTTTCTTTTGAAGACCCACAGGCAAGACGGCTAAGCCGAAATCTTCCTCAAGTAGAGTCTGCTTGAATTTTTTAACGTCAATTTTTTTCTTCATCAAGTTGAGATAGATGCCTGCACGCTCGATGCAGTTTACGAGAGTTAAGCCAACGATTACGTTGTTGCGCAAAACCACCTTTTTATACACTTTTGCAGCGGGATCGGCTCTAACTAAAATTTCCAGTGTAGGGTCGTCTTTGGGGTTGGCTAAACCAACGGAGACGATTGGTACGCCGAAGTATTTTAGGCTGCTCATGTTAGTTCCTCCGTTATACAGGGTTTTCACGCCTGCCATGTTGTAGCCTGCCACGCGACCTTCTTCAACTGCAAGGGGCCAGAGAGGCAGTAACCGGTTTTGCCCCAAGATGTAGTCATAAGCTTCGGCTACGTCGCCACTAGCGTAAACGTCTGGCAAATTGGTTTGCATAGTATCATCAACGACTATGCCACGGTTGATTTTGATATCTGTACCTACCGCTATTTCTGTGCGGGGGATAACGCCGATGGCTACAATAACTAAGTCTGTTGGCACAACGTCGCCTTTAGTTAAGACGACTCCACCAACTATGCCTTCGTTGCTGTCTTTGCCGACGATTTTGACAACAGATTGACCTGTGACTATGTTAACGCCCGCTGCTTTAACAACACCCTCTACGATGTCGGAGGCTTTTGTATCTAAGAGGAGGCTTAGGATTTTCTCCTGCAACTCTACCAAGGTGACTTTGATGCCTCGTTTGGTTAGGGCGTCGGTGACGCTGATGCCGATTAAGCCTGCACCGATGACTACTGCGGTTTTTGCGTTTATTTCGTTTATTTTTGTGACCAAGCTTTCGGCATCACGAATAGTTGTGAAGGTGAATACACCCTCTTTTTCTTGGCCCTCCATTTTTGGCACGAAAGGCTTGCCGCCTGTTGACAAGAGGAGTTTCTCATAGGAAACTTTTTCGCCATCTTCCAAGGTCACTGTCTTATTTTTGAGGTCCAGTGCACTGGCTTTTTTGTCCAAGATTGCTTTGGCATTGTGCTGTGTCCAGAAGTCATCTTCACGGCACATCATTTTGGGGAAGTCTGCTTTGCCGCTTACAAAGTCGCTAATCATGGGGCGACTGTACTGAGGGCAGACCTCATCAGAGATGACGGTTATTTCGCCTGCAGGGTCAACTTTTCGGATGGCTTCAACCGCACCGATGCCTGCTGCGGAGGCGCCGATTATGACATATTTGCTCATTTTCGTTTCACCTCAACAAACACCAACGCCTCATTTGGGCAGTTGGCTACACATGCGGGTTCTTTTTCGCCTTGGCATAGGTCGCATTTCGCGACTACTTTATTTTGTTTATCCATTTTGATGGCGCCGTATGGGCAAACCATAACGCAGGTCCAGCAGCCTATGCATTTATCTTTGTTGTGGCTGACTTCGCCTGTTTTGGGATCTTTGGTCATTGCTCCTGTTAAGCAGGCGGTGACGCAGGGAGCGTCATCGCAGTGGCGACACTGGATTGCAAATGAGATGGGTTTGCTTATGTCTCGGCGGACTCTGCTTATGGGTTTCGGGTGTTCGACGTTGTAGGCTTTGATTATATCTTTTGTTTTTGAATGGGCGGTGGCGCAGTATACTTCACATAGTCCACAGCCGATGCACGCTTCTTGTTTAGCAATTATTTTCTTCATGTTGGTTTAACCTCTCTCTTTTTAAGGTTTAGCGGGGACAAGTGAGCATAAGAATATGGAGTTCTATGTCGCTTGTGCATAGAACACCGTTACTTTTTATCTTTTGATTATTCTTATTTATTATTATTCGACAGGTGTTCAATGACATCATATACCCTCGTTTTGCGAATGTTAGACAGTTGGAATGCATATAATCTATATAACCATGTCGAAAATCATTTATATGTAAATTCGTCAAATATGTAATATAAACGAAACATATATCACGAGGAAGCTAAAAATGGCAGAAAAAGACCTTGGATACCGAAGAGTCCAATGCACAGGCAGAGGCTCCTACATCATCAGCCTACCCAAAGAATGGGTAGAAGAAATAGAACTAAAACGTGGCAGCGAAATCGCCTTCACCATCCAACCTGACAATACCCTAAACCTAGTCCCACGCAAGATCGCAGAAAAAGAAGGCAAAACCGACCACACCAAACTCAAAGAATATTACATAAGCGTCGACCCCAAAGATCCTCAAGAAGCCACCCTACGCATGATAAAAGCACTCTACGCCATCGGAGCTGACATTATCCGCATCCGCTTCAAAAACCCCAAAGATGCCTCCAAAAACAAAAACGAAACCAAAAACTTCGTCCGAGATACCTTTTTAGGAGCAGAAATAATCGACGAAACACCTGAAGAAATCACATTGCAAATCCTTATAAAACACAGCGAGTTTGGCATTGAAAAAGCCGTCCGCCGCATGGCAATCGTCGCCTTAGCAGCCAACAGAGACGCCATAGCTTACTTCGCCGACCGTAACCCCTCCTTGTTCGAAAGCGTCTTGAATGCCCGGAACGATGTCAACCGCCTTGGACTATACATCGTACGCCAACTCAAATACGGGATAGAACGCAACCTCTACCGTGAACTGGGTTTCCGAACTCCTAAAGAGTTCCTGCTACACCGTATAGCCGTGAACGACATCGAAAATATAGCTGAAAACGCTCTAAACATCGTCAACAACATAGGCGCCTTCCAAAAAAAAATCGACGACCAAACGCTTTTCTTGCGCGACCCCATCGACGAAGAGGTGTATGCGCAACTTACCAGGTATTATGGTGAAGCTCAACAGTTCTACGAGGATGCTGTTAAGGCGGTGTTTAAGCGTGACTATAAGGATGCTGAGAAACTGATTTCCAAACGCGAAGGGCTGGTTGCGCTAGAAAATGAGTTGATGATGCTGGTTTCAAGCAAGAAAATGGATCCCAACGTCACCGCAATTCTACGCCTTATTTTCGACAGCGCCAAACGCATCATGGACTACGGCAGAAACATGGCAGAACTCACGCTTAATCGCACTGTAGAAGAACTCTGCGCCAACTTGACCTATAAGTAACCATTTTTTAGAATATTTTGTAGAGCGGATGATTAGGCGGCACCGTCACGCCCATTTTTTGGGCTTCGGCAGCCACTATTGCATCTGCCATTGCAACCGCAGGAAATACCACGTCAGCGAGGTTTATTGGGCCAGCTATGACGAAGTCTGCCCCCATAACCTGAGTTAGCAGCGTTGATGCTCCTAAGCAGACCTTGCGGGCGTCGACTCCAAACTCATCGGTTTTGATTCTATTCCAAAGTGAGATGGCATTGTTGGGGGCGCAGCCTGCGGGTAAGCCATAGCGTTCTTTGATTTGTCGGATGGCGTTGGCTGCGGCGCCAAGACTTGGCACGTTGAGCACCGCTGTATCAACAAGCACATTTTTGATTCCCATCTGGTCCGCAATCTTAAGCAAGCCAATTTTTTCGCCATTACCTGATAGTGAGGTTACTCGACCTTCGTCCGCGGCTTTAGGGTCGTAGGCGAGCACGACGGCGGATTTGACGCCTAACTCCTGAATCACCCCAAGTTCTTGTTTGGTTGACCAAAGGTTTATGGAGTTATAAATTGCCTTATGAGTTAAGCCTACCTCGCTGATGTGCCGCAACGCAACAAGTTTTGCATCACGAGAAACGCTATCAACTAAAAAGGGCACCTCAGTCACCTCCGAGACGAAATCCACGTACTTTACCATAGCTTCCCCCGTCAAACCCATCACGTCAACAAAGAGGGGTGTGCCTGTTTTCTCCGACAACATCTCAGCGCGGTTAAGCTGCGCCTCTGCGGCTTTGCGGTCAAAGTCGCCAGTTTTTGAGTCGGAGACGACTGGATCAGTATCGTAGAATATGCTTGGCAACACTACGGTGGGGCACTCGCCTGGTTGTCCACCAACTCTTACGCCGCCAATTGAAGCTATGGTTTGGAAAGTCTCGTGAAGCGTCAACAAAGGTTCCACATGTAGAATGGTAGCGGTTGCCGCTATAAAACCAAAACGCCAAGAAAGAGTGTTTTAATGCTCTGGCCGGGATTCGAACCCGGGTCCGCGACTCGAGAGGCCGCTATACTTGACCGGACTATACTACCAGAGCGCCAACTGCAAGGGGTACATATTGTTTGTTTTTGTATTAATTTACCTTCCCCTCCGAACAACCCATTTAGGCGCAAAAAATCCAGAATTACAACTTTAAGGGAGCTACGCTGAACCAAAAATTAAGACAAAAACTCAAGACAAGATAAACAAAAAGGAAGAAGGGAAAATTTATTCCATATCTGGCATGCCGCCGCCAGGACCACCTGGGCCGCCTTTCGGCGCTTTAGCAGTGATGACATCGTCGATGCGCAAAATCATAGCTGCTGATTCAGCCGCTGACTTGATGGCTTGCTCTTTAACCACGATTGGTTCGATGACGCCGTTTGCGATGCTGTCTTGGAGTTTTCCTTTGAACGCGTTGATTCCTTGGTTTTTGCCGTCTGCTTTGTCGTGTACGCTGCGCATTTCGACAAGGATATCGATGGGTTCAAGACCTGCGTTTTCTGCGAGTGTCCTTGGGATGACTTCGATCGCGTCTGCGAATGCTTCCACTGCTAGCTGTTCTCTGCCTCCTACTTTTGTTGCGTATTTGCGAAGTTCTTTGGCTATTTCGATTTCGACTGCTCCGCCGCCTGGAACAACCTTGTTGTTTTCAATTACATCCGAGACTACTGATAGGCAGTCGGTCATTGCGCGTTCGGCTTCGTCAACCATACGTTCTAAGCCTGCACGGATGAGGATTGCGACGCTGTGGGGATCTTTGCATTTTTCGACGAAGATCAATTTGTCATCGCCGATTTTGCGTTCTTCCACTAAGCCTGCGCTGCCTAGGTCGTCTTTTTTGAGGTCTTCGAGGTCGCTTACGATTCTGCCGCCTGTTGCGCGTGCAAGTTTTTCCATATCAGATTCTTTTACACGGCGTGCTGCTATGATTCCTTCTTTTGCGAGGAAGTGTTGAACCATATCGTCAATACCTTTCTGGCAGAAAATAACGTCTGCGCCAGAGGCTTTGACTTTTGTAACCATGTTTTGCAGCATGCTTTCCTCTTGATCAAGGAACGCTTTCATCTGTGAAGGGTCTTTGATTCTGATTTCTGCAGTGATTTCGGTTTTCTCGATTTCGAGTGCTGAATCGAGCAGGGCAATTTTTGCGTTTTCTTTAGATTTTGGCATGCCTGGGTTGACGATTTCTTTGTCAATGATTATGCCTTGTATTAGCTGGGTTTCAAGGAGGCTTTTACCTGTTTTCTTGATGAGTTGGATGTTGTCTATGTCTGCTATGGTTTGGTCTCCGCGGCACTCTACAATTTGTTTGACTGCGTCGATGCTGATTTGGGCGAGGTGCTCGCGTGCTGAGCCGACGGCTTTGCTACTCATGCTTGTTAATGCCACTTTTAAGAGAGTTTTCTTGTCGTTTATGTCAAGGGGGACAGCTGTTTTGTTGATAGCTTCGATGGCTTTCACGGATGCTTTGCGGAATCCACTTACGAGAATGGTTGGGTGGATGTTTTGGTCAAGGAGTTCTTCGGCTTTACGAAGCAGTTCGCTTGCCAAAACCACTGCGCTGGTGGTTCCGTCGCCCACCATGTCGTCTTGGGTTTTAGCGATTTCAACCATCATTTTCGCCGCCGGATGCTCAACGTCAATCTCTTTTAGAATTGCAGCACCGTCGTTAGTTATGGTGATGTCGCCTAAGCCGTCAATGAGCATTTTATCCATGCCCCGGGGTCCTAGGGTTGTTTTTAGGACTTCACCTATAACTCGGGCGGCCATGATGTTGTTTCTTTGGGCTTCTTTACCTCTGCTTCGTGTAGTTCCTTCTTTGAGGATGAGGACTGGCTGTCCTGAACCTGTTGTTGTTAAATACGCCATATCGTTATCCCTACTTAGTAGAATCTTGTTTATTTCGGATTATTGCAAAAAGTAAACAGCAATATAAACTTTAAGGCTCCTTTGAGGTTTGTTGTTTTTTGATGGTTTACTGCTTTTAAAAAACCGGTTTTTTAAGATGTAGTTGGCTTGGAGATTATTGACTGGAACTTTTTCTTTCTTCATACGAGTATGGCGTTTTTCTGCACCACAAGACTGCGGTTGATGGCGGTTGCTTATACTAAACAGAGGAGTTAGCTTTTCTGTACTTCTTTCTTGTTTTTCAGCCCGCTTAGTCCACGCATTAAAACTTATCATTTCAACGATATCTAAGAAATGCGGAAAGCCACACATAATGCGGAGGCTACCCATAAGTCTAGCCAACCAATTATCTCTCAAGTAATCAGTGTACCGGTAAATAGGTATAAGGCTTTTAAGGGGCTAAAATTGGGGTAGTCTATTACATAAAGCAGAGATTTCACTTTACTGGTTTTTGTAACTCTTTTTACCAAAATCTTCCTAATCAGATAGGTCTTTTGTTTATACAAGAAAGGCCAACCAAAAACATCGAAACCAGAAATGGCAAATGCTAAGGCTCTCCGCATTTGAACCTCAGTGTATAAGAGCCAAAGTTTACAAATTTTGGAAAATTACTCCCGGTCAAAAACACAAAAAGAAAAACTGACGCAAACTCCTATATGCAACGCATCAGGTTTTGAAGTAGAAGAGACTAAAAATGAACCGAGCAAATTATAAAGTGGACAGAAAAAGCCCTAAACAAGACAGCTCAATTACCAGATCTAAAAAGCGAATGCGTGCAAACCCTAAAATGATAAACTCAGCTACAACCCCAAAATTGCGCGAAGCCTACATATCTAAAACAGAATGGGCAACTAAAAAACTTCCCAAACTTAAAGAACAGTAGACTTTTTCAAGGGCTAATAGAAAGAATAACAAAAATATTTCTTTAATTTTCTTAAATTGGCAGGCATTATAGATTGCAACCTAATCAACACAGGAGCAACATCAAAGTGGGCATTCATGTAAGAATTGTTATGAAGCATGACCAGCAAAGCGGCAAATTAACCGAAGGTATCGTCAAAAGTATTCTCACCAGCAGCCAAACGCATCCCCATGGAATCAAAGTGCGCCTGACAGACGGCAAAGTCGGCAGAGTACAATCAATAATAAATTAATGGTGGGGCCTCCCGGATTTGAACCGAGTCCATAGAGCCCAAGT
>CAWENF010000014.1:0-177577 GCA_963810275.1 uncultured archaeon
GTCAAGCTGGGGCGAGACGAGCCGTATAGCGGCTTCTTCGGAGGATATGAATTGAAGGTCGCCTCGAGCGCCTGCAACCATGGGACGTAGCTTGATGCGATCACCTAGGCCGATCATTTCCCCGTGATGAGCGATGACGACACCGAAGGGTCCGTTCATGAGTAAACTGCCGTATGTTTGACGAAGAGCAGTTATGAGTTCACGCTGTTTGGGCGGCATAACGTCTATTTCTTCCCACATTGGAGCAGCGAGAACTTTGATAACTAACTCAATTGGCAGATGCTGGCGGCGCATTAGCAAATCAACAGCATAAGCGAGCACTTCGGTATCGGTTTGCATGGTACATTTGTAGCCGAACATTTCGAGGTAGCGGCGGTTAATGCCATATGATGAAAGTTCGCCGTTGTGGACAACAGTCCAGTCCAGGATGTTGAATGGGTGTGCTCCTCCCCACCAGCCCGGAGTGTTGGTTGGGAACCGGCTGTGGCAGCTCCAGAGATAGCCCTCATAGTCCTCTAGACAGAAGAAGTCCGCGATGCCTTCAGGGAAACCGACGCCTTTGAAGACGCCCATGTCTTTGCCGCTGCTAAACACAAAGGCTTTGCCTGTTTCTGTGTTAATACGCATGACCGCTTCTATCACGTAATCCTCTTCAGATTGGTTCACGGCGGGTTGACCCTTCTTGGGATGGACAAAGTATCGCCAAACCAGCGGTGGATCACGTACATCTGCAGGTTTAGTTTGCATTTCTTCATCGTAGACTATGTCGAATTTTGAGGCTAAGATACGATCAGTTCTGTCTTTTGCATCCTTGCTCAGGTACATGACGTGAAGGGCATAGTATTCTTTGAATTGGGGGTATATACCGTATACTGCGAAGCCACCGCCTAAGCCGTTGCCGCGGTCATGCATGTTTACCATGGCGCGCACGGGGTCTTTGCTGTTAAAGCGGCCGCCAGCAGTGTTCATCATAGCAAATATGCCGCAGGCTGAGAAGTCCTTGTCGTCACCGTAAGGGTTAATTATTTTCTGATCGAATTGGTCCATTATTGTATCACACTCATTTTCTTTTGAAGACCCACAGGCAAGACGGCTAAGCCGAAATCTTCCTCAAGTAGGGTCTGCTTGAATTTTTTAACGTCAATTTTTTTCTTCATCAAGTTAAGATAGATGCCTGCACGCTCGATGCAGTTTACGAGAGTAAAGCCAACGATTACGTTGTTGCGCAAAACCACCTTTTTATACACTTTTGCAGCGGGGTCGGCTCTAACTAAAATTTCCAGTGTAGGGTCGTCTTTGGGGTTGGCTAAACCAACGGAGACGATGGGTACGCCAAAGTATTTTAGGCTGCTCATGTTAGTTCCTCCGTTATAAAGGGTTTTCACGCCTGCCATGTTGTAGCCTGCCACGCGCCCTTCTTCAACTGCAAGGGGCCAGAGAGGCAGTAACCGGTTTTGCCCCAAGATGTAGTCGTAAGCTTCGGCTACGTCGCCACTGGCGTAAACGTCTGGCAAATTGGTTTGCATAGTGTCATCAACGACTATGCCACGGTTCATTTTGATATCTGTACCTACCGCTATTTCTGTGCGGGGGATAACGCCGATGGCTACAATAACTAAGTCTGTTGGCACCATGTCGCCTTTAGTTAAGACGACTCCACCAACTATGCCTTCGTTGCCATCTTTGCCGACGATTTTGACAACAGATTGACCTGTGACTATGTTAACGCCCGCTGCTTTAACAACACCCTCTACGATGTCGGAGGCTTTTGTATCTAAGAGGAGGCTTAGGATTTTCTCCTGCAACTCTACCAAGGTGACTTTAAGGCCTCGTTTGGTTAGGGCGTCGGTGACGCTGATACCGATTAAGCCTGCACCGATAACTACTGCGGTTTTTGCGTTTATTTCTTTTATTTTTGTGACCAAGCTTTCGGCATCACGAATAGTTGTGAAGGTGAATACACCCTCTTTTTCTTGGCCCTCCATTTTTGGTACGAAAGGCTTGCCGCCTGTTGACAAGAGGAGTTTCTCATAGGAAACTTTTTTGCCATCTTCCAAGGTCACAGTTTTATTTTTGAGGTCGAGTGCAGTGGCTTTTTTGTCCAAGATGGCGTGGGCATTGTGCTGCGTCCAGAAGTCATCTTCACGGCACATCATTTTGGGGAAGTCTGCTTTGCCGCTGACAAAGTCGCTAATCATGGGGCGACTGTACTGTGGGCAGACCTCATCAGAGATGACGGTTATTTCGCCTACATGGTCAACTTTTCGGATGGCTTCAACCGCACCGATGCCTGCTGCGGAGGCGCCGATTATGACGTATTTGCTCATTTTCGTTTCACCTCAACAAACACCAACGCCTCATTTGGGCAGTTGGCTACACATGCGGGTTCTTTTTCGCCTTGGCATAGGTCGCATTTCGCGACTACTTTGTTTTGTTTGTCCATTTTGATGGCGCCGTATGGGCAAACCATAACGCAGGTCCAGCAGCCTATGCATTTATCTTTGTTGTGGCTTACTTCGCCTGTTTTGGGATCTTTGGTCATTGCTCCTGTTAAGCAGGCGGTGACGCAGGGAGCGTCATCGCAGTGGCGGCACTGGATGGCAAACGAGATGGGTTTGCTTATGTCTCTGCGGACTCTGCTTATGGGTTTTGGGTGTTCGACGTTGTAGGCTTTGATTATATCTTTTGTTTTTGAGTGGGCGGTGGTGCAGTATACTTCGCATAGTCCACAGCCGATGCACGCTTCTTGTTTAGCAATTATTTTCTTCATTTTGGTTTAACCTCTCTCTTTTTAAGGTTTAGCGGGGACAAGTGAGCATAAGAATATGGAGTTCTATGTCGGTTGTGCATAGAACACCGTTGCTTTTTATCTTTTGATTATCCTTATTGATTATTATTCGACAAGTGTTCAATGACATCATATACCCTCGTTTTGCGAATGTTAGACAGTTGGAATGCATATAATCTATATAACCATGTCGAAAATCATTTATATGTAAATTTGTCAAATATGTAATATATACGAAACATATACCACGAGGAAGCTAAATGGCAGAAAAAGACCTTGGATACCGAAGAGTCCAATGCACAGGCAGAGGCTCCTACATCATCAGCCTGCCCAAAGAATGGGTAGAAGACATAGAACTAAAACGTGGCAGCGAAATCGCCTTCACCATCCAACCTGACAATACCCTAAACCTAATCCCACGCAAGATCGCAGAAAAAGAAGGCAGAACCGACCACACCAAACTCAAAGAGTATTACATAAGCGTCGACCCCAAAGATCCTCAAGAAGCCACCCTACGCATGGTAAAAGCACTCTACGCCATCGGAGCCGACATTATCCGCATCCGCTTCAAAAACCCCAAAGATGCCTCCAAAAACAAAAACGAAACCAAAAACTTCGTCCGAGATACCTTTTTAGGAGCCGAAATAATCGACGAAACACCTGAAGAAATCACATTGCAAATCCTTATAAAACACAGCGAGTTTGGCGTTGAAAAAGCCGTCCGCCGCATGGCAATCGTCGCCTTAGCAGCCAACAGAGACGCCATAGCTTACTTCGCCGACCGCAACCCCTCATTGTTCGAAAGCGTCTTAAATGCCCGAAACGATGTCAACCGCCTTGGACTATACATCGTACGCCAACTCAAATACGGAATAGAACGCAACCTCTACCGTGAACTGGGTTTCCGAACTCCCAAAGAGTTCCTGCTACACCGTATAGCCGTGAACGACATCGAAAATATAGCTGAAAACGCTCTAAACATCGTCAACAACATAGGCGCCTTCCAGAAGAAAATCGACGATCAAACGCTCTTCTTGCGCGACCCCATCGACGAAGAGGTGTATGGGCAACTTACCAGGTATTATGGTGAAGCTCAACAGTTCTACGAGGATGCTGTTAAGGCGGTATTTAAGCGAGACTATAAGGATGCTGAGAAACTGATTTCCAAACGCGAAGGGCTGGTTGCGCTGGAAAACGAGTTGATGATGCTGGTTTCAAGCAAGAAAATGGATCCCAACGTCACCGCCATTCTACGCCTTATTTTCGACAGCGCCAAACGCATCTTGGACTACGGCAGAAACATGGCAGAACTTACGCTTAATCGCACTGTAGAAGAACTCTGCGCCAACTTGACCTATAAGTAACAATTTTTTAGAATATTTTGTAGAGCGGATGATTAGGCGGCACCGTCACGCCCTGTTTTTGGGCTTCGGCAGCCACTATTGCGTCTGCCATCGCAACCGCAGGAAATACCACGTCAGCGAGGTTTATTGGGCCAGCTATGACGAAGTCTGCGCCCATCACCTGCGTTAGCAGCGTTGATGCTCCTAAGCAGACCTTGCGGGCGTCGACTCCAAACTCATCGGTTTTGATTCGATTCCAAAGTGAGATGGCATTGCTGGGGGCGCAGCCTGCGGGTAAGCCAAAGCGTTCTTTGATTTGTCGGATGGCGTTGGCTGCAGCGCCGAGACTTGGCACGTTGAGCACCGCTGTGTCAACAAGCACATTTTGGATTCCCATCTGCTCCGCAATCTTAAGCAAACCAATTTTTTCGCCATTACCTGATAGCGAGGTTACTCGACCTTCGTCCGCGGCTTTAGGGTCGTAGGCGAGAACGACGGCGGATTTGACGCCTAACTCCCGAATCACCCCAAGTTCTTGCTTGGTTGACCAAAGGTTTATGGAGTTATAAATTGCCTTATGAGTTAAGCCTACCTCGCTGATATGCCGCAACGCGACAAGTTTTGCATCACGAGAAACGCTATCAACTAAAAAGGGCACCTCAGTCACCTCCGAGACGAAATCCACGTACTTTACCATAGCTTCCCCCGTCAAACCCATCACGTCAACAAAGAAGGGTATGCCTGTTTTCTCCGACAACATCTCAGCGCGGTTAAGCTGCGCCTCTGCGGCTTTGCGGTCAAAGTCGCCAGTTTTTGAGTCGGAGACGACTGGATCAGTGTCGTAGAATATGCTTGGCAACACTACGGTGGGGTACTCGCCTGGTTGTCCACCAACTCTTACGCCGCCAATTGAAGCTATGGTTTGGAAAGTCTTGTGAAGCGTCAACAAAGGTTCCACATGTAGAATGGTAGCGGTTACCGCTATAAAACCAAAACGCCAAGAAAGAGTGTTTTAATGCTCTGGCCGGGATTCGAACCCGGGTCCGCGACTCGAGAGGCCGCTATACTTGACCGGACTATACTACCAGAGCGCCAACTGCAAGGGGTACATACTGTTTGTTTTTGTATTAATTTACCTTCCCCTCCGAACAACCCATTTAGGTGCAAAAAATACAGAATTACAACTTCAAGGAGCTCCGCTGAACCAAAAATTAAGACAAAAATTCAGCACAAGACAAGATTTACAAAAAAGAAGAAGGGAAAGTTTATTCCATATCTGGCATGCCGCCGCCAGGACCACCTGGGCCGCCTTTCGGCGCTTTAGCAGTGATGACATCGTCGATGCGCAAAATCATAGCTGCTGATTCAGCCGCTGACTTGATGGCTTGCTCTTTAACCACGATTGGTTCGATTACGCCGTTTGCGATGCTGTCTTGGAGTTTTCCTTTGAACGCGTTTATTCCTTGGTTTTTGCCGTCTGCTTTGTCGTGTACGCTGCGCATTTCGACAAGTATATCGATGGGTTCAAGACCTGCGTTTTCTGCGAGTGTCCTTGGGATGACTTCGATCGCGTCTGCAAATGCTTCCACTGCTAGCTGTTCTCTGCCGCCTACTTTTGTTGCGTATTTACGGAGTTCTTTGGCTATTTCGATTTCGACTGCTCCGCCGCCTGGAACAACCTTGTTATTTTCAATTACGTCCGAGACTACTGATAGGCAGTCGGTCATGGCGCGTTCGGCTTCGTCAACCATACGTTCTAAGCCTGCGCGGATGAGGATTGCGACGCTGTGGGGATCTTTGCATTTTTCAACGAAGATCAATTTGTCGTCGCCGATTTTTCGTTCTTCCACTAAGCCTGCGCTGCCTAGGTCGTCTTTTTTGAGGTCTTCGAGGTCGCTTACGATTCTACCGCCTGTTGCGCGTGCAAGTTTTTCCATATCGGATTCTTTTACACGACGTGCTGCTATGATTCCTTCTTTTGCGAGGAAGTGTTGAACCATATCGTCAATACCTTTCTGGCAGAAAATAACGTCTGCGCCAGAGGCTTTAACTTTTGTAACCATGTTTTGCAGCATGCTTTCCTCTTGATCAAGGAACGCTTTCATCTGTGAAGGGTCTTTGATTCTGATTTCTGCAGTGATTTCAGTTTTCTCGATTTCGAGTGCTGAATCGAGCAGGGCAATTTTTGCGTTTTCTTTAGATTTTGGCATGCCTGGGTTGACGATTTCTTTGTCAATGATTATACCTTGTATTAGCTGGGTTTCAAGGAGGCTTTTACCTGTTTTCTTGACAAGTTGGATGTTGTCTATGTCTGCTAGGGTTTGGTCTCCGCGGCACTCTGCAATTTGTTTGACTGCGTCGATGCTTATTTGGGCGAGGTGCTCGCGTGCTGAGCCGACAGCTTTGCTACTCATGCTTGTTAAAGCTACTTTTAAGAGAGTTTTCTTGTCGTTTATGTCAAGGGGGACAGCTGTTTTGTTGATGGCTTCGATGGCTTTCACGGATGCTTTGCGGAATCCACTTACGAGAATTGTTGGGTGGATGTTTTGGTCAAGGAGTTCTTCGGCTTTACGAAGCAGTTCGCTTGCCAAAACCACTGCGCTAGTGGTTCCGTCGCCGACCATGTCGTCTTGGGTTTTTGCGATTTCAACCATCATTTTCGCCGCCGGATGCTCAACGTCAATCTCTTTTAGAATTGCAGCACCGTCGTTGGTTATGGTGATGTCGCCTAAGCCGTCAATGAGCATTTTATCCATGCCCCGGGGTCCTAGGGTTGTTTTTAGTACTTCACCTATAACTCGGGCGGCCATGATGTTGTTTCTTTGGGCTTCTTTACCTCTGCTTCGTGTAGTTCCTTCTTTGAGGATGAGGACTGGCTGTCCTGAACCTGTTGTTGTTAAATACGCCATATCGTTATCCCTACTTAGTAGAATCTTGTTTATTTCGGATTATTGCAAAAAGTAAACAGCAATATAAACTTTAAGGCTCCTTTGAGGCTTGTTGTTTTTTGATATTTACTGCTTTTGAAAAAACCGGTTTTTTAAGATGTAGTTGGCTTGGAGATTATTGACTGGAACTTTTTCTTTCTTCTTACGAGATGGTGGTTTTTCTGCACCATAAGACTGCGGTTGATGGCGGTTGCTTATACTAAACAGAGGAGTTAGCTTTTCTGTACTTCTTTCTTGTTTTTCAGCCCGCTTAGTCCACGCATTAAAACTTATCATTTCAACGATATCTAAGAAATGCGGAAAGCCACACATATTGCGGAGGCTACCCATAAGTCTAGCCAACCAATTTATCTCTCAAGTAATCAGTGTACCGGTAAATAGTTATAAGGCTTTTAAGGAGCTAAAATTGGGGTAGTCTATTACATAAAGCAGAGATGTGGCTTTACTGGTTTTTGTAACTCTTTTGACCAAAATCTGCCTACTCAGAAAAGTTTTTAGCTTATGCAAGAAAGCCCAACCAAAAACATCGAAACCAGAAATGGCAAATGCTAAGGCTCTCCGCATTTGAACCTCAGTGTATAAGAGCCAAAGTCCACAAGTTTAGGAAAAATTACTCTCGGTAAAAAACACAAAAAGAAAAACTGACGCAAACTCCTATATGCAACGCATCAGGCTTTGAAGTAGAAGAGACTAAAAATGAACCGAGCAAATTATAAAGTGGACAGAAAAAGCCCTAAACAAGACAGCTCAATTACCAGATCTAAAAAGCGAATGCGTGCAAACCCTAAAATGATAAACTCCGCTACAACCCCAAAATTGCGTGAAGCCTACATATCTAAAACAGAATGGGCAACTAAAAAACTTCCCAAACTTAAAGAACAGTAGACTTTTTCAAGGGCAAATAGAAAGAATAACAAAAATATTTTTTTAATTTTCTTAAATTGGCAGGCATTATAGATTGCAACCTAACCAACACAGGAGCAACATCAAAGTGGGCATTCATGTAAGAATTGTTATGAAGCATGACCAGCAAAGCGGCAAATTAACCGAAGGGATCGTCAAAAGCATCCTCACCAGCAGCCCAACGCATCCCCATGGAATCAAAGTGCGCCTGACAGACGGCAAAGTCGGCAGAGTACAATCAATAATAAATTAATGGTGGGGCCTCCCGGATTTGAACCGGAGTCTATAGAGCCCAAGTCTACAAGCCTGGACCAAGCTAGCCGAAGGCCCCAAAGCCTTGGTGCAACACTAATTTCCTCTGCACCCATAAAAACCTTATCAAAACATAGACACAAACCAACCCACAACACCCAACTAATATGATTAACCACCACTTGAAGGGACAGGCAGCAGTTCTTTAAATGTAGGGAAGAGAAGTAGCTTAAAAACAGCTACTTTTTGGGTTTAGGCTTTTTCTCGTCTTCTTTGTCATCTTTATCTTTGACGATTTTTGTGTAGTAGTATTCGCCGATGTCTTTTTGGAACTTATCCATCTGGCTACCTTCCTTGTTAACACGCGGACGTAGCGTAACGGAGTCACGACGGAAGGTTATAGCCATCTCTTTAAGGAAAGTGTTCATTCCCCCCCGAAGCGTGGTTGGAGGATGCGCAACACCGCACTCACCCGGCAAACCATTGAAAACCATCAAGCGGTCGGCAATGAAGTCCTGCGTCACCACATCGTGCTCAACCACAAACGCCGGAATACCATGAGCTTCCACTACTCGACGCAGGGTTTTAGCTACGTTTAGACGCTCTTCAACGTCAAGGTAAGCGCTAGGTTCGTCAAGCAAAAACAAGTCTGCCTTACGGCTAAGGCACGCCGCTATTGCGATTTTCTGCAATTCTCCACCGCTAAGCTCCATAACGTTGCGGTCCATCAGTACCTGCAGCCGCAGAGGCGTAGCGATTTCGGTTTTGTACCAGCTTGACGTGAAATTCTCTTTAGCCACACTCATAAGCAGCTCCTGCACTGTGCCTTCATAGTCTGGGGCTATGTATTGGGGCTTATAGCTCACAACTAACTTGCTAAGTTGGCGTTTGTCATCGGTTTCCTCCAAGCCAGCCAGCATCTTAACAAGTGTAGTTTTGCCAATACCATTAGGACCCAAAATTCCAATGATTTCGCCACTGCGGATTTCACCAGCCTCCACGGTAAGCTTGAAGCCACTAAAGGTTTTCTCCATCTTGCTCCAACTCAACAGTGGAGCACCGACGTTTTCTCCTGCCGTTGGCGGCTTCTCCTGGAAAACGATTGCTTCTTTTCTGAACATGATGTTTTCGTCGGGGATGTAACCTTGTAGGTAAATGTTAATTCCTGTTCGGACACCGTGCACGTGACTAACGACACCATAAACGCCCGGTTCACCGTAGAACACACAAATTTGGTCAGACAAATAGTCAATAATTGCCAAGTCGTGCTCGGCAACGATTACTGTTTTGTTCAGTTCTTTAAGACTGCGAATCGCCCTAGCAACGACAAGGCGCTGCTTAACGTCAAGATAGCTGCTGGGCTCATCAAACAGATAAACCTCTGCGTCTCGACTCAACGCAGCCGCTACCGCTACCCGCTGCAGTTCCCCCCCGCTAAGCACATCGAGGTTTCGGTCCCAAATCTTGCGCAATTCCAACTCGTCAGCAATAGCGTCAAGATGTTTACGCTCATCCACCTTGTCTAACAGATCGCCAACTTTTCCAGTGATTGCTTTGGGAATTTTATCTACATACTGAGGTTTACTGCTGACTCTGAGTTTCTTCTCGCTGAGCTTAACAAAGTAGTCTTGCAGGCTGCTGCCACGGTAGTACTGGATGATTTCGCTCCACTCAGGCGGATCATCGAATCTACCCAAGTTTGGTTTAAGGTCGCCGCTAAATACTTTGAGGGTGGTACTTTTTCCTATGCCGTTTTGCCCCAGAAGGCCCAGAACAGTTCCGGCTGAGGGCATGGGTAAACGGTAGAGTTTGAAGCTGTTTTCGCTAAAACGGTGACTACAATCCTTCTCTAACTCGTCGGGCAGGTTTACGATGCTAATGGCTTTGAAAGGACATTTCTTGACGCATATGCCGCATCCGCTACACAATGTTTCAGATATGATTGCGTTGTTGCCTTCTACTCGAATGGCTTCCACTCGGCTACGCACCATAGGGCAGAAGCTTACGCAGAGCTGGTTGCACTTTTTAACTTTGCATTTGTCTTTATCTAACACGGCGATTCGGGTCATTGGGAAACGTCCAAGTATGAATTGAAAGGGTTAGTTATAAATTTAAAACCACAGAACCACCAATTAAACCTACAAGAAACTCAAGCCAACACAACAAACAACTAAGATAAAAAAATTAGATGCCCAACTCTAACAGTTTTTTTGGGCTATTAATCTCGATAGATTTAGTTCCAGTCGCAACTCTAGAAAACTTGGAGTTCGCTTCACACCCCAAAGTAACAACCACATCATCCTTGTACGTCAACGTGATAGTAACGCCTGCTTCCTTTAGTTCCTCAGCCATTTCTTTGAGCACACCCAGACTACTACGCGCCGTATTTATTTGCCCCACAACACCTTTTATGCTGGCAGTTATGCCTTTGTCTTCTTTATTTCCCTTAGCCGCTTCAAGGACTTCTTTTATGAATTCTTTATCAAGGGCTTTAACGTCGATTTTCTTTTCCGCTGCAGTAATTTCTATGGCTTCAACGTTCTTTGCAGAAACAGTAACCTTACCTGACTTGACTATGTCGCCTATCAAAGATGCGAGGGACACTCCTTGTGCCCCAACGCTTAGGGTTTGACTTCTTTGGAGTAGACTATGTCTAAAACAATTGCACCATTGATCTTGGCCTTAAACATCCCTGTATCAAGGGTCAAGTCTTCGAAGCTTAGTTTAATATCGGATTCTTTTCCTGCCAGTTTATCAATAACTGCCAACATTGTTTCCGCCATTCCGTGGGCGGCATTTTCGAGAGATTTTTGACTTTTTTCCATAAAAATGCACCTTACAAATAGTGGAAGGTTAAGCCTAAAAAAGTTATTGCTTAAAGTTTATCAAGCTGTTTTACGAAAAAAATAACCTTGACTTGCTGCAAATAAAATAGTTTAAAATTTAAAAGAAAAATAATGTTAATTGTGGAGTTAGGTAAGTTTACCATTCTTCTTCTTCCCATTCTTCGTCCTCGCCTTCTTCCCATTCATCTTCTTCTTCGTATATCATTCTCTTTTCACCTCCACGGCAAAACCCATTATGCTATCCTACTCTCGGGATGGTTTAAGCCTTTAGATACGTCAAATGTCGTTAAACCAGAGCTATTCTTTTGGGCAAACAGGGGTTTTGTATCGGCGTTTTTGTACGTTTTTTTGTTAAAAGAGCAATTGTTTATTAACAAAACCTTCGAATATCACAAGTAGAGGCTTTTCTATAAACAAAATCCTAAAAATCATCATAGCAGTGGTGGCAATACTTTTAATTGCAGTCGCAGCGTTGGCAGCCGTAATCTTGCTTGACGTCGCCGCATACACAGCCACAAGCAGCCAAACCCTGACACCTACAATAACCCCCACAGGCAACGCACTTGTGCTCTACGACCCCGGCCTATCCAACGTATCCACAAAGGTCGCCCAGCAAGTCGCCTCAGACCTCCAAAGCAAAGGCTACACCGTGACGTTGGCAGGAATCAAAAGCTCCGCCGCAGCAGAGACCACAGGTTACGATATAATTATAGTCGGCGGGCCTATCTACGCTGGTGCCCCAACCACCTCAGTCAAAGATGCCTTGGGCAACCTGCAACATGACTCCAACGCGGAAATTGGAGTTTTCGGTAGCGGAAAAGGCGCAACTTCACCCGAAGACATAGCATCAATCAAAGCTTCGGTTCCCGCCCTCCAAGCCGATGGCGAATTATCCAACGCGGTGGTTGTCAAAATAGGCGAAGACGAAGACATCTCAGTTCGTTCGACCGACTTTGTTAATCAACTCGTCGACTAAACTAGCCATTTTTCTTTTTGTTGAGATTTGGTATACAAAATAGATAAATCTCTTATTCGTGCATATCCCAGCTTGGGATGATGTGAGGCGACGGCTTCGAGCCTTGCGGCTGTGAGAGCTCGTCTTTATTCGCTGACCCACATAATTTGCGGATTCCTTTGTTTTTTAGGTTTCACACGGTAGTTTGCATTTTATATCGCTAAAAGTATTTATACGCCCCAAACCTAATGGTGGCTGTCACATTTACTCATGTATCAAAGCCTCAAAGCTTTTCGAAACATCATGAAATAAAACAGTGGCAGAGAAGCTAGATTAAAAATGGTTCAATCATTTAAGGACTTAACCTTATCAAGCGAAGTCCTCAGAAGTTTAAACGAACTTGGGTTTGACGCTCTTTTTCCGATTCAAGCTCAAGCAATAACACCTCTACTACAGGGCAAAGACGTAATCGGGCAAGCCCAAACAGGCACGGGTAAAACCGCTGCTTTTGGTGTTCCCATGGTAGAAAACCTCAACCGCGACGTGCGAGGAGTCCAAGGATTAGTTTTGGTTCCCACCCGTGAGTTAGCCGTCCAAGTAGCCGAAAACCTTGCAAAGTTCGGCAAACATTCCAAAATCAAAGTTTTGGCAGTTTACGGCGGCGAATCAATCAACAAGCAGATGCACGCACTCGCAAGCGGGGTCCAAATCGTCGTGGGCACACCAGGAAGACTCATCGACCTCATGGAGCGCAGAGTGCTCAACTTGAGTTCCATAAAATTCGTCATTTTAGATGAGGCAGACCGCATGCTTGACATGGGCTTCATCGAAGACATGGAATTCATACTCTCCAAAACCCCCAGAGATCGCCAAACAGGCTTGTTCAGCGCAACCATGGATGAAAACGTCATGCGCCTAGCCAACAAATATATGCGCAACCCAGAAAAAATCCTCGTAAGCAAAGACGAAATCGCCCTCACCCAAATGAAACAGTACTACCTACTCGTCAACCAAGGCGGCAAACTAACCGCACTATGCGATCTACTGCAAGACGACCGCGTAGAGAAAGCCATCATTTTCTGCAGAACCCGACACGAAACCAGCCGCTTATCCGACCAACTCTACAAGCGAGGTTATCGCTCGCAGGCACTCCACGCAGGCTTTACTCAAGCTCAACGTGACCGCGCAATCAACGAGTTCCGGCACGGCAGACGCGCATTGTTGGTCGCTACAGACGTAGCCGCAAGGGGACTGGATATTCCAGACATTACACACATTTTCAACTATGACGTTCCAGAAGATCCCCCGAACTATTTCCACCGCATAGGCAGAACAGCACGCAAAGGAGAAGACGGAACCGCGATCACCTTGGTAAATTATGGTGAGATGTCCAATTTCAACAACATCAAAGCCTTCACTAAGACGCGTATCGAAGAAATCAAGAGTCAGTGCACTACGAAAGAAGATTCGCCTATTCAGAGTTTCTTCTAAACTCTTTTTGTTTCTTTTGCTTTGCAGTAGACCCCGCCCTTATTTGAAGGGTAAACTGTTTTTCTTTCTTTATTAGATGTTAGTTCCCACGGCACCTTAAGGCGGCAAATGTGGGCGAATGATTTTTGGTTTAAAGCAGTGCGTCTGACATCATGTGATAGCCGCGTTTTATTGCACATGCTACAATGAATTGTTGGATTTCGAGTGTAAAGGCGTGTGTAGTTATCTAAAATATAAAAGACTTTTTTTGGGAGTTACATGGGAAACAAGTGTTTTTTTATGGAAACAAAACAAGAAATTGATAACTGATTGACATTTTTAATGCAATACCCGATTCTAATCTATGGACAATGGTGTACCTAAAAAATGCGTCATTTAACCCTATAATGCAGTTAAGTTAAAGAACAAGCAACAAATATAATTAGCACTCGCTAATTCAAACCGGGGAAAGTGGTGTAAGCAGCAAGTGGCTCAAGCAACCTTCGAAGAGATGAGTGCATCCGACTTCTTTTACCGAAACCGCGACATAGCGGGCTTAACCAACCCTTCAAGATCCATATTCGTGGCTATCCGAGAGTTGGTGGAAAACTCGCTTGACGCCGCCGAAAGCCAAAAAATCCCCCCCGACATCTACGTACGGTTGTCTTTTGAGGCGGAAGCCACCAAAGACACCCAAATCTATAAGCTACGAGTTGAAGACAACGGCAGCGGCATCCAGCCCCGCTTTATCCCATCGGCTTTTGGTCAAATCCTCTATGGTAGCAAATACAAACTCAAACAAGCCCGCGGCACCTTTGGCTTGGGCGGAAAAATGGCGGTGCTCTACGGTCAAATTACTACGCACCAGCCTGTAGTTGTCACTTCAAGCACTGGCCAAGAAAAAATTTACATCTTTAAATTGATGATTGACATCCAGCGGAACAAACCCATAATTGTGGACCGCCGAGTACTCATAAACAAGGATAACTGGCGTGGCACTATAATTGAGTTCTCAATTGAAGGTGACTACTTGCGTGCGATGCCTAAAATCATCGAGTACTTCAAGCAAACCGCTATGGTGAACCCTTATGCTAACATCATCTTTGTAGACCCAAAAGGTAGATTCTACAAATTTACTAGGGGAACCAGTGAGATGCCTGATCCACCCAAAGAAACTATGCCGCACCCCTACGGTGTAGACGTGGAGCTATTGCAGAGGCTAATTCATATTACTGACTGCCAAAATATGTCAACTTTTCTTAGGACACATTTCCACCGGGTCGGCGAAATAACTGCCCAGAAATTCCTTGAATTTGCAGGAATCCCCATCAATAGAAGCCCAAAGAAGCTTACGCATGAAGAAATTGTACGATTAATGCAGAACCTAAAGAGATACAAGGATTTTCTGCCGCCTGACGCAAGTTGTCTTTCGCCTTTAGGTGAAGATTTGCTCAAAGCAGGTGTCATTAAAGAGCTTAACCCTGAGTATCTTGTCGTGCATCAGCGTAAACCCAGCACGTATGCTGGGCACCCGTTTATTGTGGAGATGGCTATGGCGTATGGCGGCGGAGTGCCTAAACGCGACAGTTTTGTCATTTACCGTTTTGCCAACAAAATACCACTACTTTACGATGAAGCTAGTGATGTGGCTTACCGCGTTATTTCTCGTATGAACTGGCGCCGCTATAAGGTGCAGCCTGGTATGCCTATAGCTATCGTTATTCATATTTGTAGCACTAAGGTGCCTTACAAAACTGTGGGCAAAGAGTTTATTTCTGACCGACCTGAGGTTCGTCGCGAAGAAGCAAATGCTTTGCGTGAGATTGCTCGACAGATTCAGCATTTCCTCGCTCGTCAAGAGCACGTTCATAATGAGAAGAAGCGATTGGGCATATTCAGCAAGTATCTACCCAAAATCGCAGAGTTCTCAACCATGCTTGCGGGCCAAACCGATAAGCCTGACATAGATAAACTGCTAAAGAGTGTACAGAAGTATGGCACAGAAGAAAACTAAGGTTTTAGAGAAGAAGCAAGAGGTCCTAAACGAACTTAGAAAGTTCGGAAGCGATGTTTACACACAGCTCCAAGCAGGACAGTTTCCAACAGTCAACATGCCTAGCCGTAGCACTGAAAACATCAACTACGACGAGCAACTACGCCAATACGTCTTAGGCGAAAAAAAAGTTGGTAGAAGCACCAGAAACATCCGGCACATTAAACCGTTTACTCAACTCGCATGGGTGGCGCTGTTTAGCAACGAATTAACTAGCCAACGCAAAACCAGCACATTAAGAGATGTCTACTACTCTGCGCAAGCCTATGAGATGACTTTCCAAGACCAGCAAGAATCAAACAACATTATAACTGACCTTGAAACCCTCACTGGTTTTGCTCGCGAAAACTTTAATGTATTTCCTGAAGAACGCAGCGCCATTTTCGGCGACCTCGAAATCGGCTACACTGTACCAGGCTACGAAGGCAAAACCGTCAACTTAACCAGCCACCCCGACGGAGTCCTCATTGGTCCAGCAGTGACGTCCTCAGAGTTTATCAAAACAAGCGCCGACAAAGTCATAGCTATCGAGAAAGGCGCACTTTTCACCAGATTCATAGAAGAAAACGTCCACAACAAGCACAAGTCACTTCTGATTGCTTGTGGTGGTCAAGCGCCAAGACAAACCCGCAGCTTTATTCGCAGACTCCACGACGAACTTGACCTCCCAGTCTACATCTTAACCGACGGCGACCCTTGGGGAATGCACATAGCACAGGTCATTATTTCGGGTTCAGCAAACGCCGCACACCTAAGAGACCTAAACACACCTGACGCTGTTTGGAGTGGCGTTTGGGCAACTGACATCGTTGACTATAAACTGCCTACGGACCCGCTGGACGAAGTTGACATTAAACGCTTAAACGAGCTGCAAAGAGACCCCCGTTACCAAAACGACCCTGTGTGGCAACGTGAAATCAAGATGTTCCTAAAGATTAAGCGTAAGACGGAGCTTGAAGCTTTCAGCAGGTACGGGTTAACTTACATTGTTGATGAGTATTTGCCGACTAAGCTGGAGCAAAAGCCTCAGGTGGGTAAGAACCCTAAAAAGAAGAAGTAGTTTACTGATTTTCTGTAGCCCTGTTTTGGGCTGTTTTGTTTTTACTATTTAAGAAGAAGAGGTCTTCTGGCGTTGGGGTGTTATGCAGTGTTGCTGGATGTTTTGACGGTCGATAACCTACAGTATCCTCGCCCATTTACCAGCTCCAACTCGAGTATGGCTTTGAATTGTACAAAAGTAGTCTACCATTTGTCTCGTTGAGATTTAATGTTTTATTAAAAAAATGAATCCTAAATCCACCCATCTGCTGATGAGAGTTGCCAGTAAAATCAAGATAAATGAGAAAAAAGGTTTTAACTTAAAAGAGCGAGCCCCCGCAAAAACAAGAGAGGTATCAGCAGTAGCAACCGACAGCAAATCACCAGCAAAACCTGTGCAGTCTTCCCGTCTATCCTCAAAAAGCGCCACTTCCCCAGTGGTATACTTCACAAGCAAACCCAGCATCAGAACTTCTTTTGGGTCCCAGATCCAGTAGCTCCCCAAGCGATCTGCGCCCGCGCAGTTTAGAAAGCCCGCAAATTAATTTTTAAACATTGATAAAAATCAACTATTTATTTTTGAAGCAGAATAAAAGAAAAGAAAATGTTTGGGCAAATTAGCTCTTTTTGTTTAGTTTACGGCAACGACAGTTATGTCTTGGGAAACACTCGCTTTAAGGTGCGCTTCTATGCCGTTTTTGAGTGTCATCTGAGACATAGGGCAGCCTGCGCAGTGTCCAACCAAACGGAGTTTAACGGTGTTTCCGTCTAAAGCAACAAACTGTACGTCTCCGCCGTCCATTTGGAGTTGGGGACGTATTTCGTCGAGGGCTTCTTGCACTTTTTTCTGCATTGATTCAGCCATATAACTTCACGTTAACCCTTTCATGGATTAAATGGGTTATAAAAGGTTACTCTTCACAGCCAGAATTACCCTTTTTTGCAGCATGCAGCAACGTGCCCTATGCTTAGGCAGGAAAACTGATTAATAGTCTATGGCACGGTCTTTTAGTTTGCTGTCTATAACGCTTAACAGCTTTTGGGGATTCACTGGTTTACCCAACAATGCATCTGCACCTATATGGTCTTTAAGCAAGTGTATATTTCCAGTGAGCATGATTTTAACAGTTTTAGGAGACGCCCTCTGTATGATAGGAAAAAGTTCTGAGCCCTCCATGTCGGGCAACCGGAAGTCTATTAGAGCAACATCAAAGCATTTGCTTTGCATTTTCTGGATTGCTTCACTACCTTTAGATGCGACATCTACAAGGTAGCCTTTCCTCTGGAAAATCCTTGTGAACATGCATAAGATTGAGGAGTCATCGTCTATAATCAGAATGGACGGCTTGTTTGCAGTAAATAATAAAGCCCTCTCCACAAAAACAGAGCCTAAGGAAGTTAATAAAATTTATGAAAACGCTTTTCGGCATTTGACGAATTATCGGCGTTTTATTTGAAAGCCTTGAATACAATCTGAACTTAAGAGATGTATATGCAGAGGAAGATATGGCAAACCCGAGCGTATATAATCGGTAAATATCTCGCGAATCATTTCGCTGCAATAATTATCTTGTTTGTTTTACTGGAAGCCACATACCATTTTGGTGCCTTAACACTTTTCGGAGACATCCTCACATAAGAAATTGTTTACGGCGATCTTCAAAAACGTCATATTCTCCGTAGTCGTCTGGATCTTATTAGCCACCGCCAAAAATCATTATACAAGCCACAATACGCAGTTTCTCGCCACTAGACAAAATCGTTCGAGACCGAACAACATTCCTGCGGACCAACAAATCCATCAACCCCGCTACCTAACCTACTTAGTCTATGCGATAGCCATCGTCATCCTCATACTAATCTGGGTATAATCGTTTATCGGCGAATGGATAGCTAACGTGTTAGGCACAGACTCAATCATCAGCTTAACCTTAATCATCTTTTTGTTCACATCCAGCGTTCTATGCGAACATATTAGCTTACATGATGCTAGGGAAACTAGCGAATTCAAAGTAGGCGGCGGCCGCGTCCAAATCGGAAGTCCTCCTCTAGACCGCAGTCACTTTAGGCTATGGCATAAACAAAGACAAACAAATGCATATTGATAGCGCTATGAAAACGAACGACATCACCACCACTACACCAGAGAACCCTACGTGCTGCTAAGACGTAGGCAACTACTCGATAACCTAAAGAAATCAACAGCTTACACGGACCAACCTAACAAATACATCCGCTTAAAAAGCGAACTCATAAACAACATCCTCGACGAATTCCGTCCTAACGGAGTAGAAATCATGTCCCGACACACATAACACACTCAAAGATTCCGTTCACACAGCACCACCACCCACAATGGCCAACAGTAACATCGCCAAAACCAAATCGTCAAACCAAATTCAAAGCGGCTAAACCTACTCAGGCGGCTGCTTAATCCACACTTTTGATTTCTCTTGCACCCGCACTCTACCCTCCGACTCCATCAAACCCATCTGAGCGTGTATTATTCGGCTGTTTCTTGTGTGGAATTCTTTGCGCAGAGCATCTTCAAGTTTGGGCTTGTTTATGTGCTCTGCTGAACCGACGATATTCCAAAAGAAAACCTGCACTTTGAGCCGCTTCTTTTCTGCTTCAATTTTTGAAATACCCATTCGTTATTACCTTGCACAGTAGGGGTTTTCATTTTTAGCTTTGTGGTATGCAACGCATGCGCTGCAGTCGCCGTGCATGGGGCATTTATGGTCAGGACAGGGACAATGGGGAGCCTTATAAGACATACCAATTAATCCGCAGTTGAAGGATAAGATTGTTTTGTCTGGGAAAAACTATAGAAACATCTTCCATAAAATACAAATAGAGGAAAACCTGTGCCTGGAGTTCTGGCTTCACTCAAACGCTTAACCGCATCAATCATCTTAATCATTGTGTTAGCCGCCGCTACACTGCTGTTCTTTGAAGCGTTCATAGCCGCCCCCATCAACCTTTCTAACCAGTTAGACCTTTTAGTTAACATATCCATAGTTTTCGGCTTCGCCACAGTAGTGCTCTACATATTCACCAACCTAAAAAAGCTCCTAACACCCTACTTAGGCGTCCAAGTAGCCACCGTTCTGCAACTTCTCTTAATGGGTTTAACATTAATCATAACTGTTCTAGTAATTTTGGGATTCTTTAGCGTAAGCGCCGCTACACTGCTAACTAGCGCAGGCATAATCTCAATCACAATCGGCTTGATCATATCCACATTTGTCGGCGGCATCCTTTCAGGCGCACTCATATTCACCACGCATAAGCTGAAAATCGGAGACGACGTAATGGTAAACAACATGCCAGGCAAAGTAGAGGACATGTCTGCGTTGGTTGTGCGTATCCGAACCGACGTGGGGCAAACCACAATACCTAACAGCGCCATTGCCTCTGGCGGAGTAATAATAACCAAGCTGCAAGCGCCTGAACCGACACAGGAGAAGCGTCTGCCTTACAATGTTGGTGACAAGGTGGTTACTATGTTCAAAAACGAAGAAGGCGTCATCAAGGAAGTTACGGCTTTCCTGACGCTCATACAGCTGGATTCAGGCAGACAAATAACCTTCTTAAACACCGCCGTCTTAACAGGCGCAGTGGCGGTGGCAAAAATATCTTTACCTATGGAGAGTTAGCCTGTCTTAAGAGATTGAGGTTTTCAAGGAAGCTGTTCCTGTGTTTTAGCATCTGTGTCTGAATCAGAGTCTTCTACCTCGGTACTGGCTTCTTTTTCTTTAGCTTCGTTTTTGTCTTCTTCTTCCTCAACGTTCTTTTCTTTATCTGCATCTTTCTCCTGCTGCTTTCCCATAGCCTGAATCTTGGCTACAACGGATTGGTGATTGTTTCTGCGTCTCTCTCGCACTCTTGAAAGAGCAACAAGGAAAACCATGATTTCGACACGACCCAAAATCATTAGCAACATAAACATCCACTTCAACTCCAAGGGTAAAGTGGGCCCAACTACCCCCGCGCTTAAGCCTGTGGTGGCAACTGCGGAGGTGCAGTCAAATATAGCGTTTACTGGTTTGTAGCCGTAGTAGCTGACTATAAAGGATGAGATAAAGATTGCAACAGCTGTGAGGAAAATCATGGTTGTCGCTTGCATGACTTCTGAATATGTATATTTTTTGTTCAGGAGACTGATTTTGCTGTTTTTGGTGTCTTTTCCTACAATTGTGAATGCAACAGTTTGGGGAATGCTTTTGATTACAAGTAGGAAGCGGTAGAGTTTAATACCGCCTGCAGTTGAAAAACTTGCTCCACCAATGAACATTAGCAGAACCAAGAAAAGTTTAACGGAGTCGTTTAAGCCGGCTATGGCAACGTAGCTAAATCCGCTGGTTGACATGGCACTAATCACGTGAAAACCAGCCAAGTAAGTATCGTATCTGAAGAAGAAAGTCAACACGCCCGTGGCGATGACAACCATCACCAGAAAAACAGTGGTTTCAGAGTTGATGAACTCCCTGATTTTACGCCGGTATAGTGTTGCTAGAACTAGGAAGTTGGATGCGCCGAAAACCATACAGAAGGGCACAATTATGTTTAGAGGAGGCTGGCTGATTAGGGGAGTTAAGTCGTTGACAGGGGAGAAGCCGCCCGTGCTCATAGCTGCGAAAATTACAGAAGCTAAATTTATCAGGTCGTGAAAACCCCCAACGTAGCCGAGTACAACCATTATGATTGTGACCGCACAATAAACGGCAATAATGAACAGAAAAGTTCGTTTAATTTTATGGTTAGTTTTGGTTATACCCATGCTTTTGGCGAATTCACGTAGCTTAGCTTCCGGATAAAAGAAAGCCAGCAACACCACAACAATACCAATGCCACCGATGAATTCTGTAAGTCCCCTGTAGAGGATGATTGATTGCGGCAATACAGACAAGTCGGGTACAACAGAGAAACCAGTACTTGTGTATCCCGAGACAGATTCGAATAAGCCATCGGTTAGATGCTGCAGGAACGTGCCGTCAGAGAAGCCGATGTAGAGGTAGGGGATGGAACCTATGACACTTAACAACACGAAAACCAACACGATAAGTGCACAGGACTGCTTAAACGACATATCTCTTCTTTCACACATAGAGTTAGTAAGGAAACCCAAGACTAGAAAGCAGGTGGCGGTCATAAAAAGCGCCAATGCAGCCTCGGTTTCGCCTAAAATGAAAGATACCACTATGGGGACTAAAATGAATACCCCTGAGATTTGAAGTATAAACCCCATATTAGCAAGTAGGACAGCCAAGGCATTCTTCATTTGGCTATTCATAAAATTCGACTGTCAATTAATGTCTTTCCTAAATACAGGTCTAAAAGCGTCAATATTAGCACTGAAAAACTGCATTCAAGCGCATTTTGTCCCTTAAAGGTGTGTTTTATGGAACCCTATACGACTCCACCGCAATTACTCCTCAAAAAAGAATAATTTTGATTTAGACAAATATCGTGAGCAACCGATATGCTAACCCACCCGCCAGTAAGGCGACAATTATGTTGGCGGCGGTTATGACCGCTGTTGCTTTCCACCCGAACTCTTTTCCCAAAATTGCCATAGTAGAGACACATGGAATATAGAGCATTGCAACCAATGCCATCACGACTAACTGAATAGCTGTGAAGCCTCCAGGCTGCACCATTAAGTTGGTTGTGCCAATTATTGCAACTGCGCCAACTATGATAAGTTCTTTGCGAATTGTACCCAAGATCAATAGCACTCCTGACATGACTGGTAACCCAAGCCACCATACCGTCAGGGGAGCCATGGCGTCACTTATGGGCGTCAGCACATCGAGTGCAAACAGCACCTGAATCAGTGCACTACCAACGATGTATATGGGAAACACCACATAGATGAGGGATTTAGTGCGTGCCCAAGTCTGCTTTAACACAACATTTGCTGAGGGGCGCTTAAAGCTGCTCATCTCCATAATTAGTCCAGTGGATTTGCCAGGCACCACTTTCATGGCTAATCGTCCAAGTGCGAAGATGATTGCTATGTCGACTACATAGAGGAGTAACGCCCACTGGATGCCTACGAAGAGGCCAACCATGCCAAAGAGGACTATGGTTCGAGCGGAGCAGGGTGCAAATGTAATAGCGAATGCTGCTAGTAGACGTTCGCGGCGGGTTTCCATGATTTTGCAACTGTGAATCGCCGGTACACTACAGCCAAAGCCAAGTATGATTGGGATTAGGGCTTTACCATGTAGGCCCATCTTGTGCATAGCGCTATCCATCATGAAGGCAACGCGGGTTAGTAGCCCTGAGTCTTCGATGGCGGCTAGTAGGAGATAGAATGGGATGACGAAGGGAATGATTAAGGTTAAGCCCGCAGCGATACCGCCCCAGAGACCGTTTAGGATGATACTTAGGATGGGCTGGGTCGTTGACAATGCAGGATCGATAGGGTTAATCAGATTTAACCCATCTGAAATCACTCCGGAAAGCGCGTTACCAACAAAGAAAGTCCAAAGCAACAATCCAGCAATGACGGCTGCACTAGTGAAGTAACCCCAAATATGGTGAGTAGTTAACCAGTCCAGCTTATCGCTGGTGCTGTCCCAAACCTCATCCTGCTGCAACGCTGAAGCAGCAATGGAGCTTGCCAAGGCATAGCGTTCCTGGGCAATTATGGAGAAGCATTTTTCTTCAAGACATGTTTGAAGATCCGTCGAGATCTCCTTTACAGCATCAATAACAGCTTTGGATTTGGCTATAACTATCTTTGTGATTTCGCTGTCGCCCTCCAGCAGCTTAATCGCCACCCACCGAGACGGATACTGCAAGTCAACTTTCTCTTTTTCAAGAATACGTTGGAGCTTCTCGATTTTTTCTTCTACGTCTTTGTGGTAGCTTAAGTGCTTGGTTTTGGGTTTTTCATTTGCGATTCGAACGACTTCACCCATGAGTTCATAGATGCCTTCACCGCGTGTGGCTATGGCAAATACAACTGGGACGCCTAATTCGTTTTGGAGTTTTTCTTTGTCTATGATTATGCCTTTCTTTTTTGCTTCATCAATTTGGTTCAGGCAGAGAATTAGTGGAACGCCCATTTCCATAAGTTGCATAGTGAAAAACAAGTTGCGCTCCAGAATTGATGCATCCAATACGTTGATAACTACATCGGGTTTCTCTAGTGCAATGTAGTCTCGGGAAACGATCTCCTCAATGGAAAACGTGGAGAAAGAGTAAATCCCCGGCAAGTCAATGACTGTTATGTCGTAGCCTTCAAATCGCAGGGAGCCTTCGGCGCGGTCAACGGTTTTGCCAGGCCAATTACCTATAAGTTGGTCAGAGCCAGTGAGCTGGTTGAAGATGACGCTTTTGCCCACGTTTGCGTTACCAGCTAACGCTAAAGTGATGTGTTTGCAGTTAGCTGGGTTTTCTCGATTTGAACTCACCTGAGTCACCTTATAATTTTTCTTTTGGGATAGGCTCAACGAATACTTTGGATGCGATGCCGCGGCCGATGGCGAGTTTAGAGCCTCGAACCGAGACCTCGATGGGTCCCTCAAAAGGCGCCGCTTTGACTAAGGTGACTTTTGTGCTGGGTGTTAAACCCAGGTCTAGGAGGCGTTGTAACACCGTGTGTCCTCCTCGAATGAACTGAATTTTTCCTGATTGCCCTGATTTGAGTTCGCTTAGTGCGAGAAGGTTTTCTTTGCGTTTGCCTACTTCTTCAAGCCCTTGCGCATGGAGTTTCATGCATTCTTCGCAGCTGGTGAAGGGCAACTCGCAGGCAGGTATGGTTTTTCCGTCGTCGCTGCATCGGTCTGGGTGTTTTAGGAGTCGGCAGAGAGATTCTTCGGCTTCGTCGGAGAGGGCGTGTTCCATTTCACAGGCTTGGGTGTGAACTTTGTCTTTGCCGATGTGTAATACATCGGATAGGAAGGTTTCTAAGAGTCGGTGTTTTCGCGTGATTTTTTTGGCTTCTAGGAGGCCTTTTTCGGTGAGGGTACTGCCGTGGTAGGGACTGTGTTGTATGTAGTTTTGTTCGGCGAGTTTTTTGAGCATCTCAGTTACGCTTGCGGGGGCTACTTTTAGTTTTTGGGCTATGGCGTTGTTGGTGACGAGGTTGCCGTTTTTGGTTAGGCTGTAGATGGTTTTGAGGTAGTCTTGAGTTGTTTTTTGTTCCATTTTCTCACCCGCTTTTAGACAAACCTAAAAAAGTTAGATAAATCTAATAAAGATTTAGGTTAACCTAAAAAATACTGGCATCTAAAGTAGACTATTAACAATCTGAAAAAATAAACATGTTTTTTACGCATTTTAACTAAAAAACTTTAGGTCAAACCAAACACTCGACAGCAGTTAATATACTACCAGGTGGCGCAAGTACTTCAAAAAAATTGCAGAAATAGACCAAGCTTTTAATCTATCCTCTTAACAAGATTCCGGCATCGCCCACAAGGTTAACCAAGTTAATTGGCAACAGATCATAGGTATACGAATATCCCCGCACACAGGTCCTCACGCAAACATTACATTTTTCAGCGGCTAAAACGTGATCCAAATAGACTTTGCTTGAAAAATAATCCTTAAAGGACCCATGTTTAAGGTCATAGGTGTGGTCGTACAGACAGCTGAAAATTTTCTTATCCGCAGAAACATAAACAAACATCCTTGGAAACCTGCACACCCAAACTCTACCTTCAACAAAATGCTTCAATACATATTGGGTCTCCATCAAAGGAAAACCGGCTTGCTTCAACCGTAACAATGAAAGGTAGAAACCCTGAAGTTGCCGTTTGCTTAGCCCATAATCTTGAACAGGCAATTCCGTTCGACCATCCTCAAAACCGGAATTCACAGTCGGCTCCACCGCATTATAAGAAATACCCACATGTAAACTGCGTGCAAGCTTAGCCATGGGCTTTATTGCATCAAAATTTAACCTGCTGATAGTAGTTACCAAAGTAACTCTTGTGTTTCCCACCTCCCTTATCCGCTTGATACCTTCGATAACTTCGTTAAATGCTCCACTCCGTCCCCTGATGAAATCATGATAATCATTAAAGTAATCCAGCGAAACAAAAGCAAAATCTAGATTTCTAAGAAATTCGGCTTTTGCCTCCAGAACGAAGCGTTCGTATTCATAGTTGTCAGGAACCCCTTCTTCTTTGCATAATCTATGACTTTTCCGATGTCACTTCTGGTGGTGGGTTCTCCACCAAAAAGATAGTAACCACGCATACCGAAATCGTATGCTTCATCTAAAAGCTCAAAAACTTCTCTTGTGGTCAAGTCGTCTTTTGTTTTGTGTGACATTTGCCAGTAAGTGCAGGTTTTGCATCTAGAATTACAGCTGTAAGTAATGGCGTGAGCCAAAAAAAAGGGTTTATCCGTAAACATCCTTGATTTGAGGAGTGAAAGACCTGCGTCAAGAAATCTGTCTTTAGTTTCCCTTTTTTGCATGAATTTTTTCTTAATGATTTACGTCTCCAAGTTTGTAGCTTTGCCTTCTGAACAAGTGCAGGTAAAAATTGGGGTTGGAAACAAGCTCTTCTTGAGCTACACGCAGAAACGTTCCCCTAGAAGCCAGAGAAGCCTCTTTAAAACAGTTGATAAGGCAAAACTTGTTGTCACATAGCGAAACATCATCTATATGCAGGTTTCCAAGATTTTGCTGTTCCCTAAGATTGCAGATTTTTTCATGCTTATAGCAAGGGAAAACGTTTAGATTACAGTCAACTGCGATTATATTTTTGCCAGCTCTACAAGGGTACTTCATCGGTAAGCCGTTATGAGCCCTCAATACGTCTCTTAGATAGCAGGAAGCGGTAATAACATCTGCAGCCGTTGAGCTTCATCTGAAGAATTTTATTAACCATATCACGAAGATTTTGTTGGGTTTGATATTCTGTTTTGGATAACTCTCCGCCAACAGTAAACGTACTTTTACTGGAAGATACGTAAGGATAAGATAACGCAAAGGAGACGTTCAATTCCTCGTTGACATACTGAACAACCTGTTCCACGGTCTCCACTGTCCAAACTGGGGTTAAGAAAAGTAATCGCGTAAAGTTTTATGCCATAAGCCTTTGCGGTATTATAATTGTTTCTTTAGCTTGTTTTGATATTCCAGCAACATGTTTTGCATCATCCCATAGACACTTCATTATAGTGATCAACAGAAATTGATAAAATATCTAAATTTTGACTTAACTTCTCCAAGGACACCTTTAGAAATCGTGCCGTTCGTCGTTAACGTAGTTATCATGCCTTTTTTCTTGGCGTATTCAACTACGTCAGGCAAATACGGATACAGGCTGGTCTCGCCACCTGTAAAATAGATAACAGAAAAACCGTTTTTTGACAGCACATCTATGGCAAATTTTGCATCTTCTAACTTCATGTCGTAGGGCGTTTCAGCCCAAATGTTGCACCTGTCCAAGCATTTTGCATTACATCTAGTTGTGACTTGGAACAGGGCAAATTTCAGTTCGCCTTTGGTTCTTACCAACCGAAATATTGTATTTATCAAGGTCTGAAAATTCAAAAAAAACGCCTCTTGTTTTCTTTTAAGAGAAAACAGAAAAACAGTTCTTATGCTAAAATGGGGGTTTGAAACGTGGAGCCTCGAGCGGGCTTTGATCCCGCGGCCTGCTGCTTACGAGGCAGCCGCTCTACCAGGCTGAGCCATCGGGGCATCACAGTGGCATATCAATGAAACACGAATTTTTAAATCTTCACAAACTAACACAGTTAACATGGGAAAGCGCTACATAAAAAGGAATGCGGATTTGGGTGAACATAAAATAATCCAGCTTATCCAGAGTCGCTTAACCCCCATGCCAGACATAGCGATAGGGTTTGGCGACGACGTTTCAGCAATAAACGTCAACAGCAGCCAAGTTGCCGTGCTTAAAACTGACATGCTTGTCGCAGAAACCGACGTGCCCCAAACAATGAGCCTATACCAAACCGCGCGAAAAGCCATCGTCATGAACGTAAGTGACTTTGCTTCCAAAGGCGTCCGACCGCAGGCGGCGCTAGTTGCTTTGGGGTTGCCCCGAGGCGTCAGTAAACATGACGTGGAAGAAATCGTTGGGGGCTTAGACGACGCAGCAAGAGAATACGGTGCCTTCGTTGTGGGCGGAGACACCAACGAAGCATCAGACCTCACCATCTCGGTTATGCTGTATGGAGTTGCAGAAAAAAACAAGCTGATGCTTCGAGGGGGCGCCAAAGCAGGCGACATATTGGCAGTGACAGGAGAATTCGGGAACCCAACGGCGGGACTTTATGCATTACTGCATGGGTTGAAAGCGCCAGGGATGGTTGTAGGCGAGAGACTGCTGGAAGCTATCTTTTTGCCCAAAGCGCGACTATCTGAAGGGCTGGCGCTCGCAAAGGTTGGGGCAGTTGGGGCGTCTATGGATTCAAGCGACGGCTTAGCATCAAGCATCCACGAGTTGGCTCGTCAAAGCGGCGTCGGTTTCGCAGTGGACAGAACACCATTGGCAAAGGATGCATCGGGGTTTGCCAGAACCAATGGGTTGGACCCGTTTGATTTGGCGTTTTACGGCGGCGAAGAATACGAGTTAGTGCTTACGATTAAGCCTGAAAAGTGGAGCCAAGCAGAAGAGGCGATCAAAGCTGCGGGCGGGCAACTCCTACCGATTGGCAAAGCCACAAAAAACTCTAAAATCTTCTTTGAATCCGCTGGTATAAAACGTAAGATTGAGGCGCGGGGTTGGGAGCACTTCAAAAGCAAAGTTTAGGTTGACGGTCCAATGTGTAATTAATGACTGTTATGCATGCCTTGGCGAGATACGGTGTCTTGCCGAGGCTTATTTTTTCCCCAAACCGCAAAACAAAACTCTCCACACGTTTAGGCAGCCCAACATGGTCACCCAACACAAAAAGGCTATTCTCTGCAAACTCCACATTGGAAATATCCTTACCGCCTTCCTCAAGAACATACACTGGCTGGGTTTGGGCTCTTGCTTTAAGTAATGTTTCAAACGAGGTTTTGTCTTTAGTTATGCCTGGATGAGTTTTGCCGGCGAGGACTTTTTTGAGGATTTGCTGCCAAGTTTCCATGTCGGTGCGGACGTCGTAGAGGGTTTCGCCGTTGATCTGAATATGAATGGGCGGGTTAGGGGCACCGTTTAGCACAGCGTGGAAAGATACGTCCCTACGGATACCATGGCTGAGGAATAAACTACTAACAATACATTCGTGCACTATGTCTAGGCGACCTGCGCCATGTAGACTTGTAAAGTTGTGGTCGGTTTTTCCCATGCGTGAGAACAGAATGAATTCGCGAGGCAAAGCTATCACTGCTTTAGGGTATATGGAGGTGCTTTAAAGCCCTTCCCCGTTTATGCTGCTAAAAGTAAAACCCAGATGTTGTTTGTAACCACAACAATGAGGAAACAAATGATACCAACGTATGCTGCTCTTAGGGTGTTGTGGGCTATTCTAAATGACATGTCTTTGATGCCAGCGTTTTTAAGCAATATTTTCTCGAGTAACACAAAAGTTACAGCGACGAAGACAGTTACTGCAAGCTTAACAACAACAAAGTAGGATAGGTTGGTAGCTAATAAACCAGAAATGAAGGGGTTTAGTTCCTTAGTGCCAAAATACATTGTGCCCACAACTGTAGTTAAACAATCCAGTGTACCCATTAAAATCAAAATTAGGCTTCCGTAGTAACGTATTACAAACAAAAATGCGGCTTCCCTTCTTTAAAAGCAGACTATCAACACACGGCTACAAACGTGAGACCCCAACAAGTTGGCAATCTGATGCAAGGAACCAGATAACTTAGCTTGCAGCCGAGGTTGCTTTACTTGTCCGCAACTTTGGATACACAATGTATGTTTTTATATGTTAACTAGCCTGAGTGGACCACAAAAAACTAATGGATAGAATCGACTAAAGGAGAATCCGCTTCACAATCCACCACGAGTTGCTGCAGAATTTGTACAATGAAAATGCGCAGAACGTTGCCGTAGATGTCCACGCAAACAGGTTGACGGAGGCACCTCTGAATAGGAGTCTTTCCACATCGTCTAAATTGAATTGTTCAGCTTAGCTTCTTCTTACTGTTGCGAGATAAAATCGCATACTCAGCCAAAAAGTCTTTAATCAAGTCTACAACGAAGGGGTTGTTTGTTAAGGGTGACTAGCCTACACATGATTTGATTTTAGTATGTAGAGTTACTTGCGAGGTAGAAATTGGGGATTACTTGTGTTCTAACTAAGACATAATTTGAATGCCGTCAGGTTGCATTCGACATCTTCGAAACTCGAGATTTATGATTTAGCTTGTTCAGTTGCGTCCAGGAAACATTAATATGGAGCCGCCCATCCAAGCTGAGACTACCATGATGAATGCAACCGCTACCAAATTTGGATGATTAACACTACGACAGGGCTTAGAGCTTTTTTCAAGTTTCTCTTAAAATTTTAAGAATATTTTAATATTTAATTTTGCTATCTTTTTATTGCTTCGATAGCATGTTCGTATAAGAGCAACTTTTAACAATTTTGTGACTCCGAATGCAACAGCCCAGCCCACACATGTTTAACAAAAATACAAATACTTAAAAAATTTAAGAAAAACAGAAAACAAAAGTTAGAGAATTGATAGTGACTAAGCGTCTAGCTCGTCGAAAAAGCCTAAAAGCAACTTGGCAACTTTCTCGCCCAACTCAGTTTTAACGTAATACTTCTTGAGCGGGTCAATTCGTTCGCTTTTAGCTAAGCCCAAAGATTCGATTTCAATCATTCTAGCTCTGAAGGTGCCATCGCTTAGTGTTAGCTCGTTATCTTTCATGAAGTCTTTAGCATCCTTCCATTTGCCGCGTCCGACATGGAGTAAAAGCAGACAGTCGATTGCATGGTCCTTCTCCAGCATCGCCTTAATTGAAGCCATTTTTGGGTCAGTGAGCACGTGCTTAATCTTTTCTTCAGCCACATTCTTTACCATTTGTAGGTCTCCTTTCATTTTTAATAGAGGATAGTCGTCTCGCAATATAAATTATATTACGAATTACGAAACATATCTTATTATGTCCGTTCCCTACCAAACCAATACACGTCAACTTCCTTATAAATATGCAACCAAATGAGCGGTGTTGTACATCAATTTCCAATTATTATCTGTGCGATTACATTTGTTTAAATATTTTAATTTGAAAATTGGTGTTTAAAGTGTTTAACTTTGAGTGCAATCTTGGGTGAAGCGAAACTCTTAACTGCCCGCCGGTCTCCATCCAATCTCAAGGTGCTCCTTTGACAATCGACATTCAATATGAGATTCCTACATGGAACCAAATCTACGATATGCTTCTCTGTCAGACGGAAAAAATCCGCACCATCTACCAGGTTGAGGTAGTTGTAGGGGTTGCAAGGGGCGGGTCAGTGCCAGCTCGAGTTTTGACAGACTTGCTTGAGGTGTCGCATCTCGCAACAATGCAAGTGGAGTTTTACGTGGACATAGCTAAAACCAAAGCCGTGCCTACCTTAAAACAGCCTCTAACCATGCCAGTGCGCGGCAGAAAAGTGCTTTTAGTCGATGACATAACCGACACCGGCGCAAGCCTTCAACTTGCCAAAAACCACCTCCAAATGAAAGGCGCGTCGGAAGTCAAAACCGCCACCCTCTACCTCAAACCCCAATCAGCCTTTCAACCAGACTTTTACGAGAAACAAACCCAATGTTGGGTGATTTTCCCCTGGGACACCAAAGAAACCCTCAGAAAGATTTTGCAGCACAAAATTGGAAAACGGCAAACGAACTGGGAAATCGCAAAAATCGTAAAAGCAGGGTTGCCTAAACAGTTAGCGGATAAACTCTTAGAGGATATGCGGTGAGCGAGCATGCGTTACACAATCGAAGAATATGGCAAAGTCGCTGAAATCACGGGTTTTTTAGGAGCTTCGTTTTCTCGGGTTGACGCTTTTCTAAAAGAAAAGCGCAAACAGACCCACAACTGGGTTGATGTACAGTTCTTCGACGCAGAGTTAATCGCAACCTCTGAGCACCTGTACTTCGCCGCCTTAAACGCCCTACAAGCCTTCCAGAACCAAACTAACATCTCCAAAACCGTCGCTGTCGAAACCATGCTCTATGCCTCAGCCAAACGGCAAATCCAGAAAGCTATCAACCTAATCGGCGTCAAACCAGACTCAGAAACCATGGCAACATTAATCGTCAGCAATTCAGATAGCCAAGTCCAAGAGACAATGAAAGAGTTAACTACCTATCTGAATGTGGAGCCCGACGACTCCCTACTCTACTTGACGCCCAAAAAAGTAGATATAATTAGGGTTGCTTTTCAAATTAGCGACAAAGAAATAAAAGCAGCTACCCAAACAACCCCCGAAGCCGCATTGATCGACCTAATTGTCGAACACGTAGCCCTACTCGCAACGCAGCTATGAGTTAGAGCATTTTTTCTTTGACGACAGCCAAAACGTCATCTGGCTTAATCAATGCTAATCCCGTTAGGGCGCCTAAGGTTTCGATTTGAAGAACCAAATCGGGGTTGTGTAGGTCGACTTTGCGGTTTATATCGCCTGCTGCGGCTTGGATAAGGTCCTTTGAGTGAAGTTCAGTGAACCGTTTCTCGACGGTAACTCGAAAAGATTGGTTTTCACCGATTTTTTGCGCCAACTCCACTCCTGCTTTTTTGATTTGCGCCAAATCTGTGGCCACAACCCGCTGGACTGGCACGATACGGAGCGCGTAGCGGAAGGCATAGGGGCGCTCGCTTAGGATTTCTCGGAACTTTGCCATCACCTCAAGGGGATCAAGGCTGGTTTTAGCTACGATTAAGCCGCGAATTTTGGTTTTGGCTGCTTTGGCCTCTTGATCTCCGAGCTCATCTTTCAGGAGGAAGACTATTTCCTTGGTCATGGCGCGCTCGTTACCGCGCGCTGTGGTTGCGATTAGATTGAATTCGGGTATCATTGGAGTCTCAAGCTAAACTGGGGCGGCGGGTTATTTTTGCTTTCCTGAGTTCCTTTTTGTCTTTATACAAGTGTTTATATTTTTACGGTACCACAAGACGGTTGTTAATGAAGCTGTTTTGAGATTACAAAGACGATTCCTGCAACCTAATGTGGTGTGACTGCCGCTTTTTTTGTACACGCTCAATATGGCTCTCTATGTTGAAAACGGCGCAGCGTTAAAGTGATGATACATGCGACTAAGAAGAATCTATACGAAAACCGCAATAAAACTTTATAGAAAAACCGTTTTTCCCAAAAAAACACAAATATTCAGGCATCTTCCACATAAAGCTACCACTAACCATAAATGTATGAAAAGCAAATTGTCCAGTGAGGCTTAAGTACACCTAATGTCAATGAGAGACCCAGTTTGCGGAGCTGTTCTAAACGATAACACCGCGAAGTTCAAAATATCCTATGATGGAGAAACTTACCATTTCTGCAGTTTAGGCTGCAAGAAAAGGTTCAAGCGCCAACCAACAAAATTCGTAAAGTAACATCGTTGGTCGCGGGAAGGTCAAAAAAAAGCTCCCATAGAGCAGCTAACCCAGGTTTTTACGCTACAATTTTTCGTTATCAGAAATATCCATCATCGCAATTCCCGAAACTAGTTTCGGGTAAAAATCGGTGCTTTTCTCAGGCAAAACCTCATGCTGAACCGCAACCTCAACCACCGTCTTAGCAGGAATTGGATTCACCAGAAAAGCAACACCGGCTTCTCCTCTGTCAACTCGGGCAAGTGCATCTTTGGTCCAACGCTCATAAATGATAGTTTCATCAATATCAAGCTCCCCGGTTTTCATAATCTGCCCAAAAACCAAATCCCGCAGTATGACCACATCAAAGATTTTGGTGTCCTTGGAAGCAGTTGCGTTAATGAACTCATAGACTGCCCTGTCATGCCTCAAAGTTAAGCCACAGGCTTTCTCGCCATCATACACGCAAAACGCATGCTCACCCATATGACTGCTCAAGTAGGCGTTGACGGCGTCCGCTGTTGGTTTGATTTCTTCTATGTTGAAAAAGCTACGTATACCCTCCACGACTTCGGGAGTTAACCTTTGATTCTTAAGCAGCCTGTGCGTAGGCAACACAACCAGACCCTTCTCCTCCACAGGTACAAGGAAACACATATAATAATTGAAAGCCGAATCCTGCGTCCAGTCGGTTTTGCTGCGCATTTCGTCTCGGTAAGCAACTGCGCTTTCGTATCGGTGATGTCCATCAGTGATAACCACAGCTTTTGGCGCTAAAATAGCTTGCAACTCGTCGATTTTTTGGGGGTCAGAAACTTTCCAGATTGTGTGGTGTACGCCGTATTCGTCGGTGACTTTGATAAACGGCTGGGTCTGAGCAATCTTAGCCATTAATTGTATAGACTTTTCCTGGGGGTCTTGATACATTAAAAACACAGGTTCGAGGTCTTTCTGAACTGTTCGTAACATTTTGAGGCGATCAGCTTTGGGTGCTTTGTAAGTGGCTTCATGAGGAAACACGACGTTTTCACTGTAAGGGTAGAGTTTCATGGCGACGATTAAGCCTGTCCGTGTAAAACTTTTGCCGTTTAAGATGAATTCTTGACGAGAAACAAAAATTGCTGGCTTCGCAAGTTTAGCTATAACACCCTCCGACAGCCAACTGGTGATGCGTTGATGGGCGACATTATATTTGTCGGCTTCAGTGGGCAGAGTTAGGCGGCAGTAGTTGTAGGGGGACTTCTCGTAGTAAGCTTTCTGCATCTTTGGACTTATTTTGTCGTATGGCTGCGCTATGAGGTCTTTGGGGTTGCCTGCTTTTGGCGTGTAAGTAATGGCTCGAAACGGTTTAACATCGACCAAGGGAGCTGTCAACTCAGAGGTTAAGTCTTTCAAGCGCATCTATAATGTTATTGGCTATTTGTATGCTTGCTCTATGTTGGGCCTCGAAAGTTTGAGCACCAATATGCGGTGTAGCAATCACGTTTGGAAGCGAAAGAAGCTTGCTGTTTTTGGGCGGCTCCTCCTCAAAAACGTCCAGTGCAGCGCCTGCGACTTTGCCTGTCACCAACGCGTTGTAGAGGGCTTCCTGGTCAATGACTCCACCGCGTGAGCAGTCGATTATGCGCACGCCTGGCTTCATCAACTCAAATTCCTTGACAGAAATCATATGCCTAGTCTTGGGTGTCAGCGGTACGTGAATTGTTATAAAGTCTGCTTGGGGCAACATTTTACCCAACGGAACAAAACGGTCTTGCACGCATTCCTCAACTACAATCACCCGCATCCCAAACGCCAATGCTAGGCGCTCCACATCTTTACCTATGAAACCGCATCCAATAACGCCAAGTGTTCTGCCGTTAAGTTCAGTGCCCATCAACTTGTCTTTTTCCCATTTACCCTCACGCAACGAATTAGTGCCCTGCACAATGTTGCGTGCAAGCGCAATCATGTGACCAAGGGTCAGCTCGGATACGCTGATGTAAGATACATGCGGCGTGTTCACCAAGGCGATCCCCCGCTGTTTAGTACGTTCGTAATCCACGTTGTCTAAGCCTTCGCCTGCTCTGCCAATCACCTTAAGGTTTTTAGCGTTCTCTAACAGTTCGCCACGGACTTTGGTAGCGCTACGCACAATCAAAACGTCATATTTTCCTATGATTTTGGGCATGTCGGATTTGGGGATGTCCCAGCCCCGGTTAACGCTGTACCCTTTTTTTTCGAGGAGTTTAATGCCTTCGTCAGCGATTTTGTCGCTAACGAGGATTTTTATGGTCACTATAATCCCCAGATTTCTTCGATGCTTCCAATTACTTTTCTGATGCCGTCAACGTTCCATTCGCCCATGTGGCCAATGCGGAAGGTTTTCTCTTTGAGTTTGCCGTAACCAGCGGAAATCATATAACCGCGTTCGGCGAGTTTCTGGTTTAGGGCGTTGACGTCTTTGCCTTCAGAGTTTATGCAGCTAACAGTTATGGATTCGTAACCCTCTTCGGGGAACATGCTGAAGTGCCGTTTAGCCCAGCCTTGGGTGAACTTTGCCATGTCGAGGTGACGCTTGTAGACTTTGTCATAGGTTTCCTCCAGCAGCAGATCCATGCGTTTGTTGAGGGCATAGAGTAGTGAAATGTTAGGGGTGAAGGGTGTTTGGTGCTTCTTTTCAAACTCAAAAATGTCAACCAAATCGGTGTAGGCACCTCTGCTAGGAACGGTGGTGGCACGCTCAAGGGCTTTGTCGTTGACTAAGCCGACTGCGAGTCCTGGCGGTAGGGCGAAGCATTTTTGTGTGCTGCCAAAAAGCACGTCCACGTTCATTTCTTGAGGTAGCGTTTTGTCACCGGCGATTGAGCTGACTGCGTCGACGGCGAATATTGTGTTTGGGAATTCATTTTTAACGATTTTCCCTATTTCAGCAACAGGACTGCGTACTCCAGTGCTGGTTTCGTTGTGGCAAACCCATACCGTGTCGTATTTGTCCGATGCGAGTTTTTCGGCAACCATCTCGGGTTTTATAGCTTGACCCATCTCGACTTCGAGGATGTCGGCTTTTTTGCCGCATGCTGTGAAGGTTTGAGCAGCACGTTTGCTGAATGCCCCGTTAACGCATACGAGTGCTTTATTTTGTACAATGCTTCGGGCGACTATATCAAACCACAAAGTGCCTGAGCTAGTGGTTACGGTGGGTTTGTATTCGGCTGGTAACTGGAAGAACTTTGTGAGTTTTTCTGTGATTCCGCCATATAAATCGGAAAATGCTTTTTCTCTGTGCCCAATCATGTATTGGGCTTGTTCGGTTAAAACTTCTTTACTTACTTCGGTTGGACCGGGAATCAAAAGTTTTTTGTGCATGGCTAATCCTTCAGTCAGAAATGGTATTCTCTGAAAATATAAGGCTTATGCGAAGAGAATTGTGGGTTAGATGTCTGTTTGGTTCCAGTAGTACACTGCCTTGTAGCTGTCCGGAACCGGATAGGCAGGGTCTTCGTAGGCGATGTCCAAGTTGTACCCATAGTGACCCAGCATCAACTGCACCTTATCCCAGATGACGGGTGATTTTTCGTCGGCAGCCCAGAAACCCCAAATCTTATCCTCGGGATGACGCATGCCCCACCCATAGTTATGCGGCAAAACCAGCACTACATCTGATTGCGGCGCCCGCTCGATTTCGCCGTTTTGGATGCCGTTCCAGAGCCGCTCTATTGCGTCAAAGTGCTCCTGCTCCATAACACCATACGGGTTAGTGCTGTTATAGGGGAAATCAAAAACTACGAGGTATTTGGCGCCAGCAGCGTAAGCGTCCCGCATCTGGCCGTAAACCTCATCGCCACCTGCAAGATACGGGGGCTCCGTGTACTTCCAAGTAACTATGACACCCCAGTCTTTGTGTTGAAAGTTTGCTGCACCACGAACCAAAGCGATGTCCTGCACCAGCGTTTGATTCCAACCTGCCTCAGCCAACATAACATCGTACCCTGACGTGTAATCAAACCAGTAAAGAGTGTAGTCGGAGCAGAAAATAGGGATACCTGCCTCTTTGAGGGCTACTGTTCCCCCATCCCGCTGGAACATCTCTTCAAATCGTTGGGCGGTGGCATCATAGTCAACGCTTTGAGGCATGTACCAGCCTGCGGCTTGGTCTATCCAGATGCCGCCCCGCTCATCATAGTAGTAGACGCCTAAGAATTTGTCACCGTATGCTGTTTTGGCGTCTTGAACAAACATTAGGCGCCAGGTAAGGTTTTTTTGTTCTAAAATGTCAGGGGCTAAGTCGCCAAAGGAGACTATGAGGTTTAAGCCTTGGACGGTGGCGTATTCGCAGATTTGGCGGGTAGCGGATTCGTTGATGCTTAGGGGTCCTGACTGCAAAATAAACAGGTTACTGTAAGCTTTGGTTTTGTCGATTAGTGCTTTGGCTTGCTCGTAGGTGTCGCCGCCAAACGCTACCCCAATATAGCAGTTTGCTTCGCCGTCTGGAGGCATCTGGCGGTGATTTAGTAAACAACAAAAAACTAACTATAACAATCAATGCAACCGCCAACAAAGCAACAGTCAAGTGTCTCTTGGGAAGCCTCAACCTTACACGCAACCAGAAACAAGTTCTGCCATATAAAATAATAAACGTTAAGGTAAGCATTGAATTGGCGAGCACCGTTTATTTGAGCAGTAACTTTTATTTGCTTAAAGTTCAATTGTTGTGTGTTCTGGGCATATTTCGGGCGCCTCGATAGCTCAGCCCAGTGGAGCGGCTGCCTTGTAAGCAGCAGGCCGCGGGAGCAAAGCCCGCTCGAGGCTCTCCAAAAATCTTTTGTAGTAACAAAATAGCTGTCGAATAAAAGTAAGGTAAAAATGAAAATTTATGCTTTTTCCGAGCCGTCTTCTGTCTTAGCTGCAAGCTTCACTTTAATCGCCTTCGTGTCATTAATCACGAGTTTGTATTTGCGGGCTTGCGTAGAAATAATTTCGTTCTCAAACAGTTTGCGCAGTGAACGGAAAACCTTCTTGTTGGTTTCACCAGATTTGTCGACGATTTCCTGCAGCATTAACTCTTTTCCTTCAGCTTGAAGTACTGCAACAACTTTTTCATCAGTCTTGTTAAGTTTTGCCATAATCCAATCCTCTAATCGGTTGGTTTCTTTTTCCCATTATGGGCAGATTGCTTTTGTATTTTGCGGTTCAATTGAGCGGCGAACCATTGAAGCACTGTGGCAATCAGTGGATTTGGCGACTCCATTTTCCACAGCAAAACTTGCTAAAATCACAGGTTACACAGGGACCTTTCACGCCTATTTAACATTGTACTGTATTTTGTTTACTCATAGTCAAACCCATTCCCAAACACATGTTATAGGGTTTAGATATTCAGAAGCTGATTAAACCTATTGTCAGCTAAACACTAAGCTTGCCCATAAGAACCCTAAAACCACTCTCACGCGAAAGCACTTCGCAGCCGCCAAACATCGTCTCAAACAAGACAGGCAAGGTTTTGGAGCCAATTTTACTGCGGATCACCATTTGAAAAGTACCGCCACCCGAGAGGACTTTGGGCGCACCCTCGATTATCGCCTTCACAGTGTCCATACCAGCACTCACCGGCGGATTCGACAACACACAATCAAAACTGGTGCCATCGACGGGTTCATAGAGGTGACCATAGCGAACTTCAGCGTTTCGAACACGGTTTGTTTCAATATTCTGTTTGGCTAAGCGTACTGCCCGCATGTTAACGTCAGTCATAACCACATGCAACTGAGGGTTAACTGCAGCCGCCGTGATGCCCACCGCACCGTATCCGCAGCCAATATCCAGCACGACACCTGCCTGCGGCAATATCATAGCATCTATGAGAACATGGGTTCCTAAGTCGATTTTACGTTTAGAAAAAACGCTAGAAGAAGTCAAAAACTCTAATCTTCTGCCTCGCAAGTGGGCTTTTATTAAGCCAAATTGGTCGTTACATTTCGGCACCGAAGTAAAGTAGTGGTCGTGGCCAATGTGTTTACTGTTCTTGGTCATTGCCGCTCTTCCAAACTTTGGGGTAAATGTTTCTGGGCATAAGCACCCTAGCCAAAGTCGCTACCACCCCATGACGCATATCCATGATTTGCTCTGTGGAAACCTGCGCCCTGCCCAAAGCGATTGCTTCGCCTTTAAGGGTAAATATAGCACAAATACGGCTTTTCTCAATGCCCGTATCAACTTGACAAACGCCCGGAGCCGTCAAATTGGCCCCGTGGCATAATGCGTCCACTGCGGAATCTCGCACCACCATTTTGGGCAACTGAATAAGTGCATTCTCCATGGGCTCGATAAACTTGTGGAGGTAGGTTATATCTTTGGTGCGTTCGAACTCGCCAAACCAATATGCCACGTCATGCAACGTTACGCATTTTCTACTGGTTTCCGTGAAGGGTCCAGCGCGGCTTCTTCGCAGCTCCTGCATGTGACCGCCGACACCTAGGATTTCGCCTATGTCAAAGCAGAGTTTACGGATGTAAGTGCCGCCTTCACAGCCCACTTTAAACAGCACGTTTCTGCCGTCTCGCTCAAAGTAGTCAATGTAATAGATGCGCCTTGTGCGCAATGCACGCTTAACTGAGCTACGCAACGGTGGGCGCTGATAAATCTCATCCTCAAAAACTGAAAGCACATGCTTAATACTGGGCTCGTCCACGTCACCATGCAGTTTCAGCACACAAACGTATTCTTTCCCGCTGTGAAGCAGCGCCTGAACCATCTTTGTGGCTTCCTCCAACGTGATGGGCAAGATGCCTGTAACTTTGGGGTCAAGTGTTCCACCGTGTCCTATGACGTCGATTTTGAGAATTTTTTTAGTCCATGCCGCAACTTCGTGGCTGGTAGGTCCAGCTGGTTTGTCAAGATTTATGGTGCCAAACTTGATGTACTGCTTAGCGGTACGTTCCATCGGTTTTGTGCCGTATTTTGGGTCTGTGTGACCCTCGGATTTGGTGAGTAATTCACGTTTGGTTTCCCATGGTGGAAGCATTCGAGGCATGCCTTGACGAGTCTCCAGAGTTGAGGTAAGAAAAAGAAATACGTGGTATTAAAGTTTAAAAAGTTTAGAACAAAAGCGTCATTTCTTCAGTTAAGCCTGCGGCGTCGAGTGCTTGGGCTACTTCATCGTCAGATGCGCCCCTTTTAATGTCGATTTTGTCTTCAATTGGCATGAGGTGGTTAATGTTGGCGCGTCTGCGTTTGAGACCTGTAACCTTTTTTGGTCCAGTGACTAAAACGAAGCTTTTGTCAAGGACATCGACGACGACGCCTTTGGTGCAACATTCTCGACCTGCTTGTTTTATGCATATTCTGCCGACTTCAATGGCGGGCATATTTTTCTGTTCTCCTAAGGCACATGTACTGCAATCGGGAAATATAAGGATAACACAGTTTTGTTGTGATTTGTGCACATTTGGCGGCTGTTTTTGTTTGATGGTATTCGATGATATTCTTCATCTTCTCTTGGTTGGCGGCGTAAACTGTTTTTTATAGAGTACGAGGGGATTGCATACGGCACTTCCTAAAGCCCTGCCGCTAATCAACAGTTGCTCCTCCTGCTCAAGTTCACCACACAAGAACCATCAACACTCGTAAAAGAACCAACGTGACATCTTGCACCCCAATATAGACTCAATTGAGATAAACTGCCAGAGTCGGTCTGTGAAGGTGAAGCAATTGGCGAAAGATGGTTTGCTGGAGGAATAGTTACAGTTTAGGTGCTGCTCCAAGCACTTTCTTCGCCCTTGAAATAAAATGAAGCAAAGCCATATTAGCGGATTGGGCGGCTAATTTAACATCGTTTAGTATTGTTTCAAACTCCGCACGATCCATAACTTGCCATATTTTTTTATCCGTTACAATGCAAGTGCCCAAACGTTTTAAAAGAAACCCAGCGTAACTTGTTTCCATCTCGCAGTGAATGAATTTGAGTTTAAACTACCATTACATGCAGTTACCCCGCGAAGTCATAGTCGGAAAAAGGACCTCTAAGTCGCATTCCCGAAGTAGTATCCAGACTGGGACTAAAAGGCAAAGCCCTTGTAATCTCTGACGATAAATGCTACAAGGTAGCAGGCAAAAAAGTTTCAACCTACCTTCAGCAATCAGGACTCATACCTGACTTTTTACTTATCAAAGCTATGACTGTTGACGAGTTAATAGTAGTTGAGAAAGTCCTCAAGGAGCAGAAGCCACGAGTGGTTTTCGGAGTCGGTGGCGGAACCATAATAGATGCCTCCAAACTTAGCAGCGCAAGCCAAAACATCCCGTTTGTCAGCGTCCCGACCACGGTTAGCCACGACGGTATCGCTAGCCCCTTAGCTTCCGTTAAAGGTTCAGACAAACCCTACTCGGTCCTCGCCCAAGCCCCCATGGCAATAATCGCCGACACAACAGTCATCTCTAAAGCTCCATGGCGCTTTGTCATAAGCGGCTGCGGCGACATAATCAGCAAATTCACTGCCGTAAAAGACTGGGAACTCGCACACCAAGAAAAGGGCGAATACTACGGCGGATACGCAGCCAGCCTCGCACTTATGAGTGCTAAACTGGTGACAGAAAACGCACAGTTGATTGTAAAAAAGAAAGACGAAGGCTTACGCGTACTAATCGAGGCGTTGATTAGCTGCGGAGTAGCCATGAGCATCGCTGGCAGCAGCAGGCCATGCAGCGGCGCTGAGCACCTCTTCAGCCACGCCCTAGACATACTTAACCACAATCATGCCATGCACGGAGAACAATGCGGCGTAGGAGCAATCCTAACCAGTTTCCTCCACGGATCTAACTGGCAAAAAATCAAAGCCACCCTTCAAAAATTAGGCGCACCCACCACTGCACACGAATTAGGAATAAAAGATATGGAATTAGTTAAGGCGTTGCAGGTGGCGGCACAAATCCGCCCAGAACGGTACACTATCCTGCACAAGCTCAACTTGGGCTTTGACGCCTGCGAAACCGTCGCCCGAGCAACCGGCATCATAAGCTAAGTTTTCATAAGGGGCTCTAGTATAGCGAATGCATTGCCTTCAGGGTCTTCCGCTGCTGCTATCCACCCTACTTCTGGAACTTCCTGTTTTGCCTGCGTGATTTTGCCGCCTAACTTGACTATTTTATCGAGGAATTCGCTGACGGATTCGACGGCGATGTAGTTGATGGGTTTGCTCTCTGGAACTAAACACTTGTATAGTCCACCGTTGACGCCTGGTGCTTGGAGCATACCCTTGTCGTCGGTGGGTACGGTTTGTATTATCCAATACTCGACTGGCCCGCCTGCTTGGACGATTTTCCACCCGAAAACTTGTTCGTAGAAGCTTTTGAGTTTCTGTACATCGTTTGCAGGGATTTCAAAATGAACAACTGTGTGATTCAAACTTTCTTCACCTCCATCTACCTCAACCGTAATGGATAGAAATACAATCTATAGGTAGAGCACTTTGGAGATTTAACTCTTACCAAAACAAGAAAACAAAAATTAGCTAAATAGAAGAAAAGGGTTTGAGACGCTTACTGAGGCGCTTCAGTTTTTGCTTCTTCAGCAGGTTTCTCCTCCGCGGATGCAGGAGTCTCGGCTGCTGGTGCTTCTGCGGCGGGTTCTGGCGTAGGTGCGGGGGCTGCTTCGGGTTTAGGTTCTGACTTGAAGGTTTCGACGAACTTTATTTCAGTAAAGTCAGGAACGAATTTTTGAATATCCATGGCGATGCCGCGTTTGTAGATTTCAAGGTGCTCAATGTAGAATGCGTCTTCAGGAACATCAATTGTTAATGTAGCGCCATCTAAAGTGAGGGTGAATTTCCCTTCTTCGACAATGGGGATTCTACGGTGGACCAGCGAGTTGATTTTATCTTCTTTGCCTTCGAGCTGTTTGGTAACTGTGACTTCGTAGACGAGCGTTCTGCCTGCCAAGGGCGGGTTGAAGTCAAGTAAAACGCGACCTGCGCCAATGCTGCGGACTGTGGCGTTTTTGCCTTGGAACTCGATTTGTGCACCGATGACTGGGTTGATTTCTTTAGCGTAAAGTTGCTTGATTGGGACGCGTTTGATTTTTTCTGGGTCTCTAGGTCCGAAGCCTTTCTCAGGCGAAATCTCCACGGTTGCCGGTTTGGCGACTTCCATGGTTTTTAGAGAATCGTCAAGGGCTTCCATAACCCAGCGTTCTCCGATAACTACGAGTTTAGGTTCGTATATTCTGCCTTCTTTGAAAAGGTGCTCTTTTTTAGCGACATCTTCTTGGGTTGTGTCAAAAACTTCGTTTGTTTCTTTAACTTTAGCTACGTAATCGATGAGAATGAAATCTCCTTTTTGTAGGGCCATCTTTTATCATCCTTTAACTGTACGGGGAAGTGTAGAGTTCCAAAGCGCAATAAAAACTTTGTCCAGCCAGAAACGTATGTAATGACACAAAAACAGCGCTTTATTCCTCAAAAAGGAAGAATAGCTTTTAGGAGCCTTTTCAATAGGGAACTATGTATATAATAGATTTGGTCATAGGTAGTTTAGAGAGCGTCTATTTTTTGTGTAATATGTCAAATCTAGAAATATAGTTCATAAGTAAAAATTGTGAATTAAGATTTGAGAAGGCAAGCGAGGATGAAGGAGAAGGTTCATGTATTCTATTAAGACCGGTATTCTGCCCAGCCTTCATATTGGTAGCTATGGGGACAATAGACTGCATAACCACAGTAATCGGCACCCTCCATTTTGGCGCTACGGAATCCAACCCAATCATGGCATCCGTAGTAGGTAATGTCCCTCTTTTCATGTCGCTCAAACTCGCAGCAACATTCTGCATCGCAAGCACCTACGTTTTAGCCAATAAAATCCTCCACAGCAGCCTGGACAAAACCACCAAAGGCTTCCAGGTTGGCAGCAAAATAATTAAAGGCACATATTCTGGCTTAATTATGTTCTTGGTTGTGGTGGTAGTCAACAACTGCTTAGTGCTCATAGTATAAACCCCGCTGGGACACCAGAAAACCACTAATATAAGCCATAAGTATGGGCGTAGAAACACAAATCAAATATTTAGGTGCCAACAAATCTAACTTGTACAAGCGCCAACGCGTAAAAAGCTAAGAAACGCTTAACTGAGAAACAGTACATATCAGGTTGTGAAACCAAATGCCGTTCAATTTATTCCACAGAAAAAAGCCAGAACAAGAAGAACCAGAAGCAGCCCCAACCACCGAACAGGCACCTGAGCCCACGCCAGAAGCCCCAGTTAAAGCTGCATTTGAACCCATAGAGTCTGAAATGGTTGAGGAATCCAAAACAAATCTACAATCAGAACCAGAGCCTAAACCTGAACCCGAATCGCCAGCAGCGGAACCCGAACCTCAAGAACACCCCGGAGAGCAACCAGCCGAGGCGCCAATAGCATTAGAACCGCAGCCAGAACCTGAACAACCCGTTAAATCGCCGTCAGAGGAACCCCAAGCACCGTTAGAACCAGAACCTACATCTAAAATTTATCTAAAAGCCATGCCGCTCAAAGAATTAACGGATGTAGAAAACGTAAAAGAAGCAGTAACGAACGGCAACATAATAATTTTGCGAATCACACCTCTTGCTGGAAAGAGCATAGAGGACGTCAAAAAAGCAGTTAACGACTTGTTCGAGTTTTCTGAATCCGTGGGTGGCGACATCGCCCGCCTTGGTGAGGAGCGTGTTGTTATCTGCCCTAAAACAGTGCGAATTTGGCGTGAAAAAACTCCAGTGCCAGTCCCGAAAAGAGATCCGCTTCCGCCTACAACAGCCTAAAGGTTTCCAGCGCAGACGGAACCACTGTATGTATTCCGGCTTTGTTGTCTAGGAAGTTGCCGAAGTTTAGGGTCTTTTGTCTTTCGCCGTGCACTACAAAGATGCGTTCAGGTTTAGGAGACAGATGGGTGAGATAGTTGACAAGTTGGCGGCGGTCGCTGTGTCCACTGAATCCTTCCACGGTTTGTACGCCCATTTTGACGCTGAAAGCAGCCATTTTGCCCTCGTTATCCATCATGGTGACTTCGCCAACGCCTTTCTGCACGCGTCTCCCCATGGTGCCCTCGATTTGGTAGCTGACAAAGATGATTTGGTTTAGCTCGTTTGAAGCCCAGTTCTTAAAGTACTCAATTACGGGACCGCCTTCAAGCATACCGCTCGTGGCGAGTACAATACAAGGTTCACCTTCCATGATGCTACTGCGTTGGCTTGGGTGATCAACAATAGTGAAGTAATCAGATTTGAAGGGGTTAACTTCCTCGTGGAGGATGCTGTGCCGCACTTCGCGGCCAAGGTATTCGGGGTAGGCGGTGTGGATGGCTGTGGCTTCGCTGATCATGCCTTCAATGAACACTGGCGCCTCCTTCATTAGACCCCGCTTCATGTAGCCGTCGATGACCAACATGATTTCCTGAGCTCTGCCCACGGCGGGCACGGGTATGAGAACTTTGCCTTTACGTTCCAAGGTCTGGTTGATTGCTCGGGTTAGAGATTCTTCAGCTTCTACTCTGGTAGGCACAATGTCATCGGATCCACTGTAGGTAGATTCGGTGATGACAGTTTCGATTCGTGGAAACTCTGTGGCAGCCGCTTCAAGGAGCATAGTTCTTCCGAACTTGTAGTCGCCAGTGTAGACAATGTTATGGAGGCCTTCACCTATGTGGAGGTGAACCATTGCGCCGCCCAAAATGTGACCACTGTTGTGTAGTGTTAAGCGGATATCGGGAGCGATGTCGGTGACGACACCGAACCTGAGAGGGATCGTGTGAAGCACAGCTTCGCGAACGTCTTTTTGGTCGTAGAGGGGTGTAACGCCCTGCTTGTTGGCTACGTCGAGGTAGTCAAGCTGAAGCATAGTCATCAGATTTGACGTTGGCGCAGAGCAGTATATGGGTCCGTCGTAACCATACTTGTATAGGAATGGCACAAGCCCACAGTGATCGAGGTGCGCGTGACTTATGACAACAGCGTCAAGCGAGTCTATTTCAAACTCGGGACTGTCGAAGCGTGGGAATGACTCAAACGGTCGGGTAGAGCCAGGATGGATACCACAGTCCAGTAGTACAGATGATTCGCGGGTTTTAATTAGGAATGCGCTGCGTCCAACTTCCTGTGCACCGCCCAAAACTGTCATGCGAACGTCGCCGACTTCGTAGCTTTTTGGGCGGAAAATACGTTCACCCACGGTTCGCAAAATGCGTTCGCGTTCTTTGCTTTCTGAGTGCAAGTAATGGCGCATATGAGTTACAATTTTAGATTTAATCGGCGGGCTACGTAGAACATGTGGACGCCACTTGGTTTTCTTAATTATTTCCTGAAGCACCGCGCCGTTTCTACCAATGACTAAGCCAGGTTTTTTGGTTTCGATTATGATTTCGCCCAGTGAAGGGTCGAAGTTTATGTCGGTGATTTCAGCTTCGGGCGAGATGAGTTCACGGGCGATTTTCTCTGCTTCCACCTCGGGGATACGCACGGATGGGTCGGGACGTATAACGATTCTTTTACGTATGACGCCGACTATCTCGGCCACGATGCTACTTTTGTCAACCAGAATTTCTGGACGTTTAGTGTAAACTGCAAGCATAGGACCCTCATATTCGATGCGGGTGACCTCTGCTTCGCGGGGAACTTTTTCGAGAATATACTGGCTAATTTCTATTTTATCCTTGTCTTTGTCTTGTGTTCGAGCCACAGTATTAACTTCCTGCCTGTAGCAGCTTAGATTTCTCCTCGTCGGTTAACTCTTTGTAACCGAGCTTGGTGATTACTATAATGTTGTAGTTGTTGCCGCTTGCTACGTCGCGTTTCATGGCTGCATTGACAGCCTTAGCGATGGTAGGCAACGTTTCTTCTATAGTGGAGTCTTCTTTGAATTTGTCTTCCAAAACACCATAGGCAACTGGGCTGCCGCTGCCGGTGGAAACCATTTTTTCTTCGGTTAAGCTTCCGTAAGGGTCCAAGTTGAACACGTGAGAACCAGATTCGTCTACGCCGCCGACAAGCACTTGAGTTTGAAGGGGAATATATCTGCCTTGGAAAAGAAGGTTTGCAACCAGTCTTGCCGCTGAAGCAATAGGTATGGGGCGGTTCAGGTTGGTTTTGTAGAGTTGAGCATTGGCGGTTAAGATGTCGACGACGCGTTGGGCATCTGCGACTGTTCCGGCGATGGTCATGCCGATGTGGTCGTCAATTTTGTAGACTTTTTTGCCTGCTTTGTGAGCAACGTAGTAACCCATGGTTACACGGGTGTCAGAGGCTAAGATTACGCCGTCTTTGCATACGACGCCGATTGTTGTGGTTCCTTTGAGGATTAATTGGCTAGCTGGGTTATTTTGTGACATAGTTTTTTGCTCCTAAAACTCCGTTTTGCGGAATGCCATCCACTAGGAAGATGCATGAAGTAATCAATCTATGAGCCTAATTAATATTTCGCCAAACATTTAGAGCAACATATTCCCATATAGAAGTGGCAAAGAGAGGAACATTTTTAGGTAACTGGCGATGTTAGTTGCAACTCGGCGCGTGAGTGGTGCTTCCCACCCGTTGCGCCAAATAAAATAAAACCCGGAGTAGGGAGGCAAATACAGTTGAAAATACGAACCAAAGATTTAGCTCTAATAACAATATATGCCGCTTTATATGCGGCGCTTGTAGTTGGATTAGCACCACTCTCTTATGGACCCCTTCAAATTAGAATCGCCGACGCTATGGTTGCATCAATACCCATCTTTGGCATGGCTGGTGTTTTGGGACATACACTGGGCGTTTTTGTTGCGAACATGTTCTCACCTTTAGGATTTATTGACTTACTCAACACCATCCCCTCGTTTGTTATGGCATTTGTGGTTTATTATGTGTATAAACGCACACAAAACGACTACACCATCATCGCTACGTGTCTGACGTATTCAGCGGTTTTGGGCGTTACAGTAGGCTGGATGCTGTCCCTTTTTGGGGCTCCACTGCTCTTAACTATGGCGTACGTTGGAATTGGCAATGCAATCGCAAGCGTAGCAATCGGTTGGCCCATCTTCAAAGTGCTCAAAAGCATCGGCGTCTACAAATGGTTCTGCAACTGCACGTACGCCCAGCCTCCGGCAGGCAATGGTTCAAGTTAATGGTGAAAAAATATGGAATCAAGAAAATGTATAGTCGTCCTAAGCGGCGGACCAGACTCCGCAGTTGTAGCGCACTGGGCTAAAGCTCAGGGTTACCAAATCCACCCCATCACCTTCAAGTATGGGCAAATCGCCGAGAAAGAAACCCAAGCTGCAAAACAAATCGCCGAGAAACTTGGTACCACAACCAAAGTCATTGACCTCTCAGCGCTTAAAGAAATCTTTAGCGGCAACACCAGTCTGGTTAGCCGCGATATTCCGTTAACAGCGCAGTTCAGCAGCCCCATCATCGTACCCTTCCGAAACGCCATATTCCTGTCCGCGGCTGTTGCCTACGCCGTCACCGCCGGAGCACAAATAATCTTTTACGGCGCACACGGCAGCGACGAGCCATTCTACCCTGACTGCCGCAAAGAATTCTACGAAGCGTTCGAAAAAGCCGCCCGGTTGGGCACTGACTGCAAAATCAGCATCCAAGCACCGTTTAGCGAACTCAAAAAATCTGAAGTTATAACAGAAGGCGAAAAACTCAATGTACCCTTTGAGTTAACCTGGTCCTGCTATCTCGACGGCAGCAAACACTGTGGAAGATGCGAGTCCTGTGTCAACCGCAGAAAAGCATTCAAAGAAGCAGCAATCTCTGACCCAACAGCCTACGATGCTTAAAATAGGGTTTTCTGTTTATCGCAAAATTGCAGGTTAGAAACCCTAACACCAATAAGCCTCATTTTTCTTCCATTAAGACATGGCAGTAACAACTCTTTTGAAGTTTTATTTAAATCCTCCACTCTGCCGGTCAGGCGTGGAAGCGTTTTGCTTTTCGTATGCGTTTCGAAGCCTTGGTAACGGATTTTGACAGTGACTGTTTTGAATAGCAGTTTCTGTTCGGCGGCTTCTTTTTGCACTTCCATGCACAACTCATCGAGCACTTTGAGGATAGCGTCTGGATACGCGGTGTCCGCCTCAAATGTAATTTCGTGACTGATGCTTTTAAGACCCTCACGCTCTTCCACTTCACTCTGATCCACGCCTTTAGCGTTTAGATGCATCTGCATACCCATCACACCAAACATGGAAGCCAAAGCGGTTGGGTCGTAACGGGCTAAGTCGCCGACTGTTTTTATGCCTAACGCTTTGAGTTTAACTTCGGTTTTTCGTCCCACCCAAAGTAGTTTGCGCACATCAAGTGGTGCAAGAAAAATTTGGGCGTCCTCCTCTCTGACCACAGTTAAGCCATCGGGTTTTTGGTAGTCACTGGCAACTTTAGCGACCAGTTTGTTGGGTCCAACCCCTATTGAGGCTGTAAGATGCTCTTTTTCCTTGATTTCTTGTTTGATTTGGCGAGCTAACTCCTCAGCATTTTCCCAGCTATGAACAATATCCGACACGTCGAGAAAAGCTTCATCTAAGCCCCATTGTTCAAATCTGCCAGAGTACCGCCGTGCTATCGCCATTATTTCCCCAGAAACCTTGATGTAAAGTGGGAAACGAGGCGGCAAGTACACCGCATCTGGGCAAAGCCGCCAAGCCTGCGAAATCGGCATCCCACTTCGGACCCCGGTTGCTCTTGCCTCATAGTTACTGGTGCTCACAACACCTCTGCCTTTGCCCCTTTTAGGGTCTGCTCCAACCACGACAGGGGTGCCTGCAAGCTGAGGGTCTTCACGTTCCTCCACCGCCGTGTAGAAGTGATCCATATCGAGGTGGAGGATGAAGCGTTTTTTCTCCCTCATTACCATAAAGAACCTTTTGCACAATTAGAAATTTGAACCTATCGAAGAATCAGCCTGTCAAACCTAATATTCAACAGGAACCATAGTGAATCAGAGAGGATAAGTAAGATGGATGTTTTTGAAGCTGTTCGAGTTCGCAAATCAATCCGAGCCTACCAAGATACGCCGGTTCCCAGAGAAAAACTTGAACGCATTTTGGATGCGGGCAGGCTTGCCCCTTCGGCACGTAATACCGAGCCGTGGCATTTCATAGCCGTCACAGACACAGAAAAACGCAAGCGCCTCGCAGGCGGGTTATACGCCAAGTTCGTCGCCGAAGCGCCGCTCGCCATTGTTGTTTTGGGTGACAAAAAAGCCTCAGCAGATTGGTATGACGTAGATGCATCTTTAGCTTTGGAGAACATGGTTTTAACAGCGGTAAACGACGGACTAGGAACATGCGTCGTGGGTAGTTTCGACGAAAAAGATGTAAAAGACTTGCTTAAAGTGCCAGAAAACTTTGAAGTCATCGCTTTGATTGCAGTCGGCTACCCGAAAGAGAAAATAGATTTAACCGGCAAGTTGTTACGCCTAGTGAGCACCCGCAAAATCTTAACAGAAATCGCCAGTGAAGAAGAATACGGCAAGCCCTTCGTACCCAAAACATGGCTGCAAACCTGATTTTCTTTATATTTACGATTGGCATGTACCATCCAGTAACGGCTAAATACGACAAAGCATAATCCGTTGATTACTTAGCAGGGGATACCATTATGAAAGACGTTCCTGAAATCGTGCATGAACTTATTGAAGCATCCAAGAAGCATGAGCAGTACCGAGAGAAAGAATGCATAAACATGATCGCCAGTGAAGGCATAAAGTCCCCCGCCGTATGCCAGATGTTGGACATGAGCCACGACCTCGCCACCCGCTACGCTGAAGGCGAAAACGACGCCGAGGGTCATGTTAAGAAACGGTATTATCAGGGTCAAAAGTATATGAGCCAAATAGAGGACCTCGCCTGCGACGCTGTGAAAAGCTTATTTGGAACTAACTGGGCGGATGTCCGACTGATTTCTGGTACACACGCCAACACCGCCACCTTCAAAGGCCTTTCGTTGGCTTCCAAAAATAACAAGATGGTTGTAACACCATTGAGCTGCGGCGCACACATAAGCCATGACTACACGGGTTTAGCAGGCAGCATACTTGGCATAGACAATATCAACCACGTTTACGACATTAACGAGTTCAACATTGACGCTGAGAAATCTGCCTACGTCATCCGAGCTGCTAAACCAGGCATTGTCACCTTCGGCGGCAGCCTGTTTTTGTTCCCACACCCAATAAAAGAACTCAAGGCGGTCTGCGACGAAGTAGGCGCATACGTAGCATACGACGGAGCCCACGTCCTCGGCTTAATCGCAGGCGGACAATTCCAAGACCCCCTTCGCGAAGGCGCAGACTTCATAACAGCCTCCACCCACAAAACCTTCCCCGGACCACAAGGCGGCGTCATCATGGGCAACTCTGACTCTCCAGCAAAAGAAAAAGCCATCAAAAAAATCCAGCATGCAGTCTTCCCCCTAACAGCATCCAGCACACATCTCGGCAGACTTCCCGCATTGGGCATAGCCTGCCTTGAAATGAGCATTTTCGGCCAACAGTTGGCGGCGCAAATCGTCAAAAACGCTCAAACCGCAGGTCAATACCTCTTTGAGAACGGCGTCAAGGTGCTTGCCGAGCATAAAGGTTTCACACGCAGCCACCAAATCGCACTTGACGTCCGAAGCTTCGGCGGCGGCAACAAAATCGCCCAAGACCTAGAAGACGCCAACATCATCCTAAACAAAAACTTGCTACCCTATGACGACCAAGCAGGAAAAGAAAACCCATCTGGTTTGCGTGTAGGCTTCCAAGATGTAACCCGCCATGGGATGATGGAAAGCGACATAAAGCTCCTCTGCGACTTGATGCTTGACGTCATCAAAGGCAAACGCACCCCCGCCGAAGTCAAGGTGGATGTGTTGGCGCTCAAAAGCGGGTTCTGCGGCGTCAAATACGGCTTCCAAACAGTCGAAGAAGCGATAAAATACGTCAAATCTGCTTAGCCCCGAAATTGGGGTTTTCCTTTTGTTTTTTGATAAAACTTAATTAACAGTTTTTTTAATCTCATGGTGACTTGAACGGCTATGCATATTGATTTGCTTTCAATAATGTTCATTATTGTGGCTGTCGGCGCAGTGGTGCTATTCACTTTACTGCCAAGGTACGGTCCGCACTACACTTCGCGATTAACATGCCCAGTATGCAAGAAAACTTTTAATTTCCACTGGATACCCGGCGCAACCTTAACCTCACTTATCCGCCGTAACTACCGTGACCTAAAATGTCCCTACTGTCACCGCAAAGCCACATACGACGTAATGGTCACTCGAGTGCGCACGCCAAGACCTCTGAAAAAAGTCAAGGCGTAAGCGTAGCAGCGCTCTGTTTGTTGTAGATGGATTTATTATTTAGCAGTACAATCATTTTTCCTGTACCGATTCAGGTGAAATCTGCATGAAAGTATTACTTAACGATGGTTTAGAGAAGGAAGGCTTAGCTATTTTCCAAGAAGCAGGCATCGAAACCGACACTAAAAAACGTGACCCCCAGCAGTTGGTCGCAGACATAGCCGGCTTCGACGCCATAGTAGTTAGAAGCGCCACCAAAGTCACCCGCGAAGTTATCGAGGCAGGCGCCAAAGGAAAACTCAAAATCATCGGACGCGCAGGCGTAGGCTACGACAACATCGACTCAGCCGCCGCCTCAGAAAATGGAATAGTCGTTAAAATCGCTCCATTTGGCAGCACCAACTCCGTCGCAGAACTCACAGTCGGGTTGATGATTGCAATTTCACGAAACACTCCCCAAGCACATCATTCACTCAAAAACGGTGTGTGGTTAAAGAAGAAAATGAAGGGCAGAGAACTCAAAGGCAAAACGATAGGGTTAATCGGCTGTGGGAGAATAGGTCAGAAAGTCGCCCAAATCTCCAAACGGGGCTTTGACATGGAAATAATCGGCTACGATATTTGTCCTTGCCCAGAGAGCGGTATCAAATTCCTCGCCACCAAAGAAGAGGTCCTCAAAGAAGCAGATTATATCAGCGTGCATACAGGTGGCAAAGCAGTCATCATCGGCGCACAAGAACTCGCAGCCATGAAACCCACCGCATACATTATCAACACCAGCAGAGGCAACAACATCGACCAACAGGCGCTGTACGCTGCACTCAAAGACGGTAAAATCGGCGGTTACGCAACCGACGTCTACAAAGAGGAACCCAAAATCGAAGGCGACCCCTTCAACGACAAACTAAAAGAACTTGCACAACGTCGTGTTAAGCAGCCACCTTGGCGCATCCACCGTTGAGGCACAACAGTGAAACTGCTACCGAAATGGCACGCGTGCTCTGCAGTTACTTGCTGGGTGGCGACTTTACTAACGCCGTTAATGCAGGCGAATGCATCGAACTGGAAGAAAAAGAAATTTTCACGTTGTTTGTCCATCACAAAGACGTACCTGGAGTATTCGCTAACATTGACAAAGTATTAGCTGACAGCAACATCAACATCCGAGCTAACTATTCTCGCCAAATCAACACTGGTTACGCCATCAGCGTATATGTATTACACCAGAAAGCGCCCGAGGAAGTCGTGGTCAAACTAAAAGCTATCCCCAACGTTTGCAGCGTAAAATCCTAAAAAAGCCCATTTTATTCAAAAGGGCATATTAACATCTTTTTCTTCTTTTCTGTAACCATGAACCTTTGCGTGCTGTTTTCAGGAGGCAAAGACTCCACCCTCGCACTGCACATTGCAGCGCAAAAGGAAACTGTAGCTTGCTTAATTACCGTTGAGTCCAAAAACGTCGAGAGCTTCATGTTTCATACTCCAAATATCGACATGACAACCATGCAGGCAGAGGCACTTGGGTTGCCGCTGGTCAAAGTGGAGACAGAAGGACAAAAAGAGGCTGAGTTGAGGATTTGGAGAGCGCCATCAATGAAGCTAAAACCCGCTACAGCATCAAGGGAGTAGTGACAGGCGCTGTTGAGTCGGTTTATCAGGCGTCTCGGGTGCAGCGCATCTGCAAGCAGACTGGATTTGTGGCAGTTTAATCCTCTTTGGAAAACAAACCAAAAACAGCTACTTGAAACACTCGTCGAAAAAAAGTTTGAAGTCATCATTTCAGGCGTGTTTGCTTATCCGCTAGATGGAAAATGGCTGGGAAAATGGATAAACTCCGAAATAATCGCCAAACTTGTAAGGCTCCAAGGCGAGTATGGCATAAGCCCAAGTGGGGAAGGGGGCGAAATTGAAACAACCGTATTGGATGCACCGATGTTCAGGCAAAAATTAGAATCACAGAATCCGAAGCCAAATGGAGCGGCAGTTCAGGCGTATACCAAATCAAGCAGGCGAGGTTAACTCCGAAGTGATTATTGTTGTCGACATGAACTGGAAACCCGACTCACTGGCTTTTAGCGAGTTTGTATCGCCCATCTTATCGGCAGTCGAAGGCATCGAACCTGTACTGGTCATGCATTACCTTGAATTGACCCTGCAGGACTTGAAGGAATGCAGCCGCATAATTCTATCAGGAACTACACTAAAGGATTTTGAGGCACAGAAGCACCTTGAAACGTTTGGGTGGCTGAAGGCCTGGGAGAAGCCTGTTTTGGGGATATGCGCAGGCATGCAAATCATCAGCCTCGTCTTTATGACGTGCCGTTGGCAGATTGCATGCAAGTGGGGATGACCGAAATCGCTACAGCCAAAGAGAACCCACTGTTTGGAGGAACTTTTCAGGCATACACTCTTCATAGTCTCTCTGTAGCACCCTCAGATATCTTCGAAACTTTGGCTAATTCGGAAAATTGTATCCAAGCCACAAAACACAAACAAAAACCCATCTTCGGCGTTCTGTTCCACCCAGAAGTGAGAAACCCAGAGATACTAAAAAAATTTGTTTTGATTTAACAAAAAAAAGAAAAATGGGGGTGGGTCAGCTTTTAGGTTGCTACTTACCCAGTTACTGACATCGGTAGGTCAAGTACATATATAGTGGTGTACGGTTGACGAATTCATCTGCGTTAAGCCGCATGAAGTCTCAGTAAAACGGCGGCTTCATTAAGTCACCTTAGAGCTTGGCAAAAAAAGTTAAATGGCAAAACCACCTTTTTCAATAGTGAAGTTTTGGTGGAGTCATTTTGATTAACAAATTACCTGTTGAGAAACTACGCAACACCTGTAACGCAGACTTCTTGCACTGTGAATCCACAGCCGATTTGAAGCCCAGAACTGAAATCATTGGGCAAGAACGCGCCGTCCGAGCGCTCAAATTCGGGTTAGGTATAAAAAACCACGGCTTTAACATGTACGTGGCAGGCTACCCAGGCACAGGCAGAAAAACCGCAGTGAAAAGCTTTGTAGAGGCACAGGCAAAGAAGCAGCCGGTGCCCAGCGACTGGTGCTACGTCAACAACTTCGGCAACCAATATGAACCTAAAGCCATCGAGCTGGAGCCGGGCAGAGGCAAAGGGTTCAAAGAAGACATGAAAAACTTCATTGAAAACGTCAGAAACGATCTGCCTAAAGCGTTTGAAAGCGAAGACTACGCATCACGCCGAGAAGCTACCCTTAGTAACCTTGAAAAGCAACGCAAACGCTTAATCGACGAGTTAAACGCTAAAGCCCAAAGTGAAGGTTTTGTTATTCAAACTACGCCTGTGGGGCTACTGCTTGTGCCAGTCTTGGATGGCAAACCCCTTAGTGAGGAAGAAATGCTTGCTCTGCCACAGGAGACTAAGGATAAGCTATCTGAAAAACGCGAGAAGCTGGAGGGGCAGTTTCGTAATGCGATGCTTCAACTCATCGATATGGAACGTCAAATCCACGAGACACTCAAGAAGCTAAACAAAGAAGTGGCACTCTACGCCATCGGCAGCCAACTCCAAGGTCTATTGGACAAGTACCAAGGCAACACGCAGGTCACAGATTACCTCAAAGCTGTGGAAAAAGACATAATCGAGAATCTACCGCAGTTTGTAGGTAGAGGGGAAGAGAAAAAACAGCCTTTTCAGCTACCATGGATGCGTGAGGAGCCATACCGGAAATACGAAGTAAACGTTGTCATAGACAACTCGGAAACAAAAGGCGCCCCCGTAATTATGGAAACCAACCCCACTTACCCTAACCTGCTGGGCAAAACAGAGAAAGAAGCCCAATTCGGCGCCCTAAACACCGATTTTAGCATGATAAGGGGCGGTAGCATCCACAAAGCAAATGGCGGCTTCCTCATTGTCCCTGTCGAAGACCTCCTCAGAAACCCACTTGCCTACGACGGCTTAAAACGCGATCTAAAAGACTCAAAAATGGCCATTGAGGAGCCCGAGGAACGCTACGGCTTTCTAAGCATAAAAACCATCAAGCCCCAACCTATACCTCTCACAGCCAAAGTCATCTTAATCGGCGACCCCAACCTTTACCAGATGATGTACAGCTTAGATCCTGACTTTCGCGAACTTTTTAAAATCAAAGCAGAATTCGACACCAAAATGCCCCGCACCGACGAAAACGCCCGCCAATACGCCGCCTTAATCTGCGGACTATGTGAAAAAGAGGGAATGAGGCACATTGACGGCGGCGGCTTAGCCAAACTCATAGAGTACAGCAGCCGGCTTGTGGAGGACCAACAGAAGCTCTCCACTCAGTTCTCGCTTGTCGCCGACGTGATTAGAGAAGCAAACTTTTACGCTAACCAAGAAGATGCCAAACGCATAACTGCAAAAAATGTTGAGAAAGCGATTGAAGAAAAACTCTACCGCAGCAAACTAATCCAAGAAAAAATGCAGGAGATGGTTAACCGTGGATTTTTCCTCATTGACACTTCTGAGGTTAAAGTGGGACAAATTAACGGACTCTCTGTGGCTGGACTTGGCGACTTCTCCTTTGGCATGCCCTCACGCGTCACCGTCAGTATAGGGTTAGGCAAGGAAGGCATCATCGACATCGAGCGAGAAGCAAAAATGGGTGGCCCCATTCACACCAAAGGCGTCTTAATCTTAAGCGGCTACTTAAACGACAAATACGCACGCGACAAACCGCTTAGCCTAAGCGCCAGATTGGTATTCGAGCAAAACTATGGCGGCGTCGAAGGCGACAGCGCGTCCAGCACGGAACTATACAGCATCCTATCAGCACTTAGCGGCGTGCCCATAAAGCAGTTCTTTGCTGTCACTGGTTCTGTTAACCAGAAAGGTGAGGTACAAGCTATTGGAGGAGTAAACGAAAAAATTGAAGGCTTCTTTGAAATCTGCAAACTCAAAGGATTAACAGGCAATCAGGCGGTTATGATTCCAGAGAGCAATGTACAGAATCTCATGCTTAAAGAAGAAGTTCTAGATGCAGTCAAAGAAGGTAAATTCAGCATCTACTCAGTTAAATCAATCGACGAAGGCATCGAAGTCCTCACAGGCGTTAAAGCAGGTGTGCTTCGACAGGACGGCACCTACCCCGAAGGCACCTTGAACTATAAGGTAACTAAAGCGTTAGGAGAGATGGCTGAGAAACTAAAAAGCTACGCAGCCCCCGAGGCTAAGACGCCAGAACCAGACAAATAATAACAACTAACCAGCCCTTCATTTTTTATCTATGTGTGAATAGCAGAAATTTACCGCCTTATTTCTTAGCAAATGGTGTTTTCTTTTACTTTTCGTGAGTGGTTGCTGAAGAATGGTTTTACTTGTCAACAGCTACAGCGACGCAACTATTATTAATACTTAATACACACTAAATTTTGGTGACAACATGACTTTTAATCCTGACATAAAAAAAACCCTGTCAACAAGACCCGCAATCAGCAGAGCAATAAAGCAGCCAACCTCAACCCGAAATAAAACTCCCGTTAGTATAGTAGTATCTTTAAAAGTACTAGACGAAGCAAAACCCGAAGACATTCAAAAAGGAATAGCGTATGCTTTTTCCAAAGGAGGCACATTTCTCGCAAAGGCAAACCTAACCCCCAAAGGAACCGCCCAGTTAACATTGAATTTACCCATTTCCGAGACCGCACAGTCAATACGAGTAATCGTTGGCCCAGATCTATCAGAAAAACAAACCGTAACTGAACTGCTACGCTTTGGAGGCGAACAAGTATATGTTCAGATACCGCCAAAGATACGCCAACAAACCGCAGTTATTCAGGTAATCTCAAAGCAGATACTATGCTGGATTCTGAGCCGCTGCATAGTGCGTGGAACAGTCCTAAAAAGAGTGGTAAGCGGCGGAATCACATTGGATTTGCCTGTATGTGGAGCAACAGTCGAAGTCTACGAAGTTGACCCAGTATACCTTCTGATACCTAAATTACCAATCGAAATTATCGAGCACATAAGAGAATTCATAACAAACCCCCCACCTCCTTGGCCCCCAATCAGAGAAATCATTCAGAAACAGCCCTCAATCGGCCCATTACCCCCACAACCTCTCGTGATAGGCAGCAACAAAATAAAAGAGATCTCAATTAACAAATCATTGGAACCGCAGATTTTAATGCAGAAAAGGAGCTGCATTAATGCCTCCGCATCGGAGGGTAACACACTTCAGGAAAACTCCACTGACAAAGACATGGCAAATCTACGAGTTTTAGCCCTAACCACCAACACTGAACAATTCAGGCAAGTTTTAATAAATTACGCTGAAGTAACAAAATCCATCATATGCATGTTTCCTTTTGCAACGGCTCATATGGATCTAGTAGCGACAGCAGTAACTGCAGAATGCGGCAAATTTAAAGCAATGTTCTTCAGAGGATGTTACAACACAGACAAACCAGACCTCTATTTCAAGGTTAAACAAAAAATATTCCCAACGTTCCCGCCAATTAACATCTATGCACCAACACCAGTGCTTTGCAACACATTCTGGAATTACCAATGCGGAACACAAGAAGTAACCCTTCACGTTACTCATCCACTTGCAAGAACCAATGCACCCTGCCAACCAGTAGATGCACCACTAAACTGGGTATTATTTATGGCAATCGGCAACCACCCACTAAGCAAAATCCGTGGGACCAGCACCACACTTTCAGCATCAACAACCACCGACAACTTGGGCTTAACAGATACCGATGCGCCATTTGGAGAAACATTAAGGCCACGCCTCGAATTTGACAACAACCTGCGGGAAGACTTAGGCGTAAAATACTATCAAGTATCTTACCGCAAAGGAACCACAAGTGCTTTTGTTCCACTTACAGCCACTATTAATCGACATTACACACATGAAATAGGCGACGACCTAGTGCTTGAAGTTTATAACCTTGGACCTAAATCCGAAAAAGCCCCGGGCGTACCCTTGGCAAACCAAAACCTCTTCGAAATCCCACCGGCACTTCCACCAACAGGTCAATGGAGCACACCTGACGCAGTTGAAGATACTGCCAGCGCTAAATTCCCAACCGTGAACTTGGCTGAACTTCATGAACCAGGCGTAATGTGGCCTGAAAGTGGATTATACCAAATCAAAGTTGACCTCTTTGACGCAGACGGACAAATAGTCAACATCGATGCCCTGAACATAAAATACCGTATTCCATCATCAACAGATCTTTCAGGTACAATTGAAACCGAAGATGCCGCCAGCGGTCTGCTGGAAAATGGCGTACCTGCAAGTTCAGGATTAATCTATGATGACAACGGCGACGGTAAAAAAAGCATGATTATCACATTAAACATCGACAACAGCCTGTGCAAAGCGGAAATCCCAGCACCAACACTTGACGGTGTAGCTGCAGGAGATGATTGTGGAGTAATGAAATACGATAGCGGACCAGGTCCACTAAAAGCCCCTGAAGGATCAGTGGAGCTATACTACAGACCAGAACATCCGCTTGGAGTCGGAACCAAAGGTTTTGCAACCTTCAGCTTCTCACTCACACGCGGAGGAAACCCTCAACAACTGATAGATTCAGGCAGAACACCTTTACCCCCCGCAATTAACTCAGCAACTCGCACTTCCCAAGAAATCCTCGGATTCTGCGACACCGCAGGCTTTGTTGAACACATGCATGTCTATGCTATGGCTACTTCAGGCTGGCGTAGACTCCATGAGTACGACGCTCAAGCAGTAAGAGGATTTGTTTTAGCGCCAAAGGGTAAACAACAAGGACCGACATAAACACATCTTTTTTCCCTTTTTTTATATAAAAATAATCAATAGATTGCTTTTCAGCCAGTTATGTTTACAAAAAAGATGTCGTTAGTATGTATCAGTCACAAATGCTTATACACCTAGCGGCGTGTCTTTAGTTTAAGCAAAAGGTAAAAGTCCAAAGGAAAAACCACCAAGCCTCGTAAGAGGAGGTGAAACATATTTCTAAAACATTGGCAAACATAGGCTTCATTTTGGCTTTAATCGGCAGTTTAATTCTGATAATAGTTGGAATAGGAGCAGCGCTTGGAATCTTTTTTTTCATATTCTATCCACTGTACTCATTAGGCGCTTTTTTCTGGGGGATCGCCATGATTGTTGTAGGCATCTTAGCGGCAGGGTCTTCAAAATTTGTCAGTAACGTTGGAGCAGCGATTTGGCTGATAATTCTCGCCATCATCGCAGGAATCTTCGGAGCCGGATTTGTAGCCTGGTTAATTGCAATCGGAGCAATACTCGGATTATTATCAAGGCTATAACTTACACTATCGACGATTAGATACGAAGTAGCCAAATCAGAAAATAGAAGCCACCTGACACTGACCGTTTATTACTGAATAAGCCTTGCCATAATCCACCTTTTTCCAAAAGTTTTTTGAGAAACGCCCAAAGTTTCCTTTACGGGAAATCGTCTTCGTATTTGTTTTGCGAGTTTTAAATTAAAGAAAGGTAAACTAAAAAAGGGAAAAATTAGCCACGCCTTATTTCGGTTAATAAAGCCTAAATTATCAGTGTCTTTCAGTTCTTATTCCTACACGCATGCCTTCAAGATCTGAATCGGTAAGTTCTTCTTTAAGAATAACAGACTCTCCACTGATAGAGCCCATCTTGCTTGTTGGCAATGGCACGATCTTCTTTTGTAGAAACCCCAGCTTTTTCACGTAGATTTGAAGTCTGCATCATCTTTACATCGACTACGTTAACAGTCCAGTTATTGTCGTCAATTTCAACGTCTTCGACTTGGCCTATTCTTAATCCGCGTTTGGCATGCCTGTACGCACATAGGAGAGTTGGATTCGCTCTATGGCAAGGTAGTTTCTCTCTGATGAAAGTAAAGTGCGAATAAGAGCCAGTTGCGTGTTGTCATCCAAAAAAGTCAGAAACTCCTTCACTTAAAAGATAGATTTTGTGAACTTTAAAACGTTGCAAACGCGTTTAGCCAGCAGAGTTTTGTTGGTTTTTTAGTCTGTATCATGAGTTATCAAAGCTTTTCTGTGGTGTAGCAAGATTTACTGGTTTGATGCGCATTTCGGTTAGTAAAAGAAGAAGCAAGCGGAGAAGCAAAACCTTAATGTTGCTTATGCTTCCGCCGCTGGTCTCTCGGGCGTTAGTCGGTTACCTCATAAGCTGGCTGTATTATTCGCGTCAAAGAACATGAAAAACCCGACGTAACACCGAAAAAACGCGGAAACGAGGAAGGCTTAACTTTTATCCCGCGTTTGACAAAGAACGCCTATCACAAGAAATCCGCCGGTAACGACGATGCCGTGCGCTTGGGTAGGGCTTGTTGTTGATGGTATGCAATCACAACGCCATTTATACCTTGTAGAGAGAAGTATTTCTTGCGAGAAATAGCCATCCAAGAGGTACACCCAAAGCTTGGCGGGTCAACTGTTAACTTGGGCATCAATCGCTCAAGACCCTAAAGGAAGGATTAGGGATCGCCTTTTGATTTGTGCCCTGTGTTTAACCGTGGTTGGTTCGCCAAGCCTACTTTTAGTTACCCCTCCCCTCTAAGGGTATGTCGTATCTATGTAGCAGTTATATGCTTTTTAGAAGTATTCATAGCTCCGTGAAAACCGTGAGTTATAAACAGCTAATGCATCCAAAAGTAAGCAAAGCCGAAATTGAAGTTTTCAAAACCCTCAGCACTCAGGGCTTAACAGGTGGCTTGGTCACCCAGCAACCTATTATCCTCAAATCCACCATACCCGACTTTTGCTGGGTGGAGAAACGCAAAATCATCTACCTTGACGGCAACCCAGTGCACAAAAAAGACAAGCAACTAAGAAAAGACGAGGAAATCGACGAGTTACTGGAGCAGCAAGGCTGGGATGTGCTACGCATTCCGTATGATCCACCTTTGACTGAGAAGGGTTTGCAGAAGGTAATGGCGCAGATTAAGCGATTTCTAAATGTCATCGACGATGAGTAAATAGTCTAAAGAATTCTCTTACTTCTTCGTTGTTATTTCGGGGAGTTTTTTAAATTTTTTTATTACAAAAACCAAAAATCCTTTTTTTAACCGCAGTCACGCCGAAAATATCTTTCTGGAGTCACAAAACGCAGAGCGCCGAAGGAAAAATTTTAGATGTGATAAAAGTATAACATACGCTTAGGTGTGACAGAAATAGGCGACTCTCCGCATGTAACCTTCAAGCTTGGAACTGGAGAATCAAAAAGCGACCGCGAAATGCTGAAAAAGAAAAAAGATCAATACGAAAAGAATTGGTGCAAAACAGGAGCAAAAGTCCTCAAGAAAATAGAGTACTTATGCGGTGACTCATTCCCCAAGAAAGCTACACAAGACGGCATAACCGTCATTCTCCACAAGAAGACCCCTAAAAGCCAAGTCAACGCCTACCTCAACGAACAAACGCCTCTTGAAATTCACTTGTATTTAAACAGGAACGACAAAACAGCAACAATGAAGGAACTCTTAATCCGTATGCTTACCCAATCGTTTATCCATCAACATTACGAGTTTCATTTTCGGATAAGAGAACAAACTCTTTTTGAAGACATCTTAGCAGACGAGTTGGTGACTTCTAAAATCAGTTTTATGGTTATAGGTCGGAAGCTGGGGCGGGCAAACTGCGCTAAAGCACTCGACGAAGCGGTAGAGCAGACGATTTATCGATTATCACAGAAATCAGCGCGAGACAAGCTAACGGAGTTCACTTACTTTTTTTTTCAGGATTCTCAAGTTAAGGGTAAACAGCAGAAAACTGACGTTTTAGCGAAACGTGAAGAGTTGATTGCAAAGTTGCTTGAGCTTCTGCCAAAAACAGTAATCATCGAATAAACTTAAAAATAAATAGTGGCGCCGAGAGGGGGATTTGAACCCCCGTGGCCCCGAAAGACCACAAGCTGTCAGGTACCACCTGAAGAGGTGAATCTCCAGGCTTGCTCCCTGCCGGGCTAGGAGACCTCGGCACACACATAGCAGGTTTGCACAACTTTCTTGAGTTACGCAGAATTTAAAGGTTTATCGGAAAAAACAGCACAAGAAGTAAGGCTTGAGGTAACTTCAATCTGTGCCACATATTAATTGCGGCGGATTAACATAGAGTCTATTATGGTATGTACAAGATAAGGTGTTGCCACATCGCGTCAGGCGCCAGGAAACGTTCTGAATCAACGAAGCAGCGGCAAGCGCAAGCAGTCGTCTGATGCACATGTAATTTGCCATACGCACATTAAGAGAAAAAATAAAAAAAGGAGCTACTAGACGCCTGCCCAGAACGGAACCTTCTTGCGCATCATGTTGACGTATTCTTTAAGCAGTTCCTGCTCGGGAAGAGTCAAGTCCTCATTGTGTGTTGTCAAAAGCGCCTTCGCATCCGCCTCAGGCACCTTCACATAAAGCACGTCACGCTCAAACACGTGTCTACCAGCGATTGGTTTATCCATGGAAATCGCCACCTGCATACCAGCTTTAGCTTCACGAATTGATTTGCCTTCGTCCTGCACCTGCTGCACCTCGCCTAACTCAGAGCCGTCTTCAGCGCGCATAAGCGACACCCTCGGCTTGATGCGGCCAGCCTGAACCTCCACACCTATCACTAAAGGTTTAGCGCGGCGAAAAATACAGTTAGGCAGTACCATGATTTTGCCCGGCTTATATAGTGCCTCAAATTCTTCTTCACTTTTACGTTCCTTCTTCTCCTTAATCCAAGCCAAGTAGGCGTCAACGAGGTTGTAGATAATTGGGTCACGGAACACCTTAACACCACTTGATTCAGCTTCAATCTCCGCGTCAGGTAGGGCTTTGACGCCGAAAGCCAAAATCGCACCCATTAACGGGTCATGCTGTTTAACAACTGAAGCTTCTATGACGTCGCGTTTGCTAATTTCACCGATATCTGCGCTTCGCACCTGTACGTTGTTGGCTCGCAGGATTTCCGCAAGGGCCTCCAACGAACCCAAGGTGTCAGCTTTAACGATGACGCCGTCGATTTCTTTGGTGATTCGGATTCTACCAACTTCTTCAGTAATCATGCGGCAATACTTGGCTACGTTTTCTCCTGGAGGCACAGCTAACATTGGGGCACCCGCCAAGGCGTCCTCAAGTCCAGGAGCGACGATTTTGACTCCTGCACTGGCGTAGACGCATTCGACTCCGGAAAATTTGTCTCGGGGGTCACGCATCTCATCCAGCGGCTTTGGAACCAGAATTGTGCGCACGCGTGCGGATATAGGGCCGTCTTTGCCACCAACTACTACCAAGTCGTCCTTGTGTAGCGTGCCATCGTAGACGATTGTGTTTAGGGTCATACCTAAGCCGGGTTCCTCTTTGACTTCTAGTATTGCACCTTTTGCTGGGCCGCCGGTGGTTTGGAGACGTTTTTTGAGGAACTGCTGCGTTAAACCCACAAGTACCATAACGAGCTCTGCGAGTCCCTCGGCGGTTTTGGCGCTAGTAGGCACCAGCGCGATGTTTTGGGTGAAGTCTCGGATGTGGTCGAATCGGTCTGTTTTAAATCCAAGCCTGCTGAAGTCACCCATGATGCGGTAAAGACTGTTGTTCATTTCCTCTTGAACAAAGTTTGATTGAGTAGCAAAAGACTTTAGAAAAGGCATGCCATGCTGAGGCTTCCAACCAGGGATACGATCGATCTGGTTAACAGCAACGATAAAGGGAGTTTTACGTGCCTTGAGAATTTCGATACACTCAAAAGTCTGCGCTTCAAAGCCTCTCACAGCGTTCACGACGAGTATGGCGATGTCAGCGACGCTCCCGCCTCTACGCCTAAGGTTAGTGAACGCTTCATGTCCAGGGGTGTCCACGATTAGGAGACCGGGGATTTCGATACCTGTCTTAAAAGTTGACATGTATGGTCCGATAAGTTGTTTTAGGGTTTCCACTGGGAAAAAGCTGGCTCCAATGTGCTGGGTCATGCCGCCTGCTTCGCGGACTTGGACGTTGGTTTTTCGCAGTTCGTCTAGAAGCGAGGTTTTACCTGAGTCGACGTGTCCGAGAACGCAGACGATTGGTTGACGAGTTGGCACTTTTGGTCTCCTCTTTGCAAGTTTATTGGGTTCGGATTGTTAGGGGTTAAGGATTAATAAATACGTTCATGCTATTTTGTGTTTTCAGCTTCTTGTGCTTTCATACTTCGGTAAGCTATTATCACTCAAGCTTCCTCTTTGAAGCATGGTAAAATGCTGCCTTTCTGTGTTAAATGGCGGTGCAACCCTAAAAGCTGACGATAAATACTGCATACAATGCGGTGCAACGACAGCCAAATTAATCAGAGAAGAATTACCAAGTTGCAGGCAAAGATGTAGGCGCCAGAGTACAGGAGCTTTTGCATGAAGGTAATGTAACTCGCATAATTGTAAAAGACGAAGCTGGTAAAACTTTGCTGGAAATCCCAGTAACAATGGGTATGGTAGGGATTGTGGTTGCGCCTTGGCTTACGGCTTTGGCGTGATCGCAGCGTTGGTAACTAACTGCTCAATTGTGATCGAAAGAAGAGAATAAAGCGGTTTACTGTGATGGCTTCAGGATAAGTAGTACTACGCCAATTATGAGCAAGACGACGCTGATGAAGCCGAAGAGAGGGCCAAAACCGCTGATTTCTGAGGTTGTAGCGGTGAAGTAAAGCATGACTGCGCCTATAACAATTAAAACTAAACCTAATATCCTCTTAATTAGGGAAGCCCAGAACGAATCGCCTTCAGCACTCATACGTTGTTTTGACCCCTGCTTGCCTTTTTATCTTGTGTTTCTCTGATATAAACAACAGGAGTTATTTTAAATTTTGGTAAACTATGTTTGTTGAGGCATCGATTAATTTAAGGCAATATTGCACAAAAACTGTGTAGGGCAACATTAATTTAACCAAAACCTGCTAAGCTCAGCCAGTTTAGGGTGTGTTTGGGTTTGCTGAGGTCCCGAATAGACTTAAGGAGAAAAAAGACGCTTCCACAATCATTCTTAGCAGATACATATCGTAAACAAGAGCCTTCTCAGCCCTAACTAAGCACCTATTTAAAACAAAAAAAGAAAGAGAGATTGTTTAGTTTTTTCACAGCTTACTTTTTGCGAAGAGCAACTATCAATATGGCGATGCCCATAATCACTATAACTGCGATTATGGCGCCTGACATGGGTAGGAAGTATTCGTCAGCCATTGATGGTGTAGGTTCAGCTGTTGGTACGGTTGTTGCAGCATTGTCCACATAGATTCCTGTTTGAGCACTAGAAGGATAGTATGAGCCTGTGCCGGTAAAGCTTGCCATAACGGTATATTCTCCTGCAACTTCTGGTGTGAAGACCATCTTGAATGCGCCGCTGATGTCAGTGGTTGTTGTGCCTACTGGGTAATAGTTACCGTTGGGGTCAACTACGCTGACTGTAACGTCAACACCGGTAGCATTTGTTGGTTTCTCTTGATCCATGTAGACGTATTCCATCCATGCTGCCTGACTTCCATCAGACATAGCTGGAACGCCACTTGGGAACCGGAACGCCTGCTCACTTTGCGCTGTACCTGAAGAGATGTCAATGACAGTTCCTTCAACAATCACTTTATCTCCTTCCATAGAGACCTTAGGTGAAGCTGTCACGGATGTCTGGCTTGGACCTTTAGCAACTGCATAGAGTTGATTGTCATAGTAGTTGTAGTAAACCAATGTTCCATCTGCTAGTACTGCTGTTGATAAGCCTTGTCCGCCGGTTTGTCCTGACCAGCTAAGCATCTTGTAAATTTCAGACCCATCAGTAGCATTAATGCAGTAGATACTGTAGCCTTTGTATAGTGGACTGTTTGGAGAGTGCTCATTGTTAAATGCATAGACTTTGCCATCAGCGATAGCTCCGATAAAGATTGGCATCAAACCCCATGCTGTATCAACACCACTACTTGTATTGTTGTATTTCCAGAGGGTTTCACCTGTTAAGGTATCAATGCAGAACATTTCTCCACCAAAACCTTGAGTGTAAATGTTTCCGTACGCCGTTGTACATCTTTGACCTGCACCTGAACCGCTACTGAAGAACTGCATTGGCCGGATATCTTCATGAGTTGCCCATATTTGATTTCCGTTGTCCAGGCTGTAGCCTTGGTATTGCATGTCTTCGGCTGTGGTTGTGGTCCAAACGCGGTTTACTGGATCGATTGGGCCAAGGTTGAGTGTCATGTTGTTTGAGGGTGCATTATATGATTTCTTCCAAAGCAGGCTGCCTATGCTGTTCTCTTCTAAGCTTAGTGTCCATACTTGGTATGGGTTAGCTGTGCCTCTTTCTCTTAGGACACCGGGTGCAATAGATGGTGTTGTGCCAAGCAAGATGTCGCCGGGGATTACATATTGTATAGTTGGGTTTTCTGATGCTAATGCACCTGTTAGGTCTGCATTGATAGTTACGTTCCATGAATATGCTTGGCTTGCGTCGATGACTTTGCCGACTGGTCTGTATTGCAGTGCGTTGCTTCCAGATCCTGGTGGGCTTCGTGGTACGTCGTCTGCTGCGGTCCAATTCCATAGTGCTAGCCAGCCTGACTTTGCAGTTCTATCGTAGTTGAAAACGTATTTGACGATTTCACCTTGGTTAGTATATGCAGTTGTACCAGTTGGAACACCTGTAACATTGAATAGCCATTTACCAGTCAATGAATCCCAAGCTATCCAAGTGGAGCCGACTGCTTGCCATAGGTAGCCGTTTGGAATTGTCCCGTGCTGGTTTGGTGATTCATAGGTATAGAGTTCGCCGAATGTTGGGTTAATGTCTGGGTTTGTCCAGATGATTTCGCCTGTTCGCAAATCTCTACACATATAATCGCCGGCACCTGTTGCGCCCGTGCTGACTTCGTCGCTTAGGGGTGATTTATAATAGAGTCTGCCGTCAATGATGAGTGCGTTTTGGAATCTGCCTTCATATGAACCGCCCGAATAGAAAGTAGCGCCGTCAATGCCTGTGTTGATGCCGCCAACAACGCCTCCGTCTTCAAGAGGCGCGGTCCACATGATGTGTGGGCTGTCTGGTCCGATTCCGCCGGTTTGCCATAAACTCATACCAGGCTGTTGGAATGTTCCAAAGTAGTTGGCACTTGAGGCATATGAAGAACTGCCGCTACCTAACCAGTGTGAGCCGATTACGTACCAGTTGAAATCTTCTCCATAGATTGGTCTGCTCCAGTACTCGGTTGGAAGCGCCGAGTTAGGTGTCATAGGAACAGGGTCAGCTTGGACAGTCAAAGTTGCTGTTGCATTTGCCGCCAAAAATACGACGCCAGTGTATGCATTGTTACCGCCTTCTGCGGATGTCCATGTGTAAGTTTGATCGGGGTAGTAGAAGTCAAATGTGTAGGTTCCTTCCTGATCGGGGGTAAACGAAGCTGATTGGACACCAGTAGTGTCTGCAACGCGATCCCAAGTTTGCTTGGTTACGTGTCCGTCTGGAGCTGTTATGGTGAGTTGATAATCGTGTCGTCTGATGTCATTGGCTTCTGTTGCACTAGGCAAAGGTACGTCAACCATCATAGCGATGTAAGTAGCTTGACCTACACCGACTGGGTTAGGTTCAACAATAAGATAGGCGAATGAGGTCATTTCGTTTGAAGATTGTGCACTAGCGAGTGGCAATGAAACTACAGGAAAAGCAATGAAGAACGCTAGAATAGCTGCTAAAATAATGTTTTTTTTGTTTCGATAATTCATTTCCTTTTTCTCCGTTTTATGGGAAAAATATTTCAAGTATTCAAGCTTTAAGTTTTTCGCAATTAATATCCGTAAAAATAAAATACATAGTCAAACAACCCAAAGATAATTCGATGCCCATGTCAAGCCTCGTTAATTTAACAATCGAAGTGACCTCTGCAATCTTGTGCTTTGCACTTTTAAGGTTCATGTTCAAACCCTATGAGCTCACAAGCGAGGGCAGATACCTGGGGTTACCATTAGGATTTATGTTTCTTGGATTAGCTGAAATCTTTCTGGGCACAGGGATTTTTATTAACGTGGAAGAAATAAGAGTGTTCTCCCTTATCCTACGAACTTTCGCATACGTGTTTTTAGCAGCAACATATTACTTCTTTACTTCTCCAAAAAACCTACAAGAAACAGCCGAATAATTTGGAACATAACTTTTAGCCTAATCGTCGTGATTTTAGTCGCTCTATCAATCGTAATTGTAAACGGTTCAATAATTATTAACCAACCTATGAACCCAAGCATTTATTTCCGAATAATTGCCCTCACATGAATAGGATACATATGCATCCAAACCTTAAGAAGCCATATACAAAACCCAGAAAGTGATACGATATGGATTCCCATAGGGTTCATTCTGCTCGGCATAAGCCAGTACTCTTTACTAATTTGGGCATCAGACGTCAACTATGTTTATGGCATTGCATTTATGGGTGGCTGGATAGCAAGAATAGCCGGATTAAGTATTTTCGTTGCAGTTTATTACTTAACTTTGCACAAAAGACCTGAAAAACCATGAAGCTTCGAAGAGATAGATTAAAAATCTACGGAGATCTCTTGGAATATCTTAGCGCTGAGGCTAACAGCGAAAAAATTATCATTACAAAAATTCAGCTAAAAACAAATGTACTTTTTGACAGGTTAAAGAAATATATCGATGAATTGAAGGCGTTGGGCTTAATTGAGGAAAATAATCTCAAAGTTACAGAAAAAGGAAAACAATATCTAATAGAGTACGAAGCGGTGCTTCAATTCATGAAGCGAATGGGACTTTCCTACAATTGAATGCGCAATTAAAAACTAATTAATGACTAAGTTAAACCGGGCTTGCTCTGGGACTTCAGTTTAAAAAGCTAACTAACATGAGAATCTACTCATGCAAATAAACAAGTACAGATTTTTTACGCCAATAAAAAAGCAAGCGGGTACTGCATGAATACTCATAATAGCTATGAGTTGGATGAGAAAAAATGTTATAATTTGGGATCATAATGAACTTAAAAAAACTGTAAACGTCAAAAAACCCGTTTTCTTAGGTTCGAATGTTTCCAGTCAGTGACCACCCGATTGGGATGCATGCTTTTGGTAAGCAGCAAGGGCTATAACCATGTCAGAGGAAACAATGCCTGTTTTATGGAAAAATAACCAACACATTGTTAAGATAGCTCAAGAATATTTTAAGGAATTATTCAAAAAAGCAAAATGGAAGCCGTAAAGAAAATAAACATTTACTTTAGAAGGAAAGGACAACTATGCAATCGAAAATAGACGAGATTGACCTTAAAATTCTTAATGACTTACTTAAAGATGGGAGGAAGACCTTCGCCGACATAGCCAAAGATTGCGGCACAACAAAAGGCGTTATCGCTCGACGCTTCAAACAAATGGAAGCTAAAGGAATAATCGTTGGAGCGACAATACAAAACAGTATTGAATGTTATAATAAGAAAATGATAGCGATGATGTACCTTCACATTGAAGAAGGGAAAACCGAGCAAGTTTTAGAGTTCTTGGCAAATTTTCCTCAAATTACACAGGTTTTTCCGTCTAAGGTGGAGCCACTCGTAATTTTTTGGGTTGTTCTGGGAGACTCAGAAGAGTTTGAGAGTCTTCGGCAGCGGCTTCTTGATTCACAATTCGTCACCCGCCTGGATTCACAGATCTTTTTTGGAGTGAGAAATCATCCCGAGAACCTATCGATTTTTAGAAACAAGCCAGAAATAAAAGAAATCAAATGCTCGAGTTTGAAAACAAAAATCAGTGATTTAGATAAATTGTTGATAGAGAAACTGGCAGCAGACGGTCGAACGACGTTTAGTCAAATCGCTAAAGATTTGGGAACCACCACAGAAACTATCTCGCGCAGATATGAACGACTAAAAAAGGGCGGTTTGATACGAGTTATTATCAGAATTGACCCTAGAAAAATTGGCTATGTTGCTTTTTCTTCAATTAGTATTAAACTTTCCAAAGCAGACATAAACATAATAGATAAACTATCAGAAATTCCGGATATAACCCAAATTCAGCGAACAAGCGGAAAATTCGATTACTGGATGATAGCAATGCTTCGCGATTTAGAGCATCTACTTGATATACAGTTCAAAATAAGAGCAATTCGAGGAATAGACAAAATGGAGAGCGACATCATCCCCCTGTTTTTTCCTTGGCCGACATTTAGGGAGTTTAAATCCACAGAGTAAGAACCCTTTTCTTTCAGTAGCCCCACACATTTGAAGGGAGACGAATGAAGCTTAGTTTATCCAATGGAATTTTTAGCAAACTCAGCATAGCCGAAAACTTCGGCGCCGTCAAAAAGCTGGGTTTTACACAAATCGAGTTTAACATGAAATCCATCAAAAAGGAACACGACACCGACGTGTACCGAGAACAAAGGGCACTGACCGCGTCCGGTCTTAACTGCATCACCCTGCACTCGGCTGTTTTGCACGTTAAAGATCCCATTGAAGTGCACCAAGCCGTCTACTACAGCAAAATCTCGCTAGAATGCGCCCGAGCCCTCAAAGCATCCCTGATGACTGTGCACTCCGACATCGCCAAGAAACTGCCGCCAAACTTGCGGGAAGAGTCTCTCCTTGAAGTTTTTGGGCACATCAAACCGTTCGCTAGAAAGCTTGGCGTCAAATTGTCGCTTGAGAATCTGTCGTTTAACTCTACAGGATATGGCAAAAACGTGGAACAACTCGAAGAAATCCTCTCCGTAATAGACCCAGAAAGCGAGTTCGGATTCACGTTTGACTTGTGCCACGCATTGGAAACCAACGTAGTTGACGAGTTACTTGACAGGTACGGAAGCAGAGTCTGTAACGTTCACATGGCAAACAAATCGCATGTACCTTTCACTGAACCTAAACCCGAATTAGTCAGCTTCCTTGATGCATTACATGGTTACGGCTACGAGGGACCGATTACTTTAGAATTGAAGCACGGTACCAGCATGCAGGAAATAGCAAAAAGTAAAGACCTCTTTGATAGTCTGCTTGAAAAGTACTAACGGAAATGAGAAGTTACGTGAAGCTAAAATAGTCTTTTACTGAATACATCAACTAGTTTAATAGAAAGGTAGAGAACTTTTTTTAAATAACAAAGCAATTTTGATAGCTCAATACAAGTTATGGTTCACAATCGCCTAACGTAGGAAGAGAGTTGCTGGAGCAAAAAAATTGTTTGAAGAGAAACAGAAAATAGCAATAACGTCAAAATACGTTTTAACAGCTATTATAGTTATAGCCAGCTTGGTTGGACTATACTTTCTCTCTAGCTACGATTACTTGATTTTTCATGTTATTGTGGAATTTTTCAGCATAGTCATAGCCTTTGCCATATTCACCATTGCATGGAATACAAAGCACATAACTGAAAACTCGTACTTCCTGTTCATTGGCATAACATTCGTTTTTGTGGCAATTTTAGACCTTTTCCACATGCTATCCTACAACGGTATGAACATTTTTTCACCGGAACAGTTTCCTGGCGCTAATTTAGCCACCCAGCTTTGGTTGGCAACCCGCTACCTCTTTGCCGTATCGCTTCTTCTACCTTTGCTGTTCATTCGCAGTAAAGTGAAGGAAAACACAATACTTGCGGCTTACACAATAGTAACCGGGCTGCTTTTTGCTTCAATTTTAGTTTGGCAAAATTTTCCACTCGCTTACATAGCAGGAACGGGTTTAACTATGTTTAAAGTGGCAAGCGAGTTTGCGATATCAGGCATAATTCTTGTCGCTATAGTCTTTTTGGTGAAGAAGAGAAATGAATTCAGCGATGAAATATTCAAACTGCTATTAGCAGCTATGGCTCTTGGTATAGCCACTGAAATGGCTTTCACCGTCTACACCGACGTCTACGGCATCATGAACATGGTTGGACACCTATTAAACGTCATTTCATTTTTCTTCATCTATGTGGCGTTAGTCCAAACATCTCTAACCAAACCATACAACCTCTTGTTCCGTGACCTCAAACAAAGTGAAACAAACCTCGCTAAACACTCAGAAGAATTAACCAAAGTCAACGAGAAACTCGCCCAGGAAATTGACCAACGCACAGCCGTCCAGAAAGCGTTGGAGCAAAGCGAGCAACAGTTGAAGTTAAAACTTGATGCTGTACTTTCTCCAGATATCGAGTTAACCGAGGAGGACTTAACCAACATAATAGACGTGACTTCGCTGCAGGCGACGATGGACTACCTCTACCGTGTCACAAACATGGCGTTTGCATTAATAAATCTCAAAGGCAAAGTTTTAGTGAAAACTGGATGGCAGGATATATGCACTAAATTTCACCGCGTAAATCCCGAAACCTGCCGTAACTGCATTGAAAGTGATCTTGAGCTTTCAAAATGGATTGAAAAAGGCAATGTTCGCCTATATAAATGCAAAAACAACCTTTGGGATGTTGCTACGCCCATCTTTCTCGGAGACAAACATGTGGGAAACGTGTTTTTTGGTCAATTCTTCTTTGACGACGAGCCACCTGACCGAACGATCTTTGAGAAGCAAGCAAAAAAATATGGTTTTGATAAAGAAGCATATCTAGCGGCGTTTAACCGTGTACCGAGGTTTAACCGCAAAGACATAGACAGCCTGATGGTTTTCTACGCTCAAATGTCAGAGACAATCTCAAAGCTCAGCTACTCCAACCTTAAACTCGCAAGAGGCTTAAACGAGCAGAAGGAACTGCAACTTAGACTTGAAGGTAAAGCTGCTGAAGTAGAGGAGTATGCATCTCAGATGGAGGAGTTAGCTCAGGAGAGGGCGAAAAAACTTCAGGATGCAGAGAGGCTCTCGGCAATCGGCGCCACTGCTGGCATGGTTGGACACGACATAAGAAACCCTCTTCAGGCAATAACCAACGAACTTTACTTAGCAAAAAAGTCTATCGAGTATCTTCCGCATCATACAAAAGCCGAGCTGGAAGAGAGCATCCAAAGCATGGAAGACAACATCGTCTACATTAACAAGATAGTTGCCGACTTGCAGGACTTCGCTAAACCCCTTAACCCAAAGAGGGAGCAGGTTGACGTTGAGAATGCAGTTAAAGATGCACTTGCAATCGTAAATATCCCGGAAAACGTTGCAGTTTCAGTTAAAATAGCTCAGAACCTGTCGCCTTTGATTGCTGATTCAACTATGATTAGGCGGGTAATAGTTAACTTAGCGCAGAATGCGATTCAAGCTATGCCGGAGGGCGGGAACCTTACAATAACCGCTGTGTATAGAAAACGCAAAATAGTGATTGCCCTCCAAGACACCGGCGGAGGAATACCAAAAGAGGTACAGCCTAAACTGTTCACCCCGCTGATGACAACAAAGTCAAAAGGGCAAGGCTTTGGATTAGCCGTTGTTAAACGCATGACAGAAGCCATGTGTGGAAAAGTCAGCTACACAAGCCAACAAGAGAAAGGTACAACTTTCACGCTTGAATTCCCAGCTTGAGGGAGCTGAATTGATAGAGAAACTGTTTGTCTACGGAATATTAACTCAGGTTAAGGTTCGCCGTGAAGTCATCAGCGAAGATAATCTGCGATATTTAGGTGAAGGCTCGATTGAGGCAGAACTTTACGATTTAGGCGCACACCCAGCAGCGATTCCATGCAATGGCAAACGGGTTAACGGCACCGTGTATGAGTTAGCCGATTTAGGTGTTTTAGAACAACTCGACGAGTTTGAAGAGTATAAACACTCTGACCCCAAAGGCAGTCTTTACGTGCGTGCAGTTGCTGAAGTCACTTTGGAAAATGGCAAAACAGTTGCTTACGTTTATTTCTATAATCGCAGTGTCAAAAAAGCCAAGAAAATTGTCAACGGAAAATGGAAATAGTCATTTTTTGAAGCTAACTGCGGCATATCCGACAACACTTGAGTGGTCACCTGTAATGTCGCCGCTGTTGTGGTAAGCAAGCAAATCAGCTTTTGCGTTAACCCCGAACGCGTAGGTGAGGAGGCTGGTTATGGGGGCGTACCCGCAGGCAGAGACATCTCGTTCTTCGATGATTTCGTAGAAAGCTTTGGCATCTACTGCGATGGCGGCGTCTAAAGCTGCTTGGTCTTTTTGGGATGCGGTTTTGGCAGGTTCGTAGTGGGTCATGTCGGAGGATGCAATGACGACCGAGTTGGTTGCGTCAAGGGATTCAGTTAGGGCTCTGCCGATTTCCACTGCAGATTGGTAGTCATGCATCATGTAGCAGATAGGAACGATTTTGAATGTGTTGCCGTAGAGGAACTGAAGGAAAGGCAACTGCACTTCAAGAGAATGCTCAAAGCGATGTGCAAGTTCGTCAACGTCCAGGACCGACGTTTCTTGAAGAATGTCATCGGCGAGTGCCGTATCGATTTCCACGTTCCCAAACGGCGTCTGCCATGTGCCTTCACGCATAACCGACAAAGCGGAGCCGTAGCCAGTATGATTAGGGCCTAAAAGTATGACGGTGTCGGGTTTGCCGTCTAAAGCTAACTGGTAAAAAGCGTGTGCCGCCACGGGACCGCTGTAAAGATAGCCAGCATGGGGAGAAATAAGTCCGACGATTTTGCGTGGGTGAGTTGATGTGTTAACAGTGGGGAGTTTTTGGGGTCCGAGTTTGCTGAGAAAACAACCGCTAAGTTGTGCTCTGAGTGCTTCGGCGTTGTCCTCGTAAAATTGAGAAGCGACAACTGCTCGCCGAAGCGGAGCCAACTTTAGGGTTCATCCTCCTCGTCTCGGGTGACTTTAGCTTCGAAGTCTTCGATGCTGACTGAGGGATCTTTGTCTGGGGCTAGTTCGCCTCTTTCTCTTAGGACTTGGCGTGCCAGCAGCCAGAAGATGACTGCGAGTGCGCGGCGGCCTTTGTTGTTGGTTGGGATAACTAAGTCTACGCCGCTGAATTCGTTGTCGGTGCTGCATAGCGCCACGATAGGTATGCCGACAGCGGATGCTTCTTTGACTGCCTGAGCGTCTGCGCGTGGGTCTGAGACGACGATGACTTCGGGGTCAACTCTGTTTTGGTATTGCGGGTTGCTAAGTTGTCCTGGGATGAATCTGCCAATGATGGGAGTCGCGCCTGTTAGTTTGCAGAACATTTTAACTGGTTCATGGGCGTATAGACGGGTGGCTGCTATAGCTACTTTACTGGGTTCGTAACGTGAAAGGAATTTGGCGGTTGTGCGGATGCGGTCGTCTGTTTTTTTGACGTCTAAGACGAATAAGCCATCTGGTCGGACACGGTAGATAAATGGTTCCATGTCTAGGGTTTTCATTCGGGTACCGATGTGTATACCTGCGGAGAGCAGGGTATCTCGTGGTAGAAGAAGAGTTTCTTCAGGTCCCGTTTCAACCGGTGCTTGTGGTGCTTCAAATTCTTCTTCCTCTTCTGATTCTTCGCTTTCTTCTTCGACTGGTGTCTCTTGGACAATTTCTTCAGATGCTTCTTCTTCAGCTTCTTGAGCAAATGGAGCTTCAGTTTCTTCTTCAGTTACGGTTTCTTCTGAAACTGGTTCATCTTGAGGTTCAGCTTCAACGGTTTCTGCTGGCTCCTCAACTGGTTCTTCTTCTAATTGGGTGTCTTCGGGTAGGTTTTCTTTTGTTTGATCTTCAGACATTCTTATTCATCTTCTCTTTAGCGTATATTTAGGTAAGCCATTCTGGCTCTGTTTCCAAGGAAATGCTCAATGCGTATGAGCTCGTTTAATTTGGCGATGCGTGCGCCTTCTACCACACCTGTTTTGATAACCGGGCATCTATATGCTACAGCTAAATGGGCGATGTGCCAATCGCATGTGTCCCCGCTACGATGCGAAACCACAGGGGAGTAGCCGTTAGTTTGGGCTGTTTCGATTGTTTCAGCTGCATCGGTTAAGGTGCCTATCTGGTTAACTTTGATGATGATAGCGTTTCCCGCGTTAATCTTAATTCCGTTATTTAACCTTTCAGTATTGGTTGTAAACAAATCGTCACCGCAAATTAAACAATTCTTCGATTTCTTTGTGAGTTCCGCAAAGCTTTCGAAGTCATCCTCTTGGAAAGCATCCTCCACGTAGACAAGGTGGTACTTCTCTATTAAATCAAGCATGTACTCCAGTTGCTCTGCTGTGTCGCGTTTCACGCCGTCTTGGGTGTAAACGTATTTTTCTTCTTTTGGCTTCCAAAAGTTGGATGCCGCCACGTCAATACCAAAACCGCATTCGAAATCCAACTCATTACCTACTTCCTCACAAGCACGGGCGATTACTTCAAACGCATCATCGGTTGTGATGTTGGCTATCCATGCACCCTCGTCGCTCTTGCCGCCGTTAAAGGTAGTGCTTTTCTTCTTAAGAGAGTCGCTGATGCGTTTGTGGATTAGGGTGTTGGCGGTTTGGGCTTCAAGGAAACTTTCTGCGCCGTGGGGTAAACTGAGGTATTCTTGGATTACGGGTGCTTTGCCGCGTGCGTGGGCGCCGCCACTTATGCAGTTGCCCAATGGAAATGGCATAGTGTTGGCTGCATTTCCGCCTAAGAATTGGAACAAGAGCAAGCCATGGCTGTTGGCTGCTGCTTCTGCGTTTGCAAGGCTTATGGCGAATGCGGTGTTGCCGCCTACATTTTTAAAGTCGGCGGTGCCGTCTATTTCGTGAAGAGTGTTGTCGATTTCCTCTTGGAAATCAGCGTTTAAGCCTGCAAGCTCTGGAGCAACTATTTCATCAACTTTTTTGATGGCTGCCTCAACGCCTCCCGTCGGGTAATAAGCCACTTCGGCTTTTCCTTTGCTCTTACCGGCTGGCGCGCCTGAGCGTCCGAAACCGCCGGCAGTAATAACATCTACTTCTATGGTTTCTTCTCCGCGGTTATTGAAAATTTTTCTTGCGATGAGGTCCTCAATGATTGATGACACGATAATATTAACCTCAAGACGCTATAGTTTTGTAGTCGGGTTATTTTAGGTTTCGGAAAACAGGATGTTATAACTAGCCTCTCAAGTGTTCAACCTGCCTTTTTGTTATAAATAGCACTCTTGCTCTATGTTGATCACAGGTCACTCACTTACATAAACCCTTGAATATTTACAGCGTCATTCTTGTAGAGTTTTTGGCTGAACTAACAGTTTTTAGTTAGTTTCTTGACAAATCTGCTAAACCAGCTTCCGCTTCTGCCTGAGCCACCGTTGCAAAACTAAAACCACAGCCAAAACCGCTGCAACCACAATCGCAGCTACAGCAATAGCCAGAAAGGGAAACGCCTCGGCCGAATCGGATGCGGCAACCACGTAAGGGCGCATCATCTCATTATCTTCATGCTCCAATAGGTGACAGTGCCAAACGTAGCCGGGGCCAGCGGTTGCGTCGAAAGAAAATGGAGCGCCGTCCTGCTGGGGTCCACCGTGCCCGAATTGTGACGACTTCACCTGAGTTGACAATGACTGTGTCTTTCCAGCCTTGCTCGCTTGGAGCAGCTGGCCACGGTTCACCTGTTAGATACGGGCTTAGGGATTCGACGTTTACAGTGGGGTTTTTTAGTGGTAGTTCGCCATTAAGGTTGTTCCAGTCTTCGAGGTAGCTAGTTATGTCGAAATTTTGGCGGCTCACCACCTGGAACTGGATTAGGTGTAAGTGGATAGGGTGTACATCCATCATGGTGTTGACCAGTGCCCAGTCTTCGGTTGACCCAACTATAGGGTTTTCGGAAATAGATGCTGACCAGTCCTGCCCGTCAAGAAGGAGTTCTTGGTCACCGTTTGGACCCCCAATGCCCGTCAACGTTAGAATTCTCGTTTTTGAGGGGGCGGGCAAAGTTGGGTAGTTGCCTGCCAGCAGGGGGTTAAGGTTTTGAGGGAGGTCGGGTGCGACTGCACTCTGTTTATCCAAGACGGTGAACTGCATGATTTTCCCTGTTGTGTCAGCGGTGGATGAGTCTATTTCGGCAATGTTTTGCAGGATGATTTGTTGTCCTGCTGGAATGCTAGAGAAGTCGACAAGGATGTCTATGCGTTCGGCTGGCGCAACCAGCTTTGAAGTTAATTCTACTGGGGATTTAAGGTAGCCGCCGTCCGAACCGACCTGCGTAAAAGACATTCCATTTGAGAATTGCAGCTGGTAGAAACGACTGTTGGAGCCATCCAGAATGCGGAAGCGGTAGACGCCCTGCTCCACATTCATGTTCGGCCACACCTTCCCGTTGACCACGAGAGTATTGCCAAGAAATGTCGGTTGCCATATGGGGTGAAAATCGGGGTAGTTGCCTTCGGTGGGGTAGTATAGGGAGCCGTTTTGGTAAAAACTACGATCTTGAAGCAGCAGAGGTATGTCGTAGGCGCCACTTGGCATAACTTGCTCAACTGGATTTGTGCTGTTTCTTAAGATATAAAAACCAGCTAACCCCGAAAGAACGTTTAGGCGGGTTACACCCAATGCGTGGTCGTGATACCACAAGTTGGCTGGGGGCTGGGTGTTGGGGTAGATGTAGACGGCGGCATTTGGGTCGGTGGGCTCTTCGGTAGTGTAGGCGGAGCCGTGTTTGCCATCGGGGGTGTACCATGATTCGGGGAAGCCATCACTGACGGAGGATACTTCACCGCCGTGCAGGTGCGTGACAATGGGGACGGGCGAGAGGGCAGAGGCAGTCGTGGAGACGGTCGCTTGCGGGTTCACTCCGCCCATAGATAAACCGTTAGGGTTAGCCCAGTGAATAGTAGAGTCCACCGGCAAAATGTAGCTTAACAGGTTGCCTTTGGAGTCCACCAGGCTGTTAACCCATTTCACCTTAACGGGCACGCCCTGAATCGCCTCAAAAGTGCATCCGGGAGTAAAGCCTACCATCCCCAAGTCGGCGCCTGTGACTCCGTCTTTAGCTGGACCTTGGTAGCCCCAAACCGTTGTCGATGGATATTCAGTTGGGGAACCATCTTCGTGAATGGTGGGCAGCATCTGCTGGTTAAACTCTCTGACTTCGACGGTGTAGTCCTGTCTGATGAGGGTTTCTTGGCTGTCGGTTACGTTCACTGCTTCGAAAACTGGTGGTGGATTGGTGAGTTGATTTGTGAATTTAGGGATTGCAGCGGGGTCAAGCAGCTGCGGTCCTGTTTGTCCACTAGTTGGTTGAATTGGAATCACAACTAGAGCGGTGATTAGTGCCGTGAGAAGTAAAGTTTTCAGTACAGATGTCATTTTTTAATCCTCAAAACTCTACAGTATCTTTGAGAGGTTGAAATAGAAAACACTTCCGCTTTTCCTTATGCAAACGGCTTGCGGAGACATCTTTGCAGTTTGGCAATCAGGGGTTTGAATGTGAATGTTTTTATCTCCAACCACAATACAATCAGGTCAAGGTGTAACTTATGGGTAAAGGGTCAGGTTACGGTAAAGTCATCCTGTTTGGCGAACACTTCGTTGTGCACGGCGTGCCCGGCGTAGTTTCCGCCATCGATTCCTCAACGGACGCAGAAGTAAAGAAATCAGCTAAAATGAGCATTAGAGACGAGCGGAAAACCGCTAAAGGCTACAGCGAAGAGAAAAAGATGCAGCAAATCGAATCCATCGAGCGCATGCTCAAAGCCATGGATTTGGACTCCAAAATGGCGTTTGACATCTGGATAGGCGGCTCTCTACCAGGCTTCAGTGGACTAGGCGCATCCGCGGCCTCCAGCGTTGCCATTGCACGAGCCATTTCTGAAGAGCTCAACTTGGGTTTGTCTAACGATAAAATCAACTCGGTTGCTTACGAAGGCGAAAAAGCCTATGCAGGCAACCCGTCGGGTATCGACAACACCGCAGCCACCTACGGCGGGTTGATGTGGTTTAAGAAAAACCCCGCGGGTGGACAGGACTTGGTGGAGAAAATTCACATTAAACGCCCAGTCGAAATCGTAATCGGCAGCACAGGCAAAGTCGCCAACACTAAAGCCATGGTGGAAGGCGTAGCTGACCGCAGAAAAGCCAACCCAGCCAAATACGACCCTCTGTTTAAGCAGGCAGAAAACATTGCAGTTGCAGGCAGAAAAGCGCTGGAGGCAGGCGACCTTAAAAAAGTCGGCGACCTCATGAACGAGAACCACAGGATTTTGCAAGAAATCGGCGTGTCAAGCAAAGAACTGGACTTGCTCGTGGACATTGCCCGCAAGCAGGGCGCTTTTGGCGCTAAGTTGACAGGCGGCGGCGGAGGCGGCTGCATGGTTGCGTTATGCGGCGGCAAAGAGGTCGCTGGTAAAATTGTGGGTGCCTTTAAGGGCGCTGGCTTTGAGTATTTGATGACTAGAATCGGCGTCGTAAACTAATAGAATCTTATTTTGGGCCACCTTTGCCCTTATTGTTTTTCTAAGTTTCTTAGTCCAGAAACCTTGACAAAACACTGACAGAAAACCGGATAAAAAACGATTATTAACCGCCCACGAACTCAGAACACATAAGAACACTAAGCAAAGTCTCAGCCCTACATCTGGTGTTGGAGGAGGCAACCATAGCAGCTCCAAACATGATTTAAGCATTCACCACCTCAAATCCAGCATGGCACCCCGGTTTGGAGTAGCACCTTTTGCGATGAGAGTTATGAGTGGGCTTTTTGTGTGGTTCAAACAAGCGACTCAGGATACTCCCTTGCGGGGTACACACTATTTCTTGTGGTGCGGGTCAGGCGGATGTTTGGCTTGTTAAAGTGGACTCTTTCGGATGCCAAGAATGGAACAGAACCTTTGGCGACGCCGGGTTTGATTGGGCTTCTTCGCTGATCAAACATCTGACGGCGGGTTTGCGTTGGCTGGAACAACTTATTCTTCTGACGAAAGAGGCTATGATGCTTGGCTAATCAAAACCGATGGTGCAGGAAGTTGCATGGAGTCGAAGCTTCGGCGGTGTAGGCGACGACCAAGCACTCGCAGTGGTGCCTGTGGGTGACGGCGGGTTTGTGCTGTGCGGCTCAACCAATACCTATGGGGTTGGTGCGTGGGATATGTGGCTGTTTAAGGCTTCAGGCAGCCCATAAAACGGGTTTTTCATAATCCACTGCGGGTTATTGATATTTATTCCTCTGTTCTGTCAAAGCATTTTTCCAAAACCTATAAACGCAGACTCAACATCTTTTCCAATTTGAGGCAAACAGTTTGACACTCAGAGGCTTCATAGAGCAACTAAAGCAAAATGGAGAATTAACACAGATTACAAAGCCCGTCTCAGTCGAGTACGAGATGGCAGGCATTATCGATGCAAACAGCGAGCGGCCAGTCATGTTTGAAAACGTCAAAAAATCCGCTGTGCCGGTTGTGGCGGGTTTGGTGTCTTCGAAAGATTTGATTTGCAGAAGCATCGGCATCACCAAAGAGCAGTTGCTGCCCAAGTTGCTTGACGCCATCGAAAACCCAGTGGCGCCCAAACTGGTCACGGAGGCGCCGTGCCAGGAAGTGGTCGAATGCGGCGCAGACGTTGACTTAACCAAGCTGCCGATCATGCATTACACTGACAAAGACGGCGGCAAATACATCGCCAGCGCAGTCTCAATCGTCAAAGACCCCGAACTGGGCCAAAACATGTGTTTCCATCGCCTGATGCTTAAAGACAAAAACCACTTCGTCGCCCGCATAGTGGAACGCAGAGGCACCGATACTACGCTGCAGAAAGCCGGCGGCGAACTCGATATAGCCATCTGCCTGGGAAACTCCACACCAGTGCTTCTCGCAGCAGCTACTACGTTGCCGATGGGCGTCAACGAACTTGGAATGGCAAACGCCATAGAAAAAACCGACGTGGTGAAATGCAAAACCATCGACGTGGAAGTGCCAGCCGACTGCGAATATGTATTAGAAGGCAGAATCACCAAAGAGAAAGCTTCCGAAGGACCCTTCCTCGATTTGACAGGCATTGTTGACCGCACCCGAATGCAGCCTGTGGTTGAAATCAAATGCATTACACACCGCAAAAACCCCATTTACCAAACCATCCTTGCCGGCCGTAACGAGCACAAGTTCCTCATGGGCATGCCAAAAGAACCCACAATCTTCAAAGAAGTCAGCAAAGTCTGCCAATGCAAAGACGTCTACATCACCCCTGGCGGATGCAGCTGGCTCCACGCAGTCGTCCAAATCAAAAAACAGGCACCTGACGACGGTAAAAAAGCCATCGAAGCCACCTTCAAGGGCCACGGCTCACTCAAACACTGCGTCATAGTAGACGAAGACATCAACATCTACGACCCGCACGATGTGGAGTGGGCAATCGCCACACGGTTTCAGGCAGACAAAAACTCGGTTATCATGTCCAACCAGCCCGGCAGCAGCCTTGACCCCTCCGGCGACTTATCCGAGGGCAAGAAGGCAACCACTGCCAAAGCAGGCTTAGACGCCACCATTCCGGAGTCAACCACGGGCAAGGGCTTCGCAAAAGTAGACTACGTAAAAGTAGACCTAAACAAGTACATGTAAGTGACCAACCATGGAGTTAACACCACAAGAGCAAGCTATGCTGGACGGCAAAGAAGGCTACGCTGTCCGCAAAAGCATGCAAATCCTTGTTGCGCTGGGAGAAATCTTTGGCGCTAAAAACCTAATCGACGTTGGCAGCGTGCAAGTTGCGGGCGTCAGCTACCACAACCTCGGCGACGCAGGCTTGGAGTTTCTCAACTCGCTTGCGGCGGATGGTAAAGTCAAAGTCTTAACCACGCTTAACCCCGCAGGCATGGACTTGGAGAACTGGCAGCAACTCGGCATCAGCCCCGACTTCGCAGACAAACAAAACCAAGTCATCGACGCTTTCGAGCGGATGGGCATCCTCATCAGTTGCACCTGCACACCCTACCTAATCGGCAACCTCCCACTCTTTGGCGAGCATGTTGCATGGTCAGAAAGCAGTGCAGTGACGTTTGCGAACTCTGTTTTGGGTGCAAGAACTAACCGTGAAGGCGGACCATCAGCGTTGGCGGCGGCATTCGTGGGCAAAACCCCCTGCTACGGCTTGCACCTCGACGAGAACCGCGTCCCCGACATCCACGTTCAAGTCAACACCCCCATGACTAAACTTTCAGACTGGGGCGCACTCGGCTACGCCATTGGCAAAAAAGCGGAAAACAAAATACTCCTACATTACAGGAATCAAAAACGCCAGCCTCGACGAACTCAAAAGCTTCGGCGCCTCGCTGGTGACGTATGGGGCGAAGCCGCTTTTCTACATGAAAGACGTAACCCCCAGCTGGGAAGCCCAACAGCAGCCTATAGAAACAGTTACAATCGAACAAAGCGACATCAAAGCAGCCTACGACCACATAAACGACGACGTATCAGAAATCGACTTTGTCTGCGTTGGCTGCCCTCACTGCAGCATCAAAGAGATTCAGGAAATCGCTGAGTTAATCAAAGGCAAAAAAGTCAAGGAAGGCACCGAACTCTGGGTAGCAACGTCACGTACAGCCAAACAGCTCTCAGACAAGCGGGGCTATACGACGGTGATTGAGGCGGCGGGCGGCAAATTCGCCTGCGACACCTGCATGGCCGTGGCGCCGCTAAAAGGCAGATTCAAGGCGTTGGCAACCACTTCAGCCAAAGGGTGTTTCTACTCTCGTCAGAATTTGATGAAAACAAAGATGGGCAGCATGAAGGAATGCGTCCAAGCAGCGGTGAATGGAAAATGGAATTGAAAGGCAGAATAATCTACAAAGGAAAAGCCCAAGCAGAAGCGCTCGTTACTTCGATGCCGATTAGCTTCTACGGTGGAGTTGACCCCAACACTGGCGAAGTCATCGAGAAAGGACACGAACTCAAAGGTGTAAGCATCAAAGACAAGGTCTTGGTTTTTCCGCAGGGCAAAGGCTCAACGGTGGGTAGCTACACGTTGTATCGACTCAAGAAGAATGGCGTCGCACCCGCAGCCATGATTAATCGAGAGACAGAGACCATCGTCGCAGTCGGAGCTATCATAAGCGAAATCCCATTCGTAGACAAAATCGACACTGCCAAAATCAAGACTGGCAACAAAGTTAAAGTAGAAAACGACACCGTAACTCTCCCATAAATTCTCTTACTTTTTTGTACCTTAAAACATCTTCAGAAGAAAACTAGGCGATTGACTGGGCGCAATAGAGTTGTTCGAGGCAACAAATCTTGTGATTTTAGAAAAGATAGGACTTTACATAGTCTTTGTCGTTGCAAGTTGCTACAGCGCCTGAACTTGATACAGAAGGCACGGTTTTGCTTTGTAATAGGCATTCTTTTTGAGTATAAGCCGCCTCAACCGACCCGAATTGCATCACAGACACGGCATAAAAACATTTTGCTGTGAACAATTCCTAAGAACGATGCACTCTTCTTTTGATAATTAAAAAATAAAAAACACCCTGAACCCCAGTCTTGAAACGGATACGTTTATATCTAAATCCTTAGTTTTAGTGACTGCGCAATCAAGGAAATGACGCTATATGTCTACTCACAGCAGTTTACGTAAAAGGAAACTTTCAGGCGGCAAAAAACGCGCCAATCGCACCAAAAAACTGTACGAAGCAGGCGGTTACCCAGCCGAAACCATCCTAGGCGAACCTAAACGCAAAACCAAACGCACCATGGGCGGCAACACAAAAATCAAGGTTCTAACAGAAAAATTTGCCTCAGTAACTGATCCTAAAACCGGCAAAACCGAGAAAACCCAAATCGTACGCGTAGTGAAAAATGGAGCAAACGTTGACTATAACCGCAGAGGCGTCATCACCAAAGGCGCAGAAATCGAAACCGCCCTCGGACATGCCAAAGTCACAAGCCGACCAGGTAACGACGGCACAATTGCCGCAGTCTTAGTAGGCAAAGAAAAAGCATAACTTTTTCTTAAAAAATATATTTTTTGTTTATCTTCTTCTAGGCTGCTCAGAAGCCTGTTGATTCTTGACTTTAATTAGATGCTTAGATAGCTTTTTGATTATGGCTTCTTTCGGCTCGTTTTTCTCAACAATCAGCATGCCGCTTTTCAGCCACGGCGCTTTAGGATAGTGTGCTTCCAAGTTGATTTCGCTTTCCAAGCCCAGTCTCTCTGCGGCTTCTTTGACTTCAGCAATTTTAGGCGACAGTACAGCTTGGCTTTTAGGGATACGACGTCCTTCCTTGCGCGTTCTGTTGATGTCAAAGTATACTGGCCAGATTATTGCTTGGTCATCTAGTTTACGCATGCTTCTGTTCTCCTATTTCTGTGCGAAATAAGCTGTTAACTTTTCGCCTACATCGTCTATGCGGACGAAGCCGTAGCGTTCAAACTGTATAATGTCGTCTCGCTTTAACTTTTTGCAGACAACCTCCGCGTAACCCCATGTAACTGATGCGTCTTGTTGCACCACTTCTGTGGGGTACTCATAGCCTTTAGGTATCCATTGTATAAGCTGGACTTTTTGCTTGCGTGCGTCCTCGTATGACTCGCTGGCAAAAGTTGCTGTGACAGTTTTGTCGATTGCGGACTGGATTGTTATATTGAAGAGCTCCATAAGTCGTAAAGTCTGCCCTGTATGAATGGCTTGGGCGTCTTTTTTGCTTATCCAGAATGATGCCATTGTGCTATTGGCTTCAGGCAATACAGCGTATTCTCTGAAACCACGATTGGGATGCTCAGGGTGCAGGGGCAATTTCGCCAAAAATGTCTTTGGCAACCCCGAAACTTTCAGGTTGACAGGTTCCGCCACGAAAAAGTAACGGTCACTGGAAGCATCCAAAACTTTGCGGTTATAAGAATTCAAGGTCTCCCAGCTAAGCGTTACGTCATTGGGTTTCACACCAACGTCAATTATGACTTTCTTAATTGCTTCAGGCGTTATGCCACGTTTTTTTAGAGCTTGAAACGTCCCCAGTCGGGGGTCATCGAAGTCCATAAATTCGCCGCCTTCAATACCCGCCACGATTTTAGATTTGGATAAAGAGGCACCGGTGATTTTTAGCCTGCCATAATGGATAGCGTCAGGATACTCCCAGCCCAAATGCCGATACATGTACTTCTGTCGCTCCATGTTTGTGTAGTGCTCTTTACCCCTGATTATGTGAGTCATGCCCATCAGGTGGTCGTCAACGCCCGCTGCAAGGTTATACAGTGGCCACAAGAAGTATTTACTGCCCACACGAGGATGTGGATGCGTTACAGTATCGATTACCCGTAGTGCTGGCCAGTCGCGAATGGCCGGGTTAGGATGGTTCAACTCGGTTTTGACACGCACAACCGCTTCACCTTCGAGGTATCTGCCAGAACGCATTTTCCGCCACCTTTCCAACTGCTCGGATTGGCTGAGGCTACGGCAGCAGCAAGCTTCCTTAGCTATGATTTTGCTGCGGAAAGCCTCAGGTTTACATTCACAAATGTAAGCATTCCCGTCGCCGACCAGTCTCTCCACAATGTCATAATAGATGTCTAAGCGATCGCTTTGGATGTACTCCTCGTCAACTTTGACGCCGAGCCATTTGAGGTCGCTTCGGATTGCGTCGTAAAATTCGAGTTTGGGCCTCTTCGTTTTGGGGTCGGTGTCTTCGAAGCGTAGTATGAATTTGCCGTTGTAGATGCGGGCGTATTCGTGGCTTAGGAGTATGGCACGAGCTGAACCCAAGTGCAGTACGCAGTCGGGGTTAGGTGAGAAGCGGGTGGTTATCTGCTTGTATTTGGAAGCGTTTGGCAATGGGGACAGCTTTTTCTCTTCGGCTTCGGGTTTTTTCTGGGTGTCTGGCCAGTATTTCTCTACAATTGCTTTCTGCTCGGACAAAGGCAACGCGTTGACTTCGGCGACAACTGCGTTGATTATAACTGAGAGTTCTTTGACTTTACTGCGGAGGTCTGCGCGTTCGCCAAGTACTTTGCCGACCATGGCACCTGCCTGAGCTTTACCGTCGTGGCTAACTGAATTTAGTAATGCTGCTTTTCTAATAAGTTCCCTTAAATCGCTGTCGTTTTCTAGTGCCAAACTGATACGCCTACACAGTTATTTGTTGCGCCTAACCAAGAATTCGGCGAACGCTTTTAATTTTTCCTTAGCTTCAGGCGTTGGCAGCAATAGGTCTACGTCAGTCCAGCTGTCGGTGACCATTTTTTCAGCGACTGTTTTGACGTGTTCAAAGGCGCCGTACTTTTTGATTATGGCTATAGCTTCGTCCCGCAATGGCTGCTCGTAAGTGTGCATGGCAAGTACCTCCAGAAGCCGCTCTCTATCAAATTCAGAAGCGTTTTGAAGTGTATAGATTACGAGAAGTGAGCGTTTGCCTTCGCTAATGTCGCCGCCCACACAGCCCTTGCTCTTAGCGAACTCCTCACCAGTTAAGTCCAATATGTCATCCTGCATTTGGAACGCAACGCCAATAGATTCAGCTAAGCTGCCCAGTTTCTCGACCAGTTTGGGTTCTGCACCTGCAACAACCGCCGCCATCTTTGCTGCCATGCGGGCCAGCGTGCCTGTTTTGTAGGCGCACATTTGCAGATAATCCTTCTCGATAAGCTGGTCAGCGTTGGCGATGCCTCTGTGCCATGCAATGTCCATGGCTTGCCCCATACTGAGGTTAATCATTTCCTGTACATAAATCTCGTAAATGTCCCTCTGCACCTCAGCCGAAAGCTGGTCTCGGTTAACCATTATGGGCAAAAGCGGCAGGTAATACATAGCGTTGCCAACGTTGATGGCTATGTCGTTACCGTAAATTTTGTAGCTGCATGGTTTTCCCCGTCGGACTTCAGAGGAGTCCTCAATGTCGTCAACTACGAGGGTACCGTTGTGGATGACTTCTGGAATAATTGCGAAGTCAAGGCACCAATCCCCCTTTTTGCCCAGAGCTTCGCAGATAATCAGGAATAGTGCGGGGCGCCAGCGTTTGCCGCCTCGGTCCAACATATCCCACACTGGGTCCGCTATGGCTTTGTTTAGGGGCTCAAGGTTGTAACTGTACATAGGCGGCGTAACTTTGAATGAAACCGCTTTTTCTGTGAACTGTCTGGGTAAGTATTTTTCGATGGCTTTGTCGATTTTGGGTGCTGTTTCTTCTAGGAATTGTTCGATGTCCATGTTATTGTGCTCCTCTTTTAGCGTATTTCTGCAGGTTAAAGCCTCGTGCGGTTAGCCACTCGGCGGTTTTGCTTGTGATTACGACGGGTGATTTGGGTAAGTCTGAGATTTTTTTGACTCCTGTTAGGAACATAATGTTTCGTAGTTCCTCGATTAGGCATTTGAGGTTGGTTTGGGTTTCCGCTGCGCCTTTAACGGCTGTCTGCAAAATCGGCTGCGCAATGCTCGCTAAATCAGCGTTAAGTGCGAGTGCTTTGGCGATGTCGGCGCCGCTTCGGATGCCGCCTGAAGCGATTAGTGGCAGTTTGACGGTCTGTGCGTTCTCAATTAAGCTTATTGCTGTGGGTATTCCCCAATCCCACAGTGCTTCGCCCAGAAAAAGCTGCACTTCACCTTGCTCTTTGGAGACCCGGTGGTACTCGACTGCTGCAAAGCTGGTTCCGCCTACTCCACCGATGTCAATGGCTTTAACTCCCGCGTTTTCCAGTGCTTTGGCGTCTTCCGCAGATATCCCTGCACCTGTTTCCTTCACGATAACAGGTACGTCAAGCGCCGAGGCGATTTCGCAGATTTTCTCCAGAACACCGTGGAAGTTGGTTTGCCCCTCAGGCTGCACTGCCTCCTGTAAGGCGTTTAGGTGGATTGCCACTGCGTCGGCGTCAATCATTTCTGCAATACATTTGACTTCTTTGACTCCGAAGCCATGCACCAGTTGAACGCCGCCGACGTTGGCGATTAAAAAAGCGTTTGGGGCCTTTTCGCGGGCGACGCGGTAAGTGCGTTCTAAGCTGCGGTTTTCGATGGCTGCTCGTTGGCTGCCTACACCCATGCCTAAGCCGAGGTTTTCGACTGCCGTTGCGATGTGGGCGTTGATTTCTGTGGCTTCCTCAGTGCCGCCAGTCATAGCTCCAACAATTATGGGGGCAGAAAATTTTTTGCCCAAGAAATTGGTGGATACGTCGATTTCTGATTTGTTTATTTCAGGCAAAGCGCGGTGGACTAGCTGGATGTCTTCAAAGCCAGAGGTCGCCCTCTTAGCTTGCGCTTTATCATCCAAACAAATCCTGATGTGGTCAACTTTGCGTTTGCCGGTTTCCTCAGCCATCGTGCTTACTTCTCTATTTCAGTGCCTAACACGCTTTGGTCAGTTAAGGCTCTGTAGATAGATAACTTTTTTGTGGCTCCGGTGACGGTTACGTGGACTCCAGCTTCAATTGCTGGGATTAACTCTGCGATTTTGCCGGCCATTCCGCCGGTGACGTCTGTTCCTTGTGCTTTGCCCAGTTTTGGCTGGAGGTCTTTTAGTTCTTTTAGTTTGAGTGTTTTGTATGCTTTGGCGTCAGGGTTATTTTTTGGGTCGCAGTCGAATAAGCCGTCGGTATCTACGCCGACAACGATTTTTTGTGCTTTGTATTTAAGTGCTAGGTAAGTTACGAGTTGGTCACCTGATAGAACAGTGAAGCCGAGTTTGTCGTCGAAAACCACGTCGCCATAGAGAACTGGCGTGTAGATGAGTTTTGACATTGCTTTCAGGGCAGTGTCGTCGAAGAAGTTGATTTTACCGTTTTCGGTTACGAAACAGTTTGATGGTGCAACGCTTATTGCGGGGATTTCATGCCAAATCAACGAGTCCATTACCAGCCCGTTTAGTACGGTCATCATGTGGTGTGTTTCTGCGAAGCCGAATTTCTGTGCTGGGTCTTCTTTGTAGCCGTCTTTTATGGCGAATTTGGCTGCTTCGGGGTGACCGAAGCTTCCGCCTCCGTGGACAACGATGAGGTTGTCAAGGTCTGCCCGTTTAATTTCCTCCGCGAGTTGGTTTATGATTTCAGTTCGGGGAGTGGCTTCTTGGGTTTTGTCGGTGATGGCTGAACCGCCGAGTTTTAGTATGATTGGGTTGTCATCGTTCATCGTGATCGTAACCTACTATCAGTATTTACGTACTGCTAATTTAACGTTGCAGTTTTCTATCTGTAACGTATGGGAGTGTGATGTTGCGAGTTGTTTTATGTGCGGCGCTCAATTTTTCATATGCATAAAAATCTTATGATTGATTTTTTTATTTTCTCTATTGGTAGATAATGGAAGTGATTCTGTTACCAATTCTTTCTGGAGGTTATACTATTTTTTCTGTTTAGTGGCTGGTTAGTGGGAGCGACATGCTATTTGGTTGTGCTTGGTGTTAGAAACAGCTTGGAAAACCTTTTTCTCTTGTTTTTCTACCTTTAAAGTGAACATGACAGTTCCTACCGACACCAAAAGACAGATCATGCCCGTTGTTGTTTTTTGTTGCTTCGTTGTGTCGCTACGGCTGTTTCGGTGCGGCGCCATGCAGAATACGCCAAACAGGGGCGCATAGCCATCCCAGAATTAGCAACAAGCATCCGTTTGCCAGTGTTTAGCCTAATACAAGTAGCTATTGTTGCATTTACGCTAAGAAAGAATAGCAGGCTGGATTATACTTGCCTAAATGTGGCTCCCTGCGATTGTTCAGATTCTTTTATCTCCGCCAATGCCTTGCGTTCTTCCTCGCCTTCTTTGCGTTCCCGCTCCGCAATGTCCTCTTTAATAGCTTCGCCAAAAATCTTGCGCAGATCTCTTTTTAGCACTGTTTGGTCTTGTGTTAACCCAAAATAGTCAGCAAAGTAATCAGTGGTTTTCAGGGCCAGCGAGCGCCCGCTTCGTTCGGTCATGATTAAACCCATGTCTTTTAAGAGTTTGACATGTCCGTAGGCATGTTGCCCGCGGACTTCGATAACGCGCTTTTGCAGAATAGGCTGGCGGTAAGCGATGTAGGAGAGCGTCTTTAGGGGACCTGATGACAGCAAAGGGCGGTTAACCAACTTTTTGATTAGCGGGGTAAATTCGGGTTTAACCTGTAACACGTACCGCTCGTCTTTAAGTGCCAAAATCTCCATAGGACTATTACGTGCTTTGTACTGTTCGGCAAGCGTTTTTGCGTAGCTGATTACTCGTTTTTTGCTTCTGCTCCCCACCGCCTGGCACATCTCATTAACGTCTAAGGGACGACCTGCAACGTATAGTGCAGCTTCAACCAAATTGAGAGCATGTTGTTTACGTTCATTAGTTTCCACCATCAACTCCGTTGCTTCTTGGGTTTCAATCTGAGGTTTTTCAGGCACCGTCTTTGGTGGAGCCGCCTGTGTCGGTTGATTGGCTTGTTTAACCGGTTGTTCGTTAGTTTTTTGCAACTTTTAATTTCCCCACAGCTATGTATAGTTCTTCAGTTTCCTCATTCTGCCACAGGCTAACTAAGCCATCTTGCGCGAGGAACAATAGATAGATAAACATCCTGAGCGCCTCAATCCGCGTGGCACCCTTAGAGAGAGTGGTGAAGTCAATTATGCCTTGTCCGCCTGTCTTCTCGACAAGTATGGCGTATAGCTGGTCCACCTGAAGCTCAAGTTCAGCTATGAATTTGTCAAATTTAGGCAACAAATCTATCACCGCAGGCAAAACGGGGTGTTGATCTACCACTGGGCGCAAGATGAGGTCTTTTTCACCTTTGAGCACGTCATCAAGGACTTCAAGTAAGTGCTGGATGGTGGTGGATGTAAGTTCATGACGCAACGGCAGAAACAGCGGTGGCGGCACAAAGTCGTTGGGTACACGAGGCACCGGACGAGGGGGTTCTTGCAAGGTAAGCAACAGCTTAGATTTCATCAGGTAAATCAAAGCAGAAGAGTCCAATGCCACACCTGAAGCGCGAAAATCAACCTTCTCAGGGTTGGACCGCTCCATCTCCGAAAGGAAACTGCGCAGCAAATAGGCGATGTTGACGTTCCAAGGCGTGAGTTTTTCGAGTTTACTGATTTCAAAAAGGATGTTCCAGGGAGGACGCAAATAGAAAGGACGCCGCATGGGAGCCGTCGAAGTAGACGACATTAGGCTGCTGGCACCTCCGACGGGAACTTGGCAGTCACAACGTTAGAGATGCCGTGGCGTTCATAAACACCATACACTTTCTGAGCTTTGTTAACCATCTCCGGGCGGAGACTAATTACTATGAACTGGGTTTTATCCGCCTCATCACGCAATGTCTCAGCAAGTTTGGCGGTGTGATAAGCGTCCAAGTGGGCGTCCACCTCGTCAAGGATGTAGAAAGCCGCAGGTGAGAATTCTTTTAGTGCGAAAATAAAAGCTACAGCCGAAATCGAGCGTTCCCCACCTGAGGCGCCGCTTACCACGATGCTGGGTTTGTCGGGAAATTGCACAAGCATATCGATGCCGCCGGTGAATGGTTCATCAGGGTTCTCCAATTTCAGGGTGGCATTGCCGCCACCAGTCATCTTGTCAAAGTACAGGGTTAGGCTGGCGTTGATTTTGTCAAACGCAGTCATAAACACTTTGCGCTTTTTAGCTTCAATTTCATCCATAAAAGCGACTATGGCTTGTTTTTCTCGTTCCAACTCGTTTAAACGTACGGACAGTTCCCGGTAACGGCTGATTTGATCCACGTAGTGGTCGGCGGCAAGTTGGTTGATAGCGCCTATACGGTCAAGCTCGAATTGCATCATACGGATGGTGGTTTCTGCTGCTTGCACCTGTTGTGGCATAGTATCCAAGGGTTGCTCGTAGCCGTACTGGTTAAGCTGCGCCAACAGCTGCTGCAACCTTAGCTGGGCGGTTTCTAAAGAGACGTTAAGCTGGTTTTGGAGGCGATCTGCCTGCTCATATTCAGCGTCTAATGTGCGCAATTCGGCATCGATGACGTCGATTTGGGAAGTAAACTTTTTAGCTTCTTCACGGGCGGACAACACAGCAGTGGATAATTCGACGCGTGTCTTCTCCAACTCGTTAGTCTCGATCTGCACGGCATCCCGTTCGGCAGTGGCATCGGAGATTTCTTTTTGCAGCTTGGCCTGTTGTTGAGCAATCTTATCCACCTGAAGCTTAGCGTTCTTGTACCCGACACGTAGAACGTGGTCGAACTGGGATTGATTAGTGTTAATCTCCGTCTGCAACGAACCTATCCGTTGCCGAAGGGTGTTACCTTCTTCGCCGAGCTTTTCACGTTGCACTTCAAGCTCTTGGATGTGTGCCACGTCGGTTTTTAGCCGTAATACACCGATTTCTGTGTGAATTTTTTTGAGGCCGTTTTGGATGCTGTTGCGTTCGTTTCGGTAAACAGCCATACGCCCACGGAACGATTCGGCTTCACGCTGGAGTTTGTTGCCGTACTTGCCGATGTGGCGAATGTTTAGTTGGGTACGTTTGACACCTCTGCGAACGCGGATGATTTCCCGTTCTAAGGTAGCGATGCCATCTTGAAGGCGGGTCATCTCGATTTTTGATTGTTCAAGCTCCTCGTCAATGGTTTCGATGTCTGTGCCACGTTGGGTAAGGTGGGTTTGAAGGGCCTTCACAGCTTCATCTAGGCTTTTAAGCGCCGATTCGCTAGGAATTATGGTGGAGAAGTCTATGGGAGCGCGGTAATAGCCGCTTTCAAACGCTCCGGGCTCATATAGGTCGCCGTTAACGGTTACGGCGCGATACCCCTCGTTTGATAATGCGAAAGCGGTTCTGTCATTGGAGACCACGATGGTGTCACCAAACACGTAGTTAACCGCCAAAGCATATTGACTGTCGTATTTCATGAAGCCTGAAATTACGCCTATGACACCTTCCCGTTTGGGGTTGGACTTGTTCTTGAGGTTAATTGCGCCATGCAAGGGGATGATTTTGATTCTGCCCAATTTCATACGCCGAAGAGTCTCAGTGCATGTAAACGCTGTGTCAATGTCTTTTACGACGAGTGCGTCAAGCCAGCCTGTTGCAGCGGCTTCGATAGCTTTTTTAAAGCTACGGTCAATCTTGGTCAAACTACGCAGTCTACCGTGGATGCCGTTAATTGCGCCGACAGCCCCCATTTCCTCAACTGCACGCAGCGCCTTCTCTTCAGCCGCAATCGTCGCAGCCAAATCCCGCTGAGTAGCAAACTCGATGACGGCGTCTTTTGCACTTCCAGCAATTTTCTGCGCCTCAACAATCTCCCGCTCAACAGTCTCCTTCTGAATCTTTTTCTTCTCAATTATGTGTTCGAGGTTTTTTAGCTGCGCTTTCTGGTCGCACTGCACCTGCTCCAACTCGGAAAGGGACTTTTCGATTTCGGCGTGGCTTTGGACGAATTTTTCTTTGCGCACGTTGAGGTTTTTGAGTCTTCCAACGCAGAGCCGCAACGCCGCCTTATCCTGTTTGTATTCAGAACGCAAGAAAGCCAATCTGCGCACGTAGCCTTCAATTTGCCCTTCGAGGCGACGGATTTGCTGGTTGTTCCCTTCCAAGCCCTCCCAGAGCCCTGCGGTTTCCTTGGCGATAGCTTCATGCTGAGTCTGCTTCTCAGCAAGTTCAACATCAAGTTTAATAAGTTCGCTTCGGAGCTGCCGAATTTTAAGTCGGTTTTCCTTAATTTCGTTTTGCAAAGTCTGATGTTGGTTGATGTTATTTTCTCTCACACGCTTAAAGCTATCAAAGCTTGCTTGCCCCGAGTTGATTTTAGAGTTCAACTCTGTAAGTTTGCTTTTGAGTTCGCCGATTTTAATCTGAACCTTAAGAATTTCGCTACCACCCTGCTCTAGACCTTCGCCGCTGAGTTTACGCCAATCTCCCTCGATTTCATGGCGTCGGTCACGGCGCAGGTCCCGATGCTCCCGCAGTTTATCCACTCGATCCTTGACTTTTACGGCTTGAGATGTAATTTCCTCGATTTTGGTGGATTGCTGGTTAATGTCACTTGAGATTTTGATAGCTTGGAACTTGCGGGTTTCCGCCTGAATAAAACTGTACCGCAAAAGCTGATTTCGCTCCCTCTCCAAGTCGTCAAGGCGCTTCTGAACCTCATCGATTCTGCCCATGGCGGTGCGGATCGAAATGTCGGCTGCTCGGAGCTTCTCTTCTGCCTCGGTTTTTTCGGAGTCGTACTGAGCGATGCCGATGAGATCTTCGATGATTTTTCTGCGTTCTTGAGAGGTCAAGTCGGTTAGTCGAGTGATCGTACCCTGCGGAAGGATGTTGTTGCTCATAGTACTAACTGCAGCCATTGAGAGGGTCTCAGTTATCATGGTACGGCTCATGCGGCGCCCGTTGAGGCGGTAGACGCTTTGACCGTTGCGGTAAACTTCTCGCGAAATGGTCACCGTTGTAGTATCTACTGGCATTAAGCCATCGCTATTGTCGAATTGAACCACGACTTTAGCCATCTTAGCCTTGTCTAAACCCGCTTTTTCGGAGCCATGAAAAATCAGCTTTGCACTGTTCTCTGCTCTAAGTCGTCGGGTGCTAAGTTCTCCCAGAGAGAAAAGCAGGGCGTCCATGATGTTAGATTTGCCGCTTCCGTTGGGACCAGTTACTGCTGTGAACCCCTTCTCGAAGTTGACCTTAACTGTTTGTGGCCCAAAAGACTTAAAGCCTTTTAACTCGATTTTTTTGATGTACGGCACTTAGCCTTTTACCCCTCTCACGGAAACGCTTGATGTTTTTTAAAACATCCATCAGTATCAAACGTATAAAAGCTTATACATATGTTGGTTGCGTTTATACTCCTGTTCTGGTAAAGGTTAAGCGTTAGAAAACCTTTTAGGTTTTTTGTAGAAATGAACCTGTTCGCCAGTAACAGTTAATTCGCCATATTTTTGCCATCCCGGCATGGGCTGCTTCTTGACTTAATCAATGGTTTTGACGCTTGTGACTTCAAATTCATAATCTTCGAAATTCAGCGTCTGGATGTACTTCATTCGACAAATGAAGTCCCTTCAATAGTTGAGAGCATAGGTAGAGAGAAAGGCCAAATTATTTTTATTTTGTTTTTTATAGTTCTGATCTATTTGCTTCCCTCTAAATCCCTGAATTCCGTGAAGATCTTCGGGGCTGGCTGCAAAGTTTAATTAGAGATCGCAGCGGTACCTTTTGGGGATTTCAATGTCTGAAGCATACGTATTGATCAATGTTGGATCAGGATCGGAAGACAAAGTGTTAAACGAAATCAAAAAAACCCAAGGCGTAAAAGAAGTCTACGTTTCCTACGGCGTCTACGATTTAGTCGTCAAAGTTGCCGCCGACTCAGCAGAAGAAATGAAAGAAACCGTAACACATCGACTAAGAAACATCAACGGCGTAGTTTCAACTTTAACTTTAACAGTCATCGAACAGTAATAGTCTGAACGGAGCCTCAGAAACCGAAAAATCGTTCAAAAAATCCACTTAGTCAGAAATTAAAACTACCCAAGCACCAGTCTTGGGTACGCGGGCGATCCAAAAATTTTCTGGAATTTTTTCGGTATCAACTTCTTCAATGATTCATTGATTGGGCATAGCCAAAAATAGAAAGATGTAGATTGCTTAATCAACGAATTTATTCTTCTTGGTAATAATCGCAGTCGCAATCTTCATCGTAACGGCAATCATTATCTTCTTCTTCAAAAATCATGAATAAGCTTATCTATGGAACATTTTTTTGAATTTAATAGGCTTTTCGACATTCATCGAAAATTTTGATTCTAGAGATGATAACAAAAAAGTATAGAAACAAGGAGAAAAAGAAAGATTGTGCTATGTGTTTTTTTACCTAAAGCAAATAGTCATCAAGAGTAGTGCGTTGCAAAGTTAACACTTAACTTTAATTTTAATGGCGAAATCAACTTTGAACGCCCACAAACAAATACATAACTCCATGTTGTTTAAAAGTTTTATATATACTTAGACACATTTGCTATGAAGATTCAAAATTCATAACACCTTTATTTTCATACCGTCCAATTAACAGTAAAAACAGCTCTGAGACTAAACACTAAAGGGCACAGTATCGAGATGAAATCGTTGGGTGAAAAAGACAGGGACCAAAACTATGAGGCAATTCTACTGCAATCGATAGATGAAGCCTTACTAACCCTGGGAGAAAACGTTCGATTATCAATCTACTTCCATCTTCAAACAAAATTCGGTCTCCCCAAGAACGAAATCCCTAACCAATCAGTGGAGTTCTCAGATGCCCTAGACAAAATTTTTGGGGAAGCTTCGAGAAAAATTGAAATTCTCATAATGAAGTTCCTAAACGAAAAAGTGCAATGCAAATACAAGTGGACGGGTCCAAATTGGCTGGTTCCTAACTTAACTTTTGAAGACTACTTAAAAATGGTAAAGGTCAAATTGGAAAGTGAGAAAAGCAAGCAGAGGCGCAGCTAAATGGAGGAGGGCAAGCGGGTCAGAAAACAAAGTGACACCTTCATCACGTTAATTATTCTGCTGGATTTAAAAAACAACATTGTATCGATTAACCACGCCAGTAAGGTATGCATCAGAATAAAGAAAGAGGAATTCACAGGAATAAGCCCGTTCAGAAAAGGGTTATTTGGAGAGAGAGAAACCGTCATGGAAATCCACGGCGAAACCATAACGGTTCAAGCGGTAAAACCTAGGGCACGAATTTCAAGTTATACTTACCTTTTGAACATAAAACAAAAGGAGGAGGTGAAAATGCATGGATAAACATCCCCGAATCCTCGTTGTCGACGACGACGAAACTATCCGCACAACCATGAAAGTTATACTGCAAGACGAAGGCTACATAGTGGACCTCGCTGCTACAGGCAAAGAAGCCATCCAAAAAACTCAAGAGGAAACTTACAACATCGCACTCTTAGACATCAGACTACCCGATATGGAAGGCGTAGAACTTCTTAAAATGCTCAAAGACGGCGTGCCCCGAACCCGCAAAATCATGGTCACCGGCTACCCGTCAATGCAAAACGCTATTTCCGCTTTAAACAAAAACGCAGACGCATACTTACTAAAACCCGTCGACGTCGAGAAACTGTTGGCAACTGTGAAACAGCAGCTTTATGCTCAGGAGAGCGATCGTAAATTCAGCGAAGAGAAAGTAGCTGAATTCATCGAAAGCAGAGTTAAAGAAGTCTCCACAGGCAATCTCTAAGCTGCCTTAACACATACCTTTCCTTTTTATTTTTGGTGTATGCTGTTTTGTAGCTGAGTTTAGCCGTCGGTTGGCGTCGTTTTTTAAGAAGACTATCACCCATTTATAAGTGGTTGTGAGAGCAGAAAATTTTTATCTCCCCGTGTGTTGGTCTCAGGGTACAGGTTAAAGAAATATGAGTTTTGGAAACATTAGGATGCTTAGCGGCGTTCAAGAAGTGCTTTCATTGGTGCTGATGATAGTGGCTATGATGGCTGTTATTTACCTGCCGGACATTGATTTAATGGTCAGGGTCGGCATCGCCGTGTTCGCTTTTGCAGTGATTATGCTAGTAAACTTGGCTACAGCGCTACTTAAGCAGCAGAAGGAAATTAGAGAGCGCCAAATGAAGCAGGCGTAACCCTTCAGTTTTTAGCTTTCAGTTTCAGTTACCTCCCCCCTCCATGGCGTGGTCTTTTCCTCGATGCTTTAAATAGACAAAACAGGCGATACTTTGCCAATATAACAGTTGGAGACACCAAGCCGTGATGCAAAACATAATAGTTAAGCCCCAGATGGCACAGCAGAAATTCACATTCAACACTCTAGAAGTAGACGACCTCTACCCAGGATTCACCCCTGGAGAATTCGCTGTCATCCACGGCTCAAACAGCGTCTCAATACTCTCCGCCATGCTCTGCGTCCGGGCACAGCTACCCACTCAGCTAGGCGGGTTAAGCGGCAACGTAATCTACATCGACTGTGCAAACACCTTTTCAGCCGACAAAATCGCACGCTATGCCCAAACCAATCACCTCAACCCCCACGGCGTACGCCAACGAATCTACAACTTTAGTGCATTCACCGCCTACCAACTCACCTCTCTAATAGTTGATAAGCTGGAAGAAAAACTGCTTAGCTGCAACGCAAAACTCGTCATAGTCTCAGACATCGCAAACTTGTTCATCGACAACGCTTTCCCAAAAGAAGAAACTCAGCGGGCATACGGACAAATCATCACTTACCTCGCGAATTTAGCCCTCAAACACCAAATCATAGTAATAGCCACCTACCCGTCTCACGAGGGCAGCGCAAGAAACATTGCCCTAAAAGAAATGACGCTTAGCAAAGCAGATACGGTGTTGTCATACTACAAGTCCCCCTACACCGCCGAGTTGAATTTAGAGAAGCACCCAACCTACATGCTGGGTACCGTTGAACCTCCTACTGAGAATATGTCGCTCACAGCGTTTTTTTAGCCACAAAACCCCTTAGTGACCCTTACGATGTTCAGGATAAGCATAACTGCTCCGCAGGTTGCTTCTCTTCTGTTTTTTGCATAGTCCATCCGCCACATCCCAGTGGGCAACTGTTTTCCAGCCAGCAAAGCCCCCTCTGGATATTTAAATCATCCTTAACCTAGCCAATCTGCATCAATATTTCAAGTACGGTAAGAATGTTGGCCACCAGAACATAAAGCGTATCCAGTATCGAGCAGCCTGATATGAAGTGTAAAAAGTGAGGCTGAAAAAAGATGGCTTTAATTAACATCAGAAGTATTGCCATCGCGTAGTAGATGAAACACGGGTTAGCGAGCATACGGATGTCTCTTTCTGATGTTTGATTGCTGAAAAGGTACATTGATGACTACTCCACCGTCGGGTGCTAACTTGCTAGTTCATATCGTTTAAATAGAATGCAAAAGTTTCTCGATGTTTCCGCGAGTTCGCGTTGCTTTTCTGGGTAAGTGACGGGTTTTTTCCGTCGTGCTTCTATGAACCTTCTGGCTGATGCTTGGGAATTATTCGCTGGACGTAGGCAGCTACCAAATTACTGTTATTGACACGACTGCTTCTTCTTGCAGGTCGCGGTGCGAAGTATTCTAAGGCTTTGTCCTTTGGATAGCAGGACAGGTAGGATGTCGGTTTTTAGTTCTTGTATCCAAGGTTGGGCAAAAATGCGTAGGAGGTAAGCGAACAGCTTATTGTCAATATAGCGCACCTGATGCATCGAAAACAAAATAAATCGAGCGGATGGAATTTAGCTTTTGATTCACTGAAAAGACGCAATAGCCATATAGCAGTTGATTGGAAAATAAAAGTGAAATGGGTTGGGGAAGTTTAATAGAAGTTTCGGGCTTCTTTTCGTTTCTCAGCTTCCTCATAGAAGCGAAGAACTTCATCAATGATTTCGACGTTGGAGAGCAGCATACGCCTGCAACAGTACCGTTTAATTCCGAGGCTGTCAAGCACGTCGCTTGCGTTCTCGCCAGTCTTTATGCGCCGAGTGAATTCGTCCCATCGGTCTCCAACCAACTTGCCGCAGGTGAAGCATCTAACTGGGATAATCACTTTCTTCTATCTCCTACCTGTACGATTTCTGTTCCTTGGAACGTGCGCCTGATCCGCCCACTTTCTTTGTTTCTTTAGCTCTGCTATCGCCAGCAACCATTGTACGGTCATATTCATTGAATACTGTACGCAGATGGCTGCTTTTGGTCCATTTGAGAAGACCATTGGCTATTGCCATGCGCGCTGCTTCTGCTTGCCCCATGTAGCCGCCGCCACTTGTCCTGACGTCCATATCGACTTGTTGCCATACATCGCCGCCAGCTTGGAGAAGAGGCTCCATGATTTTAGCTTTGGCAATATCTGGTGCATAAATTTCAACTGGAGTTAGGTTTATGCGGACTTTACCGACGCCTTGCCGTATGATGGCACGAGCGACTGCTGTTTTACGTTTTCCACTTACTACTAAAACTTTTTTTGTTGTTGTTGGCATAATAATTACTCCATCCTGTTTCTCCACCCAATTTCTTTTGCCATTTCAGCAAGGGTGAAGTGTGGCCCTTTAAGGTTTGCTACTTGAGCTTCATCAAATTGGATCATTGGTTTATCTTTGAATTCTGCTGGAACACCCAGAGTATGCCTTGAGGTGTTTGTAGGCATTTTTACCTTTCGCCTGTTTCATTGGAAGCATACCACGGAAACTTTTGCGCAGGAACCGATCAGGTCGGCGGTAGTGGAATGGTCCACGGGCGGGTGCACCGACTTCTAGGAAAAGATGTTGTTCAGCAATTTTGCTCTTTCGTTTACCTGAGAAAACTGCTTTTTCAGCGTTTAGGATGATTACTTCTTCACCGTTAAGAAGCATTTTAGCTACTTTGCTGCCCATACGGCCGACAATTTGACCTTCAGCGTTCACAAAAGTAACTGCAGATTTTGTTGTTGTTTGCATTTCTGGTTTCACCGGATAAGTTTTACGTTTGAGCCTTTGGGGTTTTGTGCTAAGAGCTCTTGGATTGTGATGCACTTGGATTTTGCCGCTTCCAGTTTGGTTTTAGCAGATTCTGAAGCCTCAAAAGCTGCCACTGTTACTGCGTGGTCCAGTGCACCTGAAGCCAGCACTTTGCCTGGAACAACCACTACACCGTCTTTCTCGCTGTGCCTGTTTACGTTGCTCAGGTTGACGGCGACACGTTGTCTACGTGTGTGAGCAAGATAGTCTGCTACGTCAGCCCAGATTGGAGCTTCCTGTTCTTTGCTAGTTTTACGTAGGAGACGGATGACTTCGATTAGTTGTGGATTGGTGGTTTTGGTTTCTCTCATTGTTGTTCAGCCTTGATTTGTTCTTCAAACTCGTTTAGTTGTTTACCTAACAATTTCGATGCTTCTTTGAGTACCCGTTCAGGGGGAAGAGCACCTGAAGATTCAACATTCATGATGAATTGACCTTTCTCCCACTCAACATTCAATGGGGAAGGCTTCTGTGGGCAAGCTTCAACGCAGTCCATGCAAAGTGTACATGCCAGCAGGTCTTTGACTTCCACCTTGTCGTCTTTCATCTGGAAGACTTTTTTAGGACAGATTTCAACGCATTTCTGACAGTCGGTGCATTTTTCTGCGGGAACGTTGATTTTAGGGTAGTATTTGTATGCGCACATAGAGACAGGTTGCCACTTAGCGTGGGTTTTGCCTCGTCCAAGGCGCGCGTATGCTTCAAGCTTAAGCTTCTGGTTTTTTGCCAGTTTAATTATTGGAACTTTATCGGATACTGGGAGAACCTCGGGGTTTTCGGAGACAATTTCGCCGCTGTAAACTGTGCGTGTGCCTTCTTGGGCTTCAGCATCCAACGTTAGAGTTACTCTGCATTGTGGGCAGCCGAATTCGCTTTGGCATTCGCATTCTTCTGACAAATTGTATGTGTCGAGGTTTGTCCTAAGCGGAGTCAAACCCAAGCGGTGGGCGATGATTTCGTCTTGCAGAATCGAGGTGTTCTCAATCATAACGACTTCTTCGATTGCCATGCATGGGACTTCAGCAAGCGCTAGACGCCTCAGTGCATTCATTAAGGGAACATCCGCGTCTTTAACAACTATGCGGAGGTTGATATCGTCTTTTTCTAAGATTTCAATTTTCACTTGCTGAGACACTCCAATAAGCTTCCTAATTTGGCTGTGCGGTCAATAGGATATTTCGGTGCATTATTTGTATTTTTCCCTTAAAATGGGAGAGAAGAGGTTAGACTCTTCTGCCTCTTCTGCCGCCGGGTCGTCTTGTGCCGTCGTGCGGAATAGGCGTAACTTCTTCAATGCGTTCAATGCGGAATCCGAAACGTGCCAGCGCCCTGATGGCTGCCTGCGCACCTGGACCAGGAGTTCTGGGACCAGAACCACCTGGTGCTCGAACTTTAATGTGGATTGCAGTGACGCCCTTGTCACGTGCGATTTCTGCTGCTCCAGTGGCTGCTCTCATGGCTGCGTATGGTGAAGATTCCATGCGGTCAGCTTTGACGAACATGCCGCCTGTGGTGCGAGCGATTGTTTCTGCGCCTGATATGTCTGTTATGTGGATTAGGGTGTTGTTGTATGAGCTAAAAATGTGGACTATGCCCCATTTCTCACTACGTTTACTGTTTGTCATGTTGCTCAAAATCTGCCGCCTCCACGTCCGCCTCTGCGTCCACGCTGTGGGGTCCTGATTTCAGGTTGTTTTGCTACGACGGATAAACCGAGACGTAGTGGATGCTCCTGCTTAGCGAGGTCGCTGTCGATTGAGTAGGCAATTTTTGGTTCTTCCTCTTTTGGCACGATATAGCCTGGAATAGTCACGCGGCGTCCGTCGATGGATACGTGACCATGAGTGATGAGTTGGCGTGCCTGAAAACCTGTCCGGGCCAAGCCTTTGCGGAAAACTATGGTTTGCAATCTGCGCTCCAAGATGTCTTCAATGGTTAAGTCGAGCACGTTGTCTAGCACTGCGGTTTCTTGCAGGATTCCCCTCTTTTTAAGTTTAGCGAGAAGTTCGTTTTCCATTTTTGCCCGTGTTTCGGTTGATTCGCTGATGAGTGAACGGGCGATGCCTCTGGCTTTAGACAATGTTGTTTTGTGTCTCCAGAGTTCATGTTTGTTACGTAAACCGTATTGCCCAAGAAGTTTGAGCTCTTCCTGAAGTACATCTTTACGCCAACGGAAACGCGGCGTATCAAACTTTTTACGTTGCTTCTTTGGATCTCCCATGCTTATTTACCTCCTGCTTTGCCTTGCACAGTCTTTTTCTTAACACCTAAAGACTTGCCTGCGCGACCAGTGGTTTTGGTTCTTTGTCCTCTTACTTTCAGGCTGTAAGCATGTCGGTATCCACGCCAAGACCTGATTTCTTTTGCGCCATCTATGTCTGTTTTTATTTTGAATGCCAAGTCAGCGGCTAGGACATGCATGTCTTTACCTGTTTCGCTGTCTTTTCGGCGGTTAAACATCCAGCCAGGGATGTTATATTTTGGTGGGTCACGAATAACGTCCTCGATTTTGGCGACGTCTGAATCGGTGATGAAGCCGATACGGAGATCAGGGTTTACGCCTGCCTTCTTGACGATTGCATTTGCAAGACTTGAGTTGACGCCTTTCACGTGCGCCACTGCGTAGCCTGTCTTAACGGTACCTTGAACGTCTGTACCCATGATACGTACAATATAGCGGTATTCCTGTGACATGCTGAGTTTTCATCCGTTTTTTAGCTTGAAGCATATACGAAATGACTTGGTGTTTATTTAAACCTTCCCTAGCAGAAATATCCATCAATCGTAAGCCGAAAAAGTAGGTTACTGCTTTGATTCACTGTATTCATCCAACTCTTTTTGCAGGTTTTCAAAGCCCGCTGCTATTCGACTAATGAGGGGAGCATCTGCTTCAGGGTCTAATCCTACATATTTTGACTTGTTGTACTCGCCTTTGTAGGTTAAAACATCTTCGACGCGGTTGTTTTTCTGGTAAAGTTCACGAATTATTTTGGCTTCTTTATCGTTGCCACTTTGCCTGCGTACTGAATACATTATGGCGCATGCTGCTCCGAACTCTAATCCGGAGGTGGGTAACCCATATTTTTGGGCTAAATGGATGCTGCCCATTATGCGTTCGTCCTGTTGAAGTTTGCGCAGTGGATCTCTTCCGACGCGTAGTACGTCGTCCTGGAAGCTTGCCCGGCACCGCTTGAAAAAGTTGCGGGTAATGGAGTTAATGTACTGTTTCTGATCAGGGTTTTCGCTGAGTAGGGCGGGTTTGATTTCGTTTATAATTATGCTTTCAGCCAATTGTGAAACGCGGGAGTCACCCATGCCTTGCCCGATGCTTTTGTACCCTAAAAGCGCTGAGTACCAAGCGATTACTGCGTGGGGACCGTTCGAGAGGCGGTTTTTAATTTCCTGCATCGATTTGATGTCATCTACAGTGACTACTTGTCGCATGCGTTCAAGAAGCGGGCTACCCTTACTTGCGTATATGGGCATATCGGGTTCGCTGCTAAACAGGGCTATGTTTAGTTTGCTGAGTTCCTCGGCGAACTGGGTTATGAGCAAGATGTCGTTTGCAAGGGTCTTGGTTTTGGATGCAGCGTTAGTGCCATTTTTAAGCGATTTAGGCAAATCCTGCAGCTGCGTGAAACTTTTGTAGAACTCAAAGATTTCGTCAATCTTTCCCGAGTAGTTAACTATGCTGTTGTGAAGCGTTGTTAGTTTTACCTGAAGCCGCTGCAAAACCACCTCGTCACTGAGTCGTGAAACCATGCGGTTAACCACGGTTTCTGAGAAGAAAGTAGATTTTATGACTTTCAACGCTTTAGATTTGCCTGTTAAATCTTGCAACGCGTGGAAAACGTGTTTTCTGACAAAGCGGGCAGCGTTGATTTTGTTCATCACGATTAGTATTGTTAGGGGAGAGGCACCATCGTCGTAGCGTTCAATCAAGCCTTGAGCAATGGCTTTAGCTGAGGAACGTACTGCCTTTTCAGGAATGGCAAGCCCAACTATCTGAGATTTCCGGTACATTTCTGCGACTTTGGCTTCGTCGTTAATGTCAATCAGTAGCACATGTGAGATAGTTTGGAAGTAGGCGAGCCGCTCGTACTGGATGTGGTAGCGTCCAAGTGCGTTTATGAGTTGGCGTATGGTGGCGTTGGAGGTTGCGCCGATGACTTTACGTGGACGTGTGTATCCGTCCCAGTGGCTGAAAATCTGCGCCAAGTAACCGCCGCCCATGGCTCCGAAGCCATGGATAAACGCAGTTTGGTAACCTATACTCTGGGGGAAATGCTCGTTTAAGCTTGGCATACCCATCTTTGGCATTTCACCAATGAAGTCAGCAACCAAGTCAGTCATTTTTTTGTATGATCTAAACGCCAGAGCTTTGACTTCCGGGTCTGGGTCTTTGATATCTTTAATGTAAATAGGCACTCCGCCGGCGTCGTGGGCTGCCAAGATTCCGTTTTGGCTATCCTCAAAAATGAAACAATTAGCTGGATCGCAGTTTAGTTCCCGCGCGGCTTGAAGAAAGATTTCAGGGTCCGGTTTGCCTTTTTGCACTTCGTTACCGCACACCATTATATCAAAGAACCGTAGCACTTTGGCGCTAAGCAGGTATTCCTCGGCGATTTCCCGTCGGCTGGAAGTGGCTAGGGCGATAAGTACGCCGCTTCTTTTTAGGCGTTCCAACAGGTTGTATAGTCCTCGTTTGACTGGGACGCCGTGTTGGCGGACGCTGCCGACTTCAAGTTGGTTGGCGCGTTCACGGATTTTTTTGTAGGGGTAATCTTCGCCGTACCATTGTTTTGCAAATTTCTCGGCGGTAACTGCGGATACACCTAACGAGTTGTAGAGAAGTTGGTCGTCGATTTCTTTGCCAGTTAACTCTTTTGAGGCTTGTTTGAGCACTTTGAAGCGTAACCGCTCCGTGTCAAACATTGTGCCGTCCATGTCGAAAATGGCGCCCTCTAAGAGTCTGTTCTGGAAAATCATAACTTTCCGCTCTAAACTTGTTCCGCATATACAATCCATCGTTTCATATAAAATTTTTTACGAAAAAATATACAGAACATGAATTTTTATCAGGCTTTGTGAGACTTTTTGTAGCATTGACAAAAAGCAGAATTCAGGTGATGCAGAGGGTTAACGAAGGTTTTTCTTTGAACCAATACCATGCCCGCATAGACGGCGGCTACCACAACGCCGCCTACATGTTGTCAACAGATTATAACTTTGGCTTCCGATACCCATTGGGCGTATCTGGGGACTATGACCAAGCAAAACAATATCATCCAGCAAATTTACGGCGACATAGAAGCGCTGATTTCACAAAAAGGCACAGGTTTCGATGTGGTCTATAAGAATCCAGCGTTGCTTTCAGATGCAGCTCGGCGGTGTGACACATTAATTTATGGAATTAGAAAGAAGTAATCCTTTAAATAAGTAAGCAGCCTTTGGAGTTCGGTGTAGGAACTTCGGGGAATGTTGATTTTACTGATTAAACCGAAATAACCACGGAAACCTTCAGTTTTGGCGTATAGACTGTCAGGTTAAGATGAAGATTGTTATGCCTACTGAAATATAGATTATTTTGAAGTATTTTCTGACCAAGGTTTTCTGGTTCCGGATTTCGAAATGTGCTGGATAAAAAATTTTGAGATTTCCAAATTGTGATCAAGCTTGTTTGCTGTAGAATTGGTTACAGGATAAGAAAAAACAGAAGCAAACGCAAAGTTACGTTTTAACTGTTTTGAGCACATTTAGGATAGATTGTATCCAGTGCAGGTACGCGTTAAGGGTTGCCCGTAGCGCTACGGTGTCCTCTGCTTCCGCAATTAGACTCAAAACGGCGCCGTTTTTTTGCAGTCTTACAGAGGAGCGATGGGTCGGCGGCACCTTCGCCTCAGGCTGCAAAGCAGCGAGAAGTGCGTCAAGCTGTTTTTCGGAGTCAAAAGTTAGGTGCAGGGTTGCGGATGTTCTATTGGACATTTCAATCTTCCTCATTTTTCAATATGGTTTGATAGTATAATGAATTATTCGTAATCAAAGTAATTTTGCTCAGTAAACTTGTAACAACCTGCACAACTATCAAGCAACACAGGCACATTTCAACCTTAAAACATATGCAAAGGCACAATCTGCTGAAAGAGGAGTGGCAAGATACCTATGCAAATACAACTAAAAAATAACCCAAAACAATTTTGAAAAACGAGACAAAGTCTTCCCTAAGACCAAATAATCAAAAAAATAAAATAGAAAGAGTAGGATTACTCAGATTCGGTTTCTTCCTCAGTTGCCGACTCAACAACTTCGGCTTCAGCTACGGACGCCGCTTGCTGGGCTTCTTCTGCAAGCTGCTTGCCTTTAGCTGCACGTTTAGCAACTGTGCCGAGTTTCGTGAAGGGCGTATAAGCTCCTCCTGCAAAGGTATAACTGCATTTGTTGCAGCTCCAAACTCCAACACTAACGCGATGGACGCGGACAAAGCCGCATTGCGGGCAGCGGTGGGGTTTTCTGAGTTCGGTAACTACTTTAACGTAGCGTTTGCGGACTGTGGAGCCGTAACGGGTTCCTAAGCCTCGAGTTGGACCTACTTTCTTTGTCTTCGGCAACTTTTAGTTCACCACTTTAGTTTCTTGCGCAGTTCAGCTGCTTTCTCCAGAGCAATCTTTGATGCATCTAAAATCTGTTGCGGTGTGAAAAAGCCTGAGCCTCCCTTCTGAATAGCACAGATGTTGCCGTCTTCGTTGGTTGCAAAGGTGATGCGTGAGTCCATTACTGATTCTTCTTCAAGCCAGGGGTCAACGATGAGTTTGTTTGCGATTTTGCCGATGGTGACGGTGATCGGTTTGCTCTTCAGGGGTAGTGGTGTGTAGCCTTGCTTTATTTTGAGTTCGCCGTCTTTGATTTCATAGTTGGGCATCTTGGTGTTCATCAATGCGGCCATTGCTGCGATTGCGGATGCATCGATTAGGTTACCGTCGTGGTTTAACACGTACACGTCTACGAATACGACAAAAACGTTTTTACCTGCTTCAATAACTAGTTTCTCTGTATCAATAGCATGGGATTCTCTAATGCCTCTGTCAACGACGCGGGCGAGTTCAATACTCTTTTCGTCTGGTGGACCAGGTTCAAAATGTGGAGAAGCCAAAGGCACAAGCTCTGCATTAACGGTCATTACGCCGTTGTTTGGTGTGTCTGGGAAGGGTTCTCCGGTTTCAACTTTAACGCCGACGAGCACTTCGCTATTTCCGAGGTGAACACGGGCGGAACCTTCAGCTTTCTCGATTATGCCCTGCTCAATTTTGATTTCACGGTAGTCGGTTAGTGAGCGTTCGTCTATACGTTCGCCTTTTTCTAAGAGTGATTCTATCTGTTTTGCTCTAACTTTAGTTATAAGTGAGGACATTACTCTTCAGCCTCCTTAACAACCATATACTTTGTTTTTAATGCTTCCTTTTGCATTACATAGATTTGCTTGCAGCCTTCCATAGCCATGTTGACTGCTTTCTCGAACTCTTCAGGAGCAAGAACACCGTCCATCTGAAGCAATGTGATAGCGTTCAGGTTAGGCATGTAAGCGACAGGCACGTCTGCTGAGCCCAACTTATCCTCAGCGTCATAAAGGTCCAAAACGACTGTGTCGTCAATTTTGCCTGCAGCACACGCAACAACTAAGTCACGCATCGGGACACCGGAATCGGCAATAGCCAAAGCCGCGGCGGTAATGCTGGCGCATCTGGTGCCTCCATCGGCCTGCAAGACCTCGACGAATACATCAACGCCTGTGCGTGGGTAGAGTTCAAGGAACAATGCCGGTTCAAGGGATTCTTTTATGACTTTGCTTAATTCAACTTCGCGGCGTGAAGGCGCTGGAGATTTACGTTCTTGCACACTGAATGGCGCCATGTGATAGCGGCACCTAAGTACCATTCGGTCTGCTTGTGCAAGGTGTTTGGGGTGCATTTCTCTTGGACCGTATGCTGCGGCTAAAATCTTGTTTTTTCCATGTTCAATGTATGCTGAGCCGTCAGCGTTTGGAAGGACGCCGACCTGCAGTTTAACGGGGCGCAGCTCATCCGCTTTTCTTCCGTCGCCGCGGATGCCTTTTTTATCGATTAATTTATCGTGTTTTTCATTCATTGTTGTATTTACTCCATTATGGGTGGTAGTTTCTTGTCTTTCAATAATTGAGTGATGCGGTCAGTTAAGCCGCTGGTGTGAGATTCTTCCTCAATTTTCCGGATCGCTTCAATGGCAATTTCTTCCTCTTGTAGGTTTTTGCCAGTGACTAGGATGACACCATTTAAGCCAAGTATGATTTGGCAGTTTGTTTCCTGTTTAATCATGGAAATCATGGAGCCTTTGCGTCCGATGATACGGGGAATCTTTGTTGGTGTCACTCTGAGGAGTTGGCCGCGTGTTATTTTTCCTAAACCTGGTTCACCTACAGTGAGTTGGGGGTCGTGTGCACGGTCATAGGATGCTATTTTGGCTACGATTAAGTCGCCTGCGTTTAGGACTGAGCTTAACTCGTCGTTTTGAGGCTTAAAGGGCCTAGCTAAAACGTCTGATGCACGAAGCATAGCAGTGTAGGGTGATTTGATGTCGACTATCCAGCCGTTAAAGCCGACTTCGACTACAGTACCAATTACTATATCACCCATTTTTGGCACGTAAAAAGCTCTAAGTGCCACGACGTTTACTTTTTTGTTGTCGCTGTCTACGAGTCCAATCCTTTGTGCGAAAATCTTGCCATTTTCAACGAATGTGTTTTCACCGGGTAAATAGTCGCCATCTGCGAGCAATTCTCCCGGGGTCACGAGCTGTTTTTTTTCAAAGAATGTTGGCATAAAATCACCTGTCTTTCATATTACCTAGATTATTTTCGCTTCTCCTGTTCCTTTTGTAGCGTCGCCCAACTTGTTTAGCAGTGAAGCGTATGAACCTGCTGGCAACTCTAGTTCACCATACCATGACCCGTCACTCCGCCATTCTTCACGTTTGATGATGCCCAAATTTTTAACGGTGCCGTAGGCTCGGGCAGCGAACTGTGTGGGGATTTTTACTTCAACTTTAATCTGCTCCACCTTAAGAGGCAGAATAGGTCGCAAAAGTTTAACGATATCTTTAGCTTGCTCCTCAACTGACTTGTAAGGGTCAATCGAGTAGCGAATTTGATCCATAGCGTTTTCGATGCGCAAGGGTGGATGAGGCAAATTTGTTTTCGGATCAACCGCTTGTCTTGCAATAAAATCTATTACTTGCCGTTTTTTGTCTTCAACCATTCTGCGTCTCTGGTCGGTTGTAAGCTGCAAAGTACCTCTTTTTAAGATTTCATCTGCGATTTTGAGCGGATCCACGGTTTTGAACGCTTTATGCATGGCGTCTTCGGAGACTTTGGTCCCTTTGTTTGCATCAGAAAAAATTGTTTCTGCGGCTAAAACCTCGGTTATGCCAGAGATTTTGCCGTTTCGATAGTCGAGTGCTTTGTTTGGTTTAACTAAGATTTCGAAGTGTTCGTTCTCTCTAGTTAAGCGAGCTACGGTGAACTTTTCGCTCATTATTTAAGTCACTTGCTTGAACCCAGCTCTTTGATGAAGCCTTCCACTGTGCTATCGCTTAGCATCTCCATCTTTTTGGTTGCTGCTGGGATGACGGCAATTTTGATTCTTGGGGGTAGCTGACGGGCTTCGAGGGCTTTAAATAGGCATTTAACTGCGATTTTGACAGTGTCTTCGAGTTTCATGTCTTCTTTGTATTCTTCTTTTAGGATGTTTAGAACGGTTTCTCTTCCTGCCCCCAGAGCGGTCGCTTTGTAGCCTCGGTAGGTACCGCTTGGGTGTGTCCCGAAGACTCGTGCACCTGTTTTGTCAACTCCACCGAATATTATGGAGACACCGAAAGGTCGTACGCCTGCGTGTTGAGTATACATTTGTTGAATGTCGCAGATGCGTTTGGTTACAACTTCTACGTCGATGGGTTCGTCATAGGTCAGTTTGTTGCTTTGAGCGTAGATGCGTGCTTGGTCAATTAGAATGCGTGCATCTGAGCTTAAGCCAACGATGGCTGCTCCTATATGGTCGTCTACTCGGAAGATTTTCCATGAGTAGCCTGCTTCTTCGAGGACCTCTATGTTTTCTTCTGACCCTAAAACTAAGCCGTCGGAGGTTTGGATGCCAAGTATGGTGGCTCCGCGGTTGACGAGTTCCATGGCGTATTCTACTTGGAATAGGCGTCCGTCGGGTGAGAAAACAGTTATTGCACGGTCATATGCTCCTGGTGCTGCAAATACAGACATAATACGTTAACCTCACTTTACTCTCTTGACTTTTTCACAACTTCATACGATAACTATACTAAAAACCTTTCCTATAAAAGGAAAACCTGAAAGGCGGCTGGAAAGCTGTAAAAACTTTGGGAAATGCGCTGTAAAGAGGGGATATCTATGGTTGGGGGCTACCTTTTGAGTTTGCGCCTGGCTGCGTTGCTTTCTGGTTTGGGCTGGTCGCAGCGTTTTTTCCAGGATTGCGTTAAGATGGTTTGTGTATGCTGCTCTGTTTTAGGAAAATGGTTTTGGCGGGGTTTATTCAAACAAGTTATAAATTTTGAATTCCATATACGGCTGCGGAGATGCAAGTGATGTTTAGGCAAGAAAACCAAAGTTCTTCCACCCTCACCCCAAACCCGCCAGAAAGCCAAAAAAGCCACCGAAAAATGTACGCGGCAACCGCAGCTTTAGCGTTAATTGCAGTTGTCGCCGGCTCGCTTCTATCCACGCAGGACGAAGGCGCAACCATGGCTTTGAGCCTCAACTTCAATGTGGGAGAACACATGGTTTACCAAACTAAAACCACCGCAACAAACCAAATGGCTAACGCCACCCTAAACCTACCAGGAGAAACAACCAGCCAAAACTCCAACTCAACCATAACCATAGACGTTATAGCAGTAAACGGCGAAGACTACAAACTAAACGAAACAATAAAGATGCAGCCAGCCCTAATAAGAGACATACCCCCCTCACAGTAAACGTCAGCAAAACCAGCTACTACAACAACTTCATGGGACCCGGCGGACCACAAATCTTCTACAACGCCACCAACCCAACCATAATGGCTTATCTGGCGCAGCCCAGCGTGAAAACAGGCGACATCTGGACCAAACCAGTTAACACAGGCAACACAAGCCTCGGCTTAACAGGCGAAGTAACGCTAAAGTTCATGGGAATTGAGGAAGTAACAGTTCCAGCAGGCACCTACACAGCCATGCTCATAGAAACATCAAGCAACATACTACAAATCCACACCGACGGCACATCGCTCTTAACAAGCTTAGACGGCATGACACTACAGATGAACGGCACCTCATATGTTGAGCAAAGCACCTGCCGCCTAATCAAAGCAGACCTCACACAGGTAAGCACCCTCAATTCAGCAGGCGTTGACAGAACTTCAACCATGTACACGGAAAAAACCTTAATAGAACACACCCAGCCCTAAGCTGCAAAGAGTAGAACCAAGAAACACCTACATTGCCGACTTGCTTCAAGGCGTATGGAGGTTTTCGTCAAGAGGCAAAATTATTGTGGTATATCCGCCGTTTGATTGGATGGTGTTTGAAACGCCGAAGACGTATCTTTTGTGAACAGGTACATTGATGAGGTCCATGTTTCTGTGTCCCAATCATAAGGTTTGGCAGCCAGTTTCTCAAGCGAGTACAATTCAGCCCAGTCACCCTCAAAATGGGATCGAACGTGGATATTGTAGTATATTGGGTGGCTGCTGTCTCTGGTGCGGCTGGTTTTTTATGGACTTGTATGGTTCTGTTTTGGTATATTGTAGTTGTGGTTTCATCTGTGTATGGGTAGATTTCGCTAATGGAACTTGAGGGGACGTATTTGACTGAAAAACTGGACACCGACGGCTTAGCTATTGACTGAGCATAGACTGCACCTAAGCATCTGAACAGCAACCCCAGTAACCACCAAAGCAACTGCAAAGGTGCGTAGATTTTTCTTAATTGCCATTTACTTTCGCCTCCAGCACTCTAATTCGCCTCAGCAACACAACAACTAAGACAATCATCAACGCAACCACAAAGCCTAAAGCTGCAGCGAAGCCAATCTAGAGTCAATCCAATGAAGAACCAGCAGCAGGTTGAGTAGAGGTTGTTTGTGTGGGAGACGCTGAAGGAGAAGAAAAAATAAATGGAGTTGCCGTTGGGGTGGGTGACGGTTTCGGTTGTGGGGTTGTTGAGGGTGAGACGCTGTCGGAGTTGTACACTAGCTCGTAGTATGCGAAGTGTATGCCCCGCCAAAGCTGCTTTGAATCGTTGAGAAAAGGAAGGTTAATGTGAAATCTGCATGTGTGTTGTCGCTTCCGAGGGTTACGCTGCCGGTTTCTAAAGCTTCACGGTGCCCGTTAGCATATACATGGGGAAGGGCTCTAATCCACCTCTTGGCGTTAGAATGTGTAAATCGAAATTCTAGAAATCGTAGTTTACGGTGCCTCCGAAGTTGTATGTAGCCGTTAAGTGCAGGACAACTATTATTTCGCTGCCCTCGGTTGTTTGGTTGACTTCACTATAATCCAAAGATACGTTAGGCACAGCGGTAGGTGAAGGTATGGGTGTTGGAGGAGGTGTAGACGTGGAAGTGGAGGTTAGGGTGGCGATAATAACCGGGCTGGACAGGGGTTGCACCGCGGCTGCTTGTGCAACTGCAGCGGGGAATAAGGTGACCGCTAACAAAACCAAAAAGAAAACAGCCAAAGTAGCCGTGCCCGTTTTGTTCAAATAAGCATCTGAGACTGTTTTGGCTTTAAATTCTTCTTGTATAGATTTCTTGACTTGGTCAAGGTTTCTGTTTTGCTGCCAGATTCTTATACCTTAACCTCGCATATTTAAAGCTGGAGGCTGCCAGTTTTGAGCAGGGACAAAGAGCCGGAAATCACCGTTCTAACCTTAGGGTACGGCACTCGCACCATAGAAGAATTCACTCAGCTGCTGCAAATCCATGGGGTCACAACACTCATCGACGTACGGGCTTTTCCGCGCAGCCGTTTCAGCCCAGAATTCAACAAAGAAGCCCTCCCTGGCCACTTCAAACACTACGGCGTCAAATACGTCCCCCTCCCCGACATCGGAGGCATGCGGCACCCCAAACCCAACAGCAAAAACCTCGCCTTAGAAGGACAATTCAGAGGCTACGCCGACTACATGCAAACCAAAGAGTTCACCGAGCAACTCCTCAAAATCGTGGCATTAGCGCGGGACGGCAGGGTAGCGTTGATGTGTGCTGAGGCGTTGCCCTACAAGTGCCATCGCATCCTAATCAGCGATGCACTGGCAGCAAGAAACATCCGAGTACTGCACATAATCAGCAAAGAAAACGCGGTTGCACACCAAATGCATGAGTTGGCAAAAGTGGATGGCGTGCGAGTTTCGTATCCGCTTTACAGCAAAGATACTCCGCAGAAAACGCTTACCGACTTTGAAGCCAAATAGCACTACGCTGTTTTTTGGTTGAGTTCCTTGCCCAGTTGAATAATCAGAAGCAAAACCAGATTCGCTATAGCTACACCCGCCAAAGCAAACGCTGGGAGTAGGAAGTAGAAGTCGGTGGGCGGCTGCATTATGGTTAAGAGGAAGACCCCCCCGATGATGCCTGTTAAGTTGACTAGTATCATGAGTAGGTCTTGGTCTTTGAACTGCGTTTTTGTCAGCTTCCCACGAGAAGGGAATGTGGATAGGGCTTTTTAGGGTTCCTGTTTCTGCATTTTAGCTATAAAAAAGCCGTTGCAATCGTGCAAGTGGGGATAGAGGCGGCGGCACTGCGTGTAACCATCTAACCCAGGCAGGCCGAGTTCAGGCGAAATGTCCACTAACTTGAATTCGGGGTGAAACTTGAGGAACTGACCGATTACGCCCTCGTTCTCTTCCAATGTGATGCTGCACGTCGAATAAGCCAAATAGCCGCCTACCTTGACTTTTTCGGCGCAATTAAATATCATTTTCAGCTGGATCTCAGACATGTTTTGGATTGATTTAGTGCTAAGCCGCCACTTGGCAGAGGGCTGCTTGGCAAACACGCCACTACTAGTACAGGGAGGGTCCAAAACAACAAGGTCTGCCTCACCAATCAAGGGCACAGATACACAAACATCCGCCACCACTGGCTCCGCAATCGAAGCACCCATACGAGCAACCTCTGTTTGCCAGGTGCAAATGCGTTTGAAACTGAAATCCAAAGACACGATGCTGCCCTGATCGCCCATAAGCTGCGCAAGAAAAGTGGTTTTAGCACCCGGAGCTGAACAAACATCAAACACCATATCGTCGGGTTGAGGGTTTGCAGCTTGGGCAGCAAAGCAGCTTGCCTTGTCCTGCACGTAAAAAAATCCCGCTTTGAGGCTGGCGGAGTTGTTTAGCGTTGTTTTAAATTCAATGACTTTGTAAGTGTACCGTAGAGGTTCGACTTTTTCCGTTTGGATGCCTTCGTCTTGGATTTTTTGAAGGATTTCCTTTTCAGGAGATTTGAGGGTGTTTAGTCGAATGTATGTGGGCGGGGGGTTTAGGCTGCCTTTGAGAAAAGCTTCAGCTTCTCGCCTGCCGAAGAGTTTTATGAGGTACTCGACAAACCATGTTGGGTGGAAGGTTTCCAGAGCCAGCCGTTCGGTTTCAGACGCCGACTCCAAAAGCGGCGTCAGTTGCCTGGTCAATAGAAAGCCCAAGTACGGCTCTACTTCACGCATCGACTCCCAACCCAGAATCGAGCGACCCAAACTGGCAATTTGCTCCGCCTCTTTAAGGTTGATTTTGCCCCAGTTTTTGGTGATTCTTGTATGGTAAACGTAGAGCCGCAGAAAAGCCTGCAACCCCTGATTCAGTTCGCCGACTTTTTTGGGTTCCAAAACGGTGTTAATGAGTTTATCAATGAGATTTTTTCTGCGGGTAGCCTCGACAACCAAGGCATAGGCGTAGCGGATAGCCTGTGGATCGGATATACTGAGCTGCCGTGTTGTACGTAGCAGTGCTGAGCGTTCGTTAAGACGGCGCATCTCCATCCAACTCAAAGTTTCAATGGCAACTGTCCAGGCATCACGTAGCATTTTTAATCAACATCCCAAACAACCACATCGCCCTAAATAAGCCTACAATTTCAGGTTTTCTGTTGCTTCGTGAAAGTCTCCGCATAGCTTTATCGTCCTTCAGCAATTCGTGCTAAATAAAATGTTACGACCCCATCTCACTAAGATGAAAAACGCTACTTCCAGGCAACTCGACGAAACAAGAACCGAGACGAAAAGACAGTAAAAAAGAAAGAGTTGCAGTGGAGGAGGTTTAGTTTATGATTTGTACAACCTGATTAGGGATGAAAACTTGGTCTGAGCTTATCAGTGGAACGAGGACGATAAGCCCTTTGAGTTTGTAGGTTCTTGTGTTGTCGCTGCTTGTTATGAGTTAGGACGGCCCTGCTTACGGGTGCTTACGGGAAGATTTGCAGCTTTGCCGTGGGGAGTTGTTTTAAAGCACTATGTTAACTCGGTTTATTCAGTCACACGACAATCGGTTTTTTGGCTAATATTGGTTGCCGATTTAGATTACAAGCAAGTTTGAAGCGTTATATAGCAGAAAAATGGAACATGGAACATATAATACAATTTAGAACGTAAACGCAGACAGGTGTGTGTACATTTGTTTCACACACAACATCATATGCAACCATCAACAATTTTTCCTTGTAGAGGTAAGTTGAAGTTGAGTCAAGTAGTCAAGCGTCGAGTAAAACCTGGAACTCACGCTGGGCAATACATGTGCATGGAGTGCGGCAAAATTTTTGACACCAAAAAAGAAGTCGACACCCACAGACACAAACATCACCCGACAATCTTGCGCAGCCATTTAAGCGGCTTCTTCACCGAATAAACACGCAATTTTGGGTTTTTCGCGTCGATTATAACCCTGTGGATAACAGGGGTTATTTTGTTTTATAGTCACGAAACGTTTTATTCTCAACGCGCCATATGAAAGGCACAGGTAAAAAGAGGGATGGCGCGCACACTCCTAGACTGGTGCAGCAGCGAACCAGCTAAACCAACACAAAAAACAAAAACCAAAGCGGAAGCGCCGCCCCAACCGTCTCCGCCGCAGGAATTCAAGGCACCTGAAGAGGCGGTGGTTAAGCCAGAAAAGCGGGAACGCCAACCTTATCCGCCAATCGCCCCCGACAATCTACCTCCATCGTTCTTTGTTTCGGCATCCTACGATGGACGCCAACGCAAAGCCGTGGTGAAACTTTACGAACCCAAATCGGGCAACATGTATTTCTGGTACGACAACACCGGCCACCTGCCCTATTGCTTGACAAGCATAGTCAAAGAAGATATGGAACGCTTCGAACGCGTCAAGACACACACGGGCTTTGACCACTTCGAGGCTGAACAGCGACTTGATACATTAAACGACTGCCCAGTCGAAGTCACCAAAATCGTCTGCAAAGACCCGCTTGCAATAGGCGGCAGACCGTCAGGTACCATCCGAGACATCATCCCCGAAGACTACACGAAGGTGTTTGGAGCCAGAATCCAAGATGTCGGTGCCAAAATCTGGGAGTCAAAAATCAAGTATTACCAATCATACATTTACGACCGCGGTTTACTGCCGGGTATGGAGTACGAAGTCAAAGACGGAAACCTCGTGCAAGTAACAAACAACGCGGCTACAGAGAACCTAACAAAAATCCGCAGCTTATTCGCCGAGTGCACCACTGAGGAGCAAGAGTACGCTGAGATGTGGGCAGAGCTCTTGGAGTATCCGGCACCCAAATTCAGAAGGGCGGCCATAGACATCGAAGTGTACTCACCGCTGACAAACCGCATCCCCGACGCCCGTGAAGGCGCATGCCCAGTTATGGCTTGTTCGGTGTACAGTAGCGACGGCGAACGCAAAGTCCTTGTACTCAAACGAGAAGGCATGGAGCAGGGCGACACAAAGTTAACCGCTGGTTTGGATGTTGAGTACTGCGACTCCGAATACGACTTAGTCAAAAAGGTCTTTGACATACTCTGGACGTACCCCTTCATTTTGACGTTTAACGGAGACGACTTTGACCTTCGCTTCCTAGCTCACAGAGCGTACAATTTAGGGTTCACGAGAAAAGACATTCCCATCGACATAGGCAAACGCGTGTGCCTCTTAAAGTACGGCATTCACATTGATTTGTACAAGTTCTTTTTCAACCGTTCAGTGCAGATTTACGCTTACGGCGGGAAGTACAAGGATGTAAGCCTCGAGGACGTAGGCACAGCGCTTATCGGCACCCAAAAAATCCACCTTGACAAAGCGTTTGGCGACCTGAACTACAGCGAACTAGCAGCGTACTGTATGCGGGACAGCGAAATCACGTACAAGTTGACCAGCGCCGGAGACGACTCCGCCATGAAGCTTATGCTGGTTTTGTCACGCATCAGCAGTATGCCCATGGAGGACGTCAGCCGCCAAGGGGTGAGCCGGTGGATACGCAACTTTATGCACCGTGAGCACCGTAAAAAACACTTTCTTATCCCAAACGCCGAGGATATTCTGACCAAAAAGGGTAAAACCAGCACTACCGCCGTGATTAAGGGCAAGAAATACAAGGGCGCAATCGTGGTTGAGCCGACACCTGGAGTGCACTTTAATGTAGCGGTTATGGACTTTCCAAGCCTGTACCCTTCTATTATTAAGGTTTGGAATTTGGGTTACCAGTCTATCTGCTGCAACCATCCTGGCTGCAGAAGCCATGCTATCCCTGATACGCAGCATTGGGTGTGCACTGAGCATCGCGCCTTAGAAAGCCTGCTGATCGGTTCTCTGCGGGATTTGCGTGTGAAGTGGTATAAGAGCCGCGCCAAAGACAAGTCGCTGCCACAAGAACTACGCAGCTGGTATAGCATCGCACAAGGAGCACTTAAAGTCATTTTGAACGCCAGTTACGGCGTTTTCGGAGCAGACAGCTTTGATCTTTATTGCCCCCCAGTTGCCGAAGCAACCGCAGCCATCGGCAGATACAGTATCACCCAAATCCTTACCCACGCCAGATCTGTGGGCATAGTGGTTTTGTACGGCGACACCGACAGCTTATTCCTCAAAAACCCCACTAAAGAGCAAATAGAAGACGTAATACACTACACCGAACACGAGCTCGGTATGGGCATCGACATGGAGAAAACCTATCGCTACGCTGTGTTTAGCAGCCGCAAAAAGAACTACCTCGGCGTGCTGGAAAACGGTAACGTAGATGTGAAGGGGTTGACGGGTAAAAAGAAGCATATACCGATTTTCATAAAGGACGCTTTTAACCAGATGAAGGAGCGGTTGGCGCAGGTTAAGAACCCTGAGGACTTCGAGAAAGCCCGAAAAGACATCGCCAACATCGTGCGCGAAAGGTACAATGTGCTTAAGCGGCGTGAGTGGAAAGATAACAGTGAATTAGCCTTCCACATGGTGCTAGGCGATGAACTGTCAAGTTACACGAAAACTACGCCGCAACATGTTAAAGCCGCCAGAATTTTAGAGAAAAACGGCAGAGAAATCCACGCAGGTGACCAGATTAGTTTCGTAAAAGTAATCAAGTCGTCTTCACGCAACAGCGCAGCAGAAGAGAATGCTGGCGTTAAACCCGTAGAGTTGGCTTCGAGAAACGAGATTGATGTAGACAAGTATGTTGCTTATTTGCAAGCTACGTTTGAGCAGGTGTTGGATGCGTTGAACTTGAGCTTTGAAGAGATTATTGGGTTGACGCGGCTAGCAAGCTTTTTCGCCTAAACCAAGGCGCCTACTTTGCTATCTAAAAGAGCCCGGCGGTTTTGTTTTTTTAACTATTAGTAGTGGCGGTTAGTTTGCTGTGCACTGCTTCTTTCAGCGGGTTATGCTATGCAACCTGTTTTGGCGTCAGCGTCTATTTTTAGAACTGGTGGTGGAGGTATTACAACCAGCAGCGGGCGCAGTCAACGCGAAACGGGTTTATTTCCCTTTTTAATGATGTTCTTAAAACGGCAGTTGCTGATTGGTTGATGGCTCAATATCGTCCCGTCTTTGATAATGCAGAAGGTGCCGAACGCACAGGGTGACTTCTGAACTGATTCTGCATCAGTGAAATCCAAGGCTTCATACCCATGTCTTTGGCGGTCTGCATAATGGCATACACGTTTTTAACCGAGTAGGGACATTGCGGCGAACGAATAATAGTTAAACCCTTCTCGTAACCTGTGATTGGAGCGACCTGGAACTTAGGGTTCTCGGTTTCGGGGCTGAATTTCAGTGCAAGCAACGCAAAATCAGGTTTAGCTGCTTCCACAACGGAAAAGCCTTTTTTGATAAAAATGTCCTTTTTAGCCATAAACGACCCTTTGCGGGTAACTATTGCGACACCAACCTTGCCTTGATCTTTGGCTTCAGCTATAACCACATCAAGCATGGCAGAGGCGTGCCCCTTACCCTTAAACTCACCCTTGAAACCGACAAAGATACAGTGAATAAACATGTAGCCATCCGCTTGCACAGGACGGTAGGCATACTCGCCGGGGATGTACTCGAGCATGCCCTGATAGCCACCTGATTTGGAGATGAGTGCTTTGATGCGAAGCCCCTTAGGATAGTATTCTTTGAACCAAGTTATTTTGCGCCGCAGTTCCAATTGTTTTTCGAAATCTTTGTAGCCACAGACGCCAAAATCAGCGATGGTTTCAGGTGTCAAATCAACTATTGATGTGTCGGGTTGGGGCAAAATTAGACCTCAAATGAAGTTACAGTTTACGCAGTTTTAAGTTTTTGCAACATTAAGACAGCAACTGGACGATGGCACCAAGCAGAGTAAATATAGCGACTATGGCTGCGATTGTGAAGACGACTTGGCGTTCAGTAAGGGGGCGGTGATAGGTTATGGTGGTGACAAGGCTTTTACGGCTGTCTGAGCAAAGGCGTTTGCCGTCAAATGTTACTGCCGCCTTTTTGTGCACGAAGAACACAGCGAGTAAGATGATGGATGAGTTGAATATGAAAGGCAAAATCGAGATCAGTAGATTGACCTTCAAATCGGAGATAACGGCAAAGGAAGCCAGTGTCATACCAAACGCGAAGGAACCCGTGTTGCCTACAAAGATTTTTCCAGCCAAGTTAAGGTAGGCGAGTACAAGCCAGAGAATTAAGGGACCTACCATGAGATAATAGTTCGGAGTGAAAGCCATGAGGCCAGCGATTACTATGGCGGGGCATAGGGACTCTAGCCCGTTTAATCCGCCCAGCTGGTTAACTGTGTTGGTGACTATCATGACGATTAATGGAATCAAGATGTAGAAGTAGGCAACCCCGAAGTCGATTTGCCCGATAAAAGGAAGAGTGATACTGGTTCTTGCGCCAGTCACCAGCGCATAGTAAATCAAAGGCAACGCAGCTATGAGCGGCATGAAGGCTTTGTAGCGCCATTTGAGATCTATCCAGTCATCCATCATGCCCATGAAGCCGCCGAAAAGCACACATGCTGCCAAGGTGAATGCTGCAGAGACAGGTTGAGGGCTAGCACTTTCTTGCAGGAAATAAACTAAGAAAAGATAGACTGTTGCGAAGAGGACATAGAAAACGCCGAAGCCGTTGGGGATTAAGGGTCGACCAACTTTATGCTGGTCGGGAACCTTAGGAAACACTTTTCGCCGCTTCCTATGGAGAGGTTATTCCGTGGTCTGCGTTGTATTGGTCCCAGTCGATTTCGTAGATTGCAATGATTGGAATCAACCCGCCGTAGGTAAGTGGTCCTACGTTTGTTCCTGCGAAGTAGGCTTCTTTAAAGTAGGTTGGCGCTGTAGCAAAGTATGAGGGCGTGAGGGTGTAAGTGCCTTGTGCGGTGATTCTGTTACAGTAGGTTACTTCAGCGAAACTCATGAGTTCCTCAACCGTGCAGTTTAGGCCGCGTTCGTTCCATTCCCATCGGTTTGTATTAGGATTCGACTCTCCAAACGAGCTTTCGTTAGTCCACATTTGAGATTCTGATATGAAGCCGTCTCTGACGAAGCGATCCTTATCTTGGCCTGAAATACGAGCCATCCAAACCCACTTACCCTCGTCACCGAAACCATACGGGATGGTGATATACGAGTTTTCGCTGTCAGAGGCTTGACCACCAATACCCAACACCAAGAAGACAGCGATGTATTTAACACGGTCTTCCCCATATGTGGAGAGCATTTTCATTGTTTGATTCTCGTCGCTCATGAACATGAAACCGATATTGGCGATTTGGGTGCCGTTAACGGTGGTGTTATCCGCTAAGGTGGTTACGTTTCCGAGGTCGCTCAGCCAGTTACCATAGTCCCACCACATCACAGCAACATCCGTGGGTTGGGCGTTATCTTTGAACCAGTTGACGGCGTCAAGCCAAGCTTCCACTGGAGATTTAAGATTTTCGCCGCCGACTGGCAAGCTTGAGGCGCTAATGGCGGTTGGCGTATATGCATTGCTTATCTGCCGGGGGATTCCGCCTGCCTGAGGCGAAAACGCAAAGTTTGAAATCAAGATTATGAACACGACAAGGATCGCTAAACCGCTATATTCCTTGCTTACGCGTATCATCTTACGTTTTGACTTAGCCATCGTCTTGGAGGATTCTTTGAGTAACTTGAAGAATGGAGTGAGTACACCCATTATGCCGATGCCTGCAATAATCGCGAATGCCGGTGCAAAGAGCACCAAGAGACGCACCATTGAGGTTGCGAAATATAACGATGTAGCTGCAAAAAGCAGCAGGAAAATGTTTCTGTTAGTTGGTTTGCGAAGCGTGAAGTACAAGCCGACTAGGAAGAACAGAATGCTTATACCCATTTCAAGGTAGAGGTTGCCCCAAGCGGAGATTCTCTGTTCAGCTACTGAGTCAACCAACGGTGAAGAAGCCCGGATGAAGGGGTTAAGTACTGTGATGAATTTGCCTGCGAGGGCTTCAAGGCTTCCTGTCGCCCAGAAAACTGCGAAACCAGCGATGACTACTACGGCTGCAATAACGACCATGGCCAACTTGTTCTTTATGGATATATTGTTTCTAAGTAACTCCGCCAGTATGAGGACGACAAACACTGCTGCAACAGGAAGAATTGCGCCTGAAGTTAAATATTCTAAACCTATGTAGGGCACTTTGGTGCCTATCATAAGCGCTAATCCAAACGTGATGCTGTAGCTGATTAGCATCCGCGGAGTATACCGTTTAAGCAGAACCAAAACGAACACGAATAGAGCTGCTAAGCCAATCACATAGTAGGCAGCTCCCCAGCCAGCAATGAAGTATGCTAAAGATAAACCCGCGAAAAGCGAATACATCAATGATCCCCTAAGGGAGCGGCCGCCGTCCATTGACCTTAGGAAGAAGAATATGAACAGAACTAGCCCCAACACACCAGGGATTTCTGTGTCGAAGAAGCCAAGGGAGCTTCTCTGCAGAAAGCTTGGTGCAAGAGCAAGGAATAAAGCTGCAAGTAAACCGACTGCGCGTCCACCTAAGTCTTTACCTATGAGATATAGGACAAAGCAGGCTACAACTGCGATGGCAGCTGGCAAAAGTGCACAGAAAGTCATCAAATCCATATGACCAAAAACTGAAGCGATGCTGTACAATACAGCGGCTGTCATGGGGAGGGCCGGCAGCGAATTGGACATATCTAGCCCGTTGGGGAACCACTTCATGGTGTCAATCCAAGCAGTCGGGTAATAGGGTGAAAGCAGCCCGTTCTGCAGCATATGTTGGGTGATGCTGAACTGGTAGTAGGGGTCAAACTCGTTTAGGTAGGAGGTTCCAGCTGCGAGATTTTCCCACCGGAGCGGCAAAATTCGAACTGTGAATGCGACAAAGAGAATTAAAACCAAAGCAGTATAAGCGATGATTGTACCGTGACTTACCTGTATTCCTAGCCTGTCGAAAACAGATGAGCTTTTGCCAAGCCGTTCTTTTAGTGTTTCCCCCATTTCTTAAGCCATCTCTATGTAATGTGCGAATTGTACTATTTTACACATTGCAGATTTATTTATGGCTTTCCAACCCATCATGGAGATGACTCAACCTTCTTAGAAGATTAATTAACAGGTTTAAACCACACAAACATCAAATCAGAGATTATACCAGGAAAAAGCAGCTGCCCGCAAATTTAAATTAACCTAAACAAAAAGGAATTAACGTCGTTTATTCACAGGCTTAACGTCAACATTCAGGGGCAACAAAGACAACTTGCGACCGCACTTGGGACATTTCCCGTTGTGTTGCTGAATAATCTCGTCAGGCGGTTTAAGCTCAGCCCCTTCATACAAAATATGGCTACACCCATGACAGACTACTTTTTGCGGCATACCCCATTACCTCCCTACATAGGAAGATATGGAATATTTAATGGTTGCTAAAACAGGCAGCGAAACCAACGGGTTTTGGCGCTAAAACCTTTTTAATTTCCCAAACCCCTGAGTGTGGCTGTGGAGCAAACCGTTGAGCAAATATACTTTATTAATCACCGAAAAACCCGACGCAGCCGCCCGAATCGCTGCAGCACTTGACCAAAAAGGCAAACCGGAACGGAATCAGAAAAACGGTGTCCCTTACTTCCGAGTCTGGCGAAACGGCGAAATCGTGGTTGTTCCAGCAATTGGACACCTCTACACGATCAAAAGCATCAAAAAATCCAGCAGCTTCCCAGTTTTCGATTACAAATGGGTACCTAGATGGCAGGCAGAAAAGAAGGCAAGCAGAATCCGCACGTGGCTAAAAGTTATCTCGGATTTGGCAATGGATGCGGAGAGGTTTGTGGACGGCTGCGACTTCGACACAGAAGGCAGCATCATAGGCTACACCATACTCAAGTATGCCTGCAGCGAAAAACAAACCGTGGCTAAGCGTATGAAGTACTCCACTCTCACCACGGAGGAACTGCAGCAAGCCTACGCCAACCTTATGCCGCACCTGGACTTCGCAATTATTCAATCGGGTCTGACACGGCACGAAATCGACTGGCTTTACGGGATAAACCTGTCGCGGGCGCTTACGCAGGCGGCTAAGAAAGCCAGCGGCAGCTACTCTACACTCAGCACGGGCAGGGTGCAGGGTCCCACATTACGGTTTTTGGAGGAACGCGAAAAAGAAATCTGCACATTCGTACCAGCGCCCTACTGGAAGCTAAAAGCCAAAATCACGTTGGGCGACAGAGATTTCGACGCAGAGCACACTGGGACACTGCAGATTAAAGCTGAAGCCGAAGAGTTCAAACGGCAGTGCAAGATTAAAACGGGTAAAATCCAAATTGTAAAGGTCTCGGAAACGGACGTGTTGCCGCCTGTACCGTTTGATTTAGGGGCGCTGCAAAGCGAAGCATACAAACTCTTCCGGATTAACCCTGTGAAAACCAGCAGTATCCTTCAGCGCCTCTACATCAACGCAGTTATCTCTTATCCCCGTACAAGCAGTCAGAAGCTGCCAGCAAGCATCGGATACAAACAGATTCTAAAAAAACTCACCTCAGACCTATCCTACAACAGAAACGCAACTGAATTACTTGCAAAACGCGATTTAAAACCAAACGAGGGCAAAAAATTCGACCCGGCCCACCCAGCCATCTACCCCACAGGTAACTTGCCGCAGAAACCCCTAGATGAATTGAGTAAAAAAGTATTTGATCTTGTTGTCAAACGTTTCATGGCTGTATTCGCTGACCCAGCGGTGAGGCAAAACATTGAAGTCATAGTGGATCGTGAACGGTGTGCCTTTCCGTTTCGGGTTAGCGCGCACTCTCAGGGAGGGCTGGTACAGGTTTTATCAGCCGTACGTGCAGGTTAAAGACGACAAACTTCCCACCTTAATCGAAGGCACCACTGTGGATGTGAAGCGGGTGACTCTTAAGGAGCATTTTACGCAGCCTCCGCCCCGCTATAACCCTCGCAGTCTTCTTCAGAAAATGGAGAAAGAAGAAATCGGAACAAAAGCTACACGCGCCGCCATAATCCAGACGCTTCATGATCGCAAGTATCTCACTGGAAGCGACAGTTTCTGTGTAAGCGGATTGGGGCTTGAAGTCACTGAGGTTTTAGAGAAAATTTGTCTTGAAGTGATTAGTTCAGATATGACGCGGGAACTGGAGCAAAAGATGGATGCCATACAGTCGGGAAGCGAAACTAAAGACGCCGTGCTTAAGAATGCTGTAGAGACGTTGCAGCACGTTCTGGCTGAGCTTAAGGACAAAGAAGATGTGGTTGGAGCCCAGTTGTCCGAGGCGGTTGTACGGGCGAGGCAAATGGAGCGCTCGGTCGGCAAATGCCCCACATGTAAAGACGGAGAGCTAATGCTTATTCATTCTAAAAAGACCGGGAAACGTTTTGTTGGATGCAACAACTACTTCAACAGTAAATGCAGCACCGCGTATCCGTTGCCACAGACAGGTACAATCAAGCCTTTGGCGGCCCAATGTAAAAGCTGCGGCGCTCCCGTGGTTTCGGTTTATTATGCAGCTCGAAAGCCATGGCGCCTGTGTTTAAACCCGAAGTGTCCAACCAAGGAGACAAACAAGCCTTGAAGTGCAAAGTCTGCCAAAGAGGCGCACAAGAAAAAGATTACTGCGAGCTGCATCTTAGAGCTTAGGAGTCTATATTGGATAGGTTTAAAGTTTGGCAACGGGCAATTGGGTTGCCATGGATGCAGTATATAGAGGAGATTCAGAAAAATTCATTAACTGGAGAATGGGCTAAAGAAGTAGCAAAGCAACTAATTAGAGAAGAGAGCAAAGATGTCCAAAGTTAGAAAAACCTCTGAGAACGTTTCGTTTTCTCTTAGTCGATGGTTCCGCAAAATGTACAGCAATGCTCCGACAACGTTCATAGTTACTACAGTGGGAATTTGCTACGCGATTTTTCTCTTCGGTGGCGGATTGTACGCTCTTATTACCCAGCCTGCTCCAGCGTTGTCTTTGCAGAGCGGACGTATCCTGTTTCTTTATCCAGACATAAGCAGCCAACTGGGAGGAGACACATTTGTTTCAATAATCCTGTATTCACTTGGCTTCTTTGGAGTCTTATCAATTTACCAAAGCACAAAAAGCGCAGCTAAACCCAAACAGGCATATATGCTGCTTATTGCAGGTATTGCGTTGCTGGCACTTTCATACATTTTCCTTGAAAGTGCGGTTTACTTTAAGCTCAACCCGAGCTAAACCAATTTCTTTCTTTCGTACAGATATTTTGAGTTTTTATATAAAGCCACAAATGTAGTTTTAAAGTAAATTTTAAAGTAAACAGAATAAAGAAGAAAATTTTGATTACCACGGGTGTTTCTTTAACTTCAACTTGTACGCGAAGTAATTAGTCAATAAATGAATAGGTGGCGTAAGCATTAGCACCGTCACAATCACAGGCCAAGTTAAACCAACCCAGTTAATCAAAGCAAGCGGCAACGCAAACACCACTGCACCTACCACAAAGTCAATTTGGTCCACTACAGGCAGCAAACCACCTGGTGCGATGCTGAGCCGCCGTTTAATGAACGCGCCCGTCAAATCACCTAATAACGCACCCAGCGGGATAAGCACAGCAAACATAACAGGGTAGCTGTCGAAACCGAACACGAAGCCTTCCAGCAACCCCACAAAAAGGCCAACCGCCCAACCGAAAAAAAAGCCCCGCCAAGTCTTGTTATTGCCAAAAATCCGTTTGCCGTCTATGAAGTTTCTGCCAAAATCCATTTTTTCGCCGCCACCTACCAAAACGGGAGTACCGTTGGCACAGTACGCAGGGAAAATGAATTTTAGAGCTTCAACCAGTAAGAGGACGATATCCATTGCTTTTTCAACCGTAATTTAGCGGCTTTGTGTATCTCTTATTCCGCCTACCCCTATTTGTATGTAGCACAATGCTGGAATTGTATTTTGGGGAGCTTTCTCTATTATGGCTGTGATAGTCTGGGGTTGGTATGCGGGTTTGAGGAAGAGGATTGTGTCCGCCCAGAATTTTAGCACTCGGGTGGCTACGGGGCGCACGCTTTCCGTTGGTTCTGTTATGACGCTTCTGACTTGGCTTGTCATTAGTAGGGGGATTTTTTTTGTTTTCACTACCTGCGCCAAAATCGCCAAATGCCTGTTAAGCTCGCGATTGATGCTAAACGCTTTGGGGAATTCAGCTGCTTTGGCGCTATAGAGTGAGGTGAAGGTGTCTACGACTATTAGGCCGACGTTTACGGCGTAGTCGCCTATTTGCTCGATTAGGGCTGTTTGCTCACGGAAGTCTTTGGGTTTCACCAAAACGATGCGTTCTGCCACTTCATCGAAATATTCACCTGCTAATTGTGAAAGCCGTTTGGTTGAGAAGGTGTTGTCACAGTCCACGTAGAGCACTTTTTGTTTCAGCATGGCGCAGGCGACCGCGCATTGGAGGGCAAAGGTGGATTTGCCTGTTTCGGGCTCACCGTAGACGAGCATGATTGTTTCTGGGTTTATGCCTCCGCCGATGGCTTCGTCGATGCATTTACAGCAAGTGGAGATTTGTGGCATATAATCACTTAAGCATTATATTAGGGTAGATAGATAATTTGTTTTGCACTTAAACCTGATCCTTAAGGGTGATTTATGAAGGAAAATGTCGCTGTTGCTACGATACAGGGAAAGGCTTACTTTTTGTTAGTTAGCGCCCTCAAAGATGAAGGCATCAGCTTTATCAGCCTAATTCCCGGCGAAGCCATCCCCGCCAGAGTAAAAGTCGTCTTAACCACCCCCGAGGAGAAAGCCAAAGTTGACTATAATAAAATCCTGGTTTTAGAATGTGATCAAGAGGTAGATTCACTTGTTGTTGAAGTGAAAAAGGTGCTTTTAGACAAAGAAGCTTGCGAACGCATAGTTGTCGGCATCGACCCTGGTCAAGCCATAGGGTTAGCGGTTATTGCAGACGGCAAAGTCATCGAGGAAGCAACCTGTCGAAGCAGTAGAGAAGTCACAAACACCATTCTTAAAGTGCTTAAAACCGTAGATTTTTCAGCTACCAATGTATCAGTCAAGGTGGGAAATGGTGTTCCAGTTTACCGAGAGTTAACTCGGGACCTCGACGACGCCATGCCCCCAGAAGTGTATCTCGAAGTAGTTGGAGAAGCAGGAACCAACCGCCCACAAAAGGTGCACAGCCGAAAAGTTAGGCATATATCTTCCGCAATACGTATAGCTGGAAGAACCGGACAAATAGTGAAACGGAGAGGGAAAAATGCAGCAGAAAGTACAGATGAACAGGACTATGCTTATTGATGGTCCAGCTTCGGTGGAGCTTGTTAGTGGTAAAGCCGAAGTTTTCGCGTCCCCCCTCCAACGAGCCGAACGTGTTCTGGTTCGAGATGGCAAACGTATGCCCTTCTATGTATCTGAAAACGCAGAGTTCAACGTTTTTCTAGGAGCAAACGCAGCCATAGCCGAAGTCGAAGGAAATAGCGTACCCGAGTCTTGGTGCAAACCAGTGCAAACCGCCCTTGAACTGCAAAAGAAACCCGTCGTCATCATAGTTTTGGGCGCGGTGGATTCGGGAAAAAGCAGCTTCATCACTTACCTGCTAAACAGGTTTGTAGCCCATCAGCGCAGAGTGGCAGTGTTAGATGGTGACTTGGGACAATCCGACATTGGACCCGCAGCCAGCGTCGGCTTAGGCTTAGCCACAAAACCCGTCTCCGACATCCGCAACCTGAAAATGCGAAACGGTTTCTTCGTCGGCGTCACCTCCCCCTCGCTGGCCGCTAAAAAAGCGGTGAAAGGTTTAGCCTCCATGAAAAACGAAGCGGAAAACCGCGAATCAGACTATATACTAGTCAACACTGACGGGTACGTAGCAGGAGCTGACGCAGTCAGCTACAAGCTGGAAATAATCAAGGAACTTAAGCCCGACATCGTTGTCGCCGTGCAAGTTCAAACTGAGTTGGAGCCCATCTTGAGTTGTTTGGGAGGCGGAGGCGTTATGACCGTGGAGCCCTCACCAGCAGCATGCATAAGGTCGCCTGAGAAACGCAGAACCATCCGAGAAAGAAACTACGCTAAACATATCAAAAACGGCAAACTCCACTGCATCCCCATCAGCCAAGTAACCCTTGAACCTCGCAACGGGGTCCCCAAAACCATGGCAGCCCAAAAAGGCATCTTAATGGGGTTATACGGGGCAGGTAACAAGTTTTTAGGTATAGGCGTCCTTCGCGCAGTAAACGTGACCAGACGTACCCTAAAAATTCAAACCTCAGTCGGCACCAAACCGATGCGGCTGGTATTTGGCAAGGTGCTGCTTAACACAAAACTTCAAGAAGTCGAAGCACAGACTTGAGTGGAGAAAAACTCCGCCACATCTTTTGCCAGAAAACCCGGCTTGTCGGGGATGCAACGCATGCCTTTTGTCACCCAAGACGGGATGAAGTTTTTTAGATAATTGCTTCCGAAGCGGTAGTCAAGGAAGAGTATAGCGCCGTAGTCTTCGAGTGTTCGGATGGGGCGTCCTGCGGCTTGGCAGGCTTTCTTCATCGCGGGCAAGATATAGCCGTACTCTCTGCCTCTGCCGGGAAAGCGTTCCTCGTAGTATTCTATTTGGGCTTTAACTCGAGGCGTCGGCTCAGCATACGGCACACCTACAACCATAACCGAGTTCATTTGGTTTCCAGGGAAATCCACTCCCTCCGAGGTTCTACCGCCCTGCACACCCATAAACACGGCACCTCCCTTGTCTCCGCAGGCTTTGAAGTCCTGCACGAGTTTCTCGTTATCTTTGCTGCTCATTCCACTCTTCTCGTAGTACAGCGGTTTTAGCAGTGACTGCTCTAAACCCTCTTGTAGTAGGCCGTTGAGGACTTGGAAGCTGGCTGTGAATATACCTGTGTTGGTTGGGGTGCTGTTGACGACTTCGTTTATACGTTCAATCATGGTCTGGTACATTTTGGGGGTGCGCTGCTCCATCGATGTAGACACGCCAGAGACGACGGCAGAGAAAACGTGTTCTTTGGGGAAAGGGGAAGGCGCCAAAAACTGCACGGTGCTTGCAGGGAGCTTGGTTATACGGGCGTATGCTTCCAGCGGTTGCAATGTACCCGACATGATGACGTTAGCGTAGGTTGCGGAGAAGACGGGTTCAGTGATTTTGGCTGGGTCCAACGCTACGATTTCGAGTTTAGCCGACTTGCTGCCGTCCTTACTAAAGTACTTGCTCGCCACGTTGATGTAGGACATGTCGTTGACTGTGTCCAGCCAGCGGTTAAGGAAGTCGGCGGTGGCGTTGACGTAGCTTCGGGGGTTCTTGCCCTCTGCAAGTAGCGCCTTTTTAATTGCCACACCCGCTTCATGCATGTGGATAAAGAAGTCCCTTGGGCGAGGGATGTTGCCCTGTTTCTCTATGATTTCCACGATGCGGCTTGCTGAAATAATCTCTTCTTTGCGGATTTTATCTGTTAATGTGTCGACTTCTTGGCGGAAGAAGTGGATGAATTCTTCGATGTCTTTGTAGCCGAACCGCTCTGCCTCCATCTCCGCCAGCCGCAGAATGAAGAGTGTTAGTTGGCTGCTTGAGATGTCTACGGCGGTTTCGGGAAGGTTGTGGGCTTCGTCTACGACAAGTATGATTTTGGAGAGGTCGGCTTCAATGTTTTTGAGGAATGGCGTACGGATTTGCTGGTCAAAAACATACAGGTAGCTCAACGCTATGACTCTCGCGTCGTGAACTGCGCCCTTAACAAGTTCGTAGGGGCAAATCTCGGTTCGTTTGCAGGTTTTGAGGATTTCGGATCCCATGTAGGGTTTTGTGCAGAGTTGCTGCTGCATCCGAAGGTACTCGTATGTGCGGTTCTCAACGTTACGGTAGTAAGGGCAGCGTCCTTTGGATTTTAGCAGCTCGCAGACTTCCATGAGCGATTTGGAGTCGAATGCACCCTTGGAGGCGAACGCGTTTATGCACATCTCGTTACGGCCCCGAATTGACACACCCGTGACTGGCCGCCGTTTGTAGACCTGTCGGAGTTCGTCAATGACGCGGTCATGCTGGCGATGCGTTCGGGCGACGTAGAGGATTTTGAGGTTCTTCTTCATCGCTATAGGCAGCACGGCGGAGAGTGAACTGATGGTTTTTCCTAAACCGTTGGCGCCTTCGATTAAAACGGATTTGCGATCGTTGACGGCTTGGTTAACTGTTGTAATGAATTCGTCTTGGTGGGGGCGGGCGTCGCTGTAGGGGAAGTACTCGATGACTTCGGTTGGCAGCTTCATCTGTGGCGTCCTCCCGTTAGAGGGCAGTACTGGTTAACTGGGCAGGTGGAGCAGAGGGGATTGTGTGCTTTGCAGTATTTCCGTCCAAGTCCGATAAGGAGCAGGTGCACAGCGAGGTAATCTTCGGGTTTGAAATATGCTTGTAAGCTTAAGCGGACAGCATTGTAGCCGCCCAATAGAGGAGCAAGCCCAAGCCGCCTCGACACACGGTTAACATGAGTATCCACAGGTATGGTGGGTTTACTTGCACTGAAAAGCAGTACTACATCAGCGGTTTTTGGTCCGACTCCCTGCATCGACATGAACACCTTGCGCGCTTCCTCCAGGGGCATTTCAAGTATTGTGTCGAGTGAGCCGCCGTAGCAATCAAGAATGACTTGGGAGGCTGCTTTGATGGCTTCCGCCTTGGCCTGCCACAACCCAGCCACCTTGATGCAATCTTCAATCTGGCTTACGGGGGCAGCTGCAAGCGCTTTAGGAGTTAACTTAAGGTTTTCTTCGAGCTTTCTGTATGCTCGCTCGGTGTTGGTGTCGGCGGTGTTCTGAGAAATAATCGTGGCAACCAGCGTCTCAAACGCGTCGGGACCGGCTTTGACTGGTCGCGGCATCTTCAGCGTCTCCTTTAAGGTGGATAGAATTGCTGCTGAATTTTGTTGATTTGCCGTCACGTCCGCCCTCGCTTAATGTTTACTGCGAATAGTGCTTGTTCTGGCTATAAATACCATCTTAACAGGAAAAACGAAAAGCCAATAGAAAAAGCACTAAAGGAATTCTTTTCGATCGTTAAGTAATTAGGCAAGAACAACCAGCCAGCAAACATTGAAGCTTCAAAATCTCGCATTGTCCGTGTCCAAAGCCGCTTCGTCCCATATTGCAAATCATGTCACCTATGAGGAAAGTCAGAATCTGTGCTAAAGTGACCAGACCACTTAGCCAGTACTGCTGCTATAGTCGTGTTAGTTGAACCAGCTTATCCCACAATTTATTTCCCAATTCCTCGTCATTCATGGCTCTATCGGGTCTTCCAACTCGCTTATCCAACTTAAACAAAGCGCCATTAAGTTCGGCACGGTTTTGATAGGAAAAGAATAGATTCGCAATAGGTTCACCCGCAACCATAGGCGTCTTCGCAAAGAGTGATGATAATACTTGCCAGAAGAACCCCATAAACCCAGTGGGCCACCTTTTTTTCAGCTCTGGGTCCGATTTATCGATGATGAACGTAGGATTAAATGCTACAGAGGTTATCTCTCCAGCGTACCGTCTAGCAATTTCACCAGCGATTGCTCGGTTGCATGTCTTGGTTTTGTTGTATGCAGAGGTTGTTTTGTGTTTTTTGATGCTTTCAAGGTCATTCCAGTCGAGTTCTTCATTGAAGGGTGCAATCACGTGAAGAACCAATCCGCCTGATTGCTGCAGGCGCTCTAACATCAACTGGGTGAACAGAAAAGGTCCCATAACGTTTGTGGCAAACATCACTTCGTGACCGCTAGGCAGAATGTTTGGGCCGTTTTGGATTAGCGTAACAGAAGATAAAACCAGACCGTTTATGGTTGGAAATCTTTGCAGAGCCTCTGCGGCTGCCTGCCTTACAGAGTCCATGTCTGAGAAGTCAACAACCAATTCGGCAATATCCGATTCTTGGCTTTCAATATTGGCTTCTGATAAAGCCACACGGATATAATCTGTCTCAGCATCTAAAGTTTCTAGCTTGCGCCCCAGCAATACAACGTTAGCTCCACGTTTGGCCAACGCTAATGCAGCACCTTTTCCAACATTTCCTGTTGCACCAGCAATCAAAATTGTCTGCTTATCCATTTCAATAACCTAATTTTTTCATCTATTAAAAGAGCATTAAAAGTAGTTTAAGTATTATGAACAAAAATCGCCATGGCTTTCAAGTTCTTTTCGCGCCTTGTTGGCATCAAGCTTTTTCCGGTTTTTTCTTTGTGCTATACATTGTCCACACCCACGCGGGTTTTCTCAACATGGATGTATGTTGGGTGTCACGGAAAGTCCTTTGCCACATGGCGTCAAAAAAAGAACTACAAGCATTCCCAAAAAGCAATTGCAGACACAGCATATATTTTTGTGCCATAAAAGCCACCACACCCACATATAGAGACAAAGCAATCAACAAAGCTGCAAAAGGTAATTCTGCATTTAAAATGCTTAGCACAGCCAAACAGCAACCAAACCCACAAACAGACACTAAAACAGGTGCAATTACATCGCCTGACAGGAAGAAGAAGTACATTAGGTCAATACGCCACATCTTATAGTCCAAAAAACAAAAACATGAAACTAAACAAACCCATCCAAAAGGTAAATATTTTAAACCCAACATCCCAGCATAAACATAGGGCTTCAGGCATGTCCATTTCAGACAACATCAAAAACATTAACCGAGCCCAAATCTCAGCACTCGGATTCTTCGTAGTCGCAGGCATCCTGCTATTAGCCATGTGCCCCTGTCCAGTTACCCGCCGCACCTGGGTTTTTTGGGTATAGTTAGCCTCATAACCGCCTACAGCATCCTCACTAAGCGTCCATGGGCAAACTGGCTAATCTTCATCCTCGTTATAATCAACACGGTTTTCGGATTATACACTCTCTCAGCGGTTGGCTTAAGCAACATCATAGTTGCAGCTGCATCATTAGCCTACACAGCGTTAACATTGGCAATAGCGGCAGTTTTCTGGTATTCAAACGAAAAGACTAAGCCTTGCCGGCTAAACCACGATAAAGCAGAACCGCCACCTCTTGGTCAACCTCGACGTACTGCTCGTTTTCGCCAAGCTGCACAAACCCATCAGCCTCAGCCAACCCAGAAACAGCGCCAGCCGACGATATGGGCTGAGCGATTAAGCGGCACTGCTCATCAAACTCTAAAGTTACAAGCTGGAAACTGCGGCTGCCCTTGGCGCCAAACATTTTAGCACCTGCAGACGCATGCACCGCCTTCAAACCCGCAGGCGGCCTACCAGCCAAACGCTGTACCACTGTTCGTGCAAACAACTGATACATCAGCAGGCATGCTGAAGGGTTACTGGGTAAACAGAACACAGGCTTACCAGCCACAAATGCTGCAGCGAAAGTTTTGCCCGGTTTCACTGCGATTCCGTTTACGACAACAGCGTCCTTGCTTAGGGTTTCAGCTGCTTCGGCTACGAAGGATTCTGAACCGCATGCGATAACCACGTCGCAGGAAGCCAAAGCCGCCTTCAAAACATCAACCAACCTTTTCCCACCAGCGACCGCACCCATATACACGGGTTTAGCACCACATTCCATAACCGCTGTACATATGCAGTAAGCATTCAAATCATACATTTTGCCCAAAGCCAAAGGCTTACCAAGCTCGTTAACATCGGAACCCACCGAAAACACAGCAACCATAGGGATTTTCTGCACCTTCACCTGTGTATAGCCTAAAGCGGATAGGACACCGATTTCCGAGGAACCCAAAACCTGCCCCTTCTGGAGGACAACTGTGCCTTTTTTGATGTCGGAGCCCTTGCCCAGCAGGTTTTCGCAAGCATTTGCCACGGAATAGATTTGCAGTTCATTGTCCACGCGATTGGTATCTTCGACGGCAACAACTACATCTACGCCCTCAGGCAAAACTGCCCCCGCCATAACCTCAACTGCTTCGCCCGCTTTGATAGGGACGGCTGGGATATCATCTGCGCCAATACAGCCCACAACCTTGAGGGCAACTGGGTTTTCCTCCGACGCATCAGCAGTGTCTGTAACTTTTAGGGCATAACCGTTGACTTTAGCGGTAGAATACGCTGGAATATCGATTAGGGATACAATGTCTAAGGCTAATACGCGGTTGGCAGCTTCCAGCAGCACAGCCTCTTCCTCACCCAAAAAAGCAACTTTAAAGTGGGATTCTACCGCACGTTTGGCCTCCTCGTAAGTCAACAGTTTCCGAATCATGCTTTTTGCACTTCACTAAGGGAGTCATCAGGTTAACGTAAAAACATATCGAAGCCACTTGGAGATTAGTTGACTACTTCGATGTTAAGCACACAAAAGTTCCCAGTGAACACGTAGCCGCCCCACTCGTTCTGCATCCACAACTCAAAAACCACCGAATGCGCCCCAACCGTGTTCTCCGACACCAACATTTGAGTCTGCATTGTTTGCCCGTCTGGCACAGCCAAATCCACAGTGCTGATTGGATCAACAGGGACACCGTTAGGGATACTTACGGGCAGGTACTCTGCGATTTTAACCTGTACCTGATAGTTTTTGTCCATGTTTTGGTGGTTGCTAACCTGCACGTAGACACTAAAACTGCTGTTTTGGTTTGCGACTAAAACCGTGGGGTAATTGATGGCTTGCTGCTCTGTATCCAGCAGGCTTATGCTACTATACGGTTCAGGTTTAGGCCCAAACCAAACGTAGTAAACAGCCACCGTTGCGGCGACAACGATTAAGGCGATGAAAACTGCCGCTAAAACGCCGCGGTCATCGCTTAAACCGATTCGCCTTCCAATGCGCATAGCAAACCCTGAATGTCTTTGCATCCAAAAACCCCTTAAAGATAGTGCTAAAAATCCTAATTCCCGACTGCAGAGGCCTCAGCTTAGTTTCACCATAAGTTCTGGGCTTATAGGTTGTGGGAATCTCCGCCATGTTATAGCCTTCCCTTGCGAACTGAATCAACATCTCTGTGGCAAACGGCATGTCAGTTTCCTTGAAGTTCACGCTGTCATACTTGTCACGGTCGATAGCGCGGAAACCCGACTGGGTGTCGCTTAGGAATTGGCTGTAGAAGAAGTCATATGTGAAGGTGATGGCTTTGTTGCCAAGGAAATTGAAGAAACCCATAGCTTTTTTGGGGTCATACATTCGGGTAGCTAAAACCAAGTCAGCGTCTTTCTCAACTAAGCGGCTGACTAAGCGGTCAATGTGCTTAAATTCGTAGGTTCCGTCTGCATCAACCATGATTAGAATGTTGCCTTTAGCGTTTTTCAAGCCAGTCCGAAGCGCCAAGCCGTAGCCACGTCTGGGTTCAATGATGAGACGGCATTTGCCCGTCTGCTTAACTAAGTCAATTGTACCGTCGGTAGAGTTGCCGTCAACTATTATAATTTCTTTGGGGTAAGTAGTGTACTTGTCGATTGTGTTGATGGCGTCAAGTATTGTTCCTGCTTCGTTAAGTGTTGGGAGGACCACCGAGACTAGTTCAACTTTGGAAGTCATCAGGTAACATCCGTTCTGTGAGGTTATATTGTTTCCGTCTTGATGTTAAATAAGCTCTTCGTATAATTCCGTTAGCCTTAAAACGTTTGCGTCCCAGCTGAACCGTTCCTCGACTAACGAGTGGATTTCAGAGCGCTGTAAAGTGAAGTCTCTGGCTGCAAGTTCCAGTATTGCGTCGGCTAACATCTCAGGGTTGCTGGGAGGAACCATTTTGCCGTACTCTTTGGGCAGGATTTCTTTTATGCCGCCCACGTCTGTTGCCACAACAGGCAACCCACACGCCATCGCCTCATTAGCAACCAGCGGCAGCCCCTCCCCAGATTTGGAGGGCAACACAAACAAATCCGCTAAATTGTAGTACGAAGGCAAATCAAAGTCACTTACAAAGCCCGTAAGGCGGAAGTTGCTGGATAATCCAAGTTGCGCCACCTGGGCTCGGACGCTTTCCAAGTCGGGGCCCTTCCCAACGGCAACAAATACAATTTTGGGTTTTTTTGCTACGACAAGTTTGGCGCAGTCGAGCAGAGTGTCGACTCCGTTCTTGTAAACTAGTCTGCGGACAGTTAAAGCTACCACAGCATCAATAGGGATGCCGAGTTTGCGCCGCATTTCATCACGCCTACCCTTGATGATGTTGAAGCGTTTTGTGTCGACGCCGTTGTAGATCACTGTTATTTTCTTTGGCTTAGCGCCCAATCGTAGCACATAGTTTTTGGTTGCACCACTGATGGCTACTATTTTGTCTGCTGCGCTGAGGTTTTGTTTCCCTACAGAGAGGTCATTAATTAATTCAATTTGGTCGAAGATATTGTTGTATTCTATGAACGTGTTGTGTTGTGTTAAGATGAAGGGTTTACCATAAAACTTTGCTAGTTTCCCAGCAAGAAGCGAAGTGAGATAAGGGTGTCCGTGGGCGTGCACTATGTTTGTGGCTTTGACGTTTTTTGTAAAGACGAGAAAGCTGGGGATTGTTGGTATCGAGTAGGGAATTCCGAGGCGGAAGCCGGTGTTTATTGATTCGTAGCATTCAACAGGAACGCCATCCACTACATACCTCGTGGGCGTGTCGATGCGGTTAGTAACCACTTTGGGCAAATAGTTCAGGTGCAGCAGCCGTTTGCTCTGCTCGTTTGTGACTATTTCTATACCGCCAACATGAGGCAGAAAAGTATGTGTAATTATGCAAACGCAATTTTTAGCCATAGATGCCAACAGCTAACCCAGAACGGAGCGCTGTATTAAAATTTACGGAAAAAGTGACTAAGCTTTTACGCCGCCAGCCGCCTTAAGCGCCTTCGTATACACGTTGCTTGATGCACCCGCAACCAAAGCGCCAATAGCATCGTTGGTTAACGGGGGCAACTCGCTCAGGATGCCGGGTTTGGCTTGGTCAAATCTGACAAACTCAAACATACCCCTTGAACCCCCGATGTAAGTAGCAATAGCGATGCCGATAAGTTCATCCGCAACCAACCCAGGCTTGCCCATGAAGCGCTCCACGGACAAACCTGGAATCCTGCCATTCTGAGCTTCTTCCTGCGCATGAAACGCGGCAACGATGAGTGTGGAAACGTTGACATCTTCGAGTATGTCGAGAAACTCTTCAGTTAGAAGTGCCGTGGCTTTTTCAAATGTCTCTATGCCTGGGTGAGGCACATACATTTCAAGAGCACTGTCGATTAGGCTTTTAAGTGAGATTCCCTTGCCTTCGAGGTATGTTAAGAGCGGCGGGTTGGGTTTGGTCATGGTTTTTCGCCGCTTTTTTAGTGGGTGATGTTTGTTTTAAGTGTTGTGAGACGGTATTGCGTAAGCCTTATATGAAAAGGGTGGATAAACCAACCAACACGGTTGCAGGAAATAGCTAAACATAAAGCAAACCAAGCTGAATCCAGCCAAAAAATCAGGTTTCAGCGATCACATTTAATGTTTGACAAGTAAAACCTATATTTTCCTGTTTAACCGTTCCTAGTAAATCAGGAGTAAAACCAGCTATGAAAGTTGTTGCTTCATGGAGCGGCGGCAAAGATAGCGCCTACGCATACGTCCTTGCCAAACAGCAAGGCCACCAAGTCCTATCACTCTTAACAATGATGATGAGCGAGGAGAAATCCAATTTCCACATGATACCCACAGGCATACTTGACGCTCAAGCTAACGCCATCAGGTTGCCTCTGCTTAAGAAAACAACCTCAGCCGAAACCTATGAAGCCGACTTCAAAGGCGTCCTAACCGATTTCAAAAATCAAGGTGCAGAGGGCCTGGTGACAGGCGACATCTACGAGGTTGCTGGACATGAAGAAGGATGGTTAGCGCGCATCCTGAAAGAAGTTGGTTTAGTAGCCGTTAAGCCGCTTTGGATGGGGGACACAAAGCAGATTTACCTTGACTACCTCAAGTCGGGTTTGAAAGCCACCGTTGTCCGCACCAACCGCGAACTAAGCTTAGATTGGCTGGGACGAGTTTTGGACCACCAATTCTACGATGACATCCTAAAACTGTCAGGCGTGGATCCCTGCGGTGAAGGCGGCGAATACCACACCGTCATAACCGACGGCCCAGACTTTATTCAAAAGGTCGAGATTCTGGAAGGGGAAAAGAAACGCTTAGATAACGGGTTTGGCTACATGGAAATAAAGAAGTGGAAAGTAACCTCCAAGTAAGGTTGACCATGATGGATGTTCTTGTTGCGAATAATGAGTTGAAAGCAAAAGCTTTCCTTGAAGAAATCGAAGCCAAAAACCCCCTGTTTATAGCGACCATTGCCACGACTGAGACGGGTAAGATACCCGGGTTGTCGGCGGCTGGCGCAAATCCTGACTTCACCGATTTTACGCCTCCTGCGGATGCGGAGCTGCTGCTTCTCGGCAAATGCCGCTCAATTCAGGGCGTCCCAATCACTCCAGATGGCATACCAACACCAGCACTCATAACAACTTCTGCGTTGCACATAGCAGACATTCCAGTGCTTGTCGTTAACGGAGGCGTAAAAGTCAAGCCCCAAATCCCCTACATTGACGTAAACGGCAACCCTGGACGCGACATCCGAACAGGCAACAGCGTTGACAACGTCGAAGAAGTCATCGAACGCTCATCAGTCGTAGGCGAGCAACTTGCCAAATCGGCAGGTTACCTTGTTATCGGCGAATCCATCCCAGGAGGCACCACCACTGCGTTGGGCGTCTTGACAGCTATGGGCATTAACGCTCATGGGAAAGTCAGCAGCACCCTGCCAGAGAACCCCCACAATCTAAAAACCCAAGTTGTCGAAAGCGGACTAAAAGCAGCTGGAGAGAAGTTCGGCAACTTCAGAGGCGATCCAATAAAGTCGGTTTCTGCAATTGGTGACCCCATGATGGCGGCTGTTGCAGGCTTAGTGATTGGTGGCAGCAGGCAGGGTCCAGTATTGATGGCTGGCGGAACCCAAATGACCGCCGTCTTAGCAGTGATAAACGTTCTCAAGCCCGAAGCTCTGTGTAACATTGCAGTCGGAACCACCAGATGGGTAACAAAAGACAAGTCCAGCGACATTGTAGGCATAATTAAACAGTTCTGCGATGTACCAGTCCTTGCAGCAGACCTCGATTTCGGTCCTTCCCAGTATCCGGGACTGCAAATCTACGAAACAGGTCTAGTCAAAGAAGGCGTAGGCGCAGGTGGCTCATCAATTGCCGCCATGGCGAAAACTGGCGGCGCAGTTACTAAGCAAATTCTTCTTAAGGAGATAGAGCGTAACTATGCCTCACTGAAGCAATCAAAGTGAGACACGCTTGGTAGTTAGGCAACTCAAAAACCTCCTCTCTTTTCTAACCGTTTTCCCAGTTCAAATGGACATGAATATGTTCACGGATTGCGCCAGAAACATGTGGGCTTTCCCGCTCATCGGTGGGTTTATGGGCTTAATTGTGGGCGTAATCAGCTTATTCGCGTTAGCTGTTTTGCCCAGCATTGTCGTTGGAGCAATTGCATTTGGGCTGATTTTGTGGTTAACGGGCTTGCACCACACCGACGGCTTGCTGGATTTCGGCGACGCAGTCATGGTTCACGGAACATTCCAGCGCAGAATCGAAGTTATGCATGACCAACTTACAGGTTCAGGAGCAATCGGATTAGCCATAGTGACGTATTTGGTTACGGCAGCTGCGTTTACCAGTTTAGCATTGGGATCAGCCCAATTCTTTGGAATCATTTTGATACCAGCAATTGTGTTCGGCTTAATCCTGATTGAGCTCTGTGGCAAGCTGTCGATGGTTGTTATGGCTTTTAGAGGCAAAGCAGTACATGAAGGAATGAACACCTCTTTCCTTATGCATATGCATGGGAGAGGCGGCGACCTGCGGTTGGCGGCTGCTTTGGGAATCTCGCTGGCGTTAGCGTTTGTGCTTTTCCAGTTCGATGGTCTCTTAGTAGTTTTGGTAGCTGTCGTCACATCCCTAGTCATGGTTGAGGTGGCACATAGAAAATTCGGCGGCGTCACAGGGGACGTCTTTGGAGCAACAAACGAAATCACACGTATGATATGCGCAGTGACATTAGTAGCGGTGATTACATGGGTATAGCGGCGTTAGTTATGGCTGGCGGGAAGGGCACCCGCATGAAACTAAACATGGAAAAGCCTCTGATTGAAGTCGGCGGCAAACCAGTTATAGAGTACGTTTTGACAGCGCTAAAAAGAGCTCGAAAAATTGACCGGGTCATAGTCGCTACTTCGCCTGCGACGCCAAAAACCACGGCTTTAATGACGCAGCTTGGAGTCGAAGTAATAAGAACCCCAGGTAAAGATTACGTGTCGGACATGGGCTATACTGTGCAAACGCTTAAGTTAGGTGTGTTTTTAGCTATCGCAGCCGATTTGCCCCTGATTAAACCCGAAATGATAGACGCAATCGTTACCCGCTACGAGGAGTGCGGGAAGCCAGCGTTGACGGTCGCGGTTCCGCTTTCGGTTAAAGATCGGCTGGGCATGTGCATCGACTACTCATTTAAGGAAGGCGAACAAGACTTGGTTCCGGTTGGCATAAACGTGATTGACGGCAGCAAACGTTATGGCGACGAATGGCTGGACCAAGACATTTTTGTACTTGACTGCGAAGAGTTGGCTGTTAACATTAACACCGTGGCAGAGTTGAAGTTGGCTGAAGAGACGTTGGCGGCGCTGCTAAAAAGGTAAGGTTGCTACGTTATTTTTTTCTAAGTTCATTTTGAAAGTTTTTTACAAGGGTATTGCAAATCTTATGGTGTCACACAACCACAACTGAGCTGCGTTGCTTTTTGCCCACATTCACCTTCAACTGGATAGTTAGTAAGACGTTTTTGTTCCACATGATCCACGTCTCGTAGAGTACGGCAAAAGTTGTTTTTGTTGGCTTTAAGAACTTTAATCAACAGGGACACCCCGCAGTTCTGGGTATGTCTACAGTGTTTTTTCTTGGCGCTCCTCCACGAGCGTGTTTTTGGCGAAGCAAAGCCCTTCATATTCGGGGTACTTATTCCAGCTAACTATCGTATTGCTCCTAAGACAACCATGGGTTAATCAGCAGCAGAAATGTCTATTGATTTGGAATTTTAGAGATTTAAAGTGTTATGTTAGCCTTCAAACTACCTTTTTCTAAGAAAAGGGTATTTAATGCCAAATTCCAGAAAATACTCAACCCATACGTCTGCTTGCTGCAACTTGACCTAAAATTTCCTTCATCTTTAGCGCATCCACATCAAGCATCGACGTTTCGCAAATTACTGTCGGATGCATCCCAAAATCCAAAATAACCTCAGCTAAATGGTTAAATTCTGGCCCAAACGCAGCCTCGTCAATCGGGAGGTGACGTCTCTCGCCTACAGCACCGAACTCGATTTTGGAGAAATGGCAGTGCATACCTCGAAGCACCGCATTGCCAAGCTCCCTCTCAATTTTCTCGGCTACTTTGCGCATGTCTTCTGGAGTTTTAAAGGTACCCTGATGAAGCGCATGCAGATGCCCCCAATCTAAGACAAGCTGGGTGTTTTCGATTTCACGGTTTAATGTGATGATTTCGTCTATGCTGCCCACTTGGCTTTTCCTACCCATGGTTTCGGGTCCCAACTTTACCCTCAGCCCCCGTGCCTTCATCTCGCCGCTGACTTCCTTTAGTGCATCTATACAGGTTTTCAAAGCGTAATCCTTCTCGAATTTGCCGTAGAAGCCTGTATGGAAAACCATAACGTAGGCATCCATCCAGTCAGCGGCTGTGGCGCATGCGAGAAGTCTCTGCTTGCTGGCTTCAACAATTTCGCGTTTACCTGAGAGGTTGATGAAGTAGCTGCCATGTATGCTTAACCGCACGTCGTTTTGTTTTGCTTCGTCTCCGAGGCGTCGGGCGTCAGCTTCTTTTATTTGCGGCGTCCCGCCCCAACGCACAGCAGGATACTCAAAAGCGTCTAAACCCTCTTCGTGTAGAAGCCTTGGCGTGTCAACTGTGCGGCCGCCCATCAAACGGAACATTGGCGGGGTACCTGCGGGACCAAAACGCGTACGTTCAGACATGAAGTTGCCTCTTTGGCTATTGATTGTTAATTGTGTTTTAAAAATGTGTTAGAATAAACTGACAATTGTGGGGATGGACACTAAGATATAGATGTAAACTGCCACAACTATAATCAAAGCAGTAATTGCCAGCAACACCACGTCACCTCTATGCAACTTAAGCGCGTAGAGGTTAGTGCGACGTTTGCATGCACCCCAAGCACGGGACTCCATCGCCTCAGCCAACTCCAAGCTCCTGCGAATAGCACTCACGATTAGAGGGATGAGAACGGGGATGTAGTTTCGGATGCGTTTTAGGATGTTGCCTTTTTCTAATTCTAAGCCTCTTGCTTTCTGTGCATCCATGATGGTCTGTGCCTCTTCTGCCAAGACGGGCACAAACCTCACTGCCGTCGTAAACGCAAACGCGAATTCAAAGGGCACCCGCGACTCCTCTAGTGCCAGGCCTAGATGGTCAGGGGAAGTGGTTAAGAAGAACACAGAGAAGGATTCGACTAACACAATGAACCGCATGGTCATAGCGGCTGCTTCCTCCACTTTGAATATGGGTATGGTGTAATTGGTGGTGAAGTAGGTAGTTATGATGTTAATGGCGAAAATGAACAGCGCTAGAAAAGCAGCGCCCCTAAGGGAACGTAGCCACTGACGCTTCACCCTTGCCAAGAACACAAACGGCAACTGCATCACAAACAGCGCCACCAAAGGGATTAGTTGGGAAAAAAGGATGGCGGCTATGAATATGGCGATGACGTAGATGAATTTCACGCGTGGGTCAAGGTTGTGGATAGGCGAGTTGACTTTGCGGAATTTTAACCCATCGAAAACACTCATCGCCGTGCCTCCTGTGCCTTTTTGAGCAACAAAGCTTTAGCTTCGTAGATGTCGATCACGTCTTTAGGTAGCCCCAAGCCTTCCAATTTTATGAAAACTTGAGCGATTTGCGGCAACACAATACTAGACAACTCTAGCATGGAAGGGTCGGTTAAGATTTCTTTGCCCACACCATCCGCGACTATTTTGCCCTCCTTCATGAGCACTACTCGGGGGTTGCATTCCGCCACAAACTCTACGTCATGGGTGACAGCGACCACTGTTTTCTTCTGCGACTGCAACTGAATGATGAACTGGCGAAGGTTTTCTTTCTGCTCATGATCCTGCCCGATGGTGGGTTCATCCAAAATCAACGTTTGCGGATCCCAAGCTAAAACAGAAGCCAATGCAACCCGTTTGCGTTCCCCACCGCTGAGCAGAAAGGGAGATGTTTTTCGATACTGACTTAGCGAGAGCAAATTCAGTGCCCAAGTGACGCGTTCCTTGACGACTTCAGGCTTGAAACCAAAGTTTTTGAGAGCAAAACCAATTTCGTCCTCCACGGTTTCGCTGAACAACTGGTTGTCGGGATTTTGAAACACAAAGCCCACATTGCGTGCCAATTTGGCAACACTGGACTTGGTGGTTTCTACCCCATCGATTTTGACAGAGCCAGAGCTGGGTTTTAGTAGCCCATTAAAGTGCTTCACAAACGTGGATTTGCCTGCGCCGTTCTGCCCCATGATAGCGACGAATTCACCGTCTTTTACCGTGAGAGATACGCCTTTTAGAGCTTCAACTTTGTTGGCGTAGCTGAAACGCACGTTCTGGGCTTCAATCATTTTAGTGCCTCCAGCAGTTGCTCTGCCAGCTCCTCGGAGGAAAGTGGGGTTTTGTCACCCAGTGGGAAGCCTTCTTTTTTGAGTTGCTGATAGAGCAACGTCGCCTTGGGGATGCCGACTCCGATGAGGCGGGTTTCCTCGTTACTCAAAATATCTCGTGGGTTGCCGTCTAAACGCACTATACCTCTGTCCATGACAACGAGGTGATCTGCGTACTTTGCAGTCAAGTCCAGCCGGTGCTCAACTAAGACAACGGTAATGCCTTGCTCTTTGTTTAATCGGTAGATTACCTCAAAAATCTTCTCTGCACTGAGGGGATCAAGAAAAGACGTCGGTTCATCAAGGACAATGATTTCCGGCTCCATCGCCAAAACCGATGCAATTGCCACCCGTTGCTGCTGGCCACCACTAATCTCGTGGGGGCTGCGTTCGCGAATGTCGTAGATGCCAGTTTGGTTTAGCGCCCAATCCACTTTCTGGCGCATCTCCGAACGTGGGACAGACACGTTTTCTAAACCAAACGCCACGTCCTTCTCGATTGAGAGCGCAAAAAGCTGGTTTTCGGGGTTCTGAAATACCATCCCCACATACTTTGCCATATCACAGGTGTGACTTTCCAATGCGTTGACGCCTGCGACGGTGACTTCGCCTGTAACTTCACCCTGATAAAAGTGGGGGACTAAACCGTTAAAGCATCTGCACAATGTGGTTTTGCCACAGCCACTTGGACCCGTAATCAAAACAAACTCGCCCTTCTCCACCGTCAAAGACACGTCTTTGATTGACGGTCTCTCTCCTCCCGGATAGGTGTATGTGAGGTTTTTGATTTCGATTACAGCCAATACTGTTTGCTCACCTTAAGCGTAAAGATTAGCTCATTTAAGCGTAACTACTCAGATTTGGGTTTTTTTCAGTTAAAACCTGCCTTGGCTAATTAAGAATTTCCGTTAAACAATTTAAACAAAACATAACAGTACAAACAGGATCGATCAGCGCTTTCGAAGCGGGCTATTCGGTTTTAATTATTTTTGCCTTTAAAAGCTTGAGGCATTGTTTGAGGGCATCTTGGATTTCGCCTTTACCGCTCACACCCGACGCCATAGCGTGTCCGCCACCAACGCCTTGAAGATACTCACCCAACGGCGCAGCAATATCAGTGCCAAGGTGAACTCCGGTGCCTTCGTTAAATTGGCGCACGCTTCGCAGGCTGATTTCGACTTTGTCCTCTTTCTTGCCAGCTACAGCCGACATATGCGCTCCCAAATCAACAAGCGCCTTCGCTGCAGGAGCCTGATACGCGCTGACATGGGATAAGGCGATTATCCAACCTTCTATTTTGAGGACTTTCGCTCGTTTGCATGCTTTGAGCTTTGCCATCCGCTCGGAAGGGTCAATGGGTAGGGCATACTGAGCCAGCGTCTGCTGAACGTCGAAGCCTGCCGCAACCAGATTCGCTAGTATTCCAAAGGTCGGAGAGTTCGCCAGCGCAAAATGTCGTGTATCAAAAGCTATGCCGACAAACAGCGCTTTGGCTTCGTTTAGGTTGGGGTCAATTTGAGCTTCCTCGTAGAGGCGGTAGACGAGTTCACAGTTTGCTGCTGCTTTGTCGTCAATTAAACAGAGTTTGCAGAGCTTCATGGTTTCTTGGCTGGGGGCATGGTGGTCAATTACGATTTTTGGAGCAGACGACTTTTTTACTGCGTCGGCTGCTTGGTCAAGCTGCTCGACGGTGTTCATGTCCAAAAGGACGAAGGCCTCCGCGGATTCAATGTTGGGTTTCTGGTTAACCGTTATAGGCATGTTTTCCAGAAGCGTTTTGGAGGGTTTGTTTATGCCTGCCGGGCAGCCGATTTCCACCACCACATCAGGCAGAAAACGCTTAAGTAAGCCCTGCAAGGCGTAGGCGCTGCATATGGCGTCTGCGTCTGCGCTGCGGTGGCAAAGTAGCAACACAAAAGACTTCTTTTTTAGCAGTTTGATTAGTTGTTTGAAGCTCATTTTATCTTTCTCAGAAACATTTCAGTTGTTTTGTGCGCTTCGGCTATGGCTTCCTTGACAAGTTCCTCTGCGCCTGCACCTTTTAAGTCCTTACTCAGAAGCAGATTAATTTCGACGGTAACGTTAACGGGTTTATTACCTTCAACCTCAACCGCTATTTCTAACCGGTCAACGTCTTTGCTTGACACTTTGCCAAGAATGTACTTTCGGGCTGCATCCTCAGTTGTTTGACATAAAAGTTCAATCTGCTCGGTGGATAGCTCTGGAAAGCCGAGCGTATCCATCAAGCATCAACTCTCCTCGTTTAGGAAAGGGATTGACCTGAGACTGGGCTTAGGTCTTCTTGGAGTTTAGTTTGTGCTTCTTTGACTTGTGCTTTTATGCGTTCTTCCTGACGGGCGATGACTGTGCTGCGTGTTTCAAGTAGGCTTTTGCGTTCGTTGAGGTCTTCGGAGACTTTGGCTTTCTCTGATTTAACAAGTAGAGAACCGATTGCTTTGTAGATAGTTGCGTCATCTGCTGTTTTTGTTAGTTCAGCTAGGGTTTGGTCGACTTCGTTTTTCTCCATGTCCACTTGCTGCTTCTGTGCCATGATGGATTGGAGTGTCTGCTGGAGTTGTTGGAGTCTTAGGAGGCGTTCTTGTACGTTAGGAGGTAACTTAGATAATTCGTCACTCAATGTTTATTCCTTCCAGCACACAAAAAAGGGGAGCTATTAATTAAGCATTTCCAACTTTCAAGCTTAAACTTGGATGCCGTGGCGAATTCTATTTTACTTTCTGATTTGAGTTTTCGATATTCGTCTTCAGTCCACTAACAACAATCACTATGTAAAAGACAAGCGCCAACCCTAAATGCAAAAAACTCTATGCAGGGGCTTCAAAACATGGTGACCACCACGCCTGAATGATAAACCGCTGAAACTTGCAGCACTCGCTGTGTACAAAGCACTTTCCCGTCCCTAATTCAGGGTAAAAACTCTATGGCGACTCAACTGAACAGCAAAATGCAACGAAATAAGCAGAAAGCAAAAAAGATTCAAAAAAAATGTGAGCTTTTGTCAAAGAAGCTCTTTTTTGAGGATAGCGCCGTTTAGAAAAGCTATCAAGGGCACGCTGATGGCGGGGTATAGCGTTCCCGAAATTGCTGTGTAATGTATGGCTCTAAGCGTATCTACAAGGTAGGCGAAACTAAAACCAGCGATTATAGTCGGGCATACATTAAAACGATAGTTAGTACGAGAATCGCGACTAAAAGCCAGAGCTACCCTCTGTTATTTCTTGAACCCAACGTATCATCATTTTATTTCAAAGCTAAATACAGATTTGATATCTAATGGCAATCAAGAGCTTATAAAGGCGCCTATTTTTTAAATGTCATTTTGGTTCCACCAGTAAACTTTTGGATAACTGGCATTCGCCACTGGATACGCGGGGTCTTCATAGATTATGTCTAAAGTCGTGCCATATCGTTCGAGAAGATTATATGTGGCTAACGCTACCTGGGTGGTACGGTTATCAGTCAACCAGAAACCCCAAATAGTATCTGTTGGGTTACGCATGCCCCACCCGAAGTTCATAGGTAAAACTAGAGCCGCCTTCGTTGAATCTTGGCGTTGCAGTTGCCCGGACCTGACTTCCTCCCAGAACTTATGTATTGCATCGAAGTGGGCTTGGCTTAAAACGGCAAAGGGGGTTTCGCCTTCGTATGGGTAATTGAAGATAGCAATGTATTTTGCACCCGCCTCATAAGAGGTGACCATTTGGCTGTAGATGCTATCGGCTGAGTCAATGTAGGGCTGCTGATTATAACGCCACGTAATCATGGCGCCCCACGTCTTGTTCTGCATGTTAGAAGCGCCTTTAACGAGGTCTATTTGCTCCGGTACACTGCAGTTCCAACCCAACTCAGCAAAGAGAGTATCGTAGCCGCCCTGATAGTCCCACCAGAACAACCCATAATCCGATGTAAAAGTCGGGATACCTGCCTGCTTAAGTTTTTGGAGCCCCTCATCATCAATTAGGATGCGGTTGACGTAGAAGTCGCGTTCTTTCTGGTAATCTACGGATTTAGTGCCGTTTTCGAGGTATCCCAGCATTTCTTGGCGGATTTTATCCAGATCCTGTAAGGCGGGGTGGTCTATGTCGCCTAAGCTGTCCCCTGCCCGCTCAAAGAACTTTCGCCACGATCCATCAAGCTGGATGCCTCCCGGTTCATCGTTGTAATACATACCCAAAAATTTGCTTCCCCACCGTTGAGTCCACTCTGCCTTGACGCCGTAAAGGGTAGACTGATCCCAGAACCATGAGTTGGAGGTTTTGGCTCCTGCGACACCTACATTGACGATTATATTCAAGCCATTTTGGACGGCATAGTCACAGACTTCCGTCAGTTTCTGGGGATCGGCACTTATAGGGTTTCTTCCCACAGCTAACACGAACAGATTAGTGTAGTCTTTAACTTCGTCAATTAAGACTTTGGCCTGCTGGGTAGTGTTTCCCGCAAAGGCTACGCCAACATACACATCTGCGTCAGCTTCGGAGGACTCGTTTGAAGGCGTCTGAGTCAATGTGAAGACAGAGATAAATAGAAACACCACAAGCACTACTGCGACCAGAAACATGCGGACTCTAATCTTATTACTCATATTTCAGCCCAAAAAAGACAACTAAAAATAGCCACATAAAGTTTTGTCAAAAGCCGCCCAAACCACCAAACTCAAATAAGAGCATGTGCAAGCGTTTTTAAGTTTTCCCGCCTACCAAACATTGAGAGGAAGGAATTTGGATATTAAAGATTTTAACCGCGCCAACGTCATCAAAGAAGAAATTGACCACCAAGAAACAAGGTTTCTCGCACTGTATGTGGAAGCAAAAAACAGCATCATGGTTATGCTAAGCGAAAAAGAAGATAAACTCGGTACACTAGCGATTGCTGTTCCTAAACCTCAAGTTGGCGCCGTCACCTCTTCAGTTATGCTCGGCGACAAACATGTGATATCCGCACGGATGTTCGCTGAGTATGTGGCAGGCAAGAAAGGCAAAATCGCTGTCGTCTCAGTCTATTTAGAGCAGATGACAGAGATTCAGGCGCAGGAATTCTTCATGCACTTAATCGACAAGGTCATGAAAACTGAGTACGGCAAAAAAGAGCCAGAAGCCATCTAACAGCGAACTACATGATTCACAAACTCGTCGAAACTGACTTCGAAACCATTTTCCATATTATTAACGACGCAGCAATGCTGTACACGGGCAAAATCCCAACGGATTGCAACAAAACCCCCTACATGCCAAAAGAAGAGTTAACAGAGGAAATCAAGGCAGGCGTAAAGTTCTATGGCTACATAGAAGACGGGACAATAGTCGCTGTTATGGGCATCCAGTCAATGTCAGATGTCACACTTATCCGCCACGCCTACACTTTAACAAGCCACCAACGCAGGGGAATAGGCAAAAAACTTATCAAATACCTGATGTCTCTTGCAGAGACAGACTTGATTTTAGTAGGCACATGGGAAGATGCGGACTGGGCAATCCACTTCTACCAAAAAAACGGTTTTAAACTTCTGTCAAGGGAAGAAACAAATAAGCTTCTCAGTACATACTGGAATATTCCACAGCGACAAATAGAAACCTCCGTTGTGCTAAAACAAAGGCGTCAGAAATGAAAACTATCCTCTTAAAAATTAACCCACAGAACCCTGATTTGGAAGTGATTAAGCGAGCAGCAGACATTATCCGCAGTGGAGGCTTGGTTGCGTTTCCGACTGAGACTGTTTACGGACTTGGCACTGACGCTTTTAACGGCGATGCTGTGCACAGATTGTTTGAGGCTAAGAAGCGGCCGCTAGATAATCCGCCCATCGTGCACGTTGCGGTTGCCTCGGACGTTTCAACTTTAGCCGCAGAAGTGCCCCCTAAGGCGGAGATTCTTATAAGGAGGTTCTGGCCCGGTCCACTGACGCTGGTTTTCAAACGCTCGCCTCAAGTGCCCAAGGAGTCCACTGCTGGCCTAGATACCATAGCTGTTCGTATGCCCAACCACAAAGTCGCCCAAGCCTTAATCCTACAAGCTGAACGCCCGCTAGCAGCACCCAGTGCAAACCTCTCAGGCAAACCCAGCCCCACAACAGCCCAGCACGTCCTAGAGGACCTTGACGGAAGAATAGACGCAATCATAGACGGCGGAGCCGCAGACATAGGCGTGGAATCAACTGTGGTTGACTTAAGCCAAACTCCTCCGATTCTGCTGCGTCCAGGCGGAACACCCTACGAGGCACTAAAAGCTTTGGTGCCAGAATTGGTGTTGCATCCATTTGTGAAGTCCAAAGTCCAGCTATCCATGGATAAAGCGCATTCGCCGGGCATGAAGCACAAACATTACGCTCCCCGTGCTGAGGTGATTTTGGTTGAGGGTTCAGTTCAGTGTATAATTGAGAAAATCAGGACGTTGAACGAAGAGTACAAGGCAGAAGGTACTAAGGTTGCGATTTTATGCACCGACGAAACCCGTTCAGCCTACACAGCAGACAGCGTGGAGTCTATGGGTAGCCGCCGTAACCTCGCCTTAGTGGCTCAAAACCTATTCAGGCTTCTGCGCGAAGTGGACGCACAAGGCGTTGATGTAATCCTTGCCGAGGCAGTGCCCGAAGAAGGGGTAGGATTAGCCATCATGAACAGACTAACGCAAAGCCAGCGGATACCACATCATGAGAGCCGACGCTTAGTTATGAAGGGTTGAGAGCAGTTTTTCAATTTCGATTTTCGCCACTCCAATAACGCTATCTGCCGCTCCATAGTAAACGAAAAGTTGCTTACCGATAACTACGTTACCGCAGCTGAAAACCACATTAGGAACTTTACCGAAACGTTCATAGTCCCGCTTGGGCGACAACACAGGCCTCCTTGAACGGTACAGCACACGCTCAGGGTTCTCAATATCCAAGAAAACGATACCCAAAGAGTAAAGCCGATCTACATTGACGCCGTGGTAAATCACCATCCAGTAATCATTCATCTTTATGGGTGTACCTGCAACCCCGATTTTCGAGTTATCCCAACCCGTAACTCGAGGAGCCATTACTGAGCGGATGTCACACCAATGCTCCAAGTCATCCGAAAACGCAATGCAAAGATCAGGTTCAATACGGTGCAGCATCGCATATCTGCCTCCAATTTTTTCGGGAAAAAGCACAGCATCCTTGTTTCGAATACCAGGAAATGGTAAATTACTTTGACTCCAACGCCATCGCCTAGCCAAGAAATCCGTGACTTTTATGGTTGTTAGAGCAATTTGGTAAACCTGCACGTGACTATACTCGCGAAGCGCCGTATAACCCATAACGAGTTCATCACCAATTTGCGTGATGCGGGGATCTTCGCATCCATCTAGTTCATGGCGGCCTCTAGGTTCATAGATTGGTTCAGGAAGACGCTCGTCAATATGGATGCCATCGGTGGAAGTTGCATAGCCAATTCTTGAAATACTGTCATCGCCCATGGCGCGGTACAGTAGATGCACTTTGCCCTCTAAGTAAATAGCTGCAGGGTTGAATACTTCTCTTGACTCCCAAGGATGCGCCATTACTGGACGCATTATGGGGTTGCCTACGTAGCGTTCCATTGTTAATCCCTAGGTTGCACTTGCAGTAGGTGTTTTGATGCCTAAAATTTCGTCAAAAAAGCCGCGTATTGAAAATAAGCCGATTAATTTGCCTGTTTCGTCAGTTACTGGCAGGTGTCGGACGTTGTGGCTGAGTATGAGACGTTTAGCTTCGTCGTAGGAGGATTCCAGCGAGATTGTTACAACATGGCGACTCATACAGCTGCCTAAAGATTTAGCCATATCGAAGTCATTAGACACCAATCGTATAGCGTCACGTTCAGTGAATATGCCTATTACTTTACACTCGTCATCCACAATTATAATTGACCCCACATGGCGTTCGTCTAAGAGCTTCACAGCATCTTTAACGGACAGGTTCTCTTTAGATGTGATTATCTTTTTGCACATGATGTTTTTCATTTTAAGCATAGGTTCACACAAAAAACTAACCCTCCAAAAAATAATATACTATAAATTATTATTGTGAATCGATGTTTAAATTCTCTTCTGACCCAACTTCCCGTGACGAGCCTCCTCCAAGCGCAACCGCGCTAGCAGGTAACACACCGTCGACTCCGCACCCTGATTAAGGTTAACTTTTTCTTCGGATAACCCATCGTGGCAGCCTGCAGTATTGGAGTTATATATTTCCAGTCTGGGATTGTTTTTTGCCAAGATACCAGCCGAAAATGTCCTCGGCAGCTTGTATGTAACGTTCGTCCCGAGTTGCAGTGTAGCTTCTATGAGGCATCCACCATAGCGGAGGCTTCGATGGGCTGCTGATCAAACAAAGTCCGTTCACCATCGCGTCGGAACCAGCCTGCGTTGCCTATGGGTGCAAAAACACCGTTAATCATCTGGGTTTCAAGCAGAAAAGCCATCGAGTCCTGTGCAGTTGCCAAAAACGCGGGTTTCCCCGTCAAGATATAAGCGGCGAAGAGCCCCTGTGGCAGGCGAGCGTTATCATAGGTTAAGTAGGGCTCAGACCATCGCCACCCCTGCTTAAATTCATCACTTGAAATGATCTACCAAAACGTCCCCAAGTTTAGAAGCGTCATCGCGCAGTTCCGCCTGAGGTATCGCAGTGCAGTATTCTTTTATCCCTGAGAGGGCGGCGGCAATCATGCGGAGGTGTGCGGTGTTAAAAACTTTGGGTAATCCCTTTAGGAAGATGTCCTGTGGCGACTAATCGCAGTTCCATGGGTAAATCCGAATTCACTGTGCAGCCGCACCCCCAAAGTGTCCGTCCCGCTGCGTCTTCGGAGCCGTCAACATCTAGGAACTGCCGTTGGTATAGCCTAGATAGTTGTGGAAGTTTCCGTCGGGTTTCTGCATGTAATTAAGAAAAGCAAGATAAGTTTGCGCAAGTTTCTCAGATTCGGCGTCGTGTTTTAGTCGGTGATGTTTGGCTACGGTGATAAGTGCGCGGGCGTTGTCGTCAGATGTGTAGCCTTCACCACGTTTAGGTATGCAGTGTGTAGCGTGTTGGAACAAGTCTGTGTCATCAGTTAAACGTTTGAGATGATCAAGTTTTATTGGAGGAAGTTGGATGGCATAGTCATCTCCGATTGCTTATTACGTCATCAAACAGCGCAAGGTACTTTCTGGCGGTATTGGGCCAAGTGAAACCGCGGCTATACTGGTAGGCGTTGCGTTCCACTATGCGCCTCAAACTGCGCTTCTCAATAAGCTCACCTACTTTTTCAGCAATGGACTCAGAGTCATTAAAGCGAATAAATACTCCTCTGCCTTCAGCCAAAGCTTCCTTCGCATGTAAGTAAGGCGTAGAAACCACGGCTTTGCCAGCTGCCAACGCATATGACAACGTGCCACTACTAACCTGGTTAGGTGACAGGTAAGGCGTGATGTAAACGTCAGTGGCTTGCAAGTAATTATATAACTCGGGTTTGGAGAGGAACCGATTAAGAAAACGAACATGTCTCTGTAGCCTTAAATCTTTCACCATTCCATGAAGCATGTTTCTGTATTCTTCGCTGTCACTACGTTTAACCTGCGGATGTGTTACCCCTAACACGTAGTAGACGAGTCGGGGTTCACGCTGGACAAGCTCAGGCAAAGCTGCAATTACGTTCTCGATTCCTTTACCGCGGCTCAGCAACCCGAAAGTCGAGAGCACAACCTTGCCGTCTAAACCCAATTGTGACTTTGCCGAGTCGCTATCGACAAGCGGCAGATCAGGACAGCCATGCGGAATAACCCGTACCTTCCAAGACGGCAAATTGTAATTGTTCAATAAGAGTTCACGAGCAGAATGGTTAAGCACCACTAAAGCTGTGCTTTTCTCTGTGACGCGGTGGAAAACCTCCTTGGTTTTACCTTCAAAGTTCGGTAGCACTGTATGCATTGTTGTTACGACGGGCTTGTTAAGCCTTTCAAGAAAACTACATATGTATTCACCTGATTCGCCTCCGAAAATGCCGAATTCATGCTGTACGTTAACTACTTCTACTTGGGTACGATTTAAAAAATCAGCCATCAATACATAGTCCTCTTCATAGTCACGTCCGATTTTATGTTCGAAGCCTTTGTGTGGAGGGCGAAAAAGGCGGCGTCCATCTACGGATATCACGGTTTGGCTTTGAAGCTGGTTAAGCTGGGCGACTGCTCCTACTAGGTCGGCAGTGAAAGTCGCTATACCGCATTTTCGTGGCGGAAAAGTGCTCACATAAGCAACCTCTTTAGTAATAGCTAATGTAAAAGGGTGCGTAACAGTGTTTGCCAACGATAATTCACGCATACATTTGAGGTTTTAATGTGTTTAAGCCCATGTGATTGTGCAGCAGCAACAACACAGGTATTTTGCATCGGTAACTCGCCACATTGTTTATATTTAGCCTCGAAGAAGTGCCTCGGAGGAAGAGGGAAGGGAAAATGAAGAGATTCAAACAGAATCCCATACTGGAACCTTTAAAAGAAAACAATTGGGAATCCAAATGTGTTTTCAACGCAGCAGCCATATCAACCAATGGCATGATACACATAGTTTACCGCGCCATGGGAGATGACAATGTATCACGATTGGGCTACGCCACTTCAGCTGACGGATTTACCATAAAAGAACGATTCGACACGCCCATCTTTAGCCCAGTTAACCATGCTGAGCTAAGCGGATGTGAAGACCCACGACTAACATTAGTCGATGATCAACTGCTTATGGCATACACAGCATACCGAAACCACGACTTCCCAGTTATATATCAAATCTCCTTAACAGCCATAAACCTAGAAGACTTTAACAATCGAAAATGGAACTGGAAAGAACGCACTCTACCGTTCCCAAATGTCCGCAATAAAGATGCTGTAATCCTACCTAGTAAAGTAAACGGAAAATATTTGATGTTCCATCGTGTAGAACCCAGCATCTGCATTTCCTACTCGGATGATCTAAAACGTTGGTATGATTTCAAATCCATCATGGAACCAAGGGGCAATATGTGGGATAGCCAAAAAATCGGTGCCGCAGGTACCCCAATTGAACTCAATGAAGGTTACCTCTTTATCTACCATGGCGTAGACGAACGCAAACATTATTCGCTTGGAGCGGCATTATTGGACAAGAGCAACCCAGAGAAGGTTTTATATCGAAGCGAGAAGCCGATCTTGACACCAAGCGAACAGTATGAATGTGTAGGCGACGTACCTAACGTGGTTTTCAGCTGCGGTAACGTTCAACTAGATGACCAAGTCATCGTCTACTATGGCGGAGCAGATAAAGTTCTCTGCGGAGCAAGCTTTGAACTAAATGAACTTCTGCCCAAGAAGTAACCTCACAAGAGGTTTAAGCGCTTTCTTATTTTTTCCTCATTTAATGTAGGCACTTTTTTGTAGTCACATATTCTTAAATCGCCGTAAAATAGAATTTAGGTGGTAGCGCCGTCAAAAATTTATGTTGACAAAAATGCAGTCAGGATAACACTATTTTTGGTTTAACAGTTGTCTGCTGATAGGAAAGTGAAGTTATGGCTAAAACTGATAGAGACCAAGCCAGACCCAGACATTCTAAACTGGACTTCACAGAAGACTTAATACCCAAATTGAAGCAAATCACAAAGCAACAGACAGAAACGGATGAAAAGGAACCTTCTCAGCTTGCAGGAAGAATATCAGGAACAATGGAGGATTTAGAGAGACTTCAAAGCACTGAGATGGCGGCAACTGATGAAGTTAAAGCATGTATAAAGGATTCGCTTGAGTGCTTCCAAAATTGCACAAAAACCTCCCGCCAATGCATCTCAAGAGGAGGGAAATATGTCGAGACAAAAACCATTAAGTTGCTTATGGATTGTGCAAAAATTTGCAACGTCAACGCAGACTTCATGCTTCGCGATTCAACCTACTACCCGCAAATCTGCGGTTTAGCAGCGGACATATGTGATGAATGTTCAGATAACTGCGACCGATTTGATGAACCGTTCATGCGGGAATGTGCCGGGATTTGTAGACGTTGTTCAGAGTCATGCCGGGAAATGGCAAGATAGGTCTTGCCTTTCGTTTACGGTCATAACGATTGTTGATTGCATACATTGAGACGGTTAATTAATAGCTTTGGAATTAAGAAAAACTTATATTTCAAGCTTTAATTGTTGAATTCCAGCTTATACTTTAAAGCAACTCTAAGATTGGTGAAAATTATGTCACAAGGTGGAGCAGGAAACATCCCCATTCTAGTATTAAAAGAAGGCACAGGAAGAAGCACTGGCCGTGAAGCTCAAAGAAACAACATTATGGCGGCAAAAATTGTTGCTGAATCAGTTAAAACCACGCTGGGTCCATGCGGTATGGATAAGATGCTGGTTAACAGCATGGGAGACGTCGCCATAACGAACGACGGAGCAACCATTATGAAGGAACTTGACGTTCAGCACCCCGCAGCGAAAATGCTGGTGGAAGTCGCCAAAGCACAGGACAACGAAGTCGGCGACGGAACCACAACCGCAGTCATACTCGCCGGCGAACTTCTCGCAAAAGCAGAAGCACTGCTGGACAAAAACGTCCACCCAACAGTCATAATCGAAGGCTACAAGAAAGCAAGCGAGAAAGCACAGGAAATCCTACAAGCCATCTCTTTGCCGGTCGCATTTGACAACGAGAAAACCCTCAAGGAAGTCGCAGTTACATCCATCTCAAGCAAAAGCATTAACGTAGCTGAAGATCACTTCGCTAAAATCATCGTTGACTCTGTTAAGCAGGTGTCTGAGAAAGTTGAAGGCAAATACATAGCAGACATCGATTTAATCAAAATCGTCAAGAAACACGGCAAGAGCCTCGATGAAACCGAACTAGTCAAAGGTATGGTACTAGACAAAGAAATCGCCAGCAGCGGCATGCCAAAGCTGGTTGACGACGCAAAAATCGCACTACTCAACGCAAAAATTGAAATCGAAAAAACCGAATTCGACGCAAAAATCAACATCGAAAGCCCAGAGCAGATGAAGATGTTCCTTGACGAAGAAGAGCGCATGCTAAAGGAAATGGTTACATCCATTACCAAATCCGGCGCAAACGTCATCTTCTGCGAAAAAGGCATCGACGACATGGCACTTCACTTCTTGGGCAAAGCAGGCATTATCGCAGTCAAAAGCGTCAGCACATCTGACATGGAGAAACTCTCCAAAGCCACAGGCGCCATGATAGTTGCCTCAGTCAAAGAATTAACCCCAGAAGCATTGGGCAAAGCTAAAAGGGTTGAAGAGGTTAAAATCGGCGACGACAAACTTCTCTACATCCGCGACTGCAAAAATCCCAAAGCAGTAACCATTGTCATCCGCGGCGCATCTGGCCACGTCATCGACGAAGCGGAACGCAGTCTCCACGACGGACTCTGCGTCGTACGCAATGTCATCGAAGACGGTAAAATAGTTGCAGGCGGCGGCGCACCCGAAGCAGAACTCGCAAAGGGATTGAAAGCTTTCGCCGTTAAAGTTGGCGGGCGCGAACAGTTGGCAGTAGAAGCGTTTGCTGAAGCAGTTGAAGAAATCCCATTGACCTTGGCAGAGAACGCAGGCTTAGACCCCATAGACGTAATGGTTGCACTACGCTCTCAACACGAGAAGGCGGACAGCAAAACATTTGGCATCGACGTCACAACAGGCAAAATCATTGATATGTGCCCACTAATGATTGTAGAGCCACTGCGCGTGAAACAGCAAGTCATCAAGTCAGCCACCGAAGCAACCAATATGATACTGAAAATCGACGATCTAATCAGCATTAAAGGCGGCAAAGGTCCAGCTATGCCCCCAGGAGGAATGGGCGGCATGGGTGGAATGGGTGGTATGCCCGGCATGGGCGGTATGGGCGGAATGCCTTACTAACCCAAAATTTTTTCCCTTTTTTAATTTCTGCAGTTAAACGTTGTTGTCGGCTCTTCCAGTTTAATCAAAACCCTCAGCATTTTCCTATTTGGATTTAAGCCTATTCACGTTTTTTCGACTTGCCCAATATTATAACTCAATTGACATACGGTTGGTTTACCAAAATGGTATTAAAGCAAAACCACCAACTAACAATGTCCCGGAGAATAATCGTGAAGCACCTCAAAATATCTGCGTTTGACCTCCCAGATGCGTGGTTCAAAACCCTAAACGCCATCTGGCGCGAGGGCGATACGTTTAATGTGGGGTTTGGCTCAGAGGAAACTGAAACCAAAAAACTCAACTTAACCATCGAAATAGACCACCCCGAGAACCGCCCCTTAGTAAGCGACAAAGCACCTTGCGACTTCAAATACGTGCAGGGCTACGCCTTAGAGTACTTATGGTCTGGAGACTGCGCAGAAACTGAAGTTTACACTTACGGAAGCCGAATTAACAAGCCATTAAACCAAATTGACGAAGCTATAAAACGGTATGTGGCGGAGCAACAGGACCGCCAAGTCACCATGGTCATCCGCCGCCCCGAAGACATAGAAAAATATGATAAACAGGGCAATAAAAGCGAGCCGCCCTGCCTCAGCCTAATTGACACCGAAATCCTCGATAAGCAAATGCACCTAACCTGCTACTTCCGCAGCTGGGACGCATTCGGCGGCTTACCAGCCAACATCGCTGGCCTGCAACTTTTTAACGAAGCGTTTGTCTCAGAAATCAACGAAAAAGGCAAACTGAACCTTAAAACAGGGAAATTAATTTTTCACAGCAAAAACTGCCACATCTACCAGCGCCAATACCCGCTTGTGCAGGAATTGTTGGAGCCTAAAGATAAAGCTACACGGTTAGCTAAAACACTTAAGGCAGCGGAGTCTCAGCCGTAGCCGTTTTATCCGTTGGGTACCCAAGTTTTGTCCAAGCAGTCATACCCCCCAAGACGTTAAAGATGTCCTTACAACCAGCATTCTCAAGTATGCTTAGAGCGACGCTGCTTCTGTTACCTACAGAGCAAGTTACAGCTAACGGTTTTTCTTTCGGAACCGAAATGGCTTTCTCCGGCATTTCCATGAAGGGAACCCGAAGTGCTTCTGGGATATAGCCGTCCTCCGTCCATTCGTGCGGCTCTCTCACGTCAATTAAAGTCACTTCGTTTCTGCCATACTTTTCCTTCAACTCAGGAACCGACATAATTCCGAAACTACGCAGGGGTTTGCCGGCTTCCTGCCAAGCGTTCATTCCACCGCACAGGTAGCCGTAGAGATTGTCAAAGCCCAACCTGCAAAGATACGCCTTGAGGATTTGGAGGTCGCCGGGACGTTCCAAAACGCAAAGACAACTCTGAGAGGGCTCCAAAATCCAGCCCGGGTAGACGCTTGCGCCGTCCAGCCACATACTTAGGGTGTTTGGGATGTGGGCGGCTGCAAAAGCATTGGGAAGTCGGGTGTCAAGAACCGCGATGTTTTGCATCTGCATTTGCTCGTCGAACTTGTTAGGGATTAGGGCTTTTGGTTCCACAGCATCCTTTAGCAGCGGAGAACCATTCAGGTTGTACTGTTCCATTGTCTTGAAGTACCTGGGCACTACAAGCAGCGTGTTTAGAGATTTCGCTATAAAGCCTTCTTTGTCAAGTTTGAGATAAGGATTGGTTTGTTTCTCATAGCCCACGGTGGTGGGTTCTTGCCCCGATATTCCACCTCCGCAAACACTGCCCGAGCCATGTGCAGGATAAACTAGCACGCCGTCGCCTAGCGGTAGCACCTTCTCGTGGAGGCTACTGTACAGCTTCTCCGCTTGCTTTCTGTGAGCGTTGGCGCCGTAGAGGTCAGTTCTACCCACGGAGCCCGCGAATAAGGCGTCGCCTGTGAAAACCATTTGCGCTTCGCCGCCCAAGAATACGGCGTAGCATACGGATTCATTAGTGTGTCCAGGCGTGTAGAGCACCGTGATTTTTGCTGTACCGACATTTAGGGTGTCGCCGTCGCAGAAGTTTAGGTCGCCGTACCTGAAGCGCAAGGCGTTGCTGTGTCCGATTTGGGCGCCAGTGAGGCTTTGGAGTTCAGTTGAGCCTACGACGTAGTCTTCGTTTCGGTGTGTTTCTAAGATGTATTTGATTTTGGCGCAGTCATTCTCCGCTTTCTGGCTGAAGATTTTGATGTCTCGCCGGGGGTCAATAACTACAGCTTCTCCACCGTCAACTAAGTAGTAGCTGTTGTGGGCTAAACCTTCAGATTTGATTATTTCGACGCGCATCTATACCACCATTAGTCGGTCTAAGTCCAGCAGACGCCGCTCACCCTTAAGCCCCTGAATCTCCATCACATCCTGCACGACCTCCACCGCCCCCAAGTACATACCATCGCCGTCTCTGAGTGCAAAAAATCGGATGTAAATCATGTGTCCATGAGAATTAATCCAGAATTTAACCACATTTTTCTTGGCGGATTTGAAGGACTGTATGATTTTGTTCACGGCATCAAGGCTTTTGGCTGGGTGGCAATTCTGGACTTTAATGCTTATGACGCCTTTGGTGCGTATGAAAATCATTTTCAGCGGATTATTGAAGTATTGGACGGTGTCGTTTTCGTCTATAAAAGTGATTTCTCCGGGTATGGTGTTTAGCATGGGGTTTAGGATGGCTTCGGTTAGGGAACCGAAATCTAACTGAACACTATCTGGTTGCGACAAAAACATTCCTCAACACTGTAGGTACAGTTTTTTGGGGATTTAATCCTTTCCAAAACCCGAGAGGGCATGAGTAATGCTATAAACTGCAATAGACAAAGAAGTTAATGAGGCACTGTTATGGCTCGTAGCTTAACTGCTTGGAAACTTCTCGAAGACATGATCCTTGAACTCAAAGTGGCAGGCGTGGAAGTGCCTGCTAAAACCGTTGAAGACCTCCGAACAGCCAAATCCATGCTCAAATTGGGCTGTATGCCTCAGGGTGGAGATGCTGTGCAGAAAGCCGAGGAGCTGCTGGCAAACGTTGAGGCTTACGTGGCTACTGAGGGGCAGCGTCGTGTTTGGTGAAGCGAAGGTTGATGAGTGGCTGCGTAAGTTGGAGGAAGCCAACTTGGAGGTCTGCGCTGAACCCCACATCGCCGAAGAAGGCAAATATGTAACAGGAGTACTCCGCGATCAGAAATGGGTTAGAATAGAACCCATCGACGATTTACCTGCGAATCGGATAAATGCTCTTGCTGCTGAAGAGAAATTGGAAATCAAAACACAAAAAGACGGCAAAATCTTAGTCCAAGGCGCTGCTGAAAACATTAAAAACCTCATTAAAAAAATGACATTGGAAACATCTAAAGAATAATCTAATTCTATTTCTTTTTATTATTTTATTTGCAGCAACGTCAAGCATACAACAAGTCTTTTCTATGTTGTTTATGTTTGTGCTCAGGTGAAATGGTAAACGTAAAACAACATTAGCAGGGTTTCATCGTAGAAGTGAGGGGTAATAATCTTTTGAACCGCAAAACTGGTTCAACTACTGAATATTCTAGATCAACTTGGGTAAATGCGGTTCTACCGTTTAACATTGCATTAGGACCTGTGGCAACTCTTGTTCAGCTGTTGATTCTTCAGTTTAACGGGACTGTTATAGAGGTTGGGTTGGCGCTAACCCTGTTTAACGCGGTAAGCATCCCAGCGGCATTATTCTGGGGTTTTGTTACTGACCGATTCCAGCAACGGCGTCCGCTGATTTTAGCTAGCTTCGCTGTTACACCTTTAATTTTAGCGTTATTCCTGTTTGCTAACAATGGATACTGGGTTTCTTTCCTCTATGCATTGTTTTCGTTCGGAACGACGGCTTCCACTACACCGCTTAACCTGTTGGTTATGGAAACTGAGAATAAGTCGAAGTGGGCTTCTGCATTCGCCAAGTTTTCTCTTATTACAAGTGTAGGACAAACGATTGGTTTACTGTTAGGGATGATTCTGTCTTTGTATTTTCCAATAACGTATGTTGTTATTCCTTTGGCTATTTCTTCTCTGGTTGCAGCAGGATTAGCTCTTGTTTTAATTAAAGAGCCCGCCATCGTGTTTGAACGCCAAATCATGGTTATGCAGAAACCCAGCTTTTTTGTAAGACTCCGCTATTTGCCCTACCTTTTCTTGAAGTCGCCATCCTTCACTGACTTTAAACGAATATTTAGGAATCTACCTCATGAACTTATCAGGAATACACCGCTTCTTTACTTGTCCACCTTCGCGTTTTTCCTTTCCGCCGGAATCTTCAACACATCTCTGGTTCCAGCTTTAGACGCCAAGGGGTTGTCAAGCTTGATAATTTTCGCAGTAATAATGCTGGGGATGATTATACAGATAATCGCTTTCAGGTATGCTGGATCCTACACCGAGCACAAATCACCGCTTAAAAGTGCAACCAGCGGGTTACTGCTAAGAGCCGTTTCATACGGAATGCTCGGAGTTTCCGCCTACTTTTTGACTGATGCGTGGTTTCTGTTGTTTATCCTGATTTTTTATCCACTAGCAGCTGGAATTGCCTACTCGATTTACTACACTGCCTCAAACACGCTGGTTTTTAACTCGCTTAGCCCCAAGCGTAACGGTTCGCATCTAGGCGTCTACAGTGCGTTGGCTGGTGGGGCAACAATGATTGGCTCATTCCTTTCAGGATTTTTGTCTTTCTACGGTGGCTTCTATGTGACGTTTATAATCGCCGCTGTATGCTTGATGGCTTCTGCTTGGTTGCTTACCCTAAATAAAGTAAATAAGTAAACACAATTAGAGTGGGAACTGAAAATATGTTGATACATCAAATGAAAAAAAAGCGTAGTGAAGAATGTGCAGTTTATGCTTTCTTTTTCTTAGCTCCGTTTTGCTTAGCTATGTAGGCTTTCTCTATTTCGACACGGTGCACGTTGTTGTAGGCGCAGAACGGAATAATCTTCTTGTCCGGCGTGATGTAGTGGACGACGCAACGACGGACACGGTTTACGTCAAAATTGTAGCTGTCCATAAACGCCATGCATCCCAAAAGGAATATTCGACGTCGTATTTTCCCCAGCGCCTGATACGAGGGGTTCATGTGCATTTGTAGAATGCTCTTAATCAACGTAAAAGTACCCACTTCCTTAGTAACCAGCAGCATATCCATCGAAATCATTGAACCCATAAACAGTGAGGACAGAAGCGAGAATTTCCCTTTGGATTCGGCTGACTCCGCCGTTTTCCTGATAGTATTGAAGAAGCGGTCAAAATTCACAAACCGGTTAATGGGAAACATTTTGCCTGTTCGGGACGACACATAAACCCAGTTCACGATTCCACACTGCGGACTACAGCTAAACAAGGGCCAAGGTTTCTGCATGAATTTGCGCATGATTTTAATGGGCGAAGTCATAACAGACATGGGAAACAAGTCGGTGGTTTTTACTTCGCCGTTGGTCTGCGTCTCCACGTCCTCGGCGAAAGACCATTCGCGGAAGTTTTCTCGGAACGGGTTCTCGGTTGCTCTGCCGGTGAAAGCGATGGGTTGGAAGATTAAGCCTCGGATGATATCGGTGTTTTTAGCTGCGAACCGTATCATGTCGCCGACTTCCGCGTCGTTTAAGCTTTTCATTAATGTATTGACGAGGATGACTTCCATGTCGTATTTGCGACATACATTAATGGCTTTGAGTTTGATGTCCACCAAGGGTAGACCACGGACTTTCTTGTTGAATTCTTCATGGAAACTGTCAAAGGACAGGTAGACGATGTTTAAGCCGCTGTCTTTTAGGCGTTGGGCTAAGCCTGGGTCGGTAACTAGGTGGGTGCCGTTGGTCGCCAAGATCGTCATGAACTTCAGTTTGTGTGCGGCGGCTATGATTTCGGGCATGTCTTCGCGCTCAAGTGGTTCCCCTCCGCTAAACAGAATTGCTGGTGGTTTGGGGTTGGCTTTGGCAGCGAATTCAAGCATGTCAATGAGGTTTTCTTTGGTGGGTTCGTAGTCGTCGCCTTGGTCGGGGAAAGTACTGAAACACACTGCACAGTGGAAGTTGCAGCGTTTGGTGACGTCGATGACTCCTATGACTGTACCTGAAGCGTGATTTTGACAGGTTTCGCAGATGTAAGGGCAACCATCGGGGTTTTTAGGTGCATTGAGGTCGCCCAGATACTGGAATTGGTCATACTTTTTCATGTGGTCCCAGATTGGTGGGCTTTGCCAATGGGTTGCTTGGAATTCGCCATGTTCGGGGCATTGTTTGGTAATTTGGATTTTGCCGTTTACGTTAGAGAGTTGGGCGTCAATCTTTTTTTGGCATTCGGGACAGATGCTTTTGGTTTCACTCACTATAGTAGCACTCCAGCGATTCCTTCAACTATCAATGCTAAGGGTAGCAGCATCATGGACATGGTGACTATGCGCTCATATTTGCGTATGCTTGCAACAGTAGAAGCGGACGTGAAGAGGCGCAGAGCTGAATAAATTAACAATACACTCCAAATTAGAATAAGCGGCAAATAATACAAAGAGAACGCGCCAATCAACGTTGGCAGTGGGGCGAGTATGCCTGTTAGGAAGAAAAAGACTCCACCGACTTTTGCTGCACTAATGTTGCCGATTTTCTGCGGCAAAGTGGGGTAGCCGACTTTTGCGTCGCCCTCCACGCTGAAAATGTCGCGTAACACATTGCCGCCGATGGTGCCAAACGCGATGGGATAGAGACTTAACGAAGCTAAGGTTATGGTTCCGGTTACAGTTGCTTGACCGTAAATGAAGGCAGTGCCCGTCAACACACCCATCAACAAGTTTGCTGCGAAGCCTGATTTCCTTTTAATCAAGTAAGAATAAATGAGTAACAGAACAGAGTCTAAGACTATAATGGCAAAGGCAAGCCAGTTAATGAGAAATGAGATTACTAGCCCTAGGGCAAAAAATAAGGCAGCGATAGTTATTGCTTGCTTGTAGGAAAGAGCGCCCGAAGGGATTGGTCGTTTGGGTTTTATGACGGCGTCGCTTACGCGGTCGTAGTAGTCGTTTATTGCAAACCCGCCTGAAGCAATGAAGGATAGCGAAAAGAAAGTTAGCAATGCCACGACTGCCACGTTCATTGGACCTAAAAACGTTTGGACGCCAGCAAAGTTGCCGTTTAGGATGGCGAACGCTGTTAGAACTGCCAAGCCGCCAGTCATTAGCCAGTAGGGTAGGCGTATAAGCGCTATTAGTCCTCGTGCAGGCGAGGAAGAGGTCATATCTTAATTTTCCTGTCAGCGATGACTTCTTTTATGCTGTCCTCAAGGGTGACTTGAGGGGTCCAGCCAAGTTCGTTTTGGGCTTTTGTTATGTCGAACCAGATTTTGGTTACGTCCCCCTGCCATGATACACCTGTGGTGCTGACTTTGGTTCTGTTTTGGAGTTTAAGGATTGAAAGTATAAGGTCTGCGAGCTCGAGAATTGAAGTTGTTTTCCCTAAGCCCAAGTTGTAGACTTCACCATTGACGTCTTTATTATCGCCAAGAAGCACCAGCGCTTCCACCACGTCGGATACATGCACGAAGTCGCGGCATTGCTTGCCAGTGCCTATGATTTCGAGTTTATCGGGATTTTTGGCGAGTTTTTCTAGAAAGTCATGGATGACACCGTGGCAGCGCAGCCCGTAGACGTTTGCGAAGCGTGTGATAACTATGTCTAAGCCATATTGTTCACGGTACATTTGGCAATACTCTTCACCCACCACTTTACTCAAGCCGTAGCACGAGAAGGGGTGAAAACCATAAGATTCGGGTGTGGGAAACACTGTTGGGTTGCCGTAGACGGCTGCAGAGGAAGCGAAAACGACTTTGGCGTCGTCTTTGCGGGCTTTTTCCAGAACGTAGAGAGTGCCTTTGGCGTTGGTTTCAAAATCCGCCAGAGGGTTTTCCATTGAGTAGCCGACCACCACCTGTGCGGCTAAATGATAAATTAAGTCCTGTTTAGGCTGGTTTAGGAGGGTTTTAAGGTCTAAAATGTCACCTTGCACGAATTTTGCCCCGGGAATATCTTTGATATTCTGCATTGTCCCGCTAGAAAGGTTATCGTAAATGGTCAAGTTGTCTGTTAAGCCAGAAAGTCTCTTGCAAAGGTGGTACCCTATGAATCCAGCGCCACCTGTTACTAGGATTTTTTTCTCTTCCACGTTGTTCCCCCGAAGACGATAAAGTCTATATTCTCTTTAGGCGAGTTGGTAGGTATATGTCGGCGATGAAAGCTATAAAAGTTTTCAAGGATTTGCTGTCTTTCCTCACAATCATCCCAATGGGTGGAAAAGAGGATTTTATCTTCACGACCGCGGAGAACATGTGGCTTTTCCCAATTGTCGGCGGCTTCATAGGCTTACTGGGCGGAGCGTATTTTCTGCTTTCCAGCGTAATCATCGGTTTCGCACTCAACTTTATCACAGGATATATAGCTTTTCCGACAGCATTGCTAGCCACAGCCATCCCTGCAGCCATGACAATTGCCTTCCTGCTGGTAATCACTGGCCTGCAGCATTTTGACGGTTTAATAGATTTAGGCAACGCAGTTGGAATACGCAATGTACACGACCGCAAAATGAAAGCCCACGCTTGGACAGTCACCTACGCGGGAGCCGTCCTAGCAATTGTGGTAGAATTCCTCGCGTTCCTCGGCTTGTTTTTACTTTACCCATCTAATCCGCTGATGATTTTTGGCGCCATCATTATAGCCGAGGTATCGGCCAAACTTGCCATGGTCACCATCGTTTGGGCAGGCAAACCATCTCATAAAGGGTTAGGCTCAATTTTCTTGGCAAAAGCCAAAAAACCGCTTAACGCCGTTGCCTATGTGATCTCCGCCATGATAGTTTTCTCAGTGTTTTTCTTTGTCGGCGGCATATTCTGGGCATTGACTGCGACTGGGCTACTGTTTGTAAGTGTTCCCGTGGCGTTTCTGATGAACAAGGTCTCCAATAATGTGTTTGGAGGCGTTTCAGGCGACATGATAGGTGCAACCAATGAAACCGCACGTGCGGTGGCTTTTGCTGCATTGGCATTAGTATTTTGGCTGGTGATGGCTGCATGAAGGTGCCTGCTTTAATCATGGCTGGGGGGAAAGGCAGCCGCATGGGATTGCCCACTGAGAAGCCGATGCTACCGTTCATGGGCAAACCTTTGCTGGACTGGGTAGTTGCTGCGGTCTTAGAGGCAAAAAAGGTTTCGGATTTCTGTGTAATTACAAGTAACAATACGCCTAAAGCTGAACATCACTGCAAGGAGCGGGGCTGGAGGTTCATTCACACCGATGCAAATGGATACCACAACGACTTGAAACAGGCAGTCCGCAGTTTGGGGTGGACAGGACCAGTACTTACTATGCCGTCGGATGTGCCAGCTATCACTGGACCCATACTTGATAGAGTTGTCTCAGGGTTTGAGAGCTGCGGCAAAGACTACCTCGCCGTATTCGTCCCAATAGAGTGCCGTCAAGCCTTGGGATTGTCGATTTCATCAACCGATGAATACGAGGGCGTCTGGTATGCAGTATCAGGAGTCAACATCATTAACGGCGCCAAAACGCTTGGGCAAAGCAAAATCGAAACCGCTGCCATCATCACCCAAGAAGTTGAAGTGGTTCTAAATGTGAATACGACCAAGGATTTTGAAGTTGCAGAGCAGATAATGAGGAAAAAAAGAAGATCTTGATTAATTTGTTTCGTTAAGAACCCGCTTGATTGTTTCCACGAGTTTTTGGTTGTCTTTTGCGCTTCTGATGGTGACTCGGAAGTAAGTGTCGTCCATGCCCATGAACGTACAGCAGTCGCGAATTAGGATATGCTCCTGTGCCAATGCTTCTTTGAGTTTGGTAGATGTGAATTTTCCGTTTAGTATTTTCACCAAGAGGAAGTTGGTGGTTGATGGATGCACCTTAAAGTCTCCGAGGGCTTCAAGGTCTGCTGCAAGTTTAGCCCGGTTCTCTGTGATTGTTTTCTTTGTTGTCTTAATGAATTCGAAGTCGCTAAAAGCGCCCAATGTGGCAACTCGTGCTAAGCCGTTTATACTCCAGGGCTGCCGCGCAGTTTCCAGCTTGTTGATTAGACTTGGCGCCGCAACTGCATAGCCAAAACGCAGACCCGCTAAACCGTAGAATTTAGTGACACTACGAATCACAAACAGGTTGGGGTATTCTTCTACCATGTCCACCACTGTGTTCGGGTCACCTTCGGCTGCGAATTCGATATAGTTTTCATCAATGCTAAAGATGATGTCACGATGTTTGCAGAATGAAACGAGGTCCATGATTTCCTCTTTGGTGTAGAGTCTGCCGCTTGGGCTGTGGGGGTTGCATATGCATAGGATTTTTGTGTCGGGGGTTACTGCCGCTTTAATTTTCTCTAACTCCATTCCGAAGTCGGGTGGAAGCTGGACAAAGACTGGTTCGCCATCTACCCTCAGCGCCGCCTTCTCGTATTCGGAAAACGACGGGATGGGAATGAGGGCTTTGAAGCCTTTGGGAAGGATTTCGGTTATCATGTAGATGAGTTCGATTGAGCCATTGCCCAGCAAGATGTTTTCTGCTTTAACGCCATGACCAACGTTTTCTGCGATTTGTTGTTTAAACTCAACGGGGTTTGGGTCAGGGTAGAATTTGATTAGTCGAGCGTTTTCTATTACGGCTTGGACTGCTTTGGGAGGCGGCCCCATGAAGTTGATTGGACCACTAAACTCTAAGACTTCGTCTAGGGGAATGTTGTGTTTTCTGCTGAAACCCCAGATGTCGCCACCATGGCTAACGAAACGACGTTCCTTGCAAGCACCCGTCATTTTACTTGTTCCTCCATCAGCCGAGCGAGCTCTTTCTCCACTACGACGGTCTGCCTTGTAGTGAGCGTTATACAAGTTAACGAGTTTGTAGAGCCAATACACTGCACCGGCACCCAACGTGACAATTGTAATCAAAACATATGATGTTAACGGTATAGTCTGCGTCATAAAGACCCTCTCGGGCAAGGCAGCGGCGAGAAACTGGTCTTCTCGTTGCTCGTGGACTTGGATGTCTTTGCTTAGTTTGTAGATGAGGATGAATGCAGGGATAATTAGGATTATGCTTGCAGCCCATAGCTTAGCGTTGCGCTCCTTAATCGGAGCCGCTGGTGGAGGCGGCGCTTTGCCTTTACTCTGCAGGTAAGCTGCGACTTGGCGTTCAATCTCAGCTTGCTTTTTCAGATGCAGGTTTCTGCCCTCAACGAGGCGGTGGAACATGGGGAAAAATGCAACGCCGAAAGTAACCAAAGCCCCTAAAAACCACATCGAAAACCAGACTTTACGGTCGCTTAAGCCTTTCGTATATGTGGAGGACTGCATTTTGCCCAGACTTTCCCGTCGATTCCTGTCAAGGTTGGGGTAGCCAAACTTTATAAGGTCTTCCATTGACGGTTTAGATTAAAATGGTTAAATGTCAAATCCCGCTTTCCATTATAATCCCCGTTTACAACGAGGAGTTAACGGTAGGCAACATAATTGACCGTACGGAAGCGGCGGCGCGGAAGCTGGGTTTGCCTTTTGAAATCATAGTTATCAACGACTTCTCCTATGACCGCTCTCTGCAGGAGGCGCTAAAACGTAAGGTGAGGGTATACACGCTTAAGGAGCACAGCGGCAAAGGCTATGCATTGCGAGCGGGTTTTAGCCAGGCACGAGGGGATGTGATTGTAACGATTGATTCGGATGGTTCGCATTGGCCTGAGGAGCTGCATGAAGTGCTGGCACCAGTCTTGGCTAACCGAGCGGACATGGTTATCGGTTCACGTTTCATGAACCACAAGCACGTAGCGGCACGTAAGCTCAACAAGTTTGGCGTCAGCATATTCAACCAATTAATACAGATGTTCACGGGTGTAGGCATAACCGACAGTCAATCAGGATATAGGGCGATGAAAAGAGAAGTGCTGGCTGGGCAAAAACTAAAGTCAGGTGAATACGAAATAGAATCTGAAATGCTTGTAAAAACCGCTAAAGCTGGCTTTCGAGTCGCCGAGGTCCCCATAACCTTTGAGCAGCGCACCTACGGCAGGTCGGGTGTGGATCCCATGGTCGACGGCAGTAAAATCATGCTTTCAATCGTTATGGCATATTTGAGGGGGTAAAAAAGGCGGCTGCGGAATACCCCAAAGTTTCAATCATCGTTGCATCCTACAACAACCAAGACACCATCGCAGAATGTTTGGAGGCGCTATTGGCACTTGATTACCCCAAAGGCCACTTTGAAGTCATAGTGATGGATGGCGTCAGCAAAGACGACACGGTTAAAATTGCAGAGCAGTATCCGGTTAAGGTGGTTTCTATTAGGCTAAACTGTCCCGCAGCCTACAACTACGTTTTCAACATTGCTTCGTATCCCATTTTTGGGTTTGTTGACTCAGACGCCAAAGTGGAGCAGAGTTGGCTTAGAAAACTCGTTCCACACCTGTCTGAGCCACAGGTGGCCGGGGTAAGCGGGAGCATTGAAACCTGGAATCAGGATAATCCATGGGCGAGGAGCATCGGGTATGAGCTAAAAGCCCGCTACAGCCGCATAGGTCAATACACGGGCAGAATCGCCACCATGAACCTGCTGCTCAAAAAAGAGGTCATAGCTGAGGTGGGAGGCTGGGATGAGGGGTTCCCAAGCCAATATGACACGGACTTCGGCTTCCGAATGTCCAAACTAGGCTACAAAATCGCGTACGAACCCGCCGCAGTTTGTTACCACTACAACCGTCCCACGCTCAAAGCGTTTTATCGTCAGCAGCGCCAGTACGGGAAAAACACGTTACGACTCTACTTCAAGCATGGGAACTTGGTGAAGGGCGACGAAATCACCGATTTAGGCATGAACATCCAGCCTATCCTGCTGCTTGCCGCTGTTGGGTTGTTTGTGTTCGGAATAATTCCGCCTCTGAGACTGTTATGGCTTGGTTCTGGGCTGATTCTTCTAGGGATGCTTGTTTACTTTGTCTACTCGGCCACTAAAGTCTCCAGCAAGTTTGGGGACTGGTCGGCGATGCGACTTGTCGTGCTTTTCTATGTGCGTTTGGCAGCGTGGTTTGTCGGCGCAGTAGCGGCATCCATAAAGTACATTTCAGCGAGGAACCGCTAAATGCCAGCCTAAAGTCTGCTTCATCAGCCCCGAGTATTGGCCTCTCACAGGCGGCACAGGCAGCTATGTCTACTATCTCAGCAGTCAACTGCTCAAAAACGGCCACTCCATCTATGTGGTGACGGGCGCAAACCAGCATAAAGACGTTCATGTAAACCCTCAGCTTGACGTGTCGTTCCTCAAAATCCCCAAAATGCCCATTGTAAAGTCTTTTATGTTGGCACAGGCAAGCAGCCGCAAACTCCAAAGCGTAAAAGCCACAGCCGACATTGACATTGTGGCTCCCCAAATGCCCCTAACCCCAAACTTCGCGGTACCCCCCAACTTTGGAAAAACACTTGTCTGCACTGTGCACTCCACCTGGAAAGGCGAAGCTGAAGCTATCCGAGCAGAACCCTACCTCCGCTTAAACGCTAACGAAAAGTTCCTCGTCAGCTTCAACGGATTTTTGCGGTTCTTCGAGGAAGGCATGATTCATCGAGCCCGAAAAATCATTGCTGTAAGCCACTTCACCAAGTGGGAACTCACCAACTACTACAAGATTCCAGCGCACAAAATCAGGGTAATCCATAATGGGGTTGATATCAACAAGTTCCAGCCCACTGAGGACAAAGCCAAAGTTAAGGCCCAGTTTGGGCTAAAACCTGACCACCTCGCCATAGTCTCCGTTGGGAGGCTGTATGCGCGAAAAGGCTTATTCACGCTTATCGAGAGCATGCCCGCCGTCGTCAAACGGTTCCCTAAAGCCAAATTTATTATTTCAGGCAAGGGACAAAGCGATGAAATGCAAAAACTCATCGCACACGCCACCCGCCTCGGAGTCATCGACAACATCGTCTTCACAGGCTACACACCCGACGAAGAGTTGCCTAAGCTGTATCAGGCGGCGGACGTGTTTGCATTTAGCACCTTCTATGAACATCACCCGTTTGCGGTTTTGGAGGCGCTGTCCACTGGGTTGCCCGTGGTGACAACAACTGTTGGGGGAATCCCAGAAACAATAGAAAGTGGCAAAAACGGCATGCTGGTGGCACCATTCAGCTCAACGCAGTTTTCAGACGCCATACTCCACCTGCTTGAACACCCAAAAGAAGCAGCGGAGATGGGCAAAAAAGCCCGTGGAACAGTCGTGAAGGAACTGGACTGGCGCATAGTTGTCAAAGATGCCATGGAAGTCTATGAAGAAGCCCTAAAGTGATTGTCATAACGGAAGGGGAGACAAATAATCCACGACTACTTTGTTGACCGCGCTTAATGAAAAACCTTAAAACCCTATGCACTAAACAAGTCACTGGTGTATCATACCTATGAAGAACATAAACATTTTTTGGTGCACTGACTTTCTAGGAATTAGTTATTTACGTAAACAAAACGAATGGATGGTAATTCCAGTCTTTACTAGCCGCTCAAACGCTGAAAAACTGTGGGACGAACAAATACAATCCATAGATGAAAAAACCCTGAAAATGCGATTCATCGAACAGAGCAGTAACTACAAGTTTATACTATACTCACTCCCTTTATCAAAAGAAAAGCTAAATATTGGTTTTTATAGAAGCATCAGCTCATTTAAAACGTATAATTTCTTTAAAGCTAACTTTTCAGGTGATGTCTACTTCACTCTTGGCATACTTGGAGATGGGGCGCACCCTGAATATTTAACTGAATCCAAGTTAGTTACCGATGTGAAATTCCTTAAGGATACAGAAGTAGAGAAAAATTCAGTTGAGTGGCTTGCTGAGGAAACGCAAAGGCAAGCGAGGAATATCGACAACAAAGCAGTTAATGGAAAACAGTATTCTAGTTAACCTATTTTGCGTATTTGCATAGGTGCAGGGAGTAGGATTCGAACCCCATCAGCCGAGGAGAGGCCACCCGCATTTCCCCTTTTTATCATAAAATTGATAAGCGGTATAATTCTATTATTAGTGTTAGCTGCAACTGATTGCTGCCGCTTTTATGAGTGAGATTGATTGTCTAATCCAGTTGAGGTCTACATAGTAAAACAAGAATCACCTCAGAAGGAAATTCTGCAAGAGCTTCGAGTGATTTTTAGGGAAACCCTCCAATAACCCGAAGAGGAAATGAGATGGGGCATAATAACATATGCATGTGGGAAATTTTATATCGCAGCCATGAAACCCGTGTGCATGTTGGTTTTGCAATTACTGGCTTAAGTAGTGATGAGCTTGCACTTTTTTTATGAAAAAGGCAAAACAATGAGGCACATAAGGATTGATGCGCTGGAACGAATAAACAAGATTAACCTTGCAAAGCTGATAAAAATAGTCGACCAAAAAGCAACATGTAAACCCTGTTGATGTCACAGAAGTGGACCAGGGGGTTTTGAACCGTATTGGGTTCAAAGACTATTTAGAGTTGATAGAGATAGGAAGACAAAACGGATAAGGGCGAAAGACAACATGTTAGTGTAGGAGAGTAAATCAAAATAAAAAACAAGGCAAAAAACAAAGCAAAAAATCAAACTAAAAAAGAGAACCAGACAAAAAATAAAGGAAAAAAGGATTGGAAGCAGAGATAAAAAAAACTAAAAAGGAACAGCGCCACCCCAAAACGCGTCGTTTAATTCTTAACTTTCCTCTGTTAGTATATTTCTTTAAAAATCAATTCAGTTTGGTCCACTTAGTCAGCACAATTCCTCTGTTACAAGTCAATGCTGCTAAGCTGGTTCAGCATTAAATTACAGTTAAAGGAAGGTAGCCCGGATTTGACGAGGGTAAAGACTCTTACAGCCTCATGTTTTTGAGATTCACATGATGCGGAGAAATACGGCAAATAGAATGGGACTACGTAGACTTGAAGGCAAAGTTGTAAACATAACAGCTGAAAAAACAGCAATCCAAGAGTCGTACACCTAAGCAATAAACTCCTTGGAATGCTTACGCAGATACCTAAAATATACGGTGAAAGAATATTCTTTTCCCATGCACCATGCCAGTTGACCACTTCGGACCTTATTTAGCATGCAACGAAAACGATTAGTACGTAAACTCAGAAACCCAAGACTGCTAAAAATCCACTTCCACACCTTCCTACACTAGAAAGGAACCATGCTCTATCACAAGACCAAAGACATGTAATATGTTATGCTACGTCTAGGAAACAAGCAAATCAAAAACACAATACTATACGTGCAACTCGAAGAAGCACTATTCCAAGGAGAAACCAACTATATCTCAAAAGTCGCAAAGACAGAGAAGGAAATCAGCAGTTTAATTGAAGCCGGCTTTGAATACGTCACCGAGTTTCAAGATACTAAAATCTTTAGAAAACGCAAACTTTAGCAATAAAATAAGAAAGAAATTGAAGGTATCTCCGGCGTGACTCCCTACAGTTTCATATATAAT
>CAWENF010000015.1:0-48843 GCA_963810275.1 uncultured archaeon
ATTGCAACAACAACTTCTACTGCACCGGTTTCACCTGTTGCTTCTCTAACCTTAGCTGTTTATGGAACGGTGGAAATGCAGCTCGAACCATTCTTAGCTATTATACGTAGATAGACTTATGAAGTAAAAGTAATTGAGTTGCTTCCTGAGTTGGGGGGTCGAGGTTTTAAATCCTCTCATACGCCATAAAAACCGTCTGTTGACAGGTTTACTTTTTAGTTCGCTTATGCTTCCACCATAAGGAAAAAAAGTTGGTTACATCTTCTACTATTTAGGATTGTTTTATTTATCGTAAATTTTTAGGTTGAGCTATATGAAAGTTTGTTTAGTTAGTTCTGGTTCAAATGGTTCAAATGTTGAGCATGATTCGTACACTACTGTCAAAGCCATTGCTGCTTTTCCCCCGTTGGGTCTTCTCTACTTGGGTGCTGCGCTTAAAGAAAGAGGCGTTGAAGTCTCAGTTTTAGATCAGGCTGGACAAGGCTTGACAATAGATCAAACCGTAGAGTGGGTTGTAAACGAACAACCAGACGTTTTAGGCTTCTCTACACTTACAACTTCAGGAACCACTGCTGCGCAGACCAGCGAAAAAGTTAAACAGAAAAGCCCCAACATCAAAACGGTCATGGGTAACCATTACGCCACTTTTAACGCTGAAAGAATACTGAAGCGTTATCCCTCAGTTGATATGGTTATTCGGGGCGAAGGCGAACAAACGTTTAGTCAACTTATCAATAGCATAAGCAAGAATGATGATGTATCTTCTGTAAAAGGTATCACATATAGAAAAAACAACAGTGTTTGCTCTAATGAAGACCAACCCTTAATCAAAGACTTAGAGGAATTGCCTTTTCCAGATAGAAAATTACTTGACGTTGAGTATCACTGCATAATAGGAGGCGCAAATGCCGCACCAAAGAAATTCACAAGCATACTTTCTAGCCGTGGATGCGCTTATTATTGTCGGTTCTGTAGCTGCGCCGGCATAGCCAGAAACAACTGGAGGCCCAGATCAGCAGAAAACACTGTGAAAGAGCTTTGTGAACTTTCAAGTGAAGGGTACAAGCAAGTGCTTTTTGTTGATGATAACTTTACGTTTAATCCTAAAAGGACACTTGAGATTTGCAAGGGTATACGAAAGGAGAAGTTAGATTTGGAATGGATATGTGAGGGCAGAGTAGATTTCTGTTCAAGAGAGTTGTGCCAAGAAATGTCAAAGGCCGGCTTAAGAGTACTTTATTTTGGTATCGAGAGCGCAAATCAGCGGATACTAGATTATTATCATAAAACTATAACTCCACAACAATCGGAGAATGCTGTCAGAACAGCTAGGAAGGCGGGCGTAGATGTAATCGTTGGCTCATTCATAGTGGGTGCACCCGATGAGACAAGGGCTGAGATTCAAAACACAATTAATTTCATTAAGCACTTACCTATTGACATTCCCCAACTAGGTATCCTTGCAGCTCATCCTGGAAACGACATATGGAATGAAATGCAAGCAAAGGGATTCATAAATGGCGATAATTACTGGGAGAAAGGAGTTGCCGTTTCGCAAATATGTCCAACCGCTGTTCCTGAAGAGGAGGTTAAGGAGATGATCAATCAAGCTTTTTTTGATTTTGTTAAACGCCCGAAGTTTTTGATTCAAGAATTTATTAGAACAGTTAACAGTTCCTATCGCAGATCCGTTGTATCAAGCAATATTAATCGGCTAAGCGAGATAAAAAGAAGGCTTCAAAACGATTTAGCTATAACCAGCGTGACTGAAGGAAGCATTTAACGAATGAAGACTTTAAAGAGCGCTATTATAAAAGATATACCGAGACCTGAGTCAAATGCTTTTCTGGAATTGCATCCAGAAAAGATGCAATTTACTTCTGAGTCTAAGTCTACCTTCGAAAGTTGACAATCGTTTTCTGAAAGATTTATTAAAAACACACAGCATCAATCTGACTACTGAAAAGGCATTGAGTGGTCAATTAGGTCAAGCACCGAATAAAGAAGTATTTGATACAGAGTTCGAAATAGCCTGTCAGTGATGTGTGGGCCGGTCGTCTAGCCTGGTTAGGACGTTGGCTTTACGAGCCAAAGGTCGAGTGTTCGAGTCACTCTCGGCCCACCAGCAATTTACATTCGGAGCTTGAATCGGGCTTATTTTATTTTGCTGACCGTTACAAAAATCTGTAACGCCGTTACAGTTCGCTATAACGCTTGACCCCGCTGCGGCTTTGCCAGTTACAGCAACGCCTTTTTACATTCAAGCGGTGACGCAACACTATTATTGGTTTTGGGCTACTTGTGCTGCTGCTGCGACTCCAACCACAGTTAGTGCTAATGCCGCTATAGCAATTATTGCAATTACAATTTTTGTGTCTGTTATTATTATATAACAATATTGTACTGTAATGATGGTTTCTTGATAGGTTCTTCTTAAACAAAAATGAAACCATCCATAGATTCCTCGGTATTGATGCAACGAACGATACTTGACGTAGTGAATATCTTGTGCAAATTTTATAAACAAAGCCGCTCCAATATACTATGAAGGCGTAACCGTGCACACAGCTTTTGTTTTAATAAAAAGTGACATCGGTGTTGAATCGGATGTCCTAAGAGAAATTAGAAAGGTTGAAGGCGTCGAAGAAGCATATGCCCTCTACGGAACCTACGACATTTTGGCGAGAGTCAGCTCGCAGTCCATGGAGGAACTCAAGCAGATCGTAACTTGGAGAATCCGCAAATTAGACGGTATAACTGCGACGTTGACGTTGATGGCTCAGGAGAAAGTGCATTCATCAGATAAGACAGCGTTGCCTGCGGTGCCAGTGATGGCTTAACCGCCAAACTTGTTCCCCACTTTTAGGGGTTCTTTTTGTTTTAGCAGCAAATTAAGTTTGTAAATTATTAACATTGAATGAGCTACTGTCGTTTCTTCACCTATTTCAGCAAATATCTTTCCGATAGCTGATTTTCCCAAACCATTAGCCATGCCGTTCAGTATAGACACCAACCTTTCCAACACCTTTTCCGGGTGGTTCATATCAGACCAGAATGAGCAGCTCGACTAACACAACCATTCTTTAAGGTTTAGGATAGGTGTAGCTTTGTCGTTAGTTGTAACACGATTGTAATTTTGACATACCGGTTTAGGGCACAAAAACCATGCAAGCGATTACCTTAAAAACTCTAACGAACACATTTATTTGTGATCTATTTGGATCTTATTGGACTTCTAATACAGATAGTGGTTTCCATAATCGTTATTGCACCAGTTCTTTGGCTCGTAGGCAGAGCATTGGCAGGCAGAGGCAAAGCGAAATTTACCGACGCCATTTGGATCGTCATTTTAGGCGTAGTCATTGGCGCAGTCGTAGGCTGGCTCATCGGCGGCATAATCGCACCCATAATTATGTTCTTTGTTTGGCTGGGACTCATCAAGCACTTCTTTGACTGTGGATGGCTCAAGGCGTTTGCTATAGCTTTGGTTTCAGTGATTGTCTTTGCTATCATCATTTTCGTGCTGGCGCTTATTGGAATAGGTATAGGCCTAACCCTTGGCACGCTGGGCTTATAGCCCCCTACTTCCCTTTTTCTTTACGCTTGCCATCGTAGAATAGATCCTAAAAGCTGAGCAGCAAGTTCTTTTCTTTATTATCTCTTTCCATTTTTATTGTATGGTTGTTGTTGGTGTGATACAGTCACATTGTTTTATAGTTTTCAAAGTTGCATGAATAATTAAAACGCTCATGTGGCGTCAATTTGGAGGTGACTTGAATGTCTAACGATGAATTGAAACGTACTGCTCCCCGCGTGACCGTGCCGGAACCTGAGGTAACGGCGGACAAAAAATACAAGTGCCCAATTGACCAGCAGGTTTACGATAATAAATCCGATTTTGAAGCGCACTGCAAAGAAGAACACGACGTGCTCTAGAAACGCAAAGAGACTAAAAATTCAAGGAGCGGACGCCGCCTCTACTTCTTTTTTGTTTATCTGATAGCTTCGTCGATTCGGGAGGTACGTCGTGTTTGGGTGACTTCTTTGAAGAGTTCAATACATTCTTCCTTGGTCGGTGCCTCGATGCCTATGCTGCCATAGGCGCCGATGTCTATTTTGTATTTTTTTCTATCAGAGTTATCTTCCTGTAACATAGTAACCCTCTCTTTCTGTAATCCGTTTTTGGATTATAAAAAGTTCAACTGTCTAAGTTCAATATAAGCTTAATCCTTATTCGTCCACGAATTTTAGGTTCTTCTTAGCATTGAACACCAAAAAAACAGTATAGCGCATGTATCTGCCCAACCGGGGAACAAGCCCCGCAGCGTCAGTTCCCAACTTACAGGTAAGCGCAAACTCAAAAAAACCCAACTGCTCAACATCAATTACGTCCCTATATAGCCTTGTCCTCTCCAAAGTAGCGGTAACTAAATCTTTTGAGCAACGCAGAACAATAAGCCTGTCCAGAAGCGACTGCTTCCAACCCTGTAGCCTTTCAAGCTGTCCCTCAGAGAACTCGGCCTGCAAACCATCCGATTTAGACGTTACTTTAACGGTCACAGGCAAACCTTCACCAAGGCTAAACACCTCCGCGATTTGCTTAAGCGGCAACTTTTTCCCCCCTGCTAACTGCGCCTGCAAAGACGCCACTGGAACGGAGGCTTGTATGAATTTGGGTTCAAATACACCCACATCCACCAAAACCCGTTGGTCATCGACTTTGGAGATGTAACCCCGAAACTCTGTGCCTTCCTCCACTGCGTCCAAGGTGCCTGGGCACAAGCCGATTTCTTTTCTGATATAGGCGGTGGCAACTACTTCATCTTCGCCCTCTACCGAAACCTGCACCCAGCGGCTCTGCTGGTTTCCTAAAACCTTGAAATCAACATCTAGCTCTTCAAACTGTTCCCCAAGCAACTCGCCAATTTGACGTAGTTGGGCGCCGCTATGAGCTTTAGTAAGCAAAGTCAAATTCAAACCTGTTCACCAAGTAATCCCCTAATTTCGTCATGGAGGCTTCTAACTCTTTCTGCCGCCTCAACTAAACCTTTTCTTTGCAAGTTCTCAATTTCGTTTTCGATGGGCATTACTTCGCCTTGGCCGACGCGTTTGTCGGCGTAGCACACGATTTTCTCCTCCAAAGTCTGCGGTTCATACACACCTTCAGGCCAACCCATATCATTTGCTTCTTCTTTGGTGATACCTGCGCCGACGTGTCGCTTTATTATGTTGACAACGTTTTGGGGTAAGCCGAGTTCCTGTGCCATTTGCGCTCCTATAAGTGAGTGGTCTGTGCCATGGCTTTTGGCTCTTCCCAGGTCATGGAGTACTGCGCCCATTTCAACCAACTCCAAATCCACACTGTACCCGCGTTTTTGGAGTTTAGCTGCGATTTGAAGGGCGAAGTCAGCTACATCTAAACAGTGCTTAATAACTTTAGCTGGGCAGTGGTTTTTCCTTAAAATTGCGGTGGCTTGCTCCCTGCTCAGAAGCCCCTGCAACGTCTACTCGCCCAGTTCCTTGCGCAGGATTTCCACTTTTTCGGAGAGCCGAATAATCATCTCTTCGTTCTGGAAGTGCACAAGGGGTTTGCCACATCCGCTACAATGGAAGACAAGTTCAACAGCTTCTTCAAAGGGAATGCGTTTGCACTCGTTGCTGCCGCAGTAGTAAAAATCATGGTTTTTTTCGTATTCTAAGCGGACGTTGAGTTTCTCCAGAACGCGGCGTTTCTGGCTGAGTATGAAGCCTTCTAGTTGGTCGGGTTGGAGTTTCCAGTGGAAAATAAACCAGCCGGTTTTGGGGTCGCGGGTGCGCCTTAAACTGACCAAGGAATGGTCATAGAGTTTATAGAGGATTTTACGCACGGAGTTTAGGCGTATGCCTGTTTTGTTGGCGATTTCATCGTCGGTGATTTCCTCCACGCCTTTGAGGTGCTCAATAAGATTTACCGCGTCCTCGTTGCCTATCGCCATAGCAACTTTAGTTAGGGTTGAATCATCAATTGTAGATAACATACTCTGAGGTTCCTTTTTGGACTGTGACACCCTTAATAATGCTTCATGCTGAAATAAAACTCTTCTTACATAAATACTACGATTTGGCATTTCTTTTGACTTCTTTGCCTCGCTCTTTGGGTACAATGGCGATTTTTGCTTTCTCAAAAGATGCCCCTAATTCTTTGCCTTCAAAGAAGCGGTCAAGAAAAATCGCCAAAGCAGCGCATTCAGAGTGCGGTTGGTTGCCTACTGCCACGTTGAAATCTGAAACCTCATCGGAATAGAACTCGCCAGGCACCTTCTGGCTTCCAACAAGGAGCATCACGTCTTTGGCCGTGGCTCGTATGCGGTTTACTACGTTGCTCGTTTGGATGTTTTCTCCATAAGCAGTTAGATGCACCACTACTCCGCCGTTCTGTTTCCATTCCAGGACGGCTTTTTTCCAAGAGGTGCCCATTTCAAAGTGGAAGTTCCCACCCCATGTTTGCGTGATTTTGTTTACGGTTTCTTCGATGTGGCTATCGGTTGTGTCCGCTAAAATGAATCCTGAAGCACACAATGCTCGTGCAGTCAACGCCACATGGGTAGTTAACCGCACGTCTCGCTGGACGCGGTGTCCCCATCTTAAAATGATGATTTTGGGGCTACTTTTGGGTTGGCTTGAGTTGGAACTGTCCATTGAGGTCTTTCACTTTCCTTTTAACCTGCTCCATAACAGTGGGGTTAGCTTCAAAATCTATCTCCACGCTGGTGTTTGTAAACTCTTCGTGCTGAATGTCGGCTTTCTGGTGCATCCACGAAATAAACGGCATCACATCACCAGTTATCGGGATACTGAACTGTGCCGCCTGATAGTTCTCCAGTATATGGAGGATGAATTTGCGTAGCTCGTCAAGGTTAGTCTGGCACTTCGCTGACAGTAGAATGGGGTTTCGGATTTTGTCTTTGAGTGCCTCTATCTTTTGGTCGCGCTCCTCAGGGCAGAGGCGGTCGATTTTGTTAAGAGCTGTCACCATTGGGATGCCTGAAGCGCCCAACCGCTCAATGGTGTCTGTGCAAACCCCGATTTTCTTCTCAATCACGTTGAGGGGCTCTTTGAAGTCCACGACGAGCACGATTAAGTCGGAGAATATCGTTTCTTCTAGTGTGGAGTGGAAGGCTTCGATGAGGCTTATGGGGAGACGGTCAATGAAGCCCACTGTGTCGGTTAATAGGAATCTGCGGTTTGAGAACTCGATAATGCGAGTCTGCGTGGACAACGTCGTGAACAGGGCTTTTTCTACCTTAGCCTGCTCGGCGGTCAAAGCGTTGAATAGGGTGCTTTTGCCTGCGCTGGTGTAACCAGCAAGCGAGACGGTCAAAAACCCAAGTTCAGTGCGTCGGACACGTTGTAGTACTCGTTTCTCGCGGGTGCGTCTTAGTTTTTTGCGTATCGTCTGCACTTGGAGTTTGATGGCGTCGCGGTAAACGTCGGCTTCGTATGCGCCCAAACCCATGAAGCCCGGCTGTTCGGTGCCTTTTGAGAGGCGCACTTTTTCTCGGGCATGTTTAAGCTCGTTTTGCAGGGTGGCAAGCTGGATTTGCATTTGCCCCTCGGTGGTGGTTGCTCGGCTTCGGAAGATTTCCAAAATCAGTTGAAAGCGGTCGATGACTTCCACGCGAGTGGCTTTTGCCAAGTTGTAGTTCTGAATTGTGCGTAGGGTGTTGTCGAAGATGACTTTCTCTGCGTTTGCTTCTTTGACCATTTTGGCGAGTTCTTCAACTTTGCCTGCACCTATTTGGTAGCGTGAGTCGGGGCGCCTTGTCTGCTCCATAACGCCCACCACCGTGTACCCCGCCGACTTGGCTAGGCTTGCCAGTTCCTCTAAGCTGGATTCTTCACGGTTAAGTCTGCGTTGAACTAGGATTGCTTTCGTCTTTTGGGAGCCTCCTCGGCATCTTTACTTAAGTCGATGAGGTCCCCCAGCGTCATGCCTCCAGCCTCAACTTTAGAGGGGGCTGCAACTGGGACTTTCTCGTCTGAGATTGGTACCATCAGAGTGATTTTCAGGGCATGCTCCAACTTGGTGGCGAGTTGGTTGTTTGGTGAAGCTTTGCCTGTTTCGATATGCCTAAGAAGTGAAGCTTTTTCATTGATTTTTTTGCCGAGGTCCTCGTGGGAGTAGCCGAGTTTTTCTCGATGACTTCGAATTTTGGCAGCGTAGTCATCGACGAGTTCAGTGGTGATTTGTACTTGCGCTACAGGCGGTTTCTTCATGATTACAGGGATATGCTGATAGGATTTGGTTGGGCTAGGTGCCGTGGTTGGTACGGAGGATGCTTCGTCACCGTAGAGTACTCTACCGTGTTTACTGCACTCTATACAAACCGTTAACTTGGCGCCTTCAATCATTGCTTTTACAGGTTCAGAATGTATTTTGCGTCCGCAGACTTCACAACGCATAAGTGTTTCAACCTTTAGGTCACTTTTATTATGTTGTACTGTTTATACTTGTCGAACCAAATAAAAACTATCGGTCTGATACGGCATGGAGAATCCTAAATATCGAGTGCGATGCATCGCTGACTACCAGTTCGGCAAAGGTGTAGGCGCCAAACTTTTTCCCGAAGGCATAGAAATTCAGTTGTCGCCGCGTACCGGTAGAATTCGATACATCAACTTTGGCGGCGAGCGGTTGGCTACGTTGCGCCCAACTGACGGGCTGCTGTCACTTAGTATCAAAGCCGCTCAAACCTTGGTAGCTGAGGTTCCTGAAGCGAAATGCTTTGTCACCGTTAAAAACGAAGTGGCTCAGTACATTGCCCGAGGCGGCGACGTCTTCGCTGTACATGTGGTGGAAGTGGACGATGCGGTACACGCCAAGGACGAAGTCATCGCCATAGATGAAAACCGCCAAGTATTGGCAGTAGGACGCACACAGCTATGCAGCTCAGAAATCCGCGCGTTCAAAACAGGCGTAGCCGTCAAGACAAGACACGGTGCAAGCGAAAGTTAAGTATATCAACTCGAACCGCAAAATAAGAAGGGTAGGCGAAGACTAATGCATAAACGCATGAATCCACGAGAACAGCGGCGCATGATGCAGCGAATGGGCATGAACATGGATACCTTGCCCGATGTGCAGCAAGTAATCATCCGAACCGCGGACAAAGACATTGTAATTGATGAACCCGAAGTGGCTATTTTGGGGGTTCAGGGACAGAAAATGTACCAGGTTATAGGCGGACAAGTTAGCGAGCAAGCGCCATCAGCAAGCATAGCGGCCGCGGCGCCAACGAAGCCCACGTTCACGGATGAAGATGTGCAACTCGTAGCGGACCAGACAGGTAAAAGCCTCGATCGTGCCCGGGAAGCGTTAAAAGAAGCAGACGGCGACTTAGCCAAAGCGATTCTGCTTCTATCCTAAACTTTTCTTACCTTTTTTAGAAAACTGTTTATGGAAAATGGTAAAGCAGTCTATCACCCAAAAACAGCTTAGATGAAGCGTTGCATACAAACGTTTGTCCCGTATACACGTCAAAGTCTGTGCTGTTGCCGCCTTGGAAAACCAACGTGAGAGTAGTATTCTGGGCGTTCCACTGCATAGTGTAGGATTTAGTAATGCTGTTGACTTGCATGACGTTGGGATTAGTCAGGGGAGCAGTCATGTATGTTGCGGCGACGGCTCCGACGATTATGCCAGTCAAAAAGACCACTGCAATCCAGATGTAGGCTTCTCTCATGTTTTTCACGGCTCACATAGCAGATTTGGTTATGGCGTTTGGCTTTAAGACTCTTTCCCTAATTCCGATTTTAGGTTAGTTAAGATTTCTGGACTCAAACTTAGTCAAGAAATCTATAACAGAACTCTTTAATGCGTCTCCAAAACCATCTGATATCATGAACGCTGCTGGGAAGAGTTTCATATTACTCCTTCTCTTCCCAGCGGCATTTCCCATGCTGGCAAGGATGGCGATATTACCCTTTTCTGATACAGCTGCAAGTACAATGCGATATGTCTCTATTTTTCCTTCTTATCGAGGAGGACCCCAAATAGTAAAGTGACGAAGACCATATCTGCGTTGAAGACGCAGTGGATTTTCAATTCAGCCTCTGGGGCAAATTGGCTATACGCTGGTGACGGCTACTAAAAGTTCGTCGGGCAAAGTAGTTGCTGAAACGATTTAGCTTCTTTGGCGGTTGGTGCAGTCGAGTCAGTGCAGCTTTCTGTCACTGCGCAACCACAAATGCAAATGGCACTTATTTTGCGTCAGCTTTGACAGATGGGCAGCAGGTGATTATCATAATAGGTAAAATATCCAGCCCTGGACTGAAGGCTAAGTTTGATTGGCAACTGGTTGCAATTGGGATTTCGGCAGTGATTTTTCTTGATTTGGTGGATGCACTTTTTGTTCATTACCGAAAGACAATGAGGTGAGCGGCAAACGCCTAAATTACGAAGGTCTCCTGCACCGTAACTAACCCCTCGTCGCCGATGAGTCGCTTCAGCTCTGGTAACAGGTGCCCAAGTTTTTCCTGTGTGTCAACAACTTCTATGACAAGAGGCATGTTGACTGTTACGCCTTCAAGCTTCATCGTGGATTTGCCTCGTTTTCCGAAACCGTCTACGCCTGTCCACACCGTTGCGCCTTCTACATGTGCGATCATGAGTGTGTCTATGATGACTTTTTCGAGGCGTTTTCCATCTACTTCGTCGTTACGTTTAATTCTAATTAGAAGCTGCCACATCTTATTCATCCAATAATCCTCTCCATTACCACGTTGCCTAACACTCTACCGCCTATTACGGCTCCAAGCGATAAGCCTACGTTCGCTAGAATGTTTAGTGCCATTAGCATTAATTGGTTTCTTTCCATCAGATTTGTGGTTTCCAGTGCGAACGAGGACATTGTTGTTAGGGAGCCGCAGAAGCCCACTGCGATTAGCAGGGAGTATTGGGGGTTAACGTTTAAGCCCACTGCCAACACGGAGAATAAGCCTAAGATGAAGCTGCCTGCAATGTTGACTGCCAGTACGTTTATGGGTAACCCGTAAAAAGTCATCGGCGCCTCGACAAGCTTGTATCGTAAGAGGGCTCCGACTACTGCGCCTACCACCAAGATACCGAATTCTATCCACTTCACGTTTTGCACATCCAGCTTTGGGGTAGGCATTATTAGCATCTAAGGGGCTGCGGTTTAGGCTAATGCCAAGGCTAATGCCATAGCCGTCTTTTTTTGAACTGCTTTATTCTATTAAGAGTTTTCGTAAAAGATTGTTCAGTCATGTCCGTTTTGCATTTTATATATGTACGATTAGTGTTTTAGAAATCAAATTTGCTTTGAATTCGACTCATTGGTGGACAGTGAAAATTGTTTTGTCATAACAGTTTGTTGTTATATGGTTTTTTATTAATTTAAACTATTAAAAATGACGTAGCTTGGATAGCTAAATCGGAAAGCGCCTCGACTTTACACTGATCGTTGGCGGATGGGGCTGGTTAGGCTTCGGTTACACTCATATAATGCTCTATCGTTAGTCGCTTATTTTTTCTCCTTAAGTCGGCCGAAGCCTCGGCATACCCCAGAAAAAAGCCAGTTACGTTCAGTGCAAGCCCTTAGCTTATATTTCCAGAAATAGGCTAATCCTATATATTACTACTTTAATAATTGAAGCGGCAAGCGATATGGCTTCTCAGACTTTTGATGTAACAGTGGCGGGGCATTTCTCAGTCGACACTTTAATTTTGCCTACCCGAACATCCCCCTTCAAAATCTTGGGGGGACCAGCAGCCTATGCCTCGTTTGCTGCTAAACGCCTCGACGCCCAAGTTAGCGTAGTCAGCAAAGTCGGCGCCGATTTCCCGCAAGCTTACTTGTGGTTACTGGAGCAGGAAGGCATCAACTTAGAAAACGTGGCCCGCCACCCCGACGAGATAACAACTTGCTTTGAACTCACATACACAACTGACTTTGAAGATCGCACACTAAAAATCAAAAGCAAAGGCCCACCCCTCACACTAAACGATTTGCCCAAAGATTTCCACGCTAAAGCCCTGCATATAGCGCCAATAGCCAACGAAATCACCCTCGAAGTCGCCGAGGAACTCAAAAAGTATGCCGAATGCCTCTGTGTAGATCCTCAGGGATTGGTGCGCAGCTTTGACTCGTCAGGCAACGTAAGCGAAACAGCTGTTGTGGACACCCAAATTTTTGGATTAATCGACATTTTCAAGTCGTCGCTGGCTGAAATTTATCGTTTGACAGGTGAATCGGAGCTTAAACCCGCCATCAGAGCCATCCACGACGTCGGAGTGGAAACTGTTGTTGTAACGATGGGCGTTAGAGGCTCCGTGCTGTCTGTTGGGGGTGCATTTTACAGCATTGATCCTTGCCCCTCGCAAGTGTTGGTTGACCCAACAGGTGCTGGCGACGTTTTCATAGGTAGCTTCCTTGCCGAGTATGTTCGCGGTAAAGAGATTTTGTGGTGTGCCGCTGTGGGTTCTGCTGCTGCCTCTATAGTGGTGGAAGGTCTAGGGTCTACCTACTTTGGCAGCAAAGACGATGTTTATCGTAGAGCCCAAGTTTTGTACGAAAAAGAACTTAAGCAAAGGTAGAATAATACCGTTAGCAAAAAACATACATGAGCGTGACTTGTTTGGGGCGCATCGAAAAAGGCGAAAAATGCACTGTCTGCGGTAAAGAAGCTATTCGTTCCCTTCCAGTTGACAAAGTGAAAGCTGCCGGTATGAACGGCGGTAACGATAAACGTGCGTATCTTTGTAAAGATCACTACAAAGAGTACAAGAAAAAGACCAAGAAAGACAAGCAGCTTGACAAGTGGCGTTACGGTTAAGAGGCGAACAGTTCCATGCGTATTCTTCAACTACACTCCAACTTTATAGTTTTCAAACCTGTCGAGAAAGAAATTAACATAGCCGAAGAAGCACAAAAGGAAGAAACCCGTGTCGAAGAAGTCGTAGTGTTATTTACTGCGGTTGAACAAAGCGACAACTCGGCGTTGGCGCAGAAGGCCATTGACGACGCTCGGGCTTTTTTGGGCAAAATGAAAGTTAATCGTATCCTCATCTACCCCTTTGCCCATCTGAGCAGTAACCTGTCTCAGCCTTCCCAGGCACTCAAAGTCATACAGGACATGGAAGCTTATGCCAAACAAAAAGGCATAGAAACCTTCCGTGCTCCGTTTGGATGGAACAAACAATTTACCATATCTATCAAAGGGCACCCGCTTGCTGAAATGGCGCGCAGCTACACGACAGCTCCAGAGCAAGCCGCACCCTCAGCTGAAACAGCGCCTGTTTGTGAGGGCAAAAAAGAAGAGGAGCCCGTCTCGGCAGCGCTTAAAGCCGAAGATACCATGAAATCTTACTGGCACATACTGCAAACCGATGGCTCTCTTGTCCCTGTGGAGGGATTTAAATTCAAAGGGCACTGTAACCTGCAGAAGTTCTGCAACTATGAAATTAAAAAAACCCGTGCAGTAACCCAGATGCCTCCACATGTTCCGTTGATGAAGCGACTTGAAATAGCAGACTACGAACCAGGAAGCGACCCTGGAAACGTCCGTTGGTACCCTAAAGGACGCATGATAAAATCTCTGCTTGAACAGTACGTCAATGCCCGCGTGGCGGAGTACGGCGGTATGGAAGTCGAAACTCCCATAATGTACGATTTCAACCACCCAAGCCTAAGCAGCTACCTCAACCGGTTTCCCGCCCGACAGTACATCCTCAAGTCCGAAGACAAAGAACTCTTTCTCAGATTCGCAGCATGCTTCGGGCAGTTCCTCATGGCGCATGACGCACAGTTTAGCTACAAGCAGATGCCCCTTAAACTCTATGAACTCACCCGTTACAGCTTCCGAAGAGAGAAAAGCGGCGAAGTCGTCGGGCTTAAGCGCCTGCGTGCATTTACCATGCCTGATTGCCATGCTTTCTGCGTTGACCTTGAACAGGCAAAACAGGAGTTCATGGTGCGCTTTGACCTCTGCATAAGTGTTCTTGACAACATAGGCTTGGTGAAAGACGACTACGAAATTGCCATGCGTTTTACTAAAGACTTCTACGCAGAGAACAAAGATTTTATCACTGCATTAGTGCAGAAATTCGATAAACCCATCTTAGCTGAAGTATGGAACGAACGCTTCTTCTACTTTGCCCTCAAATGGGACCTAAACTTTGTGGACAACCAAGACAAAGCCGCCGCACTCAGTACAGACCAAATCGATGTGGAAAACGCTAAACGCTACGGCATCCAATACGTGGATGACAAAGGCGAAAAACAGTACCCACTGATTCTGCATTGTAGCCCAAGCGGAGCAATCGAACGTGACATCTATGCATTGCTTGAGAAGGCTTACTGTGAGCAGATGAAGGGAAACGCGCCTATGTTGCCGCTGTGGCTTTCGCCTACGCAGGTGCGCTTGATTCCGATTTCGGACAAGTTCCTTGATAAAGTAGCAGAGTTAGCCCAGCAAATTTCAGTGCACGGCATCCGCGTTGATATTGACGATTCGTCTTCTACGTTGCAGAAGCGGATTCGCGGGGCAGAGCAGGAGTGGGTGCCCTACATTATTGTGGTGGGGGAGAAAGAAATTGAGTCCGGCACTTTGTCGGTGCGTGTGCGGGAGTTGAAGGGCAAACAAGAAGCCTTAACCGCTGAGCGACTCATTGAAAAAGTCTCTGAGAAAATCGCTGGCAAACCTTTCAAGCCTTTGCCGCTTCCGATGTTGCTGTCGAAGCGTCCGCAGTTCCACGGTTAATAAAAGCGTTGTATAGGATTCGTATGTTTCACTGTGGGAATCTATAACTATAATTTGACAATATGAAAAAGCAATCCAAGAGGTAATAAACAGATGACTAACGAACTGCAAATATACATAGACGGCAAATACTACCCCAAATCCGAAGCGAAAATTTCCGTCTATGATCACGGGTTCCTCTATGGCGACGGTGTCTTCGAAGGAATTCGCGCCTACAAAGGCGTCGTGTTCAAACTAAACGAACACGTTGACCGCCTTTACCGCTCAGCGCATGCTCTGATGTTAACAATCCCATTGTCCAAAGAAGAAATGGTAAACGCCATCCTTGAAACCCTGCGCAAAAACGGTATGCAGGATAGCTACATCCGCTTAATCGTCACCAGAGGCATCGGCGACCTCGGCTTAGACCCCCGCAAATGCCCCAACCCCAGCGTTATAGTAATCACAGACACCATAAACATCCGCTCAGGAAACGCCAAAGAAGTTGGCGTAACCGCAGTCTTTACATGGGTTCGACGCAATCCAGTGGACGCCACCACGCATGAAATCAAATCGCTCAATTACCTCAACAGTGTGTTGGGCAAAATCGAGGCGAACGCTTGCGGTGCAGATGAAGCTATTTGCCTTGAACCTGGGGGAACTGTTGCAGAGGGCGTTGGCGAAAACCTATTCATCGTCAAAGACAGCGTTGTTCTTACTCCGCCTACTAGCACGGGCGCATTGGAAGGCATAACATCAGCCGCTATCATCCAGCTTTGTGGTAAGCTGGGCATTAAAGTAAATGTCACAAACCTTACGCCATTCATGATATTCACTGCTGACGAAGCTTTCTTCACGGGCAGCGCCATGGAAGTTGTCCCCATCCGAGAAGTCAACAAGCGGATAATAGGAGACGGCAAACCCGGTGCCGTCACCAAAAAACTGATAACTGAGTTCCAATCGGTAATCACTGATCCCAAAAACGGGGTTAAACTCTAATTTTCCCTTCTTTCATTTTATTTTAGTCAAAAAATTTTAGTCATGACCTCAGCTTTATTGTTGCTTCGCTGAAATGCTTTTCGACTATTGCATTGTTCTAGACCCACAACCTTGTCTCTTCAACATGTAGCTATGTTAGTGTGTGCAAGAAAACTCGGCTGCTACCCGCGTTAAACGCTGAAAAACAGCTGAAGCCAAAAGCAGCCGTATTCAACTGCTATCTTGTGGTCGTAAAACTGCCACACCAACATAAAGAAGAAAAAGGGGGTTTAGCCCTTGCCAACGTGGTCTTTGCCGTTCTTCATGAAAACTTCCATCGCACTGTACGCTTTCTCCAGTTCACTCACAGGCGGCAGAAACACGATGCGCGCATGGTCTTTTCCGTAAACTGAGTCAAAGCCGCTGCCATTAACGATTAACACACCCGTTGATTTGAGCAGTTCAGTAACAAACTTCAAGTCGTTCTTCCACCTTTTACCGATCCCCTCGATTTTGGGAAAAATGTAAAAAGCACCTTCAGGTTTGGTTGTTGATACGCCTTCGATTTCGTTTAAGCGTTTATAACTGAAATCACGTCGCTCTTTAAGACGCTCAACAATGTCCTTCACAAAGTCCTGCGTCCCGTTAAGCGCTGCGGTTGCTGCAATTTGCACGGGAGTGTTTGCACAAATGCGTATTCTGCATTGTTTCTCTACGCCCTCTTTTAGTGCGTCGAGTTTGTGTCCTTCGCCCTTGAAGTACATGTAGCCCAGACGCCAGCCAGTCATCTGGTAAACTTTGCTAAAGCCGTTTAAGCCCCACGACGGGGACGTCTTTGGTTACTTCAGCTGCGCTGACAAAGGGCTTCTCATAGGTGAGTTGGTCGTAGATTTCGTCGCTAAACACGGGTAGGTTATGTTCGCCTGCGATGTCAAGTATGCCTTTGATGGTTTTGCGGTCGTACACTGCGCCTGTGGGGTTGTTGGGGTTTATGATGACGATGGCGCGTGTGCGTTCTGTGATCTTGCTGCGGAGGTCATCTATGTTTGGTTGCCAGCCTTCCTCTTCGATGGTTTCATACGAGACTGGGGTGCCGTCGAAGAATTTGGTGTAGCTGCTATACGGCGAGTAGGTGGGGCCGGGGAAGAGAATTTCGTCGCCACGCTCCACTGTGGCGCCCATTAGCATCTCGATGCCCTCGGATATGCCTTCGGTGACGAGCACGTCGTCGGCTGTGATGTCGACGTTGTTGACTTTCTTTTCTTTGTTCGCCACTGCCTGCCTCAATTCGGGCAGTCCCTCAGATGGGCTGTAATAATTGTCTTCTTTAGCTATAGCGTTGCACAATGCTTCTTTTAGGCTATCCGGCGTTTTGAAGTCAAACGCTGCGGGGTCTCCGATGTTTAGATAATAGATTTTCTTGCCGTTTCGGATAAGGTCTTTTGTGTGGACTATGACGTCGCGTATGGCGTACTCTATTTCGCTTGCGCGCTTTAGTTACTTTGATGGGCACTGCCTCGTCACCTGTACTCAAACAGTCACACTGCGCTTAAAAATAAACGTTCCCCACCTGTGCGGCGTCAAACTTGGTGGGGTCGCCTCAATATGGCTACAAAAAATTTTGTTTAGAATGGGGTTGTGAAGAGAAAAAAGGGGTTAGAGGGGCTGGTTTTGGGGGTTGGGTTTTCTTTTTTTCGCTTTTGATTTTCTTGCTTAGCCAAATGCCTTCCGCCAAGAACAGCACTGTAGCCATCGCTGTGGGGAATATGAGGTAGTAGAGGGCGACGCTGGGTGCTTGACCCTGAGTTTCCAGCGATACGCTAGGACGCCTAATTCAACGATGAGGATGCCCGTGAAAAAGAAAGAGTAAAAGATGAGGCGGGGCACAAGGGTTCTGCCGACCCCAGAGGTGTCCGGTCACGTTCACTTTCTCTTTAACTGTGTATTCGCCGTATTCGGTTCTGGATAGCAAGCCTAAGCCTGAGTTTCTGTAGGTGCCAGTGTGCCACGTTGGGGCTGGTTAAGCCGGTGGCGTGCATGACTTCTCTTGGCCCGACGGATTTGCCTTCTTTGACGACATAGGCGTACACGTTTAGGCTGGTGCCTTCAAGCTGCTCAGCGTTTACGTTGGTCACGGCTTAGCCCTCGGCGCAACTGTCACGTCATAGCATGAGTTGCCTGCTTGGAAAGTTTGGCCTTCACCTAGAATGGCGTTGTAGACATATCCGTTTGCAGTGATAGTTAACTGCAGGTCTTTTATTTGGGCGGCGGTTGAGGCGGTATTGCAGAATGTTCCGTTGACTGGCTGGTTGGTTATGTAGTTTGAGGCTGAAGCGTAAATTTGCAGGTTCCCTGTTTTAGCGCTGCGATGCCGTTGCTCGGTGGGCTTTGTGGTGTCGTTATGATGAATGGCTAAGTATGGTTAAAGACGATTAGTCGCGATTCATGTGGCGCAAAGATGTTGTTGAACTGTTGGCTTCCGTAGTCCCATGGGAACCAGAAGACTTTTCGGCAGTAGTCCCAGTCATCAAGTTGGCAAATTGGTTACTGGTCCAACAGTGGCGTTCATGTTTCCGTATGGCTGCTCTGCGAATGTTAACACTTCATTTACGAGCATATTTGATACCGTTGTCATCGGCTGCGTCTGGTCAACCGTTACTTTTCCTGTCACGTCGCGTAATAAGCATAGGCGGAGCGTAAGCAAATCCGATGCCTAAAGCTAAAGCTGCAACTAACACAAGCGTTAAGCTTTTCTTCATTTTTTCACCTGACTGCTCTAACACTCTAACACCGAAACCGCCTTTAGCTCTATTCGCCGAACACTTCCGTTCGGCTGCCCGAACACCTTGCTTTAACCATCAAAAACCGCCGTTATGCGCTTCGTGGATATACAGTTTTATTTTAGCAGCAAGTGCCAAGTTTGAAAAAGAAAATGGGTAAAAAAGCCCTTCTGCGCTTAGTAGGAACGTGCGAAGTACGCTACATCTTTTGCTTCTTTGCCGCAAATTATGCAGCTTGTCTCTGGTGTTTCCTTCTCAAACGGCAATACGCGGATGGTTGCGCCTGTTTCGTCTTTAACTTTCTTTTCGCAGTCTGGGTCGCCGCACCATGCTGCTTTGACAAAGCCGCCTTTGCCTTCGACAACCTGCTTAAACTCATCGTAGCTCTTGATGGGGGTGGTTTTTTCCGCGAGGCTGCTTCGGGCTTTAGCTAGCATGCTATCCTGAATATCATTTAGCAACTGTTCACCTGTGACGAGTATGTCCGCATCTTTGACAAATGCCTTCTGCCCAGAGTCACGCCGTACCATAACGCACTGCCCATTCTTGATGTCTCGTGGTCCAACCTCAACTCTAAGCGGGACGCCTTTGAGTTCCCACTGGTTGAACTTCCAGCCTGGCGTGTACTCTGTTCGGTCGTCCAGGAAAACGGTTATGCCTTTAGCTTGCAGGTCTGCCTTTATCTGCTTGGTTTTAGCTGCAATCGCCTCTGCCTCAAGCCCCTTGAATGGGATAGGAACTATGACGACCTGTACTGGCGCAACCTTAGGCGGCATGATTAAGCCTTTGTCGTCGCCGTGAATCATAATCATCGCACCGATAAGCCGAGTGGTGATACCCCAGCTGGTCTGCCACACATAGTGGTCGGCTGTGTCTTCGCCTATATATTTGACGTTAAAGACTTTGGCGAAATGCTGCCCTAAATTGTGGCTGGTACCCATCTGGAGCGCCTTGCCATCGGGCATTATGGATTCAAGGGCGGTTGTGTAGAGTGCGCCTGCGAACTTTTCGCTTTCGCTCTTAGTGCCAATCAACACAGGAATCGCCAGCGTGTTTTCGATGACATCCTTGTACATGTGCAGAGCCCACATAACTTCTGCGTCTGCGTCTTCGGCTGTGGTGTGGGCTGTGTGGCCTTCCTGCCAGAGAAACTCTCTTGTGCGCAGAAACAGTTTGGTGGCTTTGGTTTCCCACCTTACGATGTTGCACCACTGGTTAATCTTCAATGGCAAGTCGCGCCAGCTGCGAATCCACTTACTAAACATACTGTACATGATGGTCTCGCTGGTTGGCCTAACCGCCAGCTTCTCCTCTAAGGGGGTGTTACCGCCCTGTGTAATCCATGCCACTTCAGGGGTGAAGCCCTCAAAGTGCTCGGCTTCCTGTTTGAGGAAGGCTTCGGGGATGAACATTGGGAAGTACGCGTTTTTGTGTCCTGTCTCTTTGATTTTTTGGTTGACGACCTGCTGGATTTTCTCCCAGACAGCATAGGCGTCGGGGCGAATAATCATGCAACCTTTGACGGGGGCATAGTCGGCTAGTTCGGCTTTGAGGACGACTTCGACGTACCATTCGCTGAAGTCTACGCTTTTCTTGACGGTGACACCGGTATCTGACATGAATATTCTCTTCTTAATGAAAGGTATTGCATCTGGCTGAATATAAAACCGTAACGGCGTTAGTCTGCATTAATCTACAGTATTTTTTTAAATTCCTAAAAATGACTACGAGAGATCATTAGAAAATAACCAGTTTGAGTTAATTAGTTCATATGCGGGTATCTATTGAAAATTATCCGTTGACACCGCAAGTTTCTGCTTGTTACTATCTGTCCAGCTCGTCTGCAACCAAACAACAAAGATGGAGACGCCAAAACAAAACCACGCACAACACCACTTGTTTTTGTTGAAAAAAGATAGATATGTGACAACAACTTAAACTCAGAAAAATAAAAATTTCAAAAAAGAAAAGGAGCCCTTACTTGAGCTTCTTCTTAGGGTAGTCTTTGCATTCGTATATTCGAAGTTGCCTTTGTGGCTCGATACGGCAGCGTTTGCGGCTGTTTTTGCGTCTTAGGATTTGGGGAAGTTGGAAAAAAGGGCATTTTGAACAAAGTGTGCTCATTTGCTTTTTCCCTCCTACCTCGCCATCATCCTTCGGAACACTGGCAGAGCAATCGCTATCATCACGACACCAAAGCCTATTAGCACTGCTATCTCAGTTGTTATCTGCGATGCGTCTGCGCCTAGCACCATGACTTTGCGGAGGGCGTTTGCTGCGTAGGTCAATGGGAGGAAGCTTGCTATTGTCTGCATGAAGCCTGGCATCTGCTGAATCGGGAAAAACACCCCACTTAAGAACATCATTGGGAACATCAGTGTCATCATCAGCATTTGCGCGGTTTCTTGATCTTTGGTGAACGATGTAATTACGATACCTAACCCGACGAAGCTAAACACTCCTAAAAGTAGCAGTGCCAAGACTAGCAATAAACTGCCCTGTATCACGACTCCAAATATGCCGATTGCAAGCGCCATAATTATGACGCCTTGAATCAAGCCTCTTGCCGTCTGCGCACCGGTTTTGCCTAACAATATCGAGAGTCGGTTGACAGGGGCAACCATCATCCCGTCCATGGTGCCTATTTCTTTTTCCTGACTAATCGCCACTGGTAAACCTGTCATGACACTCATCATAACTGTCATAGCCATAAGCCCCGGCGCAATGAAATCGAAATAGCTTGGGTTACCGGCAACAACGCCTTGAGTTTGAACATTAAAGGGTTTGACGACGGCGATGTTTGTTGTGTTTAGCTGCTGCTCTGCCACATTGGTACCGATAACATCGAACACGCCGCTTAATGCGCCTTGGATGGTGGCGGATATCTGCGGGTTAGACTCGTCACTAACGATTATAAGCATGCCCTGCTCCTGCGTGGCGAGACTGGTTGAGAAGTTAGCTGGAATAACTATGCCACCTTGTAGTTGTCCTCTTTGTACCATATCTCGTAGGTCATCTATGCTGGAAATATTGGTCATTACCAGCATGTGGGTTTGGTCGTTGATAGCATTAAGCCCGGGCAAAAACACCATGTTGGACATGTATTGCCCCTCCACGCCTGAATCTTCATTTACGACTCCGATTTGTAGGTTAGTAACTGTGCCGTTGGATGGGTAAATAAAGCCGACCATAACCATCATGAACAGTGGCATAACCACAAGAAGGACTAAGCCAAGTCGGTTGCGGAACAGCTCCATTAGGTCTTTCCAAGCGATGCGTCCACTGTGTCTTAGTATAGTTCTAGCGCCCATTACTCATTACCTCACTCTGTTCTGCGGCATCCCAAAATGCCCTTGCTTTATTTTGATTTTTTCTGTTGTGCTATCTCGGACGTCATGTCCGGTAATGTGGAGGAATACGTCTTCAAGTGTTGGTTGAAGGTTGGACATCGACGTGATTTTGCCCCCTTTTTCTCGTACGATGTCCACTATGTTGTCAAATGCTTCTTCGCCATGCACAATAATGTGGAGCGACATAGAGTTCTCTTGTGTCGCAGCGTCCACGCAGTCCAATGCTTTTATAGCTTCGATCATGTTGGGGGTTAGGTTAGCGACTTCTAACTTGATTATCATTGTATCTGCACCTGAAATGATTTTTTTAAGGTTAGTCGACGTGTCCAAGGCTATAATTTTTCCGTGGTCCACGATTGCTATACGGTCACAGAGCAAATCCGCATCAACCATCATGTGGGTGGTCAAGACGACGGTGGTGCCTTGTTCTTGGTTGAGTCTTTTGACGAAGTCACGAATTTCAACCGAGGACTGTGGGTCCAACCCCAATGTGGGTTCGTCGAGGTAAAGCACCTGCGGCGTGTTTAGCAATGCGCGCACAACGTTCATACGCTGGCGCATACCGGTTGAGAAGGTGCCGACCTGTGCGTTTTTGAATTTAGTTAATTTGACTAGTTCGAGGAGTTCGTCTATTCTTTTATTCAGGAGATCTTTTGGAATGTTGTAGAGTGTGCCGAAAAATTCAAGGTTTTCTTTAGCGGTTAATCGGTTGTAGATTATCATTTTTTCAGAGACTATTCCAATAAGTTTGCGGACTTGCATGTCATGTTTAACAGTATCATAACCGCCGATGGTAGCGATGCCTTTGGTGGGTCGGGAGAGTGTGGAGAGCATGCGTAATGTGGTACTTTTGCCTGCGCCGTTTGGGCCTAGTAGGCCGAAGATTTCGCCTTTCTTAACTTCGAAGCTAATGTCGTCTACGGCGGTGAATTTGCCAAATTTTTTGGTTAGGTTTTTTACTTCTATTATGTTGCCGTTGACCGTTGAGATTGCCTCCTATGTCAATATTATTGACTGCAATATATTGTGGCAAAATATAAGTATTCCCTAACTAACACTATACATAGACCGTAATGAAACCCGAAATCGAAGACGCAACTACGCAAAGCTGGCTAAAAGAAGCGCAAAAAGGATACATCCGTATGGGTGCCCTCATTTTACTTAACAAAAACCCCAGCCACGGCTACGAAATCATGAAAGAAATCAACAGCCGCACCCACGGCATCTGGAAACCAACAGCCGGAGGCGTCTACCCCATCCTTCGTGATCTCGAAAGGAGCGACTATATCAAAGGACAATGGCAAACCCAAAAAAACAGGCGACTAAAAGTCTACAAAATCACCAAACGAGGCGAAGATATCCTCAAAAAAGCCATAGTTAAACAAGCTGAAATTTTCAACAATATAAGCAGCCTCTTCACAGAGTTCTCCCGCGACGTCCTAAACATAGAAGTAAAAAAAGTTCCAATACCCCCCGTGCCCACACCCTTCCGTCCATTTCTTGAAGACAAAACCCAGCAGGAAAGCCTTGAGCAGCTGGAGCACCAACGCAAACACTTTGTCGAAAACATCAAAACCCTAAGAAGCGCCTTAAAGGAAGTCAACTCTAAAATTGCCAAAGCCAAAAAAGATGCTAAGCCCTCTGAATCGCTACACCAATAGAGCGGTTGGCTTGTTAATGGTTTAAATCTATGGCTTACCTAATCAGTAAGAGAGAGTGACACATTTGTTCCGCGTACGAGTAAACAAAATCGAATCCACCCGCGACGTAGACGGTAACCTTGGAAAAAGAATCGAGCTCCTAGAAGAACGGGAAGTCAACCCCTACATTGTTAGGCCGCAATCCGACGAAGCCAAAATGGCCCAGGACATTATGCAGGCGCTCCAAACCCAGATGCCGTTTCTGCCTCAACGCCAACAGATGGCAACACCCAAAATCATCCTGTTCCTCACAGAACACGAATACGATAGCTTAGGCATAGGCTTTGACGTAAATCAAGTTTACGAAGTGCTGCTGGAAAACCAGTCAATCCGCTTTAGGAAAATTTAAGCAACTCATTACGAATATGCGCCAACCCGGAATGCTTCGGATGAAAAGAGAGCACAAACATCATATGCCGTATGGCGCTACCTATTTCTTCCAAATCCGACCGTTTCCCCTCGTCACAGTATAGCGGGATGGGTTCACCTTTATTTTCTTCATAGTAAACATAGATTGGACTTATTCCACTTTCGAAGCGAACTAACTCGAAGTCTAGGTTTAGACGTCTGGCGGTTTCTTTGGCTGCGCTTCGTACGGATTCGAAGCGTTCGAGACTCGGTTGCCCCGTTGATGCGTAAACCATCAGTTTCCCACAGTTCTCCATATCCACTCACATCTTCCATATTTGGTTCTGGACGCTTTTAAGAGGGCTGCCGATGCGACTGTCTAAGGCGGTGGAGGGCTGGGTGAAAGTGAATGCTTGTAGGTGGCAAAATGCAGCCACAACGCCTTAAATCTGATCGGGTTAGCCGCATTATGTGAAACTTTGTTATGAGAACATCTATGGCGCATGAGTGGCATATGCCTGACTGGTGGTTTAGGGGCAAGCAACCGCCAGACGACAACGCATACTTCGAGAACCTTAGCCGAGTTATTTTCCAGGCAGGTTTAAATTGGCAGGTGGTGGACGGCAAATGGCCCGCAATAAAAGATGCCTTCTGCGATTTCAACATCAAAAAAGCCTCAGCCCTAACCGATAAAGACGTAGTCGACATGCTAAAAAAACCCGATTTGATTCGGCACAAAGGTAAAATCCAAGCAACTATCCAAAACGCTAAAAACTTCTTGCTAATCGAAAGAACCTACGGTTCCTTCCCAAAGTACCTTGCTTCTCTGGAGAAATCAGACAACTACGCCGCAGTAATCAAGGATCTTAAATCCAAGTTCCGCTGGGTAGGCGACTCCACCGCAGCAACTTTTCTGTTTACGGTGAACGAAAACATTAACGTATGGGGACACGAATAAAAGTAGGCGCCAGAAAATATTTTTATGACAAAACTCAGAGCCCACTTGTACATTAAGGGTAGAGTGCAAGGAGTGTACTTCCGCCAGAACATCAAGCAGCAAGCCCAAATTCGGGACGTCAAAGGCTGGGTGCGCAACCTAAGCGACGGAAGAGTGGAAGCAGTTTTTGAAGGCTATGAAGACGCTGTTAAGGCGATAGTTAATTTCTGCAGTAAAGGCCCCGCTGGTGCGGTGGTTAAAGATGTTATTGTTGTTTGGGAGCCGTTTGCCAACGAATTCTTAGGCTTCTCCATCTTATATTAGTTGGATGATGGTTAAATTAAAAATTTTCAGCCACGCATTACTGGGTATGAAGGTTTTGGGCTCAATTGGTAATAATACCCGTGGAGGCGGCAACACCGATTTGCTGGTTGCTGAAATCTTGGCTGGCGCAGTGGAGTGTGGTTTTGAAACTGAAAAGTTGTATATGTATCCACTGCGAACAGAGGTTTGTGTGAACTGCAAAGCCTGCAAAATCGGTTTTACCTGTGTGCATAAAGACGACATGGCTGAACTTGATGGGAAACTTGAAGGTGCTGACGTGATTTAGGTCCGCCACTTTATTGGTAAGTTCCGGCTATAATGAAGTTGCTGCTTGGCTGCGTCCATTCGTCGCTTCAAAACGCCTTAGGGGCAAACGAGCGGTTTTGGTTGTTCCATCCGAGGAGGAGCTGACGCCTGATGTCACGTGGGGGCATGTTTAACTTGTCTTTTGGCTATCTGTGTGTGGATTTGGGTTAGTGTTCTGTTTCCTAAGGCATCTGAACTTGGAGATGTCAAGAGTCAGTCTGACGCTCTATTTGAAACCCAAAGTAATCGGTAGAAACCTAACAGCATCTGTTTAGGTTTTCTTTTTGGGAACGCGGAAGTGGCTGTCTCTGCCTTGGCTGATGTATTCGCCGCCCATGCCTCTTATGGCGGAGGCGATTTTGGCAAAGTTGTCGCTCCCCAAGAATTGTTTGGGTTTTATGATTATATATTCGCCTTTTTCTTCGAAGTCTAATCGGGCTTCGAGTTCTTCAGGGAATGACATACGTATGTCATCTAGTGTGCGTATTCTGCTGTCTGCTGGTGGTGCAGGTGCTTGTGAGACTGGTTTTGGCGTAGAAGCCGTGCGGATGCTTGTGGGTTGGGTGATTTGCCCGATTGCAAGCGACTTGATTGAAGCAGAAACAACCCGTAGCTCGTCTGAAACCTTGTTTAGTTTAGCGTTGATTTCTTCGACTTTAGCTAAAAGCTGATCCAGTTTCTGTTGTTCGCTACTCACTCGCCGTTCCCTCTCAAACCCCTAAATAACCCCAGACGACTAATAAATAATTTGCACACATAAAGCAAGAGAAAAAGTCATGTTTAAGGTTGATGGAAGCCAGAAAAGCGGCAGCGGAACCATACTGCGCCTAGCAGTAGCCATAGCGGCAATCAAGGGCGAATCGTTGCACATCACAAATGTCCGAGCTAATCGCCCAAAACCTGGTCTAAAACACCAGCACCTTGAATCGGTCCATGCCGCCGCTAAGCTCTGCAATGCCGACCTCAAAGGCGCCACTTTGGGCTCAAGCGAACTCTGGTTCACTCCGCAGGAAATCGTTGGGGGTAACGTCGAAGCCACAATTGAAACCGCAGGTAGTATACCGATGCTTTTCCTCTCTGCCTTTCCCATCTGCCTCTACGCCGAAAAACCCGTCCGTCTCCATGTCGCCAAAGGCGGCACAGATACCCAAAACGCCCCAACAATAAACTACCTCCGCTACGTGTTTTTGCCAACTATTGCCAAAATGGGTGTTAAAGCGGAAATTTCTGTTCAGAAATATGGCTATTACCCAAAGGGTATGGGTGAAGCTACCCTGACCGTGCAGCCAAACCCGAATTTGACGCCGTTTAGGCTGGAGCGGTTCGGAAGAATCACATCGATAAAGGGCGTTTCTGTTTGCACTTATCTGTCGGAGCGGCAGGTGGCGGAGCGTCAAGCCAAAGCAGCAAAGGCGGTTCTCGGTCAGAGCGGCTTCAAAGCGAACATAGATGTCGTAAACGATCAATCCAACCAAATCCAGAAAGGCAGTTCCATAGCATTGTGGGTGGAAACCGACACAGGCGTCACCATCGGCGCAGACAGCATCGGCGAGCTGCGCAAGTCCGCTGAAGACGTGGGCAAGCAAGCCGCCCAGAAGCTCCTCGCCGAACTATCCGCTGAAGCGGCGGCTGACGAGTTCCTCGCTGACATGCTCATACCCTACATGGCACTCTCAGAAGGCAAATCAGTCGTTCTTGCTCGAACGTTAACCGAGCATATAGAATCTAACATTTGGCTCATGGAAAAAATGCTAAACGCACGGTTCAGAGTCGAAAAAGTAAACAACCTCGTATGCATAGAGAAAAGCTGAGTTGACATGCCCAAAACTGCAATGAGCCTAAAAGTTCCCAAGAAGCTGGGAGAAAAAACCATCGCGTTAGCATCCAAGCTTGGGCTTATGGATACTGGGCTCTTTGTTGGGCGCGACGGGGATTTCTTGTTTGTTCCTCTGCGGCGTACTCCTGATGCATGCCAGTTGGGCAAGTTTGAGCATCTTCGGGGAGCAGAATTTGTCAGGAAAGAGTTTGAGGAAAAAAAGCAGCCAGCCCAAACCATAACCCAAGCACTCACGGGCAAGTTGCCGCCTGAACTCCTTGCCGCTGTGCCTCAGGCGTTTGACATCGTGGGTGACATAATAATCATCGAAATCCCCCAGCCACTCAAAGATTACACTCAACTCGTTGGCGAAGCCATACTTGGCATACACCGAAATGTCAAAGTCGTCTTAGGCAAAGCCGGCGACGTAAGCGGCGTTTACCGCGTCCGAGACTACACCTACATTGCAGGCGAAAAAAGAACCAACACGGTGCACCGCGAGTTCGGTTGCAGCTACCGAGTGGATGTTGCCAAAGCATATTTTTCTCCGCGATTAGGCCACGAGCATATGCGTGTCGCTGGGCAGGTGGCAGCTGGGGAAGTGGTTGCGGATTTGTTTGCGGGTGTGGGTCCGTTTTCGGTTTTGATTGGCAAACAGTGCCCACAAGCGAAGGTGTACGGAGTTGATTTGAACCCTGACGCTATTGAGTTGCTTAAACTAAATGTGCAAACCAACAAGGTCGAAGGTAACGTGTTCCCTGTTTGCGCCGACTCACGGGAATTCTCCAAAAGCCAACTCAGAGGCACCGCGGATCGCGCTATCATGAATCTGCCTGAAACCGCTATAGAATTCGTGGATGCAGCCTGCAACGCCATCAAACCAGCAGGCGGCATAGTGCACTTCTATGGGTTTGTGCGAGCACCTGATTCAGTTGAGAACCTTAAGAAGCGTTTCAGCACAGTGGTAGAGATGCAAGGCAGAAAAGTCACAGCATTCCTTGCCACCCGATGCATCCGTGAGACTGCTCCGTTTGAGTCGCAGGTAGTTTTAGACGCATTAATATGTTAACGCCACTTTGTTTGCTGAACTTATTAATAGATGCTCTGCAGAACATTTAGATATGTTAAAAGTCGGGGCTCTATGGGTTTTCCTGTTTTTCTTCTTACTAGTAGCCTCCGCCGCAGCAACACCTGTGGTGCCAACGCTTGGACCTCGAAACGTTTTCTCAGTATATGAGCAAGATGCTACCATCGTTCTGCCTGAAAACTTTTCTTGCTCACGAACAGGCATAACTTACCGCACTGTCGACTACTCCGTGGGCTCTCTCTATTCTTGGTATTTCCCCCTATTTTCAAATGGCAACGGGACCGCTGACCTTCAGGTTTCAGCCCAAAACTCCACCTTCACCATAACCTCCCTTAAAATATCCAAAGCCCCCTTAAACGGCAGCTGGTTTAACAACTCCTACAGCATTACCTGCAAAATCGACAGCAATGGCACTGCATATCTAAATGTTAATGGCTTCGACTACGCCGATATAGCTGTTTACTTTAATGGCACCGCTCATCCAACAGGTGACTCTTGGAATGTAACCGACTTCGGCATGGCCTTACAAGGACCTGCCGACATTAAAATAAAAGCGTGCAGTCAAAGTTTTGAGCCTCCCTTAACTTCAATCCAGGACGACAGACCCGTTTATGTCGGAGCTTTGGCTTTGGCCTCAGCGGGAGTTATGGCTGCTCTTGGTTTTTTCAAAATTGAACGCGACCAAAAACACAAGAAACTCTCTTCTTCAAAAGTTAGAGGTCGTTATCTAAAAGGCAGGGCTATTTTTGAAAGCTTTTTACAGTTTAGTTGTGGTAAGGTCGAATCAATGGACAGATTAACCGAATTGAGATTAGGCATCACCTGTATGTACGGTTTGTTCATTGCACTGGTTGCGCTGGGACAAGTTTGGGTAAACCCCCCTTTAACAGTAGCTGGGTTGGTTGCTTTGGCGGCTGCAGCTGTACTAACTACATACTACGTCGTGGAACTTGAGGATTAAGTAGAAACCAAGTAAAGCCATAAACGAAATGGCGCAATATTCTGTTGAAAAGAAACTCTGGAGCATATCTTTGAATTTGTCCTCTAAACAAAAACGCATTGTGATAGTTGCAGTCCAAGCAGCAGTAAGCATTTTACTTCTGTACCTCCTTTTCCAAAACCTAAACCTCCAACAAGCCCAGCATATCCTCACAACCACAAATATCCCAATACTCGCCGTATCCGTGATTTTCTTTATCCTCTCATCCTTTGCCATTGGGTTAGGACTTCAAAGCGCACTAAAAGCCACTGGAACAGCGCCCCCATTCAGAAGCACTATGCTGGCTAACTTTGGGGGACAACTGTTAAGTGATGTTACCCCCGCCAAATCAGGCTACTTTGCCACACCACTACTGCTAAACCAGATTCGAGCCGTACCCATAGAAAAAGGGCTGATGAGCGTCATGGCCGTGGGCGCAGGCAACTTTTTCGTTAAGGCAATCGTTTCATCGCTGGCGCTTCTCTACTTCCTCTACCGCATACCCGCAGCTGTCATGGATTTCACCATAACCAATGCGCTAATCTTGGGCATCGTGATTTTGCTTGTTTGCGGCGTAGCCTTAACAGTGCTTGTCTGGACCAACTACTTGTCGGGGCTGCTGCAAAAACTCTGCCACATACCCCTAATCGGAAAAGTTATACGAAAACTAGAAGAAATTAGAACAATGTTTTCAAGAGACCAGGCAGCAATGCGTAGATCCCTCCCCGTCATCGTTGCCTCTGTTTTGGGCTCCGTAATCTTTAGCGGGATATCCCTTTATCTTTTGGCAAATGCCATAGGCATGACTGAACCTACCTTAGTGGACTACCTATTTATGGGCCCTTTAACAGCCGCCTTCATGTACGTACCTATAACCTTTGCAGGTTTGGGATTACAGGAAGCAGCCTACGTGTTCCTCCTAACAGGCATAAGTAGTGAGCCCACTGTGATTTTGCCGTTTGCAGTCACTTTTGCCCTACTGGTCCGTTTGATAGCTGTTACAACTGACCTTATTGGTTTGCCGCCGGTGCTTAAAACAAGCGGCAACATGCTAAGCGGGTTTGGCAGCAAAAAACAATCTTTTCCTGAATCCTCTAACGAGGTGTAACCCTCAAGCTTATCTGGTTTTAAGTTTCCACAATTAGAGTCAAAATAACGTGTTGATCTGGATTTTTTAGTTTCTCCACAACTCCTCTTGAGAGGTCACCAGATGATTTATCCGCCTTTAAAGCTAAGGTTCTATCTGAAATAAATTCGCTTTTCCTTATAACCAGATCGTTCGGATGATTCAGAGATAGCTGTGGAGAACCAAAAGCATTTACCTGTCCAACTAACCCATCCACTTCAATCTGGATAGTTAATTTGGCGTTTGGCTGTCGCATGGCATCCTTGAATTCTTTGCTTAAGTCAGCCACTGACTTATCCGCAGCTACCGCCACGACGCAGTCGCCTCTTTTTGTAACCTGCCTCTCTTTGGTGAACATAATTGTGGTTGGATGACTTGAACGAATATTTGGGTGTCCAAATGCATGAATGACTTCAATAACTTTCTTTGACACAACTACTCACGTACCTCAATTGAATCCACTTTGCCATCGCCGTCCAAATCGTAGCCTGCAATAACTACAGCGAAAGTGTCTTCATCCTTATACTTTTCTAAGGTTTTCTTCCAAAAATTCGTAAGGGCAATAACGCAGGCTTTAGTTCCAACCGCCTTGTTGCCCGCCAAAACTAAAATGCGTTTACTGCTGTCCCATGGATTCACAATTTTCGCAATCACCCCAGAAGTATCTAACACGTAGGTTTGTTTCGTCTTCTCCGAAGACAACCCGCCCAGCATGAAGCCCTGCTCAGACGAATGCATAATGAACTTTATGGGTAGGTACTCGTTGATTTCCTGCGTTAACAAATTAGTGCCAGGACCGCCGACTAAGATAAGGTTGTTTTTCTCCTCCTTTTCCGCCTTCACGTCCACGTCAAGCTTTACGACGAACTCGCTGGGCATCGTAGAGAACTGCCCCAGAAACAACGCCAAATGCGCTGCATAGTGGCCGTCTCGTGCGCTGGTTTTGAATGGTCCGTGTGGCTGGGGGCTGCCGACAACAATTTTGCCGTCAAACATTCCTTCATTTATGAACTCGTCGAAGAACCCTGCGAGGTTGCCGCTTAAGTTGGGGAGGCAGAGGTTTTTTATGGGTTTGTACCCCCCGGCGAACTCTATGCCGAATGCTGGGGAGACAGTTTTGTAGTATTTTGCAATGGGGCCTTTCTTTTTTTCTTGATGGACCACTTGGATGGCTCCTGCTTGTGCGAGTTTTCTTATGTGGTAGTAGACTTTTTGTTCTTGCATGCCGAGTTGTTTTGCGATTTCTAGAGGGTACATTTCTTTTTCTTGGAGCATGCATAGGATTTTCCAGCTTAGGGGGCCTAGCATCGTTTTGAGTTTTTGGCTGTCTTGGGTGATGCTGATGTCTTTGACTGTTTGGGTTTTGCCGTTTTCTTGGAGGAGCAGTTTTTTCTTCATGGCGAGTCTATTAGGGGTTAGAACTGTTGTACTATAAAAAATTTATTTATAATACCATTTGTTTGGGGAGCAAAGCAAGCGCTTTTTTACGTACCTGACTTGGGTCAAATTACAAACCATCCCAAAAAAAGTTTGCAGTTGTTGAATTGATATTTAACAAATCCTTATTACCGATGCAAAACCAACCATTACCAAATTGGATAAACGTATATTTGGAAGGATAGTCAGAGAGCAATGTGTGGAATTTTTGGTTGTGTTTTAAACGAAGGATCCGCAGCACCCCTCATACACTCATCCCTTAAACGGCTCGAGTACCGCGGATACGACTCAGTAGGCATCGCGACACTACTCGATGGCGAAATTTCAATAAAAAAAGATCAAGGTAAAATTGACGAAGTAAACAATATCCTAAACCTAGATGATTTGCCTGGACAAATCGGCATCGGGCATACCCGCTGGGCAACCCACGGGGCCCCTCTGAAGGAGAACAGTCACCCCCATACCGACTGCACAGGTGAAATCGTACTTGTCCACAACGGCATCATCGAAAACTTTCTTGAATTAAAAGCTGAGCTTGCAAAACCTTGGCCATACATTTATCTCCAAAACCGACACCGAAGTTATGGCGCACCTCATTGAGGAAGTCCTAAAAAAGAATCCCGACCTGAGTTTCCAGCAAGCCGTCTTGGAAAGTCTCAAACGCATCGAAGGCTCCTACGCGTTTGCCATACTCTCAACCAGAGAACCCGACAAAATTATCTGTGCCAGAAACGAAAGCCCCCTTGTCTTGGGAGTAAACCACCACGGGGTCTTTTGTGCATCAGATATCCCTGCCTTTTTGGAGGTTACCAACAAGGCTGTTTTGATTAACAACGGCGAACTCGTCGTTTTAACCGCTGGCGGTTACGAGATTAAGAAAATCAGCGATGGCAGCTCAGTCACCCGGGAGCCTTTCATTGTGGAGTGGAGCTCGGAGATGGCTGAAAAGCAAGGCTACCCGCACTTTATGATTAAGGAAATCCATGAGCAACCCGCAGTGCTGCGAAACACTTTACGTATTCAGGATCACTACTTGGATTTGCTCACGACTTTTCTTGATCGCGCCAAAGAGGTGTTTATGGTGGCGTGCGGAACAAGCTACCACGCCTGCCTCGCAGCGTCCTATATGTTCTCTAAGCTGGCTTTTCTACCCACATACCCAGTGTATGCCTCTGAGTTCATTGAGCAGCATGGCAAATCGGTGAGCATAGACAGCACCATTCTTGCGGTGAGCCAGTCAGGTGAAACCGCCGACACGCTGGCAGCCGTAACCTGCGCCCAGCAGCGCGCCGCAACCATCCTCGGATTAACCAACGCCATCGGCTCCAGCTTGACCCGTGTCAGCCGCGTCTACATCGGCACCCAGGCCGGTCCCGAAATCGGCGTTGCGGCAACCAAAACTTTCACGTCGCAGCTGTCGGTTTTGGCGCAGTTGGCTCTTCGGCTTTCTAAGAAGCGAGGTAAAATCTCGCAGGATGAGATGGACTGCTTAGAAGAGAAGTTGCAGTTGCTTCCCGACTACGTCGACACAATCGTGAAGGCGCAGGAAGAGAAAATTAAGCAAATCGCCAAAAAATATAGTCACTGCGCTGTGTTCTTCTTTTTGGGCAGAGGCATATCCACTTCCACCGCTTTTGAAGGACGATTGAAGCTTATGGAAATCGCCTACATCCCGTCTATTGCGTTTCCGGCGGGCGAAAGCAAGCATGGTCCCATCAGCCTGATCGAGGACGGGTTCCCAGTTGTGTTTGCCTGCCCCAAGGACGATACTCACAAAACGGTGATTGGCAACATTATGGAGATGAAAGCCCGCGGCGCCCACATAATAGCCATAATCGAGGAAGGCGACCAAGCCATCAAGGAGTTGGCTGACGACTACATCGAGGTGCCTAAAGGTATTCCGAGCGTGATTTCGCCTATTCCGTTTGTGGTTCCATTACAATTGTTGGCGTATTATACGTCGCTTGAGAAGGGTCGTAACCCTGACATGCCCCGGAACTTGGCGAAGTCGGTTACAGTAAAGTAACCAATCTCTTTTTCCCTTTTGTTTTATTTAATCTATATGTTAAGATGAGTGACTTACATCTTCCAGACATAATTTCGCCAGAAATCATATTCAAACACTGCGCTCGGTGCGGTCACCCAAGAGGCAGCCACAGAAACGACCAAGAATGCCAAGTCGTCGGCTGCAACTGCAAATACTTCGAGTAGCCGCTACCCGAACCATTTCTCCAAGGAAACTTTTCCCTTCGCCTTCTTGGTGCCAGCAGTCATGCGTTCCACCGTTTTGCGGACGCGTTCCTCGCCAAACTCCTTCTCCGAAGACATGAACTCTATGAGTCCTGCTTCGCTGGGCGCTTTCCATTCCAGCACATAATCGTCGGTGACTTTTGGGTGCAAAAACTCTTCCCGAATAAGCTGGGGGTCGCAGGGGAAAGTGGGTGGGGTCTTCATGAATGGGATGGCTTTCTCGATGCATCCGTGCGTTTTTATGAGTTTGAGGGCGGTTTTTGGTCCGACTCCTTCGATGCCGTTGGGGTTAAAGTCCGTGCCGATGAGGATGCCCACGTCGATTAGTTGTTCAAGGCTGAGTTCGCATTCGCCCAGCGCCTCTTTGAGTTCAACCACTTCGGGAACGACCTCAATGAATGCTTTGCCCCTTCGGCGTCGCCCCGAGATGGTGACGTTTCGCAGAAGCTTTGGTGCCCCAAACAGCAGGCTGTCATAGTCCTGGCTTGCACAATAATCCGCTTCGCCCACCCTGTTCATGTGGGCGGCTTGGGCTTCGCCTTCGCTGGGAGCCTGAATCCACGGCAAACCCATCAAATCCAGCAGTTTTTTGCTTTCAGGCACCATGTAGGGCTTCATGGTGGCAGTCATCTGGGCGAACTGCCGCATCTTGGCGGTGTCGCCGACTTTTTTAGCCTCTGCATACTTCACTGTGGCTTCGGCTTTGATTTGATGGCGACGCTCGACTTCTTTTGCTTTGAGTTCGGGGGCTTTGCCGTCGAAAACGTAAACGGGTTTTATACCCATTTCCACGAGGTTGGTGGTGCGGTATAGCAGTCCTGAGAGGTGGCTTGTGATTTCGTCTTTGCTGTTTTTGAGCGGGGTGCCATCAGGTTGCCTGATAATGCTGAGGAACTGGTAGATCGTGTTGTATGCGTCGATGGCGATGACTTTGCCGCCTAAGTCATCGAGTTTAACGGGGGTTTTAGGGATTAAGTCTTTGAAATTTACGCCCAAAAAAGGACACCATAAAGTAGGATAGGAAAACGCAAGTTTAAAGATGTTTGCGAATCGGAGAACAGGCTATTTTTTGTATTAGCCTCCAATTTTGTTCCAGAAGTAGCTGCATTCATCTTTTGCATACTCATTAAGGCCCGATTGTCGCCGAAGAATCTGCAGCAGTCTACCTTTCTCTGGGTTAAGAGTGAATACACATCTGGCTGTGTCTCGTTGAGGTCCATAATCAGCGGTGGCTCGGTTAAGTTCGGTTTTCTATGTTAAACAACTGTGGTCTTGTGATTTTGGGGAAAACACAACATGGCACACAGGAATAATCGGGTGTTTTTATGCAGTTGTGAATGGGAACTTTGTTGCCATCCCTTGTCAAAAAACAAAACAGTCCGAATACAAAAAGCAGTTTCCGATGCTAACAGTCTCATGAGCCAGGATTTGCAACGCCAACATAATTTGAGAAAACAAAAATCAGCAAGACCCTAAAAATCTCAAGCCATTACCTTCAGCCGTTTTTCAGTCTTTACTGAGTTTTCTAGGCATAGCAGATATAAGGAAGCCCAACAACTATTTCGACAAAGAAGTGTCACAGTCATGTCAGAAAAACTGTCCTTAGTCACATGCACAAGCTGCGGCAAACCAATTCCGCCTGGCAGCGAATCTACAAAATTCCTTTGCCCAAACTGCGGCGAAATTCAAATCAAAAGAGACGGGAAATGCCGCAAATTCGGCAGACTCTATAGATGCCCCAAATGTGGCTTCCAAGGGCCATAAGGTGAATATTAATGGGTGCAATCTTAGTTGTCTACAAAGTTTTCCCTGAAGATATTATCGAAGACTTCGAACCCCTAAAAGCTAAAGTCAAAGCCATACTTCCAGCCTCAAGCGCAGTTGAAGGCTGGGGTACTGAAGACGTCGCTTTCGGGCTCAAAGCACTCCTAGTTCAGATACGCTTCCCTGAAGACCAAAGCGGCATAGTTGATGAATTCGAGCAGGCACTCGCCAAAATCCCCGGTGTAAGCCAAGCAGAAGCCTTCAACATCCGCAGAACAAGCCGCGACTAAGCGGTTTCACCCCAACTTTAACCCAATCTTTTCTTAAAATTTAGTATTTGATTGTTTTTTAGGCTACGCTTTAAAGTTTATATATCAATCCGTTCTTTTTCAAACACACACCACGTGTTAAGTTATCTGGAGAATTATTAATGAGTGAAGTTCAACTGCGCGTCGGAGACGCAAGACAAAGAGATGTCGGCAGAGGAATCGCCCGCATCGACCAACGCACCATGCAGAAGCTAGGCATAAGTGCTGGAGACGTCATCGAAATCGTTAACAAACGCACCACAAGCGCCATCGCTTGGCCAGCATACAGTGAAGATCAAAACCGCGACGTCATCCGTATCGACGGGTTCACACGCAAAAACAGCGGCGTAGCAATAAACGAGTACGTGGTGGTCAGACCGGCAAAAGTCAAAACCGCTCTTTCGCTGACACTAGCGCCGGTGGATATGCGCCTCAACGTGGACGAAGACTTTACAAACTTTGTCAAAAACCGCCTTATGGAACGCACACTTGTCGAAGGCGACACCACACTCGTAATGATGCTTGGACACGCAATCCCCTTCACAGTCTCTAAAACCCGGCCTCACGGCATCATAAAAGTCACAACCGAAACTCGCCTAACAATCTTAAACGAACCGGCACCCGAAGGCAAAGGTCTCCCCCGGACCAACTATGAAGACATCGGTGGACTACATGAGGAAATCCAGCGTGTTCGAGAAATGGTCGAGTTGCCTCTGCGACACCCTGAACTGTTCCAACGCTTAGGAATCGAGCCTCCAAAAGGTGTGTTGCTTCATGGTCCTCCTGGCTGCGGAAAAACCCTGCTTGCAAGAGCGGTGGCTAACGAGTCCGAAGCCAACTTTTACAGTATCAACGGACCCGAAATCATGAGCAAATTCTATGGGGAATCCGAAGCACGCCTACGAGAAATCTTCCAGCAAGCCCAGCAGAACGCACCCAGCATCATATTCGTGGACGAATTGGATGCAATCGCACCAAAACGAGAGGAAGTCACAGGCGAAGTCGAAAGACGGGTCGTGGCACAACTACTAGCTTTAATGGATGGGCTTTCTGGCAGAGGTAACGTCATAGTCATCGGAGCAACCAACCGCCCAGGTGCACTTGACCCAGCGTTGCGTCGTCCAGGACGGTTTGACCGAGAAATTGAAATTAGCGTACCCGACAAGCAGGGAAGACACGAAGTGCTTCAAATCCATACCCGAGGCATGCCCCTCTCAGAGGACGTGGACTTAAACAAATTGTCTGGCATGACTCATGGCTACACAGGTGCAGACCTCTCTGCTTTGGGCAGGGAGACCGCCATGAAAGCGCTCCGCAGATACCTTCCACAAATCAACCTTGAAGAGGAGCGCATCCCGCCTTCAGTACTTGAAAAGATGGAGGTCACCATGGACGACTTCGTTGGAGCCTTCAAAGAAGTCACCCCGACTGCAATGCGTGAAGTCTACATAGAAGTGTCCACCGTGCACTGGGAAGACGCAGGTGGGCTTGACGACGTGAAACAGCACTTAAAAGAAGCTGTTGAATGGCCTCTTAAAAACCCCGAAATGTTTACCCGATTGGGTATTCGTCCACCGAGGGGTATCTTGATGTATGGTCCTCCTGGCTGCGGAAAAACCCTGCTTGCAAGAGCAGTCGCAACTGAATCCGAAGCTAATTTCATATCCATCAAAGGCCCCGAAGTGTTCAGTAAGTGGGTGGGTGAATCTGAGAAAGCCATTCGCGAAGTGTTCCGTAAAGCCCGCATGGCATCGCCCGCAGTCATATTCCTTGATGAAATAGATTCGTTGACGCCCCGGCGCGGTATGGGTATGAGTGACAGCGGCGTTTCTGAACGTGTTATTAGCCAGCTTTTGACTGAGATGGACGGCCTCACTTCATTGCAAGATATAGTTGTTATTGCTGCGACTAACCGCCCAGACATGGTTGACGGCGCCGTACTACGGCCCGGCAGATTCGATCGCCTCATATACGTGCCCGAACCCGACGAAAAAAGCCGCCAAGCTATATTGCAGCTCTACACAAAAAACATGCCGCTTGGCAGCGACGTTGACATACACCAACTTGCCACGATGACCAAGTACTACAGCGGTGCCGACATCGAATCACTATGCCGCGAAGCAGCCATGCACTCACTGCGTCGAGACGTGAACACAAACCAAGTCGGAATGAAAGACTTCTTGGATGCTTTGAAGGAGATGGGTCCATCAATCACACCTGACATGGAGAAATGGTACAAGAGCTTCATGCAGCAAATCCGACAAGTACAAAAACCAGCAACACCAGTAGCATAACCAAACAGAAGGAAAAGGAAACACTATGCCACAAATGAAAACTTGGAAAACCCGTCCAGCCTACTTCTATTTAATGGAAGTGCTAAACAAGAAAGGTGACATGACCGACGATGATCTATTTGACCAAATGCGTGATGAATACGAGGATTTAGGCTACAAAGACTTCAACAATCTGCTGTTAAAGCTGGAGATAAGCGGTAAAGTCCGCGTTTCATCCATGGCTAGGGGTAAACGACGCATCGAAGTCGTTTAGTATACTCCTCTTCTTTCTCCCCTTTTCGATTTAGCTACCTCTTGTTCTGTTGCCTTCCATTAAAGTGCTAAATTGTTTTTTTATCTTCATGTAAGTTTGGGGTGCAGCTCCGTTTTTGGTTTACAGCGTTTCCCAACGGACCTGGTTTGGTGTGCTGACAGTTTTTCCTTCACAAGAATATATGGAAACAGCCGATTACACATGTGGCAGTAAATACCTCACGCTACACAGCAGCAAATAAGGCAACACAAATCAACCCCGCCCAATATACACAGTAAAGGTAAAACCTATGAACCAAACTGACTGGCAACAAATTCTCCTAGAAATCAAAGCTAACGTGCAAGCTGCCATCAAACCCTGCCTCCAAAATATAGGTATGTCGCAACCCAGCTTGGGCATGAACGCGGGCGGCGACATTATGAAACCAGTTGACTTAGCCGCGGAAACCTCAATAGTTGACACCATCACCTCGCACGGCATCTCCTTTACGCTGATAAGTGAGGAGTCAGGCCTAAAAAAATACGGTGTAAACCCAGATGGCTGCTACGTAACCGCTGACCCCATCGACGGCACCACAAACCTCGTCCATGGTATCCCCTTCTACGCTACCTCCGTAGCCGTCTCCTCAGAGCCCACGTTGGGCAGTGTTTACGCTGGACTGGTGGCGGATTTACCCCGAGATGCTGCCTACACCGCCATAAAGGGTGCTGGCGCGTTTTTGAATGGCAAAAAAATCGTTGCTTCCCCTGTTACCTCGCTGGACGAGGCGTTGGTTGGACTTGATATTAATAGCTATAACGGCAAATTTGTCCTAGAAAACGTCTACTCTATAGTTAAGAAAACCAGGCATATCCGCCACTTCGGAGCCAACGCTTTGGAAATATGCTATGTCGCCGAGGGCTTAACCGACGCCTTCATAGACTTGCGTAGGAAAATCCGAACCACCGACGTAGCCGCTGGTTTTCTCATAGCCAAAGAAGCAGGCGCAACCATAACCGACTCTGCTAACCAATCCATAGACGTGCCGCTTGATCCGAAGCAAACCCTGAGTTTCATCGCTTCAGGTAACAAGCAAATCCACAGCCAAATCCTAAGTATGGTATCCGCAGATGTTTAGCCTGCTACTGCCGCACCCAGTCGCCATGGCAAAAAAAGGTCAAACCAAAACAATGCTTATTGCTGACCCTCACATCGGCTGGGAAATTGAACTACAAGACAAAGGCATCCACGTACCCAGTCAAACTAGCAAACTACTATGCAAGCTTTCAGCAGTTATCGACGTGTACAAGCCTGATGCTCTGGTGATTCTGGGCGACGTCAAGTACACTGTTGTTTCAAGCGAACGCGGTGAATGGCGTGATGTCCCCGAGTTTTTCAACAAACTCCAAGAAAAAGTCGCCAAGATCACCATAGTCCGCGGCAACCACGACGCCAACCTCGAGCCGCTACTACCCGAAAAAATTGACATGCTGCCTGCAACAGGTGCGGTATTCGGTGATGTGGGCGTTTTTCATGGGCACAAGTGGCCTTCGCCTGAGCTTTTGGGCTGCAAAACATTAGTTATGGGACATTTACATCCGGTGGTGGTTTTCCGTGACCCAACGGGCTGTAGGATGACGCGGCAGGTTTGGATGCGTTTGGTGATTGATAGTGGGAAGTTGGCTAAGATTCTATTGCAGAAAAGCAAAATTAAAATTCAAGGTTCAGTTGCGGAAACATTACAAAAGTGTTTCGGCGTTAAATTAGCCGCAAAAGAACTCTACATAATGCCCAGCTTCAATGATTTCTTGGGTGGCAGACCAATAAACGAAACCCGATGCAAAAATGAATTTGGTGCAGAAGCGCTGATTGGACCCGTGCTTCGGTCGGAATCTGTCAATGTAGCTGAATCTGAGCTTTACTTACTAGATGGCACCTATTTGGGTACCCTTAATCAGTTAAGAAACCTGTAATTCTGAATCAGAATTAGCGTTTGGTCAAATACTGGGCGCAACTCCTGAGGTTTTAGTGGTTGAATGATTGTTCTTGCTTTTTTGTTGTTCTTTTAAAGCTTAGTTGGTTGCTGGGCTAACTCTTATATTTGCCACATATTATATGGCTAACATAGTTAAGGGAGAGAAATGCAAAATGAAGTTAGTAACCGTCTTATTGCCAGAAGCCTATCTGGAAGGTCTCGATGAACTCGTCCGAGCCAACATGTACCCGAGCAGAAGTAGCGTTATCCGAAGTTCGGTTCGTGACCTGCTAAAGAAGGAACTCTGGGAAAACAAGCGCGGTAGATAAAACGCCCTACGCGTCCTTTATAGCGTAAAGAATACTCTTTGCGGCTTCCGCCGGGTTAGGGGACATAGTGATTTCTCTGCCGACAATTAAGTAGTTAGAACCCGCCCGCATAGCCGTAGCGGCCCCTCCGCCCTGAGCGCCCACGCCTGGAGAGTAAATCGCCACTTTATCACCCAAAATCTTTCTGATTTCAGCGATTTTATCGGGAACAGTAGCGCCCACTACAACGCCATCTGCACCCCAGTGCAATGCTTTTCTGGCAAATGACACGTACTGAGGGGTGAGCGTACCTGTGATGGGGTCTATGACGGTTTGCCCATAGCCTTCCGTTGCACCTTTGTGGCTCATATACGTTAGCAGTATGACACCTCGGTTAAGGTGCTTAGCCACATCAAAGAGCGGTTTTAAGCCTTCTTCCCAGCCTACAAAGGGGTTAGCAATGATGGCGTCAAAACCCGCTGAGTAGTAGTATTCGGCTATGGTTTGGTTGGTTGCGCCGATGTCGTTTACTTTTGCGTCCATAATCGCCAGCAAACCTTGCCCGCGGATTTGCTCGACAAGGCACTGAACGCCATCAAAGGTGCCCAGCGGCAGAGTGAGGTGGTGGTTGATTTTCACTGCAGCTATGTATGGGTGGACAGCTTTTAGGATACGTTGTGCCTTTATGAGAATATTGTTGCGGTTCTCTGCGGGTTCAAAAGGGAAATCAAGTGCGAGAATCAGTGGGGATTGTTTGCTTTTGGCTGCTTCCTGCATTTTACCTTTAAACGACAACTGTCTGGTGCCTCTCTTCTAAATTATTCGGTTTTACTAGTGCCTTCTATCATCATTTTAGGATTTAAACCTTCAATATTCATGCGAACCTTAAAATTTCTCTCCGACCAACAATCAATAGAAGCAGTTAAGCTCACAAAGAGGAAAATGTTATGGCGAAGCACACCTTAGCTCAGAAAATTATTGAGAAACACCTTGTCAGCGGCAAAATGGCAGCAGGAGAAGAAATTGCTCTAAAAATCGACCACACCCTAACTCAAGACTCTACGGGAACTATGGCGTACCTCGAATTCGAGGCTATGGGCGTTCCCAAAGTTAAAACTGAGCTTAGCATAAGCTTTGTCGATCACAACATGCTTCAAAACGACTTCCGAAACGCAGACGACCATCGCTACCTCCAAGGTGTGGCTGCTAAATACGGCATAGTGTTTAGCCGACCTGGAAATGGTATCTGCCATCAACTATATCTTGAACGCTTTGCACGCCCAGGTAGAACGCTTCTTGGAAGCGACAGCCATACTCCAACTGCGGGCGGCATGGGCATGATAGCCATTGGTGCAGGCGGACTTGACGTTGCAGCAGCAATGGCGGGCGAACCCTTCTACCTCACGATGCCCAAAATCGTTGGCATCAGACTCACAGGAAAACTCCAGCCCTTCGTCTCAGCTAAAGATCTCATCCTAAAAGTGCTTCAAATGCTTACAGTCAAAGGTGGCGTGAATAAAATTCTCGAATACTTCGGTCCTGGCGTAGAAACGCTTAGTGTTCCCGAGCGGGGAACCATCACCAACATGGGCACGGAAACAGGATGCACTACCAGCATCTTCCCCTCCGACAACGTAACTAAACAGTTCTTACAGGCACAGAACCGAGTGGAGATGTGGTTTGAACTAAAAGCTGACCCAGACGTCGAATATGATGAAGTCATTGAAATCGATCTTTCTATTCTAGAACCTCTGATTGCATTACCACACAGTCCCGATGCAGTTAAAACCGTATCCGAACTCGAAGGCACCCAAGTGGACCAAGTCTGTATCGGCAGCTGCACCAACAGCTCGCTTCGCGACCTGAAAATCGTCTCAGCGCTGCTCAGAGGTAAAAAGGTCAGCGCACACACTAGCTTAACCGTCTCGGCAGGTTCACGCCAAGTAATGCTGAACTTGGCGGAAGCAGGCGAAATCGAACCATTCATCCAATCCGGCGCACGCCTCTTAGAGAACGCTTGTGGTCCCTGCATTGGCATCGGGCAAGCTCCCAACAGCGCCGCTGTTTCACTGCGGACTTTCAATCGCAACTTTAAAGGGCGCAGCGGCACGCAGGACGCCCAAATCTATCTTGTCAGCCCAGAAACTGCCGCAGCTGCAGCGCTCACCGGTAAAATTACTGACCCACGTAAACTCGGCGCCTTCCCAGACATCAAAATGCCAGAAAAGTTCTTGCTAAGCGATGCCATGTTCATCTTGCCAAGTTTCTGTGAGGAAACTAAAGTGCCTATGGGACCCAACATTAAGCCCCTCCCAGACTTCCCCCCATTGCCCGAGATGTTAAGCGGAGAAGTTCTGCTAAAGGCCGGCGACAACATCACCACCGACGATATCATACCTGGTGGCAGCCAAATAATGTCGCTACGCAGCAACATACCCGAAATCAGTACCTATACCTTCTGTCATGTCGACAAAACCTTCGCAGCACGCGCACTGGAAAAAGGCGGCGGGTTTATTGTGGGTGGTGAAAACTACGGGCAGGGTTCATCCCGTGAACATGCCGCGCTTGCACCCAAATACCTCGGTGTGAAAGCCATAATTGCCAAATCTTTCGCCAGAATTCACATGGCTAACCTAGTCAATTTCGGCATCCTACCCCTAACATTCGCCAACAAAGCGGACTATGATAAAATCGGGTTGGGTGACGTTTTAGAATTGGCGGTTGACAGCTTAAAAGAACGCCTCGTAGTGATAAACAAGACTAAGCGTATTGAAATCCCAGTAAACCTCAACATAACGGGGGTGGAGAGGGAGCAGTTGCAGGCAGGCGGCAAGCTGTCGCTTATCAAAGCCAAACAACATCCAGAAAGCTGCCCAGCGGATCATCCTCGGGCATGCCTGTCCTAGCCTTTTTTATCTTTTTAGGTCAAACTGTTTTTATTCAGATGAGTCATTTTCGGCGTCTGAGGTGCAAAATTTGTCAGGGTTTTTCGCTTGCCGTTTTAAGTATGCTAAATATTGTTCTGGTGTCATGTCTTTATGGAACTTTTTAACCTTAATATCTTATCACCAATGATGCTTCACGAAAAGAAAGGGAAACTGACTAAGAAGGTTTCTTAGACGTCCCATACGTTAGTGTTAACTAACGTCCAAACTACTTCTTCGTTGCGTTCGGGGTTGTTGAACGCTTGGAAGTTCTCCAGCGAAACCAACATGCCTGTCGCTCTATCAAAGTAGATGTTTCTGTAGTCATACATCAATGTGCTCCCTGTGGGGTCGAGTCTGTCTTGGAATGGGTTATTTATGAACCAGAAATTGGTGTCGCGTTCTCCGCTTGCATATGGTCGGCTGAATGTATTGTTGACTCTTGTTTCGTCGTGACCGTTGGGCCGTAGTAAGTCACCTATGTTAAGGTTCGCAGGATAAATAGCCCAGAAAACCAAGTTTTCTTTCCCAGTTGCGACATCAAAGTTTTCGTCATATGTTAGTTCGGTTCCGTTTAGGAAACGCCACACTGAGTGTGTAGTGACATTTGTGCCTGCTACGTCAGTTATTGTGACTTTGAAGTAATCGGTTTGGTTATATCTTTCAAAACCCTCCGAGGGCACTGCGTTTTCGGCAACTAAGTCCACGTTACCTTTTATGCTATAGGTGAATGTGTCGCCTGCCTTCAAACCTACCGTTGGAGGTTCAGGTGCAGAGAGAACCGCCCATACAGCAGTTCCTGCGGCAACGATTAAAATGATTGCTAAGAGCAGCGCTAAGTAGGCTTTTGTATGGCTTTTTTTGACGTAGGTCATAGCAATGGATTTGATATCCGCCTATTTAGTTGTTTTCCCAAAAACAACTGTTTACACAATTTTTCTTTCTTATGGTATCAGCGGCAAATACTCGCTTTACGCATCGTTTATAGGCGTCAACGGATACTGCCGTCAAACAAAGAAAAAACCTTTAACATCATAGGCGCGCAGCACCTCCTGCTCAAGAACCCACGCAACCTCCATCCGTAGCAAACACATACTTTATGCCCGCATTCGCTGGTTTATTTGCAGCCATCATTTTGGTCATAGTGCTTATGTTTATGCTGCTTAGAAAGAAATAGTTTTTAGAGATAGATCTCCTATCTCTTCTCCTTTTTCTTATAATTTCGTTTTGCGCCCAAAATGATAGCGCAGGGGTGGATTCTAACCTTGTGCCGAGATAGTGTTACTTATTTTACTGTTTGAAAGTGCAAAAGTGTTTTACATATAAGCTCTCCAAAAATCTTGCCGGATACCATTTTTTGTATAACTTTCTTGACAAAAGATAGTCAATAAACCTTGACCAAAATGCTTTTAACAATACATTAGGAAAATTACCACAGATTAACGATGATTCAGAAACCTCGCAAAATTTCATCGATTACATTTCTTATAATCTGCTTGGTGTCTATTTGTTTATTTTTTCCAAACATTTTAGCAACTGAGATTGCAGATTTCCAAGAAAATATTCCGCCGTTTTTCCAAGATAGCTTTGATGACAATATTTACAATTCTACCACATGGGAAAAAATTGAAGTAAACGGAGGAAAAGTCACAGAGAATAATGGTCAGCTGCAAGTAACTGGACCCTACAGTGATTTGAGTTGGGCGGATTGGTATTGGAGTCAAGCAGGCTACGTAACAAGATATTCCTTTGATGCCAACTGGACGGGTGAATCTGGGGAGGGTTTTGAAGCTTCAGTCAATGTCGTAGACCATGAGGAGGTTTCCGAGATGGTTCTTCTTGTAAGTGATGAAAAAATTACTGATCGTGATCCAGTAAATGCAACTAACTGGTACATGATTAACAAAGTGCTTCACACAAAATATCCATTTGAAAACTTGACCAGGGTTGTAAGTAGAATTGATGGAAATGTTTCATGGTTAGTTGAGGCGCCTTGGTTATCCTCTACCGGTGAACTAAAGATTAGGGTATCGGATGGATTGATCGCTTTCTTTGAGAATGGGCTGTTTCGTCACTCTGAACCTTTTTCTTTTAACTCAACTCAATGCTATATCTATGTTTATACTAGCAAATGGGGGCAATATTCGGGTACTGGCTGCTTTGACGATTTCTTAGTTCAAAGTGTTCGAATTTACCCAGATTCAACTCGGACTCCAAACCCTACAGGATTGCCGACACCAACCACTAAGCCTTCTCCAACACTAAGATCAGTTCCAACCCTTGACTTTATTTGCACTAGTACTACTACAATAAATGATTTTGAAGTACAAATCACTGGTTCACTGACATACAACTGCAACTCCTTAGCAGACCAACCGATTCTAATATCCTATAGCGTTACCAACGGACAGACATGGCAAAGCCTTACTTGTGTTAAAACACAATTGGATGGTAGTTTTGCGGCGATTTGGAAGCCCCACGTTACAGGCAACTATTTGCTAAAGGCAACTTTTGAAGCAACACCCGAATTAGCCGACATCTCAAAGATAATTACTTTAGTACTAAGTCCTGATTTGCAGGAGAACATCTTTACACTATCCTCAAACTCTACCATGACAAGATTTGGCTACAACATGGAAGATAAAACCTTAACCTTTACTGCAGAAGGTCCAACAGGAACACATGGCTATGTAAACATTGAAATCCCCAAAACCGTGCTAAACGAAGTCTCCGACCTAAAAGTCTACTTAGACAACAGCGAAATGGTTTACAGTAGTACCTCAGCAAAGGAAAGCTGGTTGATATTCTTCACCTATCCTCATAGTTCTCATGAGGTCACTTTAGCGTTGGGATCTGGAGCAATTAATCCTTCTGAAGAACAATATGAACCTAAAGATGCAACGATTTTAATTTTAATATCAACCATATTAGTAGTTCTCGCAGTTGTGGTTACAATCGCCTATAAGTATAAAACAAAATAATCAGCTCCAAAACTCAAATATTGCTTTGTTTCTCAAATAGATAAATGAGGTTCAAAAAATGTTAACCTCTTTATTAGTCATAGGCTTCCTCTCCGCTTTTGAAAGATTTTGAAAAACATATTTTATTTTTACCTTAAAGTGTATTTAATCAATTTGGTAAAGTTACACTTAGTAATTTATCTTAATGTGCGATTAACTATCGATAAGCCGTGCGAAAGAAACGGCAATTTTTGAATCAACCCAAAACGTCGTAACTATGCAAAGTGTTATAAGCAATATGATAAAGAAACGATTCTGGGGGAGTAAAAATAAAAAAAATTTTAACTTTAAGTCTAATTCTCTTGTTAGCTTCCGTCTATTTAGTTTCCACTCCAGTATCCGTCAAAGCGGTAGGGGAAGGTCAATGGATTACAAGCTACACCATTATTGATAACAATTCACAACAAGTTTTAGCTCAGTATGATTCTAGCACTGGCCTGAATCAGACATTTTCGCCAATTGTACCTGGTTCAGATATAAAAGTCACATTCACAGTTAATGTATTTACAGCTGGGTCGGGTAACCTTAAACTTCAAACCAGCATGCAAAAGTTGCTTAGTGACAGATACTGGGAACTTGAAACTCAAAACTACACCTTAGGCAACGATTTTAATCCAAACGCCAATCCAGCTCAATTCGGATGGACAGTGGGCACCTTCTCCATGTCAGTATATGGCAAAATCCCAACTACTACCTCCCAGACTGGAGCACCGCTAAACCTAGTAAGCTTGTATGGCCCAACTGGCGGTGTTGCAATCGACCAAATATCAGTTACCGCAACAACAGCTTTAATGACACAATTCCAAACACTATATGACCAAAAAGAAGCACATCTACAATCACTTCAATCTTCAGGGGTAGCACAAGGCTATATCGACATATACACCAATGTTCTTAACGCATCCAAAGCAATTGCTAACACAGGCGAGGTAAGTAACGCCATCGACCTGCTCAACGGATTGACAACAACAAACGAGCCAATGTCTTCAACAGCGCAAATGATCTACATTCCCCTCGTAATAGTCTTAGCCGCAATAGCCGCTCTGTTTGTAGTGTTCTTTCTAAGAATCCGAGGCAAAGTAAGCTATTTCCAACTTGTAGTAGAGGACCAAATCAAAGACTTAGAAGGTCTAACACTTAGAGCCTCAAAAATCGACAGATCCATGTCATCTAACCTAGAATCAATCAAAGACAGACTAAAAAGACTAGTCGGGACGTGAAAGCATATTGCGAATATACCAAAATAGCGTACAACTAATCGGACTAGGATCAGCAGGCACAAACATAGTCGAAGCCTTCCTGACAAACCAAAAAACCAAAGACCTACTATCCAACGACATAACCCGCCTTTCTCTTCTAGCCGTCGACATAGCCGATCCAGAAATCCGAAGCCTTTTAGAAGCAAATGAACAAATCCAAAAATCATTGATAAGAGCACGTATACCCGCCGAAAGAATACGTCTAATCGCCCAATCCGTAAAATTCCCAACAGCAGAAGCAATGTTCGATTTTATCAACCAAAAATACTCTGAATACATCATAGGGGAAGGAGCAAAACTCAAAAACTTCAATCCATGGCTGCAATCTACCATGGCTATCCCCCCCCATGGCAGGAGGCGCTGGAAGAAGAAGAGATTTAGAAAAGCAATCTACCCCTAAACCTACTACCAGCTTGGAATAATCAAAAAACGCCATCAACTCCTTCAAAGAACAAGCTTTGTCCTCAATAATTACACCCACCGTGATCTTAGTCTACGGCTTAGGAGGAGGAACGGGAAGCGGAGTTTTCTTCGACTTCGCAAAACACCTAAGAAAAGTCTTAGGCTTAGGTGTACCAATTATAGCGCTAGTAATTACACCC
>CAWENF010000016.1:0-22368 GCA_963810275.1 uncultured archaeon
AATGGACAAAAATTCACAAAAAGCGTGGATATGAGCTACCTCGGCACATATCCTGGGGTATTCGATCAAAGATGAGGTGTGATGTTTCTAAATGTTTCTGATGGTAAAACGCTCATAAACACCCTGCATGTAAAAATCATTCGTCAAGATGTAACTACCGATGCACCGCTTGAATATTTAAGCGGTAAAAAAGGAAAGGTTTTATGAAGGAATGACGTGAATTTTGAACTAAGCAAAGTCGGGCCGTTAATCTAGTTGGCTAGGACGTCGCCCTCACGCGCGAAGATTACTGGTTCAAATCCGGTATGGGCGATTATTCTGTTTTTTTCCTAAGCAGGTTTGCGATTAAGTGTATCTTTGGGGATTGCTGGTGTAGCTTGCCAGTCACATATTTTTAAGTTTACATAAACATCCATTTCATTGAGAAAGTTTTGGGAGGTGTATTTTTGCAAGAAGATTTTAATTTGAGTGAAAAATTGCAGCGGATGGGGCAAGATCTCAAAAATCAATGTAAAAACGCGGATGTAAATATTAAGACTTGGAATTTCGCTGTAGGCAAAGTAGATGACGAGTTTATTGTTGAAGTTAACGTAAAGTTGGGTTTCAAAGCTAAACATTGTTAGAGCAACCGTCTTTTGAGTTTGAGAACCAAAACAGTTAAAAACTTGGCATGCTATCCATCACAACGAATTAACGAGGACTAATCAAAATGCCATCTAAAGAACTGAGGTCGATAAATTCGTGGCCATGAGTTCCAAACAAAATAGTGTCGAGTTAAATGCCTAAAAGACGGCGTGAAACTCAAGCTACGTATGCCAAGCCAACCAGCATGAATGAAATTGAAGCGTCTGTGGGGGGACGAAATCATAAAGCGGCTTCAAATGCGGATGAAATGCAAGACCCAGAGGACCAAAGACTAAACCATTCTTTTCACGATAACTTTAATTGCATGAAATTTGTTGCAGCGTAAGCTTTGTTGCTCTGCAATAGATTTCTTGCATATCTGAACTTCTTTTTAAAAGTATATAGAATGTCATGAAATCCACTTTACGTATTTTTGATCCCAAAACCATGAACAAACATCAGGTTTTTGGCCGTATACAAAAGCATCTCCAAAACACAGTCCAAGTCGAAAAGTAGCTCTTAAAACACCTGGAGATTTTCGAAAACAAGCGAAGCTTATATAATCACGCCCAGCTAAAAACCTCCATTAAACAACGACGTGCATCCAAGTCATGCGAACAACAAAATACGCGCCAGGCTAACCCTTAGTTAACCCAGAACCTTTGCCTAAACTATTATCATAGCGTTTAGGGTGGAAAAATGCTGACTGTAAGCATTCCACACATGCAATAATTAGACTTTTATGGCGTTGCAAACTGGTTTTGGTTTGCTGGATTGCGATTTTAGGAGTATGTGGTAGTTTGCGGATAGCTTGATTGTTGTTGACGCCGTTATGGGAGTGGTTTTTCTGTGTTTTTGTTTTTAGTTTTTTGTATGTGATAGCGGAGTTTGCTGCGTTAAGCATTATGTCAGTTTATAATGAGCGAAATTTTTTCGAACGCTCACTTTTTACATTAAACAGTTAAAAAATTTAGTCATCACATTTGTTAAATGCTTTAATAGATACATTTTCCATGAAAACCGGTCCCCAAAAGGTTTTAACAACCGAAAAACAAGCTTTAGCAAAAGTTTATTCCACACGACTCACCTTAGTTAAACTGATTTTTAGGTGACGCCAATGAAGGAACTCTACATTCCAAATATCCAAGATGCCCTCTTGGTAACTGACATCCAAATCGACTTCCTACCAGGAGGTGCACTGCCCGTGGAGAACGGTGACGAAATCATCCCCGTCATAAACGAATACATCCATCACTTCAACAAAAACAAAGCCTCCGTAATCGCATCCCGTGATTGGCACCCCAGAAACCACATTTCATTTACCACTCGAGGTGGACCTTGGCCGCCTCACTGCGTTGCAGAGACAGCAGGCGCTAAGTTCAGCCCCGATCTAAAACTCCCTGACCACACGACAGTGATTTCTAAAGCCACAGAAGTTGACCATGAAGCATACTCTGCGTTTGATCACACAAACCTGGAGGAGACGCTAAGGCGTCTGGGTATTAAGCGGCTTTTTGTGACGGGGTTAGCAACTGATTACTGTGTAGTTAATACTGTTTTGGATGCACGCAAGCTTGGCTTTGAAGTAGTAGTTTTGATGGATGCCACTCTAGGTATAAACGTTAAAGAAGGCGACGTTGACCGTGCAATTCAAGCCATGGTGGAAATCGGCGCGGATCAAGCTACTGACGAGGATTTCGCTGAGATTCAAGACCTATTGTCCACAGAGGAAACAGCCGCGGATTCATTAGCGGAAAAGCCATTGACATTGCATGATGCTAAAAAGCAGGCGCGTATGCGTCCTAAAACTGCCAGCCGAAAGCTTAAGACGGAAAAGTAAACGGTAGAATTTTGCCGAAGAACTGCGAACCCTAAATAATCATTCCTTTGCTTTGGGTAGAAATATAGCTTAGGCTGTTTTTGGCGTGTTTTTATTATTTTAAAGGAGTTTTATCTGCTTATTTGGGTTTTTTCCCAGGATTTACTATGTTTTTCTGTTTTGGATTACTTTAATACCAGTATTTTTTCAGCGTTATTTTCGAAAATCTTCGAACGATTATTTTTTGAAGCAAACAGTTAAAAAATGGCAACTATAATGTGGAATTTTATAGAGAAGAGTTCAAAAAATCCCCTTATCATACTCTTTTCGGTTAAACGAACAACGAATGGTGAACTATTCGCCCATAACTTGAATTAGAATGGTTCTCTCCCTAGGATATACGTCGGTTTCCACATAAAGCAGCGACTGCCAAGTCCCAAAAACAACTTCCCCCTCTACGATCGGTAAGGTTTTGTCCGGTGGCAGAAGCATCGAGCGCAAATGGGAATGCGCGTTTGAAGGGTGATGATATTTGCCTTTTTTAGGTGCCAGTTGCTCCAGAAATATCTTGATGTCATCTAGCAGGGCGGGGTCGTTTTCGGTTAGAACCAAGATGCCTGTTGCATGTGGTGCGAAGACATGGGCAACGCCATTTTTTATCTGTGAAGCTTGAACCGTTTGATTCACTGTTTGGGAGAGGTCTATGAAATCGATTTCCCCTCTGGTTTTGATTTTGATTATTTTGTTCACAACTTTAAAATTCGCCATAGAATCATCCACATATAACTTATGACGTTTCGATAGAAAAACTTTGATTATTCTGTGTTTGAAACTGTGTTTTGGTGATGCTTTTGTATACGGCCAAACATAAAAAGCGCTTACGTACCTTGCACTTTGTTGCTAATTTAACCCTTTCAAACAGCTTAAACTCAACCAAGCCTTTAACCCAATTAGTTACTCCCATTTTAGGAGATGAAGAAGGATGTTTTTTAGACTTCGATAAGCTACCTTTTTTAGTAAGAAAAAACTCGAGCATATCCTGGCCGATTATGACAATATTGTAGAACATTCCCACTGAAGTCTATAGTGACTGCGTAATGCTTTTTGAAACCTTAGAGGGTAACATTGTAACCAATCGTTGTCAAATGCACTAAGGAAGAACAGCGATATTTCTGGATGATAAAATACATATTTTTTAAAGAAATATTAGTTATAGCAAAAATTACCTTCTAACAAAGTTCATTATCATACAGTATAGTTATGTCAAAAAATAAACTCCCGAAAGCACAATGCTTAGTCTTCAGCAGCGAAAAGCCTGCACTGCACTCGCCATCTTAAGCTACTTTGAAACAACAACCTACGCTTTGTATGCATTACTGCGGGTACCCGACATCAAATGAACATTGACAGACTAAAACCTCCGAAAATTAATATTGGAAACACAATCTGATATTTGCAGCACATTAACCTTCTGCAACTACAAACGCACAAATGTTTTTTTTGTTAAAAACACAACTAAAAGCAACAAACCATCGCTTTTGACCACAACAAATAAGCGTCAACGAAGTCTCAGACGAGCAAGTAAATCTGCCGCAAAATTACAAGCGTTTGTGCATGAAAAACAGTTGCCTTCTGATAGTACTCATTTGGCTCCCAATTCACAGTCAACACAGGCGAAGCATTCTCAAGAGAATCTTAAGGAACTCCAAGGATGCTGAACGAGTTTCTCCTTTTTTGTTGCTGGTGGCATACCAGACTCTGCAGGCGCTCGCTTAGGTCTCACCTGTTCTAACGGCAAAATCAGGCGTTTCAAAACCAACCTTTAGGGTTAATGCGGAGTCAAAGCAAAGAAAATAGTTGCCGTCGTACCCCACGCCTAATTATTCAACTTCCATCCAACTACACACTTTTTTAGCGCATTTCTGCTAAAACTGCAGGAAGTCTGGCTGCTTGAAGTACACAATCTAAAGAGCCTTCAAAATTTTTCTTCCTGATTAAAACCTCCAAATCGGTTAATCGTAGGGGTTTTTTCAACAAAAAACCTTTAAACTGCACCGTTTTTAATTTAAAGACCGCACTCCACAGCTGTTTAGTTGCGAAATATAGTCAGCCAAAAACTGTTAGCACTTTTTCGTCTAAAAACAAAATCTAAAGACGTAAAAAAGACTTTAAATCTAAAATGCACTTTGGAAAAGGCTTATTAGGGTATGGGGTAGGTGCTTGGCATGGGGAATATCGGAGCCTCATATAAGTACTGTCGAAAATCTCCATGTGAAGCAAAACGCGAGTTTTTCGAGCCATCTTCGAGCTTAGGTTTGACTTTTTTTAGGAAAATTTATTTTTTTGAAAACTTTGATGTTTTTGTTCTGGCTTATGGTTTTGATGGGGTGTTCGTTGATGCTTTTGTATACAAAAATTTTTGTGATAGTTTTATTGTATTTAGGCAACTTACCTTTTTTATGAGTGTTGTCTGTGGTTTGACGAATTTTTGTTCTCTTAGGGAACATAGATTGCTCTTATGGTTGTTGGATGTTTATTAAGCGGTAGCTTTTGTGGCTGTTACTGATGGGCTATATTGGCAATATTTTGTGTGGATTAATGTTGGAAAAATCGTGTTCGGTTGGTATGGTTGTATTGGTATTATCTTTCGGAGGCATGTTCACCAGTGGGTTCTAGCTTCCACCAAGCGGATTCAGCGGTATACAAAAGCATCCCCCAAACATAGTTTTGCGCTGGTGCTGTCAACAATTTTTAATTAAGCTAATTCCAAAATAGCAGTTGGAGCACAAAAATGTGAGCACCCCAGAAGACCGCATACGGCTAAGACGCTGGCGTAAACGAGGTTTCTACAGTGAAACAGCCTTAGTCAAGCTACTCCAGAAAAAAGGCTACTTCGCTGTTCGCGTCCCTGTCTCTAACCCCAGCCTAAACCCCCTGCCGGACCTAATGGCGCGTCGTGGACCCCACGTCTACGCTTTTGAAGTTAAAAACGCCACCTACTACGCCTACTTTCCTCTTCCCCAAATCGACAAGTTGTTCCGTTTCCTTAACCAGTTCATCCCCTCAGGCAACGAGTATAAGCATGCGGTGGTGGCGGCGCACTTGGGCAAACGGTGGTTATTTAAAGAAATCAGCTGGACCGATTGGCAGAAAGAAAAAATACCCGATAAAGTCCGCATCTTAAAGCGTGATCGCGGCAACCTGAACATGGACACTTGCTACCTTGAAGATGTTCCAGTCGAGTAAAGGCCTGTACCTAAAATCTATTATAAAGTAACCGGCAACTTGAAAACTATTCAGGTTTGTGGGTTTAACCATGGCTAAAAACTGGTTGGTTCAGACCCAGTTACTTGAAAAAACCATTATGGTCGCGAAGAAACAATGCCTGTCCTAAAAGGAATAGACATGGCAATCAGTTGGGGTAGTTTTGCAGTTCAGTTAACCGCGATGTTGCTATCCAAACCATAGAAACTACAGTTTAGGCGGTGGACTCAAGTTTGGTTATCTTCGGCCTTGACGGATTAATGGCACTGAACAGACGTATTTGGCCTCAACTTGGCAATCAATCATGCTTATGCCTCTTCTCAATTTAGCCTTCGCTATGGCTTGTGAGTTATATAATGATCTCAGCGGATAAGTAGCTTCAAGAATTCGGAATGCGGGCGGTAGGTGTCAAACCCAAACAAATCAGTTCAGTGTCTGCGATTGAGTGCCTGCTGGTAATTGAATACAGTTTCGGGGTTTGTAGCTTTTGTACATGATAATTACTCTACTATTTTGATGGCGAACCCGATAATAGCCGCGTTATTGTAGGCTACATTGCAGTGTTGATTGGCGCAGTTGATAACTATTCATTTTAAGCTTTATTCCAGCTTATAGGCTTTCTAAAAATCATATTTTTGAATCATAGTTTGCCGAATTTTTTAGGGGCGCACTTGACATTTTGCGTGTATAGTGGCAGTTGGCAAATAAAGTCTTGTAGCTGCAAAACCGAAACCACTGGCACCTCATAATAAAACTTGTATGCACCGGGCATTAGCGACAAAACGGCTGGAACAAACAATGCAGAATCCCACTTGATGCACTCCAAATCTATTTTAGGGCTGGGCAGCGCATCAGCCAATGCCTCCACCCGCCGCGTCTGATCCTCCACGATTTTTCGCAACGCAGACGCAGCAATAGAATGCTGCCAACGCTTACAATCAATGCACACAACAAGAGGTTTTCGGCATCCTACAACGTCTATCTCGAAGCGTCGGCTGCCATGTTTAAAGCGTAGGTTGCGTCGTACGGTGTAGCCGTTGCTTTTAAGGGCGTAGGCGGCGATTTGTTCGAATTCTTGCCACCCCAGAAGATTGCTAACTGTCTGCATGTCGGCTCCGAGGTTGACGGCTTTGACGGCCAGTTTTATCCGGTTTTCTACGATGACCTCAATTTTTTCGTTACTTAAATTAATGAGTTTTTCTTTTTGCAGTTTTTGAAGCAATAGCCAATAAATGTCTTCTGGGAGTTTGGCGTCGATTTTGACATCTTCAATTAAAGCATCTGTTTTTTGGGTCTTTTTTAGAGTAGAAATTAACAATTTACGCTCAACACTCAACGAATGCACCTCCAGTTTTGGCAGTTTTCATGCAAAAAATGGCTAAAAATCCGTCAAGACGGCTGCCCGAATCGTATCCGTATACAAAAGCATCAACAAAACACAGTTTTAAACGCCAACACTCAGACCCCGTGGTTTCAACCGCCACACCCCCAACCTCCATCTCATCTTATATCGTCCCTTTTCCAATAAATCTTCCAGGCAATGCGAGTGAGAAAAACTTTTTCCCCAAATTTCCTGAACTGACCCCTTCTTCGCCGAACATGCCGCAAATTATCCCCTTCCGCTGTTGAAATTGCATTTTTCTTATCTTATTCAAGCAATCAACCCCCAACATTTTAACTATTTAATGTAAAAAGTGACCATTCGATGTTTTTTCGGTAATTGGAAAAAGCCATAGCAGATAACCTTGACAGGACAGCCCTAAAGAGTTATCTATTCAGCAACAGTTTGCGGCTCATCTGCTTAGCCGAGAGGTCCTCATATGTCAGTTAACCTTCCAACAGCAGACCTTCTGGTGGGTTCTGCTTGGTGGGGCGATTCTATCAGACTAAGAAGTCCTCCCCGCATCAAATTTAGCTCTTTTAGAGAACTAAAAAGCGACATCTTAAGTGATTCTGAAGTAAACTTTTTGTTTTGACTGTTAGTTCTACCCCATCTCATGTTATCTGTCGCCGTTTTATTCTCCGCCGGGTAAGCGCTAAATGTATTGGCGGCATTATTGCTCAGAAAATTCTAATCACTCGTGCATGATTATATAAGGTTCGCTGTTTTTCGAAAAAAATTATGTTTTCAACGATTTTTTTCTGAGCGCAAAAACTATGTTTGGGGGATGCTTTTGTATACGGCACGATAGGCTTATCTTTAAAAAAGGCTAATCAGTACGTGGAGGCTTACCATGACAAAACTTAATCAACCGATAAACAGCCGTGAAATGCGTGCCTTAGAAGTCAACGCCGAATACTTCGGCTTTAGCCTGTTGCAATTAATGGAGATGGCTGGTATGAGCATCGCCAGAGAAATCACGGCTCGATTCAGCCCCGACAAGAACGTTATTTTCTTCTGTGGGTTAGGCGGAAACGGCGGGGATGGTTTTGTGGCGGCGCGTCACCTTCTATCTGAAGGATTTGGTGTGACTGTTGTCTTGGTTGGCCGAGGACGTGACGTAAATCATGAATCCGCCTCCAAAAACTGGCATATTTTACAATCGATTAAAGCTAAATTGACCATCGTAGAGGTCACCGACAGCTCGGCAATTCCACTGATGAAAGCCGATGTCGTCGTGGACGCATTATTGGGCACGGGTTCTAGAGGCAAACTCAAAGCTCCCGTAAGCAAAGTCGTCGAAGCCATAAACGCCATGGGCGGCTTCAAAGTTGCCGTGGACGTCCCAACAGGTATCGACTCTGACTCTGGCGAAGTTTTGGGAATGGCTGTTAAGGCGGATTTGACCGTGACTTTCCATCGAGCTAAAACTGGTTTGGAGAAGGCTAAAACCTATGCTGGGGAGATTGTTGTGGCACCGATTGGGTTACCCGCTGAGTTGGAGCGGTTTGTGGGTCCCGGCGACGTGCAGTTTGCTGCTAAACCCCGTAGCTCCACGGGGCATAAGGGCGACTTTGGGCGGCTTCTGGTCATAGGTGGCAGCGAAGTCTATTCAGGAGCTCCTGCACTGGTTTCGTTGGCGGCTATGCGCACGGGTGTAGACCTTGTATATTTGGCATCACCTCAGTTGAATGCATACGAGATTTCCTCTATAAGTCCAGACATGATAACCATAAAACTCGAAGGAAGAAACCTCAGTCTCAAAAACCTCGAAACGCTTAAGCCCTACATAAAAAACGTTGACGTTGTCGCTATAGGGTCTGGCTTGGGCTTGAATGCTGAAACTGAAAAGTTCGTGGAAGCATGCGTAATCGAAGTTGAACGTGCGGGCAAGCCGCTGCTTCTGGATGCGGATGGTTTGAAAGCTTTCTCGAAGTTCAAGCGTGCGTTGAAAGTTCCGCTGGTTTTGACGCCACATACAGGAGAATATGTAATACTGACAGGCAAAGCGCTCCCTGAAGTTTTAGAAAACAAAATCGAGGTAATCCAGAAAAACGCCAAGAAACTAAACGCAACTATCCTTGTTAAAGGAAAAACCGACATAATCTGCGATTCAAAACGAGCGAAGCTTAATTTCACTGGTAACCCGGGTATGACTGTGGGCGGTACAGGGGATGTTTTAAGCGGCGTCGTGGCTGGATTGATGGCACAGCATGCTTCGCCCTTTGAGGCAGCTGTTGCGGGGGCGTTTGTGAACGGAGCTGCGGGCGACTTTGTTGCGTCCGAAATCGGCTACCACATGGTTGCAACTGACCTCATTAATTGGATTCCGCAGGTGCTGGCTGACCCGATAAGTCACTTAAAGGTGAAACAGCTATAGAAGAAAACTCCTTAGCTGAACCTAACCCGCAGTTGCCTGTTAGGATAACAATTTACCATGCTGCACAGGATGACCCTAAAAAGAACACGGCGCTTCGCCTCAAACGCAGGGGCTTAGCACGTATTGTCTCCAAAGTACGGTTCCTCCCAAAGCGCGCCATAGTCTTAAATCCGTTTAGCGAAATAGCGTTTTCACCAGCTGATCATGAGCGGCTTGAGCAGTTTGGGATTGCAGCGTTGGATTGCAGTTGGGAACACGCTCAGAAAGTCATGGGAGAACATGTGCGTGGAACCAGCCGCTGCCTGCCCGTACTCATAGCAGGCAATCCCGTGAATTATGGGAAACTAACGAAGCTCTCGACGGTGGAAGCAATTGCAGCAGCGCTATACATTGGCGGTTTTTCAGACGAAGCGCATACGATTTTGGATATTTTTCCATGGGGACACACGTTTTTTGAGATAAACCAAACGTTACTAGATAGTTATACTCAGGCTATGAATAGCGCTGAGATTGTGGAGATACAGAAACGGCTGCTTAACGTTAAAAAGTAAGCTTATTGTTCTGGCTGGGTGGTTGCATAGTTAATTAAACATGCAGCGTAAAAGGTTAGATATGGAATTTAAAATCGTAAACGCAACCCTGCAACTGGTAAAAGACGACATAACCAAAATCGAAGCTGATGCTATCGTTAACGCCGCTAACTCAATGCTGCTGGGTGGTTCCGGAGTAGACGGTGCCATTCACGCTAAGGGTGGACCCCAAATACTCGAAGAATGTAAACGTCTACGCAATACACAGTGGCCTGACGGTTTGCCAACGGGTAACGCAGCAATGACTAACGCGGGAAAATTGAAAGCCAAAAAAGTCATTCACACCGTTGGACCGATATGGCGGGGTGGCGTTCAAGAAGAGCCCAAACTGCTGCGTCGGGCTTACTGGAACACACTTAAACTTGCCTCAAACAATGGGCTGAAGTCAGTGGCATTTCCATCCATCAGCACAGGTGCATATAATTATCCAACTGATCAAGCCAGTCAAATCGCGGTAACAGCCATAAAGGATTTCTTGGAAAAAGACGAGAAAATTGAAAAAGTGATTTTGGTGTTGTTTTCGCAGCGGGATTTCGACATTTACGCGAAATCCGCAAAGAAGATACTCAAAGCTTAGGGTACTTCGGAGATTTCCATAATTGATGCTACTGGAACGTCAAGCTGTTCTTGAACCACTTCGAGCACCGTATCTTGGCTAGGTCCCTCTATGATAAAAGCCGCTCGATTTTCTTGGCTGCAGCAGTAGCAGGCTGTTGCTTCGACGTCTTTGATTTTTCCTTTAGCGAGATTTTTGGCGACACCTTCAGCACAGCTCTGTGCGTTTTTTTCTGATTTTAGAATTGCGGATTGAACTAAATATTTAGGCAATGATATTGTCTCCTATACGATGGTTAATGTTAGGGTTGATTTGATGCTGTTTAGACAACGGATTCTTTTAATGACGTCTTCACGTAGATTCTCAATGGATTCTGCAGGTTACCTTGGCGACGAGATCGTAAGCGCCTCGAGCATGGTATACCTCTTGGACTTCTCTTATGCTTTGCAGTTCCCTAAACGCCATATCGCAGCAATCAGGTTCTGCAGTGATAAATAAAAATGCGCTTCGTTTGATCTGTTGGTTTTGCTGAGCGCTGGATGTGCTTATTTGTTTTTGCCTGGGAATTAGGATTGTTTCCAAAACGTGTTTCTCCTTTTGTTAATGTTGGGGTTTATTGGTATTAAAGACGCGTTGCTGTCTTGATACAACCACAAATAGAAATCCAAAAGTTAAGCGAAAGAAAGGGAGAAATCGCCTGACAAAGAGGTCAAGCGTTTATCAAAATTTTAGATGTCATCGGGAGTTTTGTATTTGACCAGCGAGAAAACCTCGTGCTGTATTGCCTAAGAACTTTCTGCCGCCCAAATAATCCAGCTCGATGAGGAATCCGAGGCCTGCGACTTTGCCTCCCAATTGCTCCACAAGTTCAATGTTGGCTTTGGCCGTTCCGCCTGTAGCCAGCAAATCGTCAACGATTAGTACATTTTGGCCTTTTGTGATGGAGTCTTCGTGGATTTGGATGCAGTCGGTGCTGTACTCAGTTTTGTACTCAAAGTCAAAGCACTTGTAGGGAAGTTTGCCCTTTTTGCGGATGGGCACAAAGGCGACACCCAGCTCGTAGGCTAAAGGGGCGCCGACGATGAAGCCCCGGGCTTCGTTTGAGACAATTACATCGATTTTTTTGCATTGATAATGGTTGGCTAGTTGTTTGATGGTTTCTTTGTATGCAGCGGGGTCTTTTAGCAGGGTGGTTATGTCCCAGAATACGACGCCTTTAAATTCAGGGATTCGACGTATTTTGTTTTTAAGATTCATTTCAGACATTTTTCTCTCTCCAGACTAAGCGAATGCGCCCATCAGTGCGCTGTTGCATTTACAGCCGCATGTGACGGGAGTTTTTTTGATTGTTTCTGCTATAATGCGTTTGACATTTTCACCATTGGTTTTCATGATGGCAACGATGTCATCAACGCAGACGTTGTGGTCTTTCCAACAATCATAGTCGGTGACAGTTGAGATGTTGGTATAGCAGATCTCTGCTTCTCGTGCCAGCACGACTTCGGGAACCATTGTCATGCCGATGATGTCTGCGCCCCACTTCTGGTACATGCGCGACTCAGCTTTCGTACTAAAGCGAGGGCCTTCTATACAGACGTAGGTACCTGTTTCATGCATTTTAATGCCCAATCTCTTGGCGACATCCACGACGGTTTGGTGAAGCTCTGGGCACATGGGGTCTGCCGGGGATATGTGGCACACTTTGCCCTCGTCTAAGGTGTAGAATGATTGTTCGCGACGTGTGGTTCGGTCGATGAATTGGTCGCAGAACACGATCTCACCCGGTGCATAGTCCTCGCGAAGCGACCCTACCGTTGATGCAGCGAGGATACGCCGTATGCCGAGGCGTTTTAACGCCCAGATGTTGGCTCTTTGGTTTAGGTCTGTTGGGCGTATGGTGTGAAGTTTGCCATGTCTTGGCAGAAACGCAACTGTTCGCCCGTTTAGTTCGCCGATTGTGAAAGCGTCCGAGGGCTTGCCGTAAGGGGTGTCTATGGTAATTTCCTGAATGTTCTTGAGAAGGTTAGGGTCATAAAGACCTGTTCCTCCGATAACTCCAAATTCTACTTGCATAAATGGTAAAAGGCGAGCGTTTGGCTTATAAAAATACCGCCATATCCGTTTTTCTAATTTAAGGTGCTGGAGCGCCCTTTTTATGCATTTTCTTCTTAAAGCCAGTATATAGAGTCAGTTTTTGTGTTGGCGTTTGCAGGCGGTTGAGTGCTAATTGTGGCGGTTTATGCTATTACCTTATTTTATTCTAATTGCGTCACAAAGGTGCTGTAACAAACAAGCGTCGGATGCTGGAGTGCCATTCGTAGACCAGCGTAGATAAACATCTTTTCCGCTGGAACTTTCCAGCCTACCCTTTAGCAATCTTTGAGTTTAGTGTACGTCTCACATAACGAAAATTTTAGGCATCAGCTTACTTTGCTGTCCGCAGGTTTATTCATAATTTAAGTTCTATTGTTCGAGGTATCATCCTTTCCTAATAATTAACGATTTTATACCATCAGTATTCAGCTGAAATGATCCTCATTTGCATTTATTGCAAATTTTGAAATTCTGGTTTCTAAAAAAATGAGTTTTGTTTTTACATTGATCGTGAAGAAAAAAGGAATTATGCGTTGCTAATCATGACTGCAACAGTCTGAGTTTGTCCGTTGCGTACAACTGTGAAGTCCACGGTTTGACCCGGCAAAGTGTTGCGTTCAAGGTAAGATAGTAAGTCATCTGTGTTTGCGATGCGTACCTTGCCTACACCGATTATAATGTCTCCACCTATGACTACGTTTTGGTTTAAGACTGCCACGGTTTGTGTGCCGCCCTGCAAACCATTTGACGCATCGACTTTTTCGATTAGGACACCGTAGCTTACGGGCGTGCCCATGGATTGGGCGATGGGGTAGTTCATATCGATGCCTTGTGCGTTTATAGATGGGTGTTTGTCGTATCTGCCTGTGGTGACAAGCGAGTTAATTTCGCGAATTATAGTTGCGGAGGGAATAGCGAAGCCCAATCCTTGGGAGTCTGCGATGCCTGCGGTGGTTATGCCGACTACTTGCCCTGCGTAGTTGAGTAAGAGGTCCGCCTGAATTTCCGGGGTTGATGGCTGTGCTTGTCTGTATGGTATCGGGGATTAAAACGCCGTTTTCTGAGTCGTCCTCACTAATGGTTCTGCCTAGAGCACTGACAACGCCTGTAGTTAAGGTGCCAGCTAATCCATATGGGGAACCTACTGCAACTACGGGGTCGCCAACCGTCAAAGTCAAAGAATTGACCATGCTTAACGCCATTATTCCGTTTGGCATCTCTGGGACCGATAAAACCGCAAGGTCTGCTTTGGCGTCCTGCCCCACAACCGACGCTGGCAGGCAAATACCATCAGCAAACGTCACCGTCACGTTTATGGTTCCTTCAATTACGTGATTGTTGGTTACGACGACTTTTTCGCCGTTGACCTGTACCAGAAAACCTGAACCCTGCTGCAGGGTATAGACGCGTTGGCCAAAGAATGTATAGCCAGGCGAAAGGTCTTGAACAACTACTACAGATCCTTTAACGTATTCATATAGGTCGGCGAGGGAGACATTCTCTTTTAACACGTACGTTTGTGTATCTCCTGAGAAGCTACCTTGGTAGAAGCCAAGCTGAGCCTGCAAATTGTCAAGTTTGCTGTTGAATTGGGTGTAGGTTACGGTGTAGCCGATTATTCCTCCTGCAAGCAAACCAACAAGTAGTAGCGCGAACAAAACGGTTAGGGAGCGCTTCTTTTTGGGCGTCGGCGGCGGAGGACATGTTGGAAAAGAAATTATTGGCTTGGATTCATTTTCTGGGCTTGACTCCATATCTTACACCTTCATGTCGAGAATAGCTCGTATATTACGCTAAGGGACTTATTGCAGGCGCTGCATACTTCATCGTAGATTTTGATGGCGCCTCCGCGATGTGGGCACTTGCTGTTTTCCTTCGCCAAATGCAACCCTGTTCTTTCTTTTATGATTTTGCTGTTTTTTAATAGCAACATGCATCCCGTATGATTAGCAGATTGCCAATTATTCTGTTGATTACTTCCTGATTTGCCATTAATCCTGCAGGTATAGAAACAATTATTGACAGATAAAACGAACAATGAAATGCCAAAAAGTGAAGGATGAACTTTTCGTCTTGAAATATTTGGTACTGCAAGACTAAGTATTCCCATGTAAACACCTAATAACTTTTAACGATCAACCAAGAAGGGATAAGAGGGTTATTTGGGCAGTTTGGAGGCGTTTGGCGCCGTTTTCACATCCCTTCATGGTTGTCTATTCATGCTGAGTCGATTTTTCTATTAAACGATTTTTCAATATTTTACCCAAATCTTACCCAATTCTAAACTGGCTGCTTGATAATTCATATGAACAATTAGAAAAAATATTAAGACTAATGAGTTGAGGCAGCTTAACATGCATTTTTGTGTGTTAAGAAACTTGAAAAGCGCACATTTATTACTCTAAGCAAACAAACAGTGAAATCAATCTTGCACGGAGCAACAAAGTTGGCTGCAAATCTGCGTTCATTACGTTACCTGCTAGGCTGGTTAATAGCTGGAACCAGAGGCGGCCCCACACGTGCAAAAATAATCATGGCGCTAAAAGAGTCTCCTCAAAACGCGAATCAACTTGCAACTTTGCTTGGCATGGATTACAAGACGATGCGTCATCACCTTGAGGTTTTGGAAAAAAACAAAATGCTCACCTCTATTGGCGACCATTATGGTTCGACGTATTTTCTTTCGCAGGTTTTGGAGGACAACTACGAAATGTTTGAGGAGATGGCGAAGAAAATTGGGAAAAAGTAGAAAAAGGATCACACAAAAAGGGGAAAAACAATGAACAGAACACACACCATCTTGGTTCTTCTTGTCGTTTTATTAGGTCTATCTGCGTTGCTTGCAGTAATCATTACTTCATATCAAGAAAGCCATAACAATTTCTTTTTCGACACACACATTTATCGCCCAAACACCGGCGACTTTGAACTCTACTACACCGCCCGAACCATACTTTCCACCATAAACATCGTGCTAACTGTTATTTTGATATTCAACTATGCAAATATATACCATAAAACCAAATCTGAATTCACAGTAGGCTTGATGCTTTTTGCTGCGTTTTTCCTCATAAAAGACGTAGCGTGGAGTCCCTTTGTAATAGGTTTAGCTGGGTTCGGCACTTTTGGTTTGGGTCCTTTCGCGTTTTTGCCTGATCTCTTTGAGATGGCGGCGCTTCTGGTACTGTTTTACTTAAGCGTAAAATATTAACCTCTTTCATGATTGGTGGTTGGGATTGAATCTGGAAACCCTTTTGAACTTAAAGGTTCATTATCCGCCAAAGTGGTAAGAGAAAGATAGTGTACCAAAAAAACCCCATAGCTGTCATTGCATTATCAATAATTTGTGTACTCTTTAGCGCCGGTTTAGTCACTACAATGATGCTTTATTTGCCCATCTAAGACGAAATAAGCGGCCAGCAGCAAACTATCCAAACGCTTAACCAGCGAAAAGTCACATTAGAGAAGGAAGTCGTTAACGCCCCCGACTTATCAGTTTGTCAAAAGCCTTTTCAGTCAACTGGAAGCCACGGTGCCAACGCTTTTCAACAGCACTTTAGCCTAATATATAGATGAGTATGGTCAACCATCTAACATAGTGGCGCTTAACACGCATAGCCTCGCCTAAAGCCATACAGCTGATTTAGCGCCTGAAGGAGAAACGTTACTGTTTTCGAAGCCACTTTGGGTTATGAATTTAATCTTGGAAGATACTACTTTCGAAATTCATCACCTAATTATGCACTAATAATCTATACGTTCAGAGACAACTCGTACACGTTTAATCGCACTTTAGGTGTGGTTATTTCCAGGGTCGCCTACTAATATAGAAATGGTAATTGAAACTTTTAAGCCGGAAGAGAGGACCCATGTGGAAGCCGTAATTACTTATTTACTTATTACTGTTGGCCATCATTTTTTGTGTTTGCATCTACTAATAAGGCACGGTGTACACTGTAAAAATTAGGAGACTCCTTTTTATGTCACACAACCCTGTTACCAATAATAAAAAGCCTAATCGCTTAATCAGCGAGAAGAGTCCTTATCTTTTGCAGCACGCCTATAACCCGGTAGATTGGTACCCTTGGGGGGATGAAGCATTTGAGCGGGCTAAGGCCGAGAATAAACCTGTTTTTGTCTCCATCGGCTACTCCTCCTGCCATTGGTGCCATGTTATGGAGAAAGAATCCTTCGAAGACTCCCAAGTGGCACACTTGATGAACGATGCATTTGTGTGTATCAAGGTCGACAGAGAAGAACGTCCAGACATCGACGCCGTGTACATGGCTGTTTGTCAAGCGATGGGTAAAAACTGCGGTTGGCCTCTAAATGTGATTTTAACTCCTAACAAGAAGCCGTTTTTTGTAGCCAGCTACATTCCAAAAGACAACCGCTACGGTGCATATGGCATGATTGATTTGGTTCCTCAAATCAAGGTTGTTTACGAGAAACAACACTTAGAAATGGAGGCAAGGGGCACTGAATTGCAGGAGCGGATAAGTACTTTGCCGCAGCCCGCCCCGATGGAAAGCGAACTAGGCAAAATTGAACTGGATGAAGCATATGACCAGCTTTATCTAGCTTTTGACCACGAAAACGGCGGGTTTGGCGTTCAGCCTAAATTTCCAACGCCCCACAACCTTATGTTTCTGATGCGGTATTACCAGCAAACGAAACAGGAGGGGGCATGGACCATGGTTGAGCGAACATTAAGGGCGATGCGGTTAGGCGGCATTTTTGACCAAGTCGGGTTAGGTTTTCACCGCTACTCCACCGACTCTCGGTGGCTGGTGCCGCACTTCGAGAAAATGCTCTACGACCAGGCCATGCTATGCTTAGCTTACGTGGAGGCGTACCAGCTTTCGGGACAACTAAAATTTAAAGTAACATCAAAAGAAACGCTGGATTATATATTGCGCGATTTGACTTCGCCAGAGGGCTGCTTCTACTCGGCGGAGGACGCTGACAGTGAGGGGGAGGAGGGCAAATTTTATCTCTGGACGCAGGAGGATTTGCAGGAAGTGTTGCCGCCGGAGCTTTTCGAGTTTGCCAAAGAGCTCTATGGTGTGCGGCCGTTGGGCAACTATTTCGAGCAGGGCAAGGGTAGAGAGGGAAAAAATATTCTGCACATTGCTGTACCAATTGAGGAGATGGCATCTAAACACGACTGGACCGTTGATCAGGTTATCGGGAAGATGTCGCAGACTGTGAATTTATTGTTTGAAGCGCGCAAAAACCGGGTGCGCCCTTCACTAGATGATAAGGTGTTGGTGGACTGGAATGGCTTAACTATAGCCGCCTTAGCCAAAGCAGCCCAAACGTTTGGCGAACAAAAATACCTCCTCGCAGCCGAGAAAGCCGCTGACTTTATCCTCTCTGAGTTGCGCAAAGACGACGGTGGACTCTACCACCGCTACGCCAAGAAAGAAAAAGCCATAGACGCTTTTCTTGACGACTACGCTTACCTAACATACGGGTTGATAGAGCTCTATGAGGCGGGACTCGACGAGATTTACCTTCAAGAAGCAATAGCATTGACCAAACGCATGATTGAGAATTTCTGGGACCCAAAAAACGGAGGATTCTACCTCTCAGCATCCGCCCAGGAGACCCTTCCACAGATGAAACAGACCCATGACGGCGCCATACCGTCCGGCAACTCAGTGGCACTCCACGACCTGCTTAGACTCTCGCGTTTAAGCGGCGAAGTCAAATTCGAAGAATACGCAAATAAGCTACTTCGGGCGGTCTCTGAGGAAGTTAAAGCGTACCCGATGGGCCACACTTTCCTGCTCTCTGGACTATACTTATCGATGGGACCTTCCTACACTGTGGTCTTAGCAGGGGGAATCCATGAAGAAGACACGCAGACTATGCTTGCCGAGTTGCGGAAACGGTTTATGCCAAACGTGACGGTGCGGTTGTGGACACCTGAGAACGCCCAAGCTAAGCCGATGGCCACAAACTATGAACGAATCGGAGGAAAATCCACCGCTTACGTTTGCAAAAACCAGATGTGTATGCCGCCCACCAACGACTCATCGAAAATGCTTGAGTATTTGGATGCAAAGTAGAAAAACAATAAAAGCTTCGTTTGCAAAATTGCATCCATGGGCCATTCCAACCCTATCTGAAATTGTAATTGCTGCTAAGACCCGTCCAGAAGTATACATCGCAGTCCAATGGGCACAGCAAGATGGCTGTAACCCCCCGGCTTAATCGATTTAGGATGCTTCTGCCAACCGATCCCACAGCTTTCTATGCAACCACGCTAAACAGCGAGAAATCATGGTCGTCATATCACTTATCCACTACCCCGACTCGGTTACAGTTCCAAGTCAAACCATTTATCTGTACATTCTCGACCCCCCTACATCGCAGGCACAGAATTTGCTAGAAATAGGCAGATGCAGAATGTTTTCGGCGTGATTATGAGTACCGTGGTTAGGATGTACTCTAATAAATCCCCTGACGTGGGTTATGCAAGGTTTTTTGGGTGACAAGGTTTGAGCTCGGTTAATGCCTTTTTTTGTATTTTTCTTTGGGCACTCTACCTTTCGGCTTGGTTTTAGCTTTGGTTTTAGGTTGATGTTTGCTCATCGCAGAAGCCTTCCGCAAATCAGCAGGCGACGTAGCTGTGAAAAAGGAGCGAAATTCAGGGTCAATCTGCTCAATAACCAGCGTTGATAGGTACCTTACACCTTGCAATTTTTCCACCATCGCAGCCATGTCCGCTCTTCCCTCACAGAGAACTGCTTTTGCGGCTTCAATAGCCCTGGCAGTATTATATACCGCGTGTAGAGGCTCAGGTTCCTGGTTGGTCCATCGGGGCACAACCGCCGCTTTTCCGGGTGCACATTCGAAGAGCAGCAAGAGCAGATCGGGTAACACGAAGGGGCTTCCTGCGGGTAACACGAGTGTGTAGTCGCCCTGTGCAGCTTCAAACCCTGCAAGTGCCCCGAATAGTTTGCCCTCGAAAGGTGCTGGGTTAACGGTAAATTTTACGTCTGGCGCTACAAGTTTCGCATAAGCGTCAGCGCATTCCTGTGAGTCCACGACTACGATTATTTCGTTCACCAAATTCCTAATCGTGTCGACTACGTAGTTGAGGAGTGGTTTGCCTTCCAGTTCAGAAACAGCCTGCGCTGTAATCCCGCCTGCTAAAATAACAGCTGACTTATCCATGAATAAACATCCTTGAAAAGATACCTAAACGATCAAGTTTAAGACTTTTGCGGGAAAAACAAACTAAACATGTCTCTACATCACACCATAACAATTAATCTAACGCTATGTTGGAATATACAAGAAAACAACATTGTCACGTTGGGCCAAACAAAAAAACGATATATTTCAATGAAAACTAAAACATAAAGAAGTTAATTTATTTCTCGTAAGAAACATCACAAATAAAGAGAGAACAAAAAGTCAAAAGAAGTCTATTTGACTTCGTTTTGGTCGATTCTTTGTGCCATTTCCGAAACGATTCTTGTAAATGGGTGGTCAGGCTTATCCTGTACAAAAATGAAGTTGCCCTCGGCGCGTAGCACCTCGCAGAAACAGGGTACGATGCCCAGAAGCGGCACTTGGTAATCGGCTTTGATTTTGGCTGACATTTCGGCTTTTCTTGATGTAGCAGAGGGATCAAGCACTTTGTTTAAGACAAGACCGGTTTTCTTTTCAAACAAGTTGTAGAGTTCTGAGAGCATTCGTTTAGTGCCGTCGACATCGGAACGGTCGCCGGTGGTTGCGACTACTACAAAGTCGGCTGCAACTATGGCGTTGATTGAGCTGTATTGGAGTCCTGGGCTGGTGTCAAAGACTAGGTAGTCAAATTTTTGGTCACGAAGCAACGTCTCCCTTAGCGCCAAAAGCCGTCCTAATGCACGCATTTCCCATTTTCTGTCTTTACTTGACATGTCTCGTATCGCTTCGGTCGTGGGGTTTGCTATGCACGCGTAGAGTTTTCCTCCGTTGACGCGGTCGCTTAAATCAACCAGTCCCTTGTTGATTTCGCAGTTGTTGTTTAAGTAATCGTTTAGGTAGAACTCGGGGTTTTGGACTTTTAGGATGGCAAACAGGCTTGGCGCCCGAAAGTCCAAGTCAAATACGCAAACCTTTTTTCCCATCTTCGCAAGTGTTGCAGCCAAACTAACGGACATAGAGGTTTTGCCGGTTCCGCCTTTATAGGAATGTACAGCAATAATTTTTGACGCCATATCCATCAACTCTGTGACTCCCGATCTACATAGAAATACGCTTTCCGCCCTTGGCGCTCCTTCTTAAGATAACCCATGATCACCAACTGATTAAGATATGCACTTTCCACTGCACGCGCACGTTCCGTTTGCTCAGCAATCTCCTCAGCAGTAGCACGCCCACTACGGCAAATAGTCATAGCAGTTTTACGCAAATGATCAGGCATAGACAACAATGTCATAACATCCAAGGAAGCATCAGGAAGAATTGCTCCAATCTTGGGATTCCCACCACCATTGTTCCTTTGGAGCTCAATCATAACCTCCATCTTAGCATTCAACCTTTCGAGGTTCTCCTCAATTTTCTCCAAAATACTCAAAGGCTTCCTACTAGACAAATTAGTACGAATCAAACACAATTCCCCGAACTGTTTTTCACATATACACTTAATGAGTACATATCAAAATACAGTTTATTAAGTCTTGCGAAACTAAAATACATATTCAAAAAACAACAAATATACAACAAATGTCAAAAAATATTAGGAATTGATAAAATAATGTTGGGTATAAAATTGGGCGGTTAGTAGGGGGCGGGCGCTTGGTTCCGAGCTTCCTCTACTATTGGCAAAACCTGTTTGAGTTCTTTGAAGTATTTTAGGACGGTTATGCCTCGTTGGGTTACTGCGAAGACTACACGTCGTTTGCCGATGACGCGTTCTTCCACTAAGTCCTGTTTTATGAGGAAGTCAAGATATTCTTTGAGGACGCTGCAGTTAACGTTGGCTTTATACATTACGTGGGTTAGTTTTAGGGGACCACGGTGTGCAAGTACGGTTAGGATGTCCACATACATTTCGAGTTTGGATCGACGCACTTTATACTCCTCGTGTTTGTGTTTTATGATTCATGCTTTGAGTATAAATCACTTATGTATTACTAATCAGCAGATATTTCCATGGCAAGCGCTTAGCAGATAGCTTTTTCTGTTGCAGTGTTTAACACGTTTAATCTATTTTCGAAGGCAGTCACCATGTCATCTAGCAATATTGAACGCAATTCTGTTGGCAGATCGACGATTTCCTGATTAAACACTGTGGAAAGTTTTGCTTCGAGTTCTTTTCTATTTTTATCCGCATTTTGTTTCATACACACATCATCCTCTATTTGAAAGTAAAATCCAAATATGCGCAAGACGTATAACTTACTTATGAAGACATCTTCAAAACCCAAAATTAGTAATCTAAACACTAAGCATTACAATTAATTGACAATCTTTATTTGTAGTCCTAATTTTAATACATCTAAAACTACCAATTATATATTATCTTATTTCATTCATAACCTAATGTAGCCATTCAAACTGAAGTGAAACTTTTTTAGCAGCCGTCCAAAAGCTTGTTAGTGATGTTTGTACAGCCACAAACCGGTTAAATCTCACTTTGAGGCATTTGAATTTTGA